>NZ_ATYV01000021.1 GCF_000427865.1 Corynebacterium sputi DSM 45148 | reverse complement strand
GCAGCCTGCAGCGACGGTGAGGAACGCACGGTTGCAGATGAGCGAGGCGGTGGAGAGTTCGTCAGTGGGGTTTTCGTGGGCGAAGCGTGCTGCCTGTGGTGCGATGGCCGCTGCGAATGGGCACCCCGGGTCGGTGAGGTCGAATGGTGGCGGGTTGGCTGTGGTGTGCATCAGGTCCCCCTGGGCTGATGTGACAGAGCTAGATGTGACAGAGCTGGTTCAGTTGTGGAGTGAGTGAGTTGATCCCCGTGTTTTCCCGATCAACTCGCTTGCGTGTTCGAGGCTAGTGTGTTTGTGCAGGTCACGCAATAGGAAAATCCCCGGCCTCCGAAAAACTGTGCGAGAGTTCGGGGGTCGGGGGTGTGGAAGGAGACGTCGTTAAGCGGGTTGAGGCCTTTTAGCCGGCACGCAGCACTGTTCGGCGCACAGGGATCCGTTGACTGCGGAGCCCTGGAGGGGCTCGGAGCCGAGGCGTCGCAAGTCTGCGCCATCGCGACGCTCGCGGATGAGCTCGGTGATCATCGAGGCAAAGGCCTGTGAGGGGCCGGGCGTGGCCGAGCGCTGGATGGCGAAATCCTTATCGCTCATCTCGTCCATGAGCTCGGTGTCGAGGTCCCAGACAACTTCGATGTGGTCAGAGATGAATCCCACCGGACAGACCACAGCTGCGCGATAGCTTTGGCCTTCGAGGTCCTCGGCATGGTCGACGATATCCGGCTCAAGCCACGGAATGTGAGGAGGGCCGGATCGAGACTGCCATACGACGTCATACTCGGAGACGCCAACCTTCTGGGCGATCAGGGCCGCGGACTCGGCGACCTGGCGGGAGTAAAGGTTTCCGTCGCCATCAGCCGGACCCGCCGAACGATCAGCAGACACCGGAATGGAGTGCGCAGTGAATACGAGGCGGGCGTTGTCGCGACGATCATCCGGAAGTTTCTCGAAGGAGTCCTTCACTGCGGTAGCGAACTCGTTGATGAATAGCGGGTGATCGTGGAATCCACGCAGGCGCTCGAGTCGGATCTGGGGCAGGTCCTTTTCACGGAGATGCTCGCGGGCGCGGGCAATGTCCTCGTGATACTGGCGGCAACCGGAGTACCCTGCCCAGGCGCTCGTTGCGAAGACCAGAGCATTGCGGATGCCGTCTCTGGACATCTGTTCGACGGTGTCCTCCACCATGGGGTGCCAGTTTCGATTGCCGAAGTAGACCGGAAGGTCAATGCCCTCGGAAGCGAGGATGGCCTCGAGGTTCGCGATGATCTCGCGGTTCAGGTCGTTCAGCGGAGACTTGCCGCCGAAGTTGTAATAGTGCTCCCCGACCTCGTCCAAACGTTCCGGTGGGATACCCCGACCGCGCGTCACATTCTCCAGGAAAGGACGCACATCCTCGGTCTTTTCGGGTCCACCGAAGGACAGTACGAGGATTGCGTCGTAGGGCGAGTCACTCATAGAACCCACTCTAGCCCTCAAGGTGACGGGCACTGAAAAGCGGTTTGGACTCCCGAATATCTACCTGTGACGCCGCTCTCACGGAACGCGTCGTGCCTCGATCAACGTGCCGCAGACGGCCACGAGAAGCGCGACGAATGCGGCGATAAGCCACGGACGGGGGTTCTCCTCCGACCGGATTTCGTAGCCGATGTCGTCAGATAGGACCCCGTAAGCGTCGCGGAGCTCTTCGAGGCTCTGAGCGGAGTGGAAGGAACCTTCCGAACGGCGAGCAATTTCTGCCAATGATTCATCGTCGTTGGGCACCGCGATGATGTCGCCGCCGACAGAGACGATGCCGCTGGGGGTGCCGAACGAGATCGTGTTCACTGGCACGCCACGGGAGGCCGCTTCGTCGGCGGCTGTATATGCGCCTCGGGGGTCGTCAAGGTTCGCGGGGATAGTCTGCTTGCCGTCTGACAGCATCACGATCTCTGCGGGAGGCGGGCCCTCGGCGCCGTCGAAGGCATCTTCGACCTCGTCGACTGAATCTAGGGCCGACATGATGGCGTCTCCGGTTGCTGTGGCGCTAGCAAGGCTAGCGCCATCCAGGGCCCGGATGGCCCGCTGATGGTCCGTCGTCGGTGCCACCGGAGTTCTGGTGGAACCGGCGAAAGTGACGAGCCCGAGGTTGAGATCTTCGGGGATCGATTCGATGAACTCGCGACCGGCCTGTTTTGCGGCAGTCAAGCGGTCAGGCTCGACATCTGTTGCACCCATCGAGAGCGAGACATCGACGACGAGGATGATTGTCGCGCGGTTCTTCGCGACCCTCGTGTCCATTACGGGACCTGCGAGAGCAACCGCAGCCAATGCCAAGGCCACGAGCATTGCAACGACGGGAACATGGCGGACCCACGGTCGACCGGTTCCCGAGACCTTCGCAAGAACGGTCATGTTGCCGAAGGCCACGGCTCGACGAGAGCGCCGTCGGTGAATGAGGACGTAGGCCACCGCCATCGCGATGACTCCGGCGAGCACGAGGAGCCAGAGAGGTTGGGCGAACATTAGCGACGGCCTCCCCTGGTCGGTGACAGTTGCCTCGCGAAGTCTACGACCCAGTCTCGGTCCGTGCGCAGATCCACCTGCCGTGCGCCGGCTCGACGCAGCGCCCGGTCCACCTCGGCGGTGTGCTCGGCTGCGGCCTCGGCATAACGACGCCTCAGTTCAGGTTCAACGGTCACCTGCAGTGTCTCGCCGCTGTCTGCGTCCGAGAGCACTACGGGGCCTTCGCCGGGAAGCTCAACGTCCGCGGGGTCGATCAGGCGCACGGCGACAATATCTGTGCGTGCGGACAGCGCGCGCAGGTCGTCGGCCCAGTCAACCGGGCCTAGGAAGTCCGACACCACCACGACCATTCCGGCCCTCGGTGCCCGTGCCGGTATCGACCGAAGATCTGCGGCCAGCCCGCCGCCACCTGCATGATTGGCGGCAACCGACGTTAGACGAAGTGCCGAATTTCGGCCGCGTCCCGGCGGTACGACCTCTCCGCCGGCCAACAATGCTGTCCGGTCGCCGTCGCCGTTGTTGAGAAGTGCGGTGGCGGCGGAGACGTCGACAAGCAAATGCTTCTTGGTCACCGTGCCGGAGCCGGTGGACAGTCTGGCCGGCGTGTCGATGACGATCCAGCACTCGAGTTCGCGCTCGGCCTCCGGGTCGCGCACATGCGGCTCACCAGTTCGGGCAGTGACGGCCCAATCCATGTACCGGACGTCATCGCCGGGCTCATAGAGCCGCGTCGTGTCCGGGGCCGTTCCTGGGCCTCGCTGTGGCGACGGGTAACTGCCACGGACCAGTCCGTCGAGCCGACGTGTGACAGTCAGCTCCAAGTGGCGCAGCAGTCGGTCGAGATCTCGATCAGTGGACTGGGCCACTTAGGCTCCCGGCTGCGGCAAACGAACGGCGGACAGCACCGAGTCCACGAGAGCATCAGCGCTGACGTCATCAGCCAGTGCTTCATAGCTGAGGACCAAGCGGTGCCTGAGGACATCTGGAAGGACCGCGACGACATCATCGGGGGTGACGTAATCTCGACCTGATAGCAGTGCGGTTGCTCGAGCTGCGGCGATGGCACCAAGGGTGGCACGCGGAGAAGCTCCATACGACAGGTACCGGCTGACGTCCTCGAGACCTGCGCGCATCGGATTGCGGGTCAGCTCAATCACCGCCACGACGTAATCGATGAGCGAATGGTGGACGAAGACCTCCCGGACCTTGCGCTGCAGGCCCCGGACGATCTCAGGAGTCAGTACCCGGCGAGGCACCGGCGGGACACCACCCATGCGGTAGACAATCTCGCGTTCCTCTGCCGGAGTCGGGTAGTCAACAACGACTTTGAAGAGGAAACGGTCCCGCTGAGCCTCTGGGAGGGGGTAGACGCCCTGGTTTTCGATCGGGTTCTGCGTCGCGAGGACTAAGAACGGGTCCGGGACAGCAGTCGTCCTGCCACCAATGGACACCTGCCTCTCGGCCATCACCTCCAGGAGAGCAGATTGGACCTTCGCAGGTGCACGATTGATCTCGTCAGCGAGGAGGACGTTTGCCATTACAGGTCCGTACTCGACACTGAACGCACCGGTGTCTTGACGGAAGATTCGAGTACCCACGACGTCAGACGGGACTAGATCCGGAGTGAACTGAATTCGGTTGAAAGAACCGCCGATGACCTTAGCGAACGTCGATACAGCAAGGGTTTTGGCAACACCAGGGACACCCTCCACCAGCACATGCCCACCGGCGAGCATCGACACGACGAGTGAACGGCAGAGATGGTCCTGCCCCACCACGACGGTCTGCAGCTCTGCCAGTACCTGTGACAGGTCAGCGTTGTCAGTTGTCTGGGCGATCGGATCAGACACCCGTGACCTCCTGGTGTTCTGTAGTTGATTCTCGGGCAGGTGCGTTCGCGGCAGTCGCACGGCGCCACCAAAGGACCGGCAGGCCGATCGTGATCAATGCGAACAGTACGAGGAGCAGGTAATTGATCTCAGACCACGGAATGTGGTGCTGCGTGGCCATGCTGATGAACCAGTCCAGACCCTCTGGATAGTTGGTCCGCTGCACCATGTCGTATTCCGCGGTTTCTAACGCCGCACGTGAGAGTTGATCCGAAGCGGATCCTGAATAAGCGGGGGTACGGACGATTGCCGTACCTCCGTCGAGGTCCACGATCTTCTGTGCGAGATCCCGCGGTTCCGTGCCGACCTTCGGAATCTCTTCCAAGATGACCACCTTGAGGTCGTCAATTCCCCGGTCCTGGGCGGATTCCACGACGGGCACCAGGGCGTCGTTAAGCGCTGGAATCTCTGACGCGACACGGTCCTCGGCGAGCTCGGCGCGAATCGCGTCGAGGTCATAGACCAGACTCGGGTTACTCACGTGGTGGACGCCTTCCTCGGTGACAGTGTCGACTTGCTGGAACCATTGTGCCTTGTCTGCTCCGAGACATCCCTAAGACGGTAGTGATTAGTGCAACAGAACGCCCGTACTGTTAAGGTTATTGACAGGTCGGGCAGTAGCTCACTGTGTCATGTGGGTTTCGCACATGTAACTCCGGTGACTCCACGCCCGCGCCGAGTGCCCACCCAGGCCCGTTCGTGTGCGGGGCTCTGGGCACGGACTCAATACAGCAAAGAATTGGAGCAGACTGTGACTGAAAGCAAGAACTCCTTCAACGCCAAGAGCACTCTTGACGTCAACGGAAAGTCCTACGACTACTACCGTCTCGACGCAGTGCCCGGCATGGAGAAGCTGCCCTACGCAATGAAGGTTCTCGGCGAGAACCTCCTGCGTAACGAAGACGGCGCAAACATTACCGAAGACCACATCAACGCAGTGGCCAACTGGGATCCGTCGGCTGAGCCGTCGATCGAGATCCAGTTCACCCCGGCCCGCGTGATCATGCAGGACTTCACCGGTGTTGCTTGTGTTGTCGACCTCGCCACCATGCGTGAGGCCGTCAAGACCCTGGGTGGAGACCCAGATCAGGTTAACCCGCTGAACCCGGCCGAGATGGTCATCGACCACTCCGTGATCATCGAGGCATTCGGCGACTCCGCAGCCCTCGAGACCAACGTTGAGATCGAGTACCAGCGCAACGACGAGCGTTACCGCTTCCTGCGTTGGGGCACCGGTGCGTTCTCCAACTTCCGCGTGGTCCCCCCGGGAACTGGCATCGTCCACCAGGTCAACATCGAGTACCTGGCCCGTACCGTCTTCGACAAGGATGGCCTGGCCTACCCGGACACCTGCGTCGGTACTGACTCCCACACCACGATGGAGAACGGCCTGGGCATCCTGGGCTGGGGCGTCGGCGGCATCGAGGCTGAGGCAGCAATGCTCGGCCAGCCGATCTCCATGCTGATCCCCCGCGTCGTCGGCTTCAAGCTGACCGGTGACACCCCGGTCGGCGTTACCGCCACCGACGTGGTGCTGACCATCACCGACATGCTGCGCCAGCACGGCGTCGTCGGCAAGTTCGTTGAGTTCTACGGCGCCGGCGTCTCGCGTCTGCCGCTCGCGAACCGCGCAACCATCGGCAACATGTCTCCGGAGTTCGGTTCCACCGCTGCGATCTTCCCGATCGACAACGAGACCACCAAGTACCTGCGCCTGACCGGCCGCTCGGCCGAGTCCATCGACCTGGTCGAGGAGTACGCCAAGGCTCAGGGCATGTGGCTGGACGAGAACACTCCGGAAGCCGAGTACTCCGAGTACCTCGAGCTGGACCTGTCCACCGTGGTTCCGTCCATCGCCGGCCCGAAGCGTCCGCAGGACCGCATCGAGCTGTCCTCCGCCAAGGAGCAGTTCCGCAAGGACATCCACAACTACGTCCTCAGCGCCTCGGGCAACACCGACGCACAGGACTTCGTGGCAGAGGGCGGCGCACCGTCCCGCGCCACCGCTACTCCGGCATCCGCTGCTGACGCCAAGGGCAAGGTTGCCTCGGCTGCAGCCGGCGCTTCGGGACGTCCGTCCAACCCGACGGCCGTTACTTACAACGGTGAGGAGATGGAGCTCGACCACGGTATGGTCGCCATCGCTTCCATCACCTCGTGCACCAACACCTCCAACCCGTCCGTGATGGTCGGCGCCGCTCTGCTGGCCCGCAACGCCGCGGACAAGGGTCTGAAGTCGGCACCGTGGGTGAAGACCTCGATGGCCCCGGGTTCCCAGGTTGTCACCGGTTACTACGAGAAGGCAGGCCTCTGGCCGGCTCTGGAGGCCATGGGCTTCTACCTCGTCGGCTACGGCTGCACCACCTGCATCGGTAACTCCGGTCCGCTGCCGGAGGAGATCTCCCAGGGAATCAACGACGGTGACCTCGCTGCCACCGCCGTGCTCTCCGGTAACCGTAACTTCGAGGGTCGCATCAACCCGGACGTCAAGATGAACTACCTGGCGTCCCCGATCCTGGTCATCGCTTACGCGATCGCCGGAACGATGGACTTCGACTTCGAGACCCAGCCGCTGGGTCAGGACGCTGACGGCAACGACATCTTCCTGGCTGACATCTGGCCCTCCACTGACGAGATCGAGCGCGTCATCGAGGAGTCCATCACCTCCGAGCTGTACGAAGAGGACTACAAGGACGTCTTCGCCGGCGACGAGCGTTGGCAGTCCCTGCCCACGCCGGAGGGCAAGACCTTCGACTGGGACGACAAGTCTTCTTACATCCGCAAGGCACCGTACTTCGACGACATGGAAATGGAGCCGGCTCCGGTTTCCGACGTCCATGGCGCACGCGTGATGGCACTGCTGGGCGACTCGGTCACCACCGACCACATCTCCCCCGCATCGTCCATTAAGCCGGGCACCCCGGCCGCTCAGTACCTGGATTCCATGGGTGTCGAGCGCAAGGACTACAACTCGCTGGGTGCCCGTCGTGGTAACCACGAGGTCATGGTCCGCGGTACCTTCGCGAACATCCGTCTGCAGAACCAGCTTCTCGACGGTGTCTCCGGTGGCTACACCCGCGACTTCACCCAGGAGGGTGGACCGCAGTCCTTCATCTACGACGCTTGCCAGAACTACAAGGCCGAGGGCACCCCGCTCGTCGTCCTCGGTGGCAAGGAGTACGGCACCGGTTCGTCCCGTGACTGGGCTGCTAAGGGCACCCTGCTGCTGGGCGTGAAGGTCGTCATCGCTGAGTCCTTCGAGCGTATCCACCGCTCGAACCTCATCGGCATGGGCGTTATCCCGCTGCAGTTCCCGGAGGGCGAGTCCTGGAAGTCCCTCGGCATCGAGGGCACCGAGACCTTCGACTTCGAGGGCATCGAGGAGCTCAACAACGGCTCCATCCCGTCCGTCATCAAGGTCACGGCGACCAAGGAGAACGGCGAGAAGATCGAGTTCGACGCTCCGGTCCGCATCGACACCCCGGGTGAGGCCGATTACTTCCGTAACGGCGGCATCCTGCAGTACGTGCTGCGCAACATGATCAACGGCTAGTTACTCCGGTTTACGGAGTTGCTCCACTGAGCATGATCCGTCCGCCCCGGCCCCGGTTTTACTCCGGGGCCGGGGCGGACGTATATGAGGAAGGTTCGTGAGTGATGCCGCGGGTAAGCAACAAGGACCTGGAACACCGGCGCAGCGACATTCTTGACGGTGCCCGACAGTGTTTCGCGGACTTCGGCTACGACGGTGCGACCGTCGCGCGCTTGGAGGCCGCAACCGGTAAGTCACGGGGAGCGATCTTCCACCACTTCGGGTCGAAGGAAGGACTCTTCCTCGCTCTTGCTGAGGAGGATGCCGCTGAGATGGCGGAGGTGACCGCATCCTCCGGCCTCGTCGAGGTGATGCGTGACGTTCTGGCTAACCCGGAGCGCCATGCCTGGCTGAGTACCCGGCTGGAGGTAGTCCGTCGGCTCCGTACTGATGAGGCCTTCCGGTCGAAGTGGATGGAGCACCAGGGGCAGTTGGATGCCGCTGTGCAGAAGCGCCTGGACGCCTCAGCTCGTAGCGGGTTGTTGCGTGAAGACGTCTCTCCAGAGGTGATGCGCCTGCTCTTGGAGCTGGTGTTGGACGGTGTGATCACCAGGTTGGCTTCGGGCCAACCGACCGGTCAGATCTCCGAGGTTCTGGACCTGGTCGAGGAGACCATGCGCCGGCAGTGATAGCTGTGCCGCGCGACTGAGGGCGTTCCACCGCAGGTGGGGCGCCATTCGGTATGCGTGGAACTAATTTCAGGGAACCGGATGCGTGACGACGGCGACCTCCGTACTAAGCTGTCTACTTATGCCCAGTTATCTTCTCGTCGCCCCCAGGCCGGGCGTCGATGTCACCCAGGCCGAACTGGCGGATTTCACTCGGGCGCTGAACCTGACGGTCCCGGAGTACGGACCGATTGATCTCGATCACCACGTGATCGACTCTGAATCCGCTACGTTGCCTGACCTCTCGGCGTATGACGGTGTCCTCGTCGGCGGCAGTCCGTTTAATGTCACGGACTTGGTCCATACAGCTACCCAGAAGCACGTTCAATCGCTGATGGTGCAGATCCTCCAGTCGGCGGTTCCCTCGCTGTTCATCTGCTTCGGCTCGGGCTTTTGCACGTGGACGATGGGCGGCCGTGTGGACCGTTCCTATGGTGAGAGCGCATCGGTCTCCACCGTTGAGCTCACTGAGGCAGCTACGCACGACCCGATCTGCCGTTACCTGCCTCAGAGGTTCCAAGTACTCACCGGCCATGTTGAGTCGGTCGCTGAAATCGCTGACTCTGCCGTGGTTCTCGGTACTGGTCCCACGTGCCCAGTCCAGTTCTATCGGGTCAACCGCAACACCTGGGCGACCCAGTTCCACCCGGAGTTGGACGCCACCGGGTTCGCCCGTCGAATGGCCTTTTACTCTGACCACGGGTACTACGACACCGCAAAGGCCGAATCCATCATTGAATCTGCGAATGCTGCAGAGCTCTCCCCCGTGGCCGGTATCTTCACCGGTTTCCGACGTTTCTGCGAGGTTGACTATGCCGGCCGGTAGCTACAAGCCCTTCCTGCTGCTGTCGACGCGTGCCGAAAACGTCGCAGCCCATGCAGAGCATCTTTCCTTCTGCCGCCGCACGGGCATTCCTGCGGCCAGGCTCCACCAGATCCGTCTGGAGAGCGCTGCGCTCGATCCGAACTTTGGCGTGCCGAACTTGGCAGACTATTCGGGCATTATCGTCGGCGGCGGCCCGTTTAACGTTATGGATGAGCAAAAATCAGAGGCGCAGGTGGCCGTCGAAGCGTGGTTCTCCTCGCTTCTCGACGTCGTCCTCGACCGCTCTTTCCCCTTCTTCGGCGCATGCTACGGCATTGGTTTGCTTGGCACTGCCGGAGACGGAGTGATCTCGCGGAAGTTCGGTGAAGAGGCCTCGGTGGCTGCCGTGACGAAAACGGACGCCGGTCGCCGCGATCCGGTTCTCGAGGGGATTCCGGACACCTTCTACTCCCCTGTCGGACACAAGGAGGCCATCGAGCAGCTGCCGCAGGATGCGGTGCTTCTTGGATCTGGTGAGCACTGTCCCACCCAGATGTTCCGACTTGGCGACAATGCCTACGCGACCCAGTTTCACCCTGAACTGGACGCGGATACCTTCGCCCAGCGCCTGGGCATCTACGTGGGCCAGGGTTACTACGGCCCTAGTGGCTTCGAAGACGCGGTGCTGGCGGCCCGGACGAAGAATGTTGCGCAGTCAGGCCTGATGCTCCGGAACTTCGCGGAGATCGCTGCGCGGTAGTGCCGCTGGGCCCGACGGTCCAGCTACGCCAGCTCGACGATTTCCATGTACTGCTCGTTCCAGAGGTCCTCGGTACCGTCCGGAAGCACGATGACGCGCTCGGGCTCCAGGGCCTTCACTGCGCCCGGATCGTGAGTGACCAGGACAACGGCACCCTTGTAAGTGCGCAGTGCATCGAGGACCTGTTCGCGAGACATCGGGTCAAGGTTGTTGGTGGGCTCGTCGAGAAGCAGTACGTTCGCGCGCGAGGACACCAGAGCAGCCAGTGCGAGCCTGGTCTTCTCACCACCGGAAAGCGTTCCAGCAGGTTGGTCGAGCTGGGGACCGGTGAACATGAACGCGCCCAGCAGGCTGCGCAGCTCCTGCTCGTCGACAGTCGGGCAGGATTCAATGGTGTTCTGCCAGACCGATTTGTTGCCGTCGATGGTGTCGTGCTCCTGGGCGAAGTAACCGATTTTCAGGCCGTGGCCAGAGACGATGCCACCTTCTCCGTCGACGCGTTCGACACCGGCCAGCAGCTTCAGCAACGTTGTTTTACCTGCACCATTGAAGCCCAGCACGACCACGCGCGAGCCCTTGTCGATGGCCAGGTCCACGCCAGCGAAGACCTCCAAAGAGCCGTACATCTTGGTCAGCCCCTTAGCATTCATCGGAGTCTTGCCACAGGCAGCAGGCTCCGGGAACGAGATGTGGGCGACCTTGTCCTCGACGCGGACATCATCAAGCTCATTCATCATGCGGTCGGCGCGGGCAGCCATCTGCTTCGCAGCCTTCGCCTTGGTGGCCTTCGCACCGAGCTTGTCGGCCTGCTTGTGCAGCGCGGACGCCTTCTTTTCGGCGTTGGATCGCTCACGGCGTCGGCGAGCCTCGTCGGTGGCACGCGCGTCGAGGTACTTCTTCCAGCCCATGTTGTAGATGTCTGCTTCACCGCGCACGGCATCCAGGAACCAGATCTTGTTGCAGACCGCGCGCAGCAGGTCCACATCGTGGCTGATGATGATCAGACCGCCCTCGTGCTTCTTCAGGAAGTCACGGAGCCACTCGATGGAGTCAGCGTCGAGGTGGTTGGTCGGCTCGTCGAGAAGCAGCGTTGTGTTCGACTTACCGGAGCCTCCGGAGGCAGCAAACAGGATCTGAGCCAACTCAACACGGCGGCGCTGACCTCCGGAGAGCGTCGAGAGCTTCTGGTCTAGCACCCGCTCGGGCAATCCGAGGGCGTCGCAGATGCGAGCAGCCTCAGAATCGGCCTCATAGCCACCGAGCGACTGGTACTGCTCCTCAAGGCGGGAGTACTTCCGGATCGCCGCGTCGCGCTTGCGGTCATCGGAAGTGGTCTCCATGATCTCCTGCTGGCGCTCCATGCTCTGCCGGAGCTGGTCCAGCCCGCGGGCTGACAACACACGATCCCGGGCCGACTGATTGATGTCGCCCTCTTTGGAGTCCTGCGGCAGGTATCCGATCGGACCGCTCCTGGTGACGGAGCCGCCATAGGGCTCACCCTCACCTGCGAGAATTCGCATCGTGGTGGTCTTGCCGGCGCCGTTCCTGCCGACCAGACCGATGCGGTCACCCTCCTGGACGCGCAGCAATTCGCCGGGCGCGTCCAATAGGGTGCGCGCGCCGACTCGGACCTCAAGATCATGGGTGACAATCACATCGGGCCACTCTACCGGCAGTAACCCCACGTCCCAATCCGCCCTCCTATGCTGGTGACATGGCTCAGCACCAGCGTCTCTCTGTCCTCGGCCTTGGCCCTGCCGGCCGGGCGCTCGCCCACCGGGCTGCAGAACGCGGTTGGAGCGTGACAGGCATCGATCCCGCGGGAGGTTCTATGCCCTCCACCATTGGTATGTGGGAGCGGGAGATGCCGGAATGGGTGGGTGCGGAAGCCGTCGGGAAGCGCTTCTTTCCTACCGTTATCGGCTCGGGCGGCCACAAACATATGCTTCCCGACGCTTACCTCGTCCTCAACACCACCATCCTCAAGGGGTTTGATGGCTATGAGGTGGTGCAAGATACCGCTGACCCCGTTGAGGTTGAGGGTGCGGTCGTGAGCACGGTCAATACCGAGCCACTGGCGGTGCGCCAATTTGCGTACGGGGCGATCCTGCCGGAAACTGCCCTCCCGCAGGAACATCGAATCCCAGTCCTGATGGATTTCCGGGACGTCTCTGATGGAGACGGCGCCGATACCACCTTCTCCTACCGAATTCCGCTGGCAGACGGACGGTGGCTGATCGAGGAGACCATTCTAGTCACTCGAGCCGGCACTGCTGAGTCGATGGACCTGCTGAAGAGGAACCTGACTCGGCGGTTGGGATCCCTCGGGATTGATGAGACGGCGACCGAAGAATACGAGACTGTGAACTTCCCGGTCGGTCCGGCGAAGCTCCGATCACTTCAGGGCGTGCAGAAATTCGGAGTTGCCGGTGGTTGGATGCATCCGGCGACAGGTTACTCGGTCGGTTCGATGCTTGCGGATGTAGATCGGGTGCTAGATGACCTGGACGGTGGGAAGCCTTTTCCCCCCCGCGGCGGATGGCCCCTGCTGTGGCTGCGACGCCGGGGACTGGTTGTCCTCCTGGCTTTTGATCCACAGCAGACGCGGGAATTCTTCGATGCCTTCTTCACGCTCCCCGATCGGCTGATTCACAATTACCTCACCGGTCGCGGTGGTGTGCCAGGTACAGCTGCAGCAATGGTGGCGCTATCAGTCCCGCTGGCACGGCGAGCGCCGAAAGTTTTGGGAACGCTGCTAAGTGCATTTCTCTTCCGTCGCTTATGATCGTGCGGTCCGGCGACGAGGAGTCTCCGGCTCACACCTCATAGTGCACAGGAGATTTAGTGTCCGAGACTGTTTCAACCCAGGAGCAACTGCATCGCAGTCTCCGGACCCGTCACCTGACGATGATCGCCATTGGCGGATCGATCGGTACCGGTCTGTTCGTCGCCTCTGGTGCGACGATCTCCACAGCCGGACCGGGCGGCGCCCTCGCGGCGTACGCCCTGATCGGCATCATGGTGTGGCTGGNGATGCAGTCCCTCGGTGAGATGGCCGCGTACCTGCCTGTCGCAGGTTCCTTCCAGGAGTACGGCAGCCGGTATGTCTCCCCCTCGTTCGGTTTCGCGCTTGGGTGGAATTACTGGTTCAACTAGGCAATTACGGTCGCAGCGGAGCTCGTAGCCGCGGTTCTGGTGATGAAATACTGGCTTCCCGACGTCCCCTCCATCATCTGGTCCGCCATCTTCCTGGCGCTACTCTTCGGTTTGAATGCCTTGTCCGCCCGCGCATTTGGCGAGGGCGAGTTCTGGTTCGCCGCGATCAAAGTGATCACCGTTGTGGTCTTCCTCGTGATCGGCGTGGCGATGATTCTGGGAATCATGGGAGGAACCTCTCCCGGGTTTAGCAACTGGACGGAAGGCTCGGCACCTTTCGTCGGTGGTGGTGCGGGAATCCTCGCCGTATTCGTTGTGGCCGCGTACTCCTTCCAGGGCACCGAGCTTGTCGGTGTTGCCGCTGGAGAGGCAGACAACCCCGAGAAGACCCTGCCGAAGGCAATCCGCACGATCTTCTGGCGCATCCTGCTGTTCTACATCGGCGCGATCGCTGTGATTGGCTTCCTCATCCCCTACACCGACCCAAACCTGCTGGCCTCCTCCGAGTCCAACATCGCGGTCTCTCCGTTCACCCTGGTTTTCGACCGAGCGGGAATCGCCTTCGCCGCTGCACTCATGAACGCGGTGATCCTCACCTCGGTCCTGTCGGCGGGAAACTCCGGCCTGTACGCATCCACTCGAATATTGTACTCGATGGCTCGGACCGGGCAGGCACCCCGAATTTTCGGCAACCTCACTCGCCGTGGTGTCCCGATGAATGCGCTGCTGGCGACCACAGCCATCGGCATGTCCGGATTCCTGACTTCGATCGTTGGAGATGGCGCCGCTTACACATTCCTACTGACGCTCTCCGCCCTCGCCGGCTTCATCACCTGGGCTGGCATCTCCTGGTCGCATTTCTGCTTCAGACGGGCCATGAAGGCCCAGGGCAAGTCTCTGGACGAATTGCCGTACCGGGCAAAGTTCTTCCCAGCAGGAGCTGTCGTCGCCCTAGCAATGTGTTTCCTAGTGATCCTGGGTCAGGCCTGGGATCCAGTGGTCAATGGTGACAACGTGCTGGGAGTCCTCGCCCCCTACTTCGGTATCCCCGTATTCCTGGCTCTGTGGTTCGGCTTCCGGGTGGTCAAGAAGGCCAAGGCCGTTAAGCCTGAAGAGGCCGATCTTTCCCGCCAGTAACCTATTCTGAGTGAGTGTTCCCGCTCATCAGAACCACTGGGCCGACCCTAGAGACGGCGATGCTTCGGGCTGCCACTTTGTCGATGGCGGTCTGCTGGCCGTTCTTCATGTTCGAGGCCATCACCCGGTCTCTCCCATCGGGCACTTTCACCGAGCATTGGTTCCCGATGGTGTCCGCCGCGATATTCGCCGGCGCAAACCTCCTCATGTTCGTCGCATGGGTCTCCGGCCGCCGAAATCTGATGGTTCTTTCGCTCCGGGTCACCGCACTGACACTCCCAATTGTCATGGTGTTGGTCTTTTTTCGTCCCTACGAAGGAACACCGGCGACTGGGCCTGGCATGTGGTTCGCCGGCTTTTCCGGGATTCCCGCAGTCGCAATGGCACTGACCTAACCAGTTCGAGTAGCAGTTCCATACTGGTTTCTCGGAGTCGGTGGCACGTCCCTGATGAACTCCTTGTACGAGGGACGGTTCGCACCCCTCAGCGTCATCGGCGAGGTGGGATTCAACCTGATCAACGTCTTTGCCTTGGTGCTTGCCGCATCAGGCACCATCACCGCTTCGCGTGTCATCGACACCACCGAAGCCAAAGCAATGCGGGACGAAGTCCGAGCGGCGAAGCTCCGGGCACGTTCGGACGAAATTGCGCGATTCACCGGGCTCGTCCACGACAACATCCTGACGCTACTGGCTGGAATAGCCAAAGGAATCCGGCCGACTAATCCCATCGATCTGAAGTTCAGCGAGGCGTACGGCGCCACTGGGGACGTGACGGTCGATAACTGCCTCACCGCCCTGCAACGTTCCTTGGATACCCACACACCTGACTGCCAGGTCAACACGACCCTGGACTTCACAGACTCAGAGCTGGAGCAATCGGGAATTCCAGGCCCCGTTGTCACTGCGGTGGTTATGGCATTGGCGGAGGCCGCGAAAAACTCTGCAAAGCACGCTGGAGACACCGCTTCCAGACACTGTTCCGTCGAGATTGCCCCTGGAAGACTGCTAATCACTTACCGAGACGACGGCCCGGGATTCGATACCACCACCATTCGCCCAGACGCCGCCGGGATCAAAGCATCAGTCATTTCCGAATGAAGTCTGCTGGCGGCACCGGAACAGTTACCTCAGAACGCGGCCTAGACACCACTGTGACGCTGGCGTGGACAGGGGCAGAGACAGCGACCATTCCCGAGCCTGTCGCAGGCCCCACTGGAACGACGGACCTTGAAGTATTCGATCTGCTGCGGATGGACCTTGTCTACTCCAGGGGGTTCGCCCTGGCCGTGGCGATTGTCTTCGCGATCATGACGATCTCAACCAACCGGCCATTCGCGCCGGGCGCGGTGATCTCCTACGCCCTGATGCTGGCCATTGTCGCCGTGGTGTTCCCAGGCCGTGAGCATCCGCTCCGCGGCGGCGAGCGATCACCGCATTCGTCCTCCTCGTCGCCTTGGCACAGGCCGGAATGTGGCAGGACCTCTCTGACTCCGCCATCTGGAGCCACCATTGGCATCTCAATGCTCTCTCCATGTTGGGGTCGTTGGTGGCGTTTAAGGGACGGCCATGGGTTGCCGTCGCCGGCGTCGGCACCGGTGCTCTGGTCGTAGAAGTTTCAGCAGTATGGTGGCTCATCCCAATCGGGGGTGTAGGAGTTGGGGTCTGAAGCCGCCGGTCTCGAGCAGGCTTCGGGCGATGTAGTTGGTCAGGTTGCGGAACCCGAGTGCGGAGCCGCGCAGGTGTTCGAGCCGTCCGTTGAGCGCCTCGGTCGGCCCGTTGCTGGTGCCGGGTCGTTCGAAGTAGGCGAGCACGTCAGCGGCTCGCTTCTTCAGGGTCCGGCCCAGGGTGGTGAGCTCGGTGAGCACCTTGGGGACGCCGGCGCTGAGGTCGGTGATCAGCTTCTCCATGAGCTCGCGGCCACGTTGCCGGTCCTCGTGGCGATAGGCGGCGATCATGCGCTGGTAGACACCCCAGGTCGCCTCGACCTCGACGTGAGCGTCATCAACGAACAGCGCGCGTAGCCTGTCGCTCTGCTTGTCGGTGAGCAGGTCCGCGCCGGTGTGCAGTGTGCGCCGCGACTTGTAGAGCGGGTCGTCCCTGAACCCACGGTGCCCGTGGATCGCGAGTTGGACCCGGCGCCGGCACCTGTCGAGGGCGTCACCGGCCAGGCGCACGACGTGGAAGGGATCCATCACCGTGACCGCGTCCGGGATCTCCTCTGCAGCGGCGGTCTTGAACCCGGTGAAGCCGTCCATCGCGACCACCTCGACCGCGTCACGGAAGGCGTCGTCGCGGTCGGCGAGCCAGGTCTTGAACGCCGCCTTCGACCGGCCCTCGACCATGTCCAGCAGCCTTGCTGGGCCGGCGCCATCGCGAACCGGGGTGAGGTCGATGATCACGGTGACGTACTTGTCGCCACGCCTGGTGTGGCGCCAGACGTGCTCATCGACGCCAATGACCTTCACGCCCTCGAACCGCGTGGGGTCGTTGATCAGCAGCCGCTTGCCTTCAGTCAGGACCGCGTTGTTGGCGGTGTCCCACGCGACCCCGAGTCCCTCGGCGACACGTGCGACGTTGAGGTGTGCGACCACGATCCCTTCCAGCGCCCACCGCAGCCCGGTGCGCGAGAGCTTCGCGCGTGGCTCCGCCGCGGCGCTGGTGTCTTGGCGCCACACGTGTCCGCAGTCGGCACAGCGGTAGCGGCGCACGACAACTTCCAGCACGGTCGGTCGCCAGCCCAGCGGCTCGTGGGCCAACCGCCGGATCACGGTGTCACGAGCAGCGCCTTCGCTGCCGCACCGTCGGCACCACTGATCTGGTTCCACCACGCGGCACGCGAGGACTGCACGATCCGGCTCAAGTTGTTGTCCGGTCACGCTCAGACCGAGGCCGTCGAGTCGAGCGAAGGCGGTCAGGTCAGGGCGGCCGAAGCCGGCCGGCGGGGTAGCGTCGGACACGTCGAGGTCTTTCGGATGGATGGCGTAGGAACCTCCGTCGTCGGGAGACCTCGACGTCTATCTGCGGACCGACGCGCCCGGCCGACCTACACCCTCATCTGAGAAGACCCCTGAGACGTCTTCGCCGACGACGGGACCGCCGAGGAGGAGGGCGCGGTGAGCTAAAAGAATGGAGCTTGCTCGGCTTCGACGCCGCCGCAAGCTCCGGTGAAACGGTCGGTACTGGTCGGTCGTCGTCGGTCACCACCGGATGGCGGCGTCCCCCACGCTCGGCGTTTGCGCAGGTCAGCGGCTCGTTCGCCCAGTGGGCGCATCAAGCGATAGACGCAAAGCCGACGTGATTAGGTCGTCGGTTCGATTCCGACAGGCGGTTCGGTTTTGGTGGTCGCGCGATGCGCTGGCCTCACGGCTCTGCCCGACACCGACGTCGCTCTCCTCTGCGACGGACCCCTCGCCGGCTGAGCGCTCGCGGCCCGGCATCCTGTCCGTGGGCCGATAGGCCTCGCACCGCTCGGCAACGCAGCGTGGCGTTGCGTCGCGACCTGGCGACGGCTCGGCGGGCGCGATCGTCTCGTGCGTTGGCGGACTACGGGAGCTTGGACGCGAGGACGTCGGCCGCCAGGATCTCGGGTGCTGCGCTGAGGAGGTGCTGGTTGGCCATCAGGGCTGCGACGATGGCGCCGTTGGCGTGGGCGTCGCGAGCGGCTTCGTCGGGGAATGCATCGAAGATCCAGAAGGTGTCGGCGTGGGTCCTGACCGCGAACCAGACAATCGTTCCTACTTCTTCGTTGGCGAGTGCGACAGCGCCGGCGAGCAGATCGGCGAGCGCGTCGTGCTGTCCATCGGCCGCGACGATCTTGGCGACGAAGGCATACGGAAGTGATGCGGGTGTGGACATGAGGGACTCTCCTTGACCTCGGGGTTCTTCGTGGGACGAGTTCAGCGTATGACGAGCGAGGGCCGATGGGTAGTGGCGTATACGACAGTATTGCTATTGTTTACGTCATGCGTATCGGACTGATCGCGATCGACGGCTGCTTCGGTTCGGCTATCGCGTCGATCATCGACATCGTGCGGGTGGCCGACGGAGCCCGCGGCGATATCGACCCGCGGATCGACCCGATCGAACTCGCCATCCTCGGACCGAAACGGCGAGTGACCACGACGGCATCGATGACCCTGTCAGTGGACCACCCGCTGTCGGAGTCCGGAGAGTTCGACGTGGTCGTCGTCCCTGCGCTTGGAACCCTCACGGCCGCCGCTACCAACGACGCCCTCCAGAGCCGAGATGCTCGTTCGGTCATCGCCTCGCTCGGGCGCCTCGACGAGGCGACCACCCGGATCGCCGCGGCGTGCACCGGCGTGTTCGCCGTCGCCGAGACCGGACGGATGCATCATCGGAGGGCGACGACCAGCTGGTTCCTAGGGCCGGCGTTCCTGAAGCGCTATCCGACCGTCGCCCTCGATCTCGACACCATGGTCGTGGTCGACGGGAACCTCGTCACCGCCGGCGCCGCGTTCGCCCACATCGACCTCGCACTCTCACTCGTGCGATCGATCAGCCCCGACCTGGCCCAACATGTCGCCAAGCTCCTCATCATCGACGAGCGTCCGTCGCAGGCGGCCTTCGTCGCCTACGAACATCTCCGGCACGAGGACCCGATCGTCGTCGAGTTCGAACGCTTCGTGCGCGCCCGCCTGGACGAACCGTTCAACGTCGCCTTCGTCGCGCAGTCGCTCGGCACCAGCCGGCGCACCCTCGAACGACGAGTCCGTGCGGCGCTCAACCTCACTCCGCTCGGTTTCGTCCAACGGCTTCGCATCGAACGAGCTCGGCACCTCTCAGCAACCACGGACCTCACCCCCGCCGAGATCGCGCTACGGGTCGGCTACGCGAACGCCGAGACTCTGCGCTCCCTCCTGCGCAGGGAGCGACGCCGTTCCTGACCTATCGCCATGCCTGTAGCCGGTGTCCTAGCGCTCGACTGGAACCACCTCTCAGCACGTCGCGTCGACGCTCCTGCGTCGCCCCTGGACGACCCACTCGACACGCCCGCAGCACAGGCCATGTGACGTGTCCCGGCTTCCCGGACGGTCGGGGTTGGGTGGCTGTGATGTCGCTGCGTTCTCGTCGAGGGGGTCAGCAGACTCGATCAGGGTCGACTGGGATGAGACGCGAAGGCGGTCAGGTCAGGGCGGCCGAAGCCGGCCGGCCGGGTAGCGTCGGACACGTCGAGGTCTTTCGGATGGATGGCGTAGGAACCTCCGTCGTCGGGAGACCTCGACGTCTATCTGCGGACCGACGCGCCCGGCCGACCTACACCCTCATCTGGGAAGAGCCAGTATGGTGGCCGTCCCCCAACGACAACATCAGCGGCGTACAGATCATTCTCTCGTGCATCCTGGTGGCCGCTGCAGTCCTGGTCAATGTCGGAGTTCGATACTTCATTCGCAGGCTGCCTGCTGCTCAAGCGAGTCTGCGGCAAGCACAACGCGATGCAG
The DNA here is from genome assembly GCF_000427865.1 of Corynebacterium sputi DSM 45148. Classification (GTDB taxonomy): domain Bacteria; phylum Actinomycetota; class Actinomycetes; order Mycobacteriales; family Mycobacteriaceae; genus Corynebacterium; species Corynebacterium sputi. Next base: position 37,113 of record NZ_ATYV01000021.1, on the reverse strand, counting down.
CCACCGCCGCAGAGGTCGAAGCACGTCGGCAGTTGAATCTCCGGCGTCTGGAGAATGAGGTTCTTCCAGTGTTTGACGCGGTGACCCGCCAAGAGTGTATTGACGATGCCCTAGGAGAACGGGCACGCCTGACTGAGATGAGACTCCGCGATGCGATCCGGTCGCCCCTCCTGGATTCGCCAGACATCCGCACTGCGGTGTGGAGAGCCCGTGCTCGAGGGATCTCAGTTCAGCTTCTCGACGACCACAGCGAGTCCACCGGCCTACAACTGGGTCTGCCCCGAGTTTGGTTGACACCTGACCTGTGAGGATTTGACCTCACAAGCAAGGATGTTCACCATGCCGAAGCCGTTCCCCAAGGATTTCCGCGACGACGTCGTGGCCGTGGCCCGCAAGGGCCAAGCACCCCTGAAACAGATCGCGAAGGACTTCGGGATCTCCGAAGCCTCCCTGCACAACTGGATGAAGGCCGCCGACATCGAGGATGGCCGCCGCCCGGGCCTCACCGACGCTGACCGGACCGAACTACGCGAAGCCAAGAAACGGATCCGGCTGTTGGAACAGGAGAACGAGGTCCTCCGACGTGCCGCGGCGTACCTGTCCCAGGCGAACCTGCCGGGAAAATAGTCTTCCCGCTCGTCCAAGAGATGGCCGCGGTCGGCGCCCGGATCCGGGTGCCGATCGCGGTGGCGTGCCGGGTCCTGGGACTGTCGACCCAGGGGTACTACAAGTGGCTCAAGGACCCGGTCTGCCGGCGTGAATACGACGACGCGCACCTGATGAACAAGCTGCACGACCTGCACACTGATGACGCCACCCTCGGCTACCGGTTCCTCACCGACGAACTCGCTGACGAGCACGGCATCAAGGTCGGGGAGAACCGGGTGCACCGGTTGTGCCGCATCGCTGGAATCAGCGCCAGTCACCACAAGAAGCGGTCCAAGGCCGGTGCCACCGGCCCGGCGCCCCACGACGACCTCCTCGCGGTCGTGGACGCCCATGGCGTGATTCGTCACGAGTTCACCACGGATGGCCCGAACAAGGTCTGGCTCTGGGACATCTCCGAGCATCCGACGCGGGAAGGGAAGCTGTACATCTGCGCGATCAAGGACGTGTACTCCAACAAGATCGTGGGCTACTCCATCGACTCGCGGATGAAGTCGNCCCTGGCCGCTGCCGCGATGCGGAACGCGATCGCGTTGCGTTCGCCGGTCGGCACGATCTGTCATTCCGACAGGGGCGGTCAGTTCCGCGCGAAGAAGGTCCAGCGGCTGCTCGCGAACAACGGGATGGTCGGGTCGATGGGCCGCGCCTACGGCGCCGGGGACAACGCCAGCATGGAGAGTTTCTTCTCGTTGTTGCAGAAGAACGTGCTCAACACCAGGCGGTGGGACAGCCGGGAGGAACTCCGTCTGGCGATGGTCACCTGGATCGAAACGAAGTACAACCGACGGCGCCGCCAGCGTGCCCTGGGCAAGCTCACGCCGGTCGAGTTTGAGATGATTTACACGGCCGCAGACGCGGCCTGATTACTGCAAACCCCGAGTGTCAACCAGACCGGGGGCAGACCCACGCAGCTGCAGCGCTGTACCTCTCGGAGAACACCGTTCGAACCCACATCACCCGGATTCGCGCGAAGTACGCGTTCCTGGGACTCGATGTATCGACGAAAGCCCGCCTGCTCCACCAAGTGAAGTCAGACGGGCTAATCTGATCCAGTCTTCTCCGGGTTAACCGAAGTAAGCGGGGCTAAACGGAGAAGCCGAGCGCACGCATCTGATCGCGTCCGTCTTCAGTGATGAACTGGGGTCCCCATGCCGGAGTCCAAACCCAGTTGATGCGGTGAGCGCTAACTCCGGGGACTTCCATGACCATGGACTCGGTCTGGCTCTCTAGCATGTCCGTCAGCGGACACGCCGGGGACGTGAGGGTCATGTGGATGACTGCCTCGGTGCCATTCTCGATCCAGATATCGTAGACAAGTCCGAGATCCACAACGTTGATGCCGATCTCGGGGTCCATAACCTCGAACATCGCGTCTTCAACCTGAATGGCGAGCTGCTCCTGCTCCGGAGTCTGGTCCGGCCGCTCGGGCACCGCGAGGGAATACTCAGCGGGCTCGGCCTCCTGCTCAGTGGTCTCGACCTGCGGCTCTTCCACCTGGGGGGTCGTCTGCTCGTCGCTCATGATGCTCCTTCATTGTCGCTGCCCATCATTGCATCGGCGGTTGCGGCCTGGAAGGCCTTCCATCCGAGCAATGCGCACTTGACGCGTGCGGGGTATTTGCTAACTCCGGCGAATGCGATTCCATCGCCGATCACGTCTTCGTCACCTTCGATAGTGCCCCGGGAGGTGATCATCTTCTCGAAGTCGTCGAGCTTTTCCATCGCCTCAGTAACGGACTTCCCGACGATTTCTTCGGCCATCACCGACGTGGAGGCCTGAGAGATCGAGCAGCCAACCGCGTGGTACGACACATCCTCGACCGTCTTCTGGTCGTCTGACAGCTTCACCCTCAGGGTCAATTCATCGCCACAGGACGGATTGACGTGGTGTACCTCGGTACAGAACGGTTCCCGGAGGCCGCTGTGCTGCGGGTGCTTGTAGTGGTCCAGGATGACTTCCTGGTACATCTGCTCGAGCTTCATGTCTCCTCCAACGCCAGCTACGCCGGTTAGATTCCCTAGTTGATTCCGAAGAAGGCCTTCGCCTCGCGGATCGCATCCGCAAGTGCTTCGACCTCATCGAGAGTGTTGTACAGGTAGAACGAGGCGCGCGCCGAAGCCTGCACACCGAGACTACGGTGCGCCGGCCAAGCACAGTGGTGACCAACCCGAATGCACACGCCACGGTCATCAAGCACCTGCCCGAGGTCATGGGGGTGGATCCCCTCAACCTCGAACGACACCGCGGAACCGCGCATGTGCGAGTCCGTCGGACCAATGATCCGAAGTCCCTCGATCTGCTGCAAGGCATCGAGTGCCGCCACGGTCAGCTCATGTTCGTGCTGCGCGACGTTCTCCATACCGATGTTCTGGAGGTATTCAACAGCAGCACCGAGACCGACGACCTGGTGCGTCATCATCGTTCCGGCCTCGAAGCGCTGCGGCGGCGGCGCGAAAGTGGACTTCTCCATGGTGACGACCTCGATCATCGATCCACCGGTGAGGAAGGGCGGAAGCTGCTCAAGCAGCTCTGCCTTCGCCCACAGTGCACCGACGCCGTTGGGTCCGAGCATCTTGTGTCCGGAGAACGCGAGGAAATCAACACCAAGTGCTCGGGCATCCACTGGCATGTGCGGGACCGACTGGCAAGCGTCGAGGACGGTGAGTGCACCGACCTTCTTCGCCCGCCGGACGATCTCGTCTACGTCAGCCACCGCGCCAGTCACGTTCGACTGGTGCGTGAAGGCAACAACCTTGACATTGTCGCTGAGCTCCAAAGAGTCCAGATCGATACGACCATCCGGAGTGGAGGTGTACCAGCGCAACGTGGCACCGGTGCGCTGTGCCAGTTCCTGCCACGGAACAAGATTCGCGTGGTGCTCAAGCTCGGTGACGACGATCTCGTCGCCTTCGCCCACTGCGAGTTCACCAGCACGCGGGTCACCCAACGTGTAGGCAACCAAATTCAACGCCTCAGTGGCGTTCTTGGTGAATACCAGTTCGTCACCGCGACCACCGATGAAGGCCGCGATCTTGTCACGTGCTCCCTCGTACGCGTCCGTGGCCTCCTCAGCGATCTGGTAGGCGCCACGGTGCACCGGGGCGTTGTACTCGGTAAGGAACCGGTATTCAGCCTCCAGCGCCTGCCGTGGCCGCTGGGAGGTAGCCCCGGAGTCGAGGAAGACTAGGGGGCGACCGTCACGGACCGTACGCGAGAGAATCGGAAAATCGTCGCGCAGGTCCGTGTTAAGCATTGATGAATCGCTCGTAACCGTGGGCCTCAAGCTCCTTGGCGAGCTCCGGTCCGCCGGACTCGACAAAGCGTCCGCCGGAGAACACGTGGACGAAGTCCGGGGTCACGTAGTCAAGGATGCGCTGGTAGTGCGTGATGATCAGGATGCCGCCGTCGTTTTCATCCTGGTAGCGGTTGATGCCATCAGAGACGACACGCAAGGCGTCGACGTCAAGACCGGAGTCGGTCTCGTCGAGCACAGCGAACTTCGGCTTGAGCAGATCAAGCTGAAGGATCTCGTGGCGCTTCTTCTCGCCGCCGGAGAAGCCTTCGTTGACCGAGCGCTCAGAGAAGGACGGATCGATCTCGAGGTCGCCCATCGCGGACTTAACTTCCTTGACCCAGTGGCGCAGCTTAGGAGCCTCGCCGCGCTGGGCGGTGACTGCGGAGCGCAGGAAGTTCGACATGGAGACACCAGCGACCTCGACCGGGTACTGCATGGCCAGGAACAGGCCGGCGCGGGCACGCTCGTCGACCTCCATCTCCAGGACGTTCTCGCCGTCGAGCAGGATCTCGCCTTCGGTTACCTCGTAGCGCGGGTGGCCGGCGATGGTGTAGGCGAGGGTGGACTTGCCGGAACCGTTCGGGCCCATCACGGCGTGGGTTTCACCCGAGTTGATGGTGAGGTTGACGCCCTTGAGGATCGGCTTCGGCTCAGAGTTGTCGTCGTTCGGGAGCACCTGCGCGTGCAGGTTCTTGATTTCCAGGGTGCTCATGGGTGGTGCGTTTCCTTCGGTTTTTCGTGGGTGTGTAAATCTGAGGCGCTACAGGGTGACGGTGTCGAGCTCTTCATCAATGAGAGCTGAAAGACGGTCACGGGCGGACTCAACCGGGATCTTGTTGATGACCTCGCCGAAGAAGCCGCGGACGACAAGGCGGCGTGCCACATCCTCCGGGATACCGCGGGCCATGAGGTAGAAGAGCTGCTCGTCGTCGAAACGTCCGACGGTGGCGGCGTGGCCGGCACCGGCGATTTCACCGGTCTCGATCTCAAGGTTCGGGACTGCGTCGGCTCGTGCTCCCTCGGAGAGAATGAGGTTTCGGTTCAACTCGTAGGTGTCGGTGCCAGAGGCCTCCGCGCGGATCAGCACGTCGCCAACCCAAGCAGTGCGGGCGTCGGGCTTGTCTGAAGCCGGATCTCCCTGAAGAGCGCCCTTGTACATCACGTTGGAACGACAGTTCGGGACCGAGTGGTCAACCAGAAGGCGCTGTTCGAAGTACTGTCCGTCATCGGCGAAGTAGACGCCGAGCAGCTCGGCGTCGCCGCCGGGCTGAGTGAACTTGACCCTGGGGATGGTGCGCACGACGGAACCGCCGAAGGTTGCGATCGTGTGGCGCAGGGTCGCGTCCCGGCCGAGGATGGCGTGGTGGCCGGACAGGTGGACTGCGTCGTCCTCCCAGTTAGCCAGGGCCACGACAGCCAGTCGGGAATTATCGGCGACAACGAATTCGACGTTGTCGGCGAAGGTGCCGGAGCCGCGGTAATCCAGGATGACGACGGCATCAGCGCCCTTCTCGGTTTCGACCACAATGTGGCCGTACGCGAGCTTGTCCTCGCCCGGACCGTCGACGACCACGGTGACGGTGTCGGGGTTACCGGCGAGACGGACGACAGTAGCGTCCTCGAAGCCGGAGAACGCCTGTGCTGCGACGCGGTCAACGGGAACACCGGCGCGACCGAGGCTGTCGTCGCCACGCTTGACGGTGTTGACGGTGACTCCGTCGCCGGAGTCAACCGTGATCGTTGCAGCGACCGGATCGCCGGCCGAGCCGTCGTGAAGCCCACGAAGGCGACGCATCGGGGTGAAGCGCCACTCCTCGTCGCGGCCCTTAGGGACGGTGAAATCTTCGACATCGAAGGAAGCGAAGATGTCGCCCTTGTTGGCCAGGACGCGGGAGCGGTGTGCGGACTGGTCCGCGGTAGTGATGTTGGTCATTTTGATTAACCGACCGAACCTTCCATCTGCAGTTCAATGAGGCGATTGAGTTCCAGCGCGTACTCCATCGGGAGTTCCTTCGCGATGGGCTCGACGAATCCACGGACGACCATGGCCATAGCCTCGTCCTCCTCGATGCCACGGCTCATCAGGTAGAAGAGCTGATCATCGGAGACCTTGGAGACGGTGGCCTCGTGACCCAGGGTCACGTCGTCCTCACGCACGTCGACGTACGGGTACGTGTCCGAACGGGAGATCGTGTCGACGAGCAGCGCGTCACATTCAACCGAGCTAGTGGAGTGCTTCGCGCCCTTGTTGATCTGAACCAGACCACGGTAGGCAGCGCGTCCACCGGCACGAGCGACCGACTTAGAGACGATGTTCGAGGAGGTGTACGGAGCCATGTGGACCATCTTGGCTCCGGTGTCCTGGAACTGGTCTGCACCTGCGAACGCGACGGAGAGAACCTCGCCACGTGCGTGCGGACCGGTCATCCACACTGCCGGGTACTTCATGGTCACCTTGGAGCCGATGTTGCCGTCGACCCACTCCATGGTCGCGCCTTCTTCACACTTGGTGCGCTTGGTCACCAGGTTGTAGACGTTGTTCGACCAGTTCTGGATGGTGGTGTAGCGGCAACGGCCGCCCTTCTTGACCACGATCTCGACGACAGCCGAGTGCAGCGAGTCGGATTTGTAGATCGGTGCGGTACAGCCCTCAACGTAATGAACGTAAGCATCTTCATCAACGATGATGAGGGTGCGCTCGAACTGACCCATGTTCTCCGTGTTAATACGGAAGTAGGCCTGCAGCGGGATGTCCACGTGGACTCCCGGCGGCACGTAGATGAAGGAGCCGCCGGACCACACTGCGGTGTTCAGTGCAGAGAACTTATTGTCGCCGGCCGGGATGACGGTACCGAAGTACTCCTCGAACATCTCCGGGTGCTCCTTGAGAGCGGTGTCGGTGTCGAGGAAGATGACACCCTGCTCTTCCAGGTCCTCACGGATCTGGTGGTACACGACCTCGGACTCGTACTGAGCCGCGACACCTGCAACGAGACGCTGCTTCTCAGCCTCGGGGATACCGAGCTTGTCGTAAGTCTGCTTGATGTCGTCAGGCAGATCTTCCCACGACTGAGCCTGCTGCTCAGTCGAGCGGACGAAGTACTTGATGTTGTCGAAGTCGATCGACGAGAGGTCTGCACCCCAAGTCGGCATCGGCTTGCGATCGAAGATGTCGAGGGACTTTAGACGCCGGTTCAGCATCCACTCCGGCTCGCTCTTCTTCGCGGAGATGTCGCGGACTACAGCTTCGGAGAGGCCACGGGATGCGGCGGCTCCTGCTGCGTCGGAGTCGTGCCAGCCGAACTGGTACGCGCCGATCGAGTCGATGATTTCGTCATCGGTCATAGGTTGCTGCTGCACCTTGGCGGAAGGGTCCTGGGCGAGGGTCATTGTCCGCTCCTTTCAGTCGGTGCCTCTGGGGCTGGAGGCCGGTTGATCGGTGAGATGGGAATGTTTGTCGTGCACACGCCGTTGCCGTCGGCGATCGTAGCGAGTCGTTGAGTGTGCTGGCCGAGCAGGGTGCCTACGGCTTGCTGCTCGGCTTCGCACAACTCTGGGAAATCACTCGCGACGTGGCTGATAGGGCAATGTCGGTGGCAGATCTGGAGGCTACCGCGGTTTTCTTGGACATGCGCTGCATATCCATGCCTGCGGAAAGCCTTGACCACCTGCTCCACGACCTGTCGGGTGTCGCCGCCGGCTGCGGCGGGGCTAACCCCACCGAGGATTTCGTCGATCCTCTGCCGAGCAAATGCCGTGACCGCTTGTTCTCCCCCGACTTCCTTGAGGGTTCGAAGGGCGGCGACTGCAAGTTCGTCGTATCCGTGGCCGAATTCGGCTCGTCCGTCGTCAGTCAGCCGGAATGTCTTGGCTGGTCGACCACGACCGCGTGGGCCGGACACCGGGGCCGGGGCGGACTCTACGAGCCCGTCTTCAACCAAAATGTCCATGTGCCGTCGTACCGCGGCGGCGGATAGTCCGAGTTCTGCGGCGATGTCGGAGGAGCTGGCGGGGTTTCCCTCCAGCAAGGTGATCAGAATTCGGCGGCGGGTATCTCCGTCCGGGTTAATGGACATCGTGCGCCTCCTTCTTCTATCTCCGGTCAGTTATTCCGTCTAGCTGCGGCCGGTGAGCATTTCGTGTACCGGCTACATCTTTAGACAACGCAATTGTTGCGTAATTAATCCCGAATAGCCAGAAACGCTGGTCTAGGCGGTGTTGTGGGGTCTACCGGAACCCCTCCAGGTAGGGTGAACCTCCGTGAGCGAGGATGTCGAGGTGAAGCGCCCCCGCCCGTCTGCGTTGTCCTGGTTACGGGATGCAATGCCGCGGGTCGGACAAGCAGGTTCGCGATCGGCGACCCTCCACAGTGACGCGGAGCAGGTCCCTCGCCTAGAGCGCAATTACCGGGAGCTAAACCGGTTTGCTGCACAACGGTGGCTTGGCACGCTCGGGGCAGTCCTGATCATGGTCGGCGGCATCGGCGCTGGCGCCACCCCGGTGATCGGCAACGCTTTCTGGGGCACCTGGATCGGAACAGTCCTTGGGCAGATGCTCCAGGCGAGCACCATCGTCACTTTCACCGGAATTGGCCTCCTCGTCATTGCATGGTTGGGCGTCGGAGCGTTGGTCTATTCCGGGGCTCGAAGCAAGGTCAGTACCGTCGATGTCCCGTTGCTAAAGCGCACCTATCTCAGCTGGATGATTCCGCTGATGTTCACGGCGCCACTGTTCACTCAGGACATCTACTCGTACTTGGCACAAGGTGCGATCGTCGTGCGTGGGATGGATCCCTATTCAGCCGGTCCCGTGGACCTGCTCGGAGCAGCCGATCCTCTGGCGCGTTCAGTACCGTTGATCTGGTCGCATGATCCCAGCCCCTATGGACCGGTGGCGATGATGGTCGCTGCTGCCATTTCGGTGATCACCTCCGATCACGTCCTCCTTTCGGTCTTTCTCCACCGTCTGGTGTCCGTGGCATCCCTCATCGTGGTCGGCTGGGCGCTGGTGCGCCTGGCCAAGCGGTGTGGGGTCTCGCCCCAATTCGCTCTCTGGTTGGGCGTCCTGAATCCCCTGGTGCTGCTGCATCTCGTTGGCGGAATCCACAACGAATCACTCCTTTTGGCGCTGTTGTTGGTCGGTTTTGAGCTCTGCCTGCTCGCTCTGCATGGACCACCACGTCCTGGTGCGCGAGACAGCATGGTCGAACCAGGAAGGCCCGTGCTCGATCGCAGAGGCTGGGCGCTCTTTGCCGCCGGAGTACTGCTGATCTCTATGGCAGGGCTGGTGAAGGTGACTGGCTTCGTAGCGCTCGGGTTCGTGGGTATGCAGTTGGCTCGCAGATTCGGCCAACGGTTCATCAACGTGATCACTGCTGCGATGATTACCGGTCTGATCATGGCCATCTCGGTAACGGTGATGTCGCTACTATCGGGGCTCGGCTTCGGCTGGATCACCAGCCAAGGTGGAGCAGCGGCCGTGCGCAGTTGGATGTCCCTACCTACTTCACTGGGAACCCTCTCAGGCTTCATCGGCCGCGTGCTCGGTATCGGTGACATCTCTGAATCTGCGCTAACTCTGACGAGGGCAGTTGGAGTTGCGATCGCCATCGGCTGGTTGGTCCGTATGCTCTGGGCAACGTTCCGAGGCCGCGTCCACCCATTGGGTGGCTACGGACTGTCGACCCTTGTCCTGGTTCTGCTCTTCCCCGTGGTGCATCCCTGGTACCTACTGTGGGCACTGGTGCCACTAGCGGCGTGGGCGAACCGGCAGTCGTTCCGCCTGGTGACTGTCGTCTACTCGGTGATCTTTAGTTTCACTGTTCTGCCTCGCGGAATGGGCCTGCCACCTGGCACGGTCCTGCAGATTTACCTCGGTTCCGCAGCCGCGTTCATTATTGTTTTAGCCCTCGTCGCAGTGTTGATGAACCGGAAGGGCCTGCTTCGAATCCGGTAGGGCGAGGGGCAACCGCCCCAGTGCGCTACCCTATGCTGTCCGCTGTGACCAAGAGTGAACCTTCAGCCGGATCGCCGCTGGCTCTGCAGATGAGCGGGGTGACTAAGCGCTTCGGCGACGTCACCGCCGTCGATGGCATTGACCTCTCCCTGGAGCGAGGTTCTGTCCTCGCCTTGCTTGGGCCCAATGGCGCAGGCAAGACAACCACAGTTGAGATGTGCGAGGGCTTCATTAAGCCGGACCGCGGTGATGTCCGAGTGCTCGGTCTAAACCCGTGGACCCAGACCGACGAACTTCGCAGCCGCGTGGGAATCATGCTCCAGGGCGGCGGCGCCTACCCCGGCATCCGCGCCGGCGAGATGCTGGAACTCGTTGCGGGCTACTCTGCGAATCCATTGGACACGGAGTGGCTGTTGGACGTCGTTGGACTGTCTAGGCACCGCAATACCAACTACCGCAGCCTGTCTGGAGGCCAGCAACAGCGACTGTCCTTGGCCTGTGCGTTGGTAGGCCGACCGGAATTGATTTTCCTTGACGAGCCCACTGCCGGCCTCGATGCCCAGTCCCGACTCGCGGTGTGGGACCTGGTCAATTCACTGAAGCGCGACGGTGTCGCAGTGGTTCTCACTACCCACCTCATGGATGAGGCGGAGGCTCTGGCCGACGATGTGATCATTATCGACCGCGGTCACGTCGTGGCCTCTGGAACGCCGTCGGACATCACCGGAATGACCGGGATGTCGGGTATTGATTTCTCCGCCGACGGACCGCTCGACACCGCTGCCTTGACCGCATGCCTGGAAGTCGGTTCCTCGGTGAGGGCTACGGCGCCTGGCCGCTATCGACTGGACGGGCACACCACGCCCACCCAGATTGCGGCGCTGGCTACGTGGTGCGCCGACCATGGCGTTTTGGTGACCGACCTTCGGGTTGGGCACCGCAGCCTGGAGGACGTTTTCCTAGACATCACTGGCCGAGAGATGAGGAACTGACGTGAGCGACGTTGACACTGGACGTTTTCCGGACGGCACTTTCACCCCAGCCCCCGGTGCCGCCGCCGGACCTGCGTTGTTGAAAAAGCAGACCCGCATGGAGACTGTCCTGATTCTCCGGCACGGGGAACAGGCGCTGTTGTCGTTGATCATTCCTCTGGGCATGCTCGTAGGACTGTCGCTGGTTCCGATCCTCGATCTGGAGGATCCGGTGCAACGCGTACTGCCATTGACGCTCGCTGTCGCAGCTATGTCTGCTGGTTTCACCGGTCAGGCAATCGCTTTAGGCTTCGACCGGAAGTACGGGGCCTTGAAGCGCATCGGAGCGTCCGGTCTTCCGAAGTGGGGCATTATCAGTGGGAAGGTTGGAGCAGTCGCCATTGTGGTGACTATTCAGTTCGCACTGATTCTCGCCACGGCTGTCGCTTTGGGCTTCCGGGCGGACTTCATCCACGTGCTCTTGGCGTACCTGTTCACGATGCTCGGCGCGGCCTCGTTCTCCACGATGGGTCTGCTCATGGGCGGCACCCTCAAAGGAGAGGTCATTCTCGCACTGGCGAACATCGTCTGGTTCGCGCTCATGGGTGTTGCCGCGCTCGTGGCGGTGGGGCCGGCGATGGCGCCGGCGCTCGAGACCGCCCTCACGTTCATCCCGTCAGTGGCGCTGACTCAAGGACTGATTTCGCTTCTCGACGGCCCGGGCGTCGGGTTGCTCTTCCCCATCCTGGTTCTCGTTGGTTGGGGGCTTCTCTGCGGCGCTGCTGCGGTGCGACTGTTCAGGTTTGAGGCACCCCGCTCTTAATCCCCCGTCCGTGACAGTGATCCGGATCACACGTAGTATTGGGCCACGAACCTCGCGGAAAGTGCGGGGTGAATGATCCGAGGTAACGGTGATCATCATGACCATCAAACTGCCGGCGTGGGCCCCACAGTTCGGACTGCTCGTGGCGCGTGTGCTCGACTCTAGGTACCCCTACGGCAAGTACATCAAGTACCGCAGCTACGGGGAGAACAAGCTCCGTTGGACCTTGATCCTCCAGCCGTCGGGAGTCTCAGTCACGGTGGACGCATGGACGAACAACGGTTGGTCCGAGATCGAAGCCTCCGATGAGATTGATCTCACAATGATCACCGGCTATGGAGTTACCGAGTCAGTAGACAACATCGTTGCAGGTAGGACCCAGGTACTGGAGTTTTTGTTCGGTCGAAATCTGGCGTACGCGCAGTAAGACCCCGTTTAAGTTCGCCGGTCAGCGGCGGGTATCGTCAGGTGCATGAAAACGGCTTCGGACGCGCGCTCTACCGCCCTCATCGACAAGGCTTGGCCTTGGCTAACGGCCCTGCTGCTGAGACTTCCGGTAGCGCCGATCCGACGACAGCGCATCTACGCGCTCATTCTCTTGCTTGCTCAGGCAGGCATCGCCGTGACCGGCTCCATCGTCCGCGTCTCCGGCTCCGGCCTCGGCTGTGACACCTGGCCCCAGTGCCATCCCGGCACCTTCGTCCCGCGTGCCGGTGCCACTCCGATGGTCCTGCAGGTCATCGAGTTCGGAAACCGACTTCTGACCTTCGTCCTCATCGCGATCTGTCTGGTCGTCTTCCTCTCGGCGCTGCGCGCTCGTCGCCGCAATGACATCATCCTGCTGGCTTTCATCTCCGGCCTCGGCATCATTCTGCAGGCTGTCATCGGCGGCATCTCGGTGCTCGTCGACCTGCACTGGGCTGCCGTGATGGTGCACTTCCTGCCCTCAATGCTGCTGACCTGGATCGCTGCGATGCTGTTTGTCCGCATCGGCTGCCCCGATGACGGCAACGCCGAGCGCATCTACCCGCAGTGGCTGCGGTATCTGGCTGGCTTCGCCGCCACCATCATGGTCCTCACCCTCATCACCGGCACCATGGTTACCGCCGCTGGCCCCCACGCCGGCGACGCCGACATTGGACCCGAGGACCGCCTCCAGCTCCCGATCCCGGAGCTGGTCAGCGCCCACGCAGGCGCCACCTACCTGCTGTGCGGTCTCGTTATCGGCCTTGTCTTCGCGCTGCATGCTGTTCCTAAGGTTCCCAAGTCCCTGCTGAAGTGGGGCTGGCTCACCGTCGGCATGATCGTCCTTCAGGGTGTGATCGGCATGACTCAGCACCTCAACGATGTGCCCGAGTTCCTGGTTCCGTTCCACGTCGCCGGTTCCGGTGCGGTGGTCGCGTTCATGGGTATCCTCTGGCAGCGCGGCTACATCCTGACCGGAGGCTCTGCCACGGTCACTGGCTCAGTCGAGGGCGATGCGGAGTACACCGCAAAGCACTGACGCTACCCTGGGCCGCATGAACGGAATCCTCATTGAGTCCTTCGGCGGCCCCGAGCAACTTCACTGGCACACCGACCTTCCTGATCTCTCCCCTGGTCCTGGCGAATGCCTGGTCCGCACCAGCGCTATTGGCGTCAACTTCACCGACGTGTACCAGCGCACCGGCACTTACCCGCGTCCTCTTCCCTTCACGCCAGGGTCCGAGGGTGCGGGTGTTGTTGTCTCAGTGGGGTCCGATGTCACCGAGATCGAGGTCGGCCAACGCGTCGCATGGTGCGACGTACCTGATTCTTATGCGGAATACGTGCTTGCTCCCGCCAGCCGACTCGTTCCCGTCCCTGACTCTGTCGATGACAACACTGCAGCATCATCGCTGCTCCAGGGCATCACTGCACAGTTTTTGGCCACGTCAGTCGCCGATACTGGTCCACAGACGACGGCGTTGGTGACGGCGGGGGCTGGGGGCGTCGGGATGCTTCTTACGCAGTACCTGAAGTCACTGGGGGCGACGGTTTTCACGCTAGTTTCGACGGAGGAGAAGGCGAAGCGCTCCCGTGATGCGGGCGCGGATGAGGTATTGCTTTACGACGCCCACCTAGACTCACGCATCCGCGACCTCACAGATGGCCGCGGTGCTGATGTCGTTTTTGACGGTGTCGGTAGGGACACCTTCGAGTTGTCGCTGAGTGCTGCGAAGGTGCGCGGCCTCGTAGTTCTGTTTGGCGCAGCGTCCGGTGCAGTCCCGCCCATGGATCCGCAAGAGCTCAATAAGCACGGTTCGCTGTATCTGACGCGTCCCCATATGCGGCACTTCATCAGCGAAGATGATGAATTGCGCCAGCGTGCGACCGAGGTTCTCGACAAGGTTGCCGGCGGTGAATTGATGGTGACGGTGGGCGCCACCTATGCCCTGTCCGACGCTGCGCAGGCGCATACGGATCTGCAGGCGAGGAAGACCGTCGGCGCTGTGGTGCTAACTCCGTAAGTTCGATCAGGAGAACATCGAGGCGATCGTCGTCAAGCCCAGTGCGGCATCGACGGCGAGTGCCACACAAACCACCGCGAGGTAGTTGTTTGATAGCAAGAACAGCTTCATCGGCTTGATCTCTCCACCGGCCTTGACCTTTGCGTGGAGGGAGAAGGCTCCCCACAGGAACCAGATACCTGCAGCGAGGGCGCCGACTAAGTAGATCCAACCAGCCGCCGGGATAAGCAGGAACGTCGTGACGACGGTGGCAACGGTGTACCAGATAATTCGGATGGTGACTTCGATCGGAGTACGAACCACCGGGAGCATCGGGACGCCGGCGGCCTCGTAATCCTCGCGGTAACGCAGGCCCAGCGCCCAGGTGTGCGGCGGGGTCCAGAAGAAGATCACCAGGAACAGGACGATGGCCTGCCACCAGTGGGTCCAGCCGGTGACTGCATCAGAGTTATCGGTGATGACGGCCCAACCGACCATGACTGGCATACAGCCTGCAGCGCCGCCCCAGACCACGTTCTGGTCAGTGCTGCGCTTGAGCCACATGGTGTAAACGAACACATAGAACGCGATGGTGAGAAGGATGAACACCGAAGCGAGCCAGGAGTTGCAGATAATGCCCAGCCAGAGGACTGACGCAATTGTCAGGACGATGCCGAAGATCAGAGCAGCTCGGTTGGACACGGTCTGCTTCGCCAGCGGACGCTTGATGGTGCGCTTCATGACCTTGTCGATGTCAGAGTCGACAACCATGTTGAAGGTGTTGGCCGCTGCAGCGCCCATCCAACCTCCGACCAGGGTGCCCAGAATGAGCCACAGCATTGTGCCGCCCTGTCCGGGCTGAAGGATCGCACCTCGGTCAGCCTGTAGCATCGCTGGGATCGCGGCGACGAGGAGAAGTTCGATGACGCGGGGCTTGGTCAGCGCGACATAGGCCTTCACGGTCTCCAGCAAGGGTTCCTCCCACGTTATTGTTTCCGCCGGAACCTGGGTTCAGGCGGCGTAGCGGAACTCATCGTAGCGGTGATGACCGTTGTTACGGGCATTAGGGTTGCCATGCCCATCTGAGTGCCGGTGATGAACACTGACGGTCAGTGCCGATAGACTGAATAAGACACGTTTCCGATCGTAAGTGGCAGGAGCCTTCCGTGACCCTTTCCCCCGAGCTGCAGGCGCGCGTTGTCCGCAACTACCCCTCCGACTGGACCGACCTGGACACCCGTGCTGTAGACACTGCCCGTGTCCTTGCTGCAGATGCCGTGCAGAAGTGCGGATCCGGCCACCCGGGTACGGCGATGAGCCTCGCGCCCCTGGCGTACACGCTCTACCAGCGCAGCATGCGTCACGATCCGAAGGACCCGAACTGGGCCGGACGTGACCGCTTCGTGCTGTCGTGTGGGCACACCTCTCTCACCCAGTACATTCAGCTCTACTTCGCTGGCTTCGGCTTGGAGCTGGAGGATCTTCAGGCGCTGCGCACCTGGGGCGCGTTGACCCCGGGCCACCCGGAGTACGGCCACACCGATGGTGTGGAGATCACTACCGGCCCCCTAGGCCAGGGTCTGGCTTCCGCAGTGGGCATGGCAATGGCCGCTCGCCGCGAGCGTGGACTGTTCGACCCGGAGGCTGCCGCTGGCGAGTCGCCGTTCGACCACTTCGTCTACGTGATTGCCTCCGACGGTGACATTCAGGAGGGCGTCACCGCCGAAGCCTGCTCCCTCGCCGGAACACAGGAACTGGGCAACCTTGTCGTTTTCTGGGATGACAACAACATCTCCATCGAGGACGACACCAAGATCGCCTTCACCGAGAACGTTGCTGACCGCTACCGTGCATACGGCTGGCAGGTCATCGAGCTCGACGGTGCAGAGGATGTCGCCGCGATCGAGTCCGCAATCGATGAGGCGAAGGCCGACACCACTCGTCCGACCTTCGTTCGGATGAGCTCGGTCATCGCGTACCCGTCTCCGAACAAGATGAACACCGGCGCCTCTCACGGTTCGGCCCTGGGTGCTGACGAAGTTGCCCTGATCAAGGAGGAACTCGGGTTCGACACCGAGAAGACCTTCGAGGTCTCCGACGAAGTCATCGCGCACACCCGCTCCCTCGCTGAGCGCTCCGAGACCGCCCGTTCCGCCTGGACCGAGAAATTCGATGCGTGGTCGGCCGCCAACCCGGAGCGCCGCGAGCTCTTCGACCGGCTGACTGAGGGATCGCTTCCCGACGGCTACGCTGATGAGCTCCCCACCTGGGACACCGGAGACTCCGTCGCCACTCGTAAGGCCTCTGAGGCCGCACTTCAGGCAATCGCAGCCACCCTGCCGGAGCTGTGGGGCGGCTCGGCCGACCTCGCCGGCTCGAACAACACCGTGATCAAGGGCTCCCCGTCCTTCGGCCCGGAGCAGATCACCACCGACACGTGGACCACTTCCCCGTACGGCCGGAACCTGCACTTCGGTATCCGTGAGCACGCGATGGGTTCGATCCTCAACGGCATTACCCTGCACGGTGGCACCCGCCCGTACGGCGGAACCTTCCTCATCTTCTCGGACTACATGCGTCCGGCTGTCCGTCTGGCGGCCCTGATGAACATCTCCCCGATGTACGTCTGGACCCACGACTCCATCGGCCTGGGCGAGGATGGCCCGACGCACCAGCCGATCGAGCAGCTCGCATCGCTGCGCGCCATCCCGAACATGTCCACCTTCCGTCCTGCTGACGCTAACGAGACCGCACAGGCGTGGACTGCTGCACTCGAGGGCCCGGCCGGCCCGAAGGCATTCGCTCTGACCCGTCAGAACGTACCGGTGCTCAAGGGCACGAAGAAGAAGGCCGCTGAGGGCGTGCGCCGCGGCGCTTACGTTCTGGTCGACACCGAGGGAACCCCGGACGTCGTGCTAATCGGCACTGGCTCTGAGGTCCAGCTCGCCGTTGAGGCTGCTGAGACCCTGGCTGCCGACGGCGTCGCCGCTCGCGTTGTCTCCGCACCGTGCCTTGATTGGTTCGAGCAGCAGGATGAGGATTACCGCGAGTCGGTCATCCCGACCTCGGTCCGTGCACGTGTCTCCGTCGAAGCTGGCATTGCAATGCCGTGGTACCGCCACCTCGGCGCCGCCGGTCGTGCCGTCTCCCTGGAGCACTTCGGTGCCTCGGCCCGCTACGAGCGACTCTTCACCGAATTTGGCATCACCACTGACGCCGTCGTCGCAGCCGCACGTGAATCCATCACCGCAGCCGGAAAGTAGAAGCATGTCGAACAAGAACCTGACCGATCTGGCGAAGGTGGGAACGTCCACCTGGCTCGACGACCTGTCCCGTGACCGCCTCACCACCAGTGGCCTGCAGCTGCTGATCGAGGACCTGAACGTCGTCGGCGTCACCACTAACCCGGCAATCTTCCACACTGCGATGACCGCAGGAGACGCCTACGACGAGCAGCTCAGCACCCTCACAGATGGCGAGGCTGTCGAGGCTGTGTACACGATGGCCATCGACGATGTCCGGGATGCCTGCGACGTCTTCGCACCTGTCCACGCAGCCTCTGATGGCGCCGACGGACGGGTCTCCATCGAGGTTGACCCGCGCTACGCCGCTGATGAAGAGAAGACCGTCGTGCAGGCGGCCGAACTCTGGAAGCGCGTAGGCCGACCCAACGCAATGATCAAGATCCCAGCGACCGATGAAGGTCTGCCGGCGATCACCCGTACCCTCGCCGAGGGCATCAGCGTCAATGTGACCCTGATCTTTTCTGTCGACCGCTACCGCCAGGTTGTCGAGGCATACCTCGCAGGCTTGGAGCAGGCTCAGAAGAACGGCCACGACCTCTCCTCGATCCACTCCGTCGCGTCCTTCTTCGTCTCGCGTGTCGATGCCGAGATCGACAAGCGCCTGGACACCATCGGCTCCGACGAGGCCCTGGCACTTCGTGGCCTGGCTGGCGTCGCGAACGCACGCCTTGCCTACTCCGAGTTCGAGAACACCTTCTCATCCGAGAACCCTCGCTGGGCCGCTCTGGCCGAGGCCGGAGCGAACGTTCAGCGTCCGCTGTGGGCCTCTACTGGAGTGAAGAACCCCGACTACGCGCAGACCCTGTACGTCACAGAATTGGCGGGACCCAACACCGTCAACACGATGCCGGAAAAGACACTGCAGGCAACTGCTGAGTCCCAGCTCGATGACATCCGCGACAACCTCTCGGGCACCGGCGAAGCCGCAGGGCTGACCATGGCTGCATTGACCGAGGCCGGCATCGACCTCAATGACGTCTTTGAGCTGCTCGAGCGCGAAGGCGTCGATAAATTCGTCGCAAGCTGGAACGAGCTTCTCGAGGCTATCGAGGCTAAGATCGCCGCCATCCGCAATTAGCGCAGCAGGTCGTGCCCGCCGAAGTACCAGCAGGCGGGCACGACCTTTCTGTTTCTCATATCGCTCCTGCACCCAAAGGAAAGCACTGATGACAGACCCACACACCGACACCACAGAATGGAAGAACCCCCTGCGCGACCGGCAGGATCTGCGGCTTCCCCGAATCGCCGGACCCGGCGGCATGGTGATCTTCGGTGTCACCGGCGACCTCGCCCGGCGAAAGCTTCTCCCCGCTATCTACGACCTGGCCAATCGGGGCCTCCTTCCCGCGTCCTTCGCACTAGTCGGCTATGGCCGCCGCGACTGGACCCGCGAAGAGTTCGCTGAGTATGTCCGCCAGGCCGTTGAGTCAGGTGCCCGCACTCCGGTTCGTGAGGAAGTGTGGCAACGCCTCGTCGACGGAATTCACTTCGTGCAAGGCGCCTTCGACGACGACGCTGCCTTCGACCGTCTCGCCGACACACTCGCCCAGCTCGATCAGTCCCGCGGTACCGCAGGCAACTGGGCGTATTACCTCTCAATTCCGCCGGATAGCTTCCCTTCGGTCTGCCACCAGCTCGACCGGGCAGGCCTGGCAGAGAGCTCTGGCGATAACTGGCGCCGAGTGGTCATTGAGAAGCCCTTCGGTCACGACCTCGAGTCCGCTCAGGAACTCAACCAGATCGTCAACTCGGTGTTCCCAGAAAAGTCTGTGTTCCGCATTGATCACTACTTGGGTAAGGAAACCGTCCAGAACATCCTGGCTCTGCGATTTGCTAACCAGCTGTTCGAGCCGCTGTTCAATGCCAACTACATCGATCACATCCAGATCACTATGGCCGAGGACATCGGACTTGGCGGGCGCGCTGGATACTACGACGGTATTGGCGCAGCTCGAGATGTCATCCAGAACCACCTGATCCAGCTCATGGCACTCATTGCCATGGAAGAACCGGTGGACTTCTCCCCCGAGCATCTGCAGGCAGAGAAGATCAAGATCCTCCGCGCCACCAAGCCGGTCCAGCCGCTGTCGAAAACCACCGCCCGTGGCCAGTACACCGAGGGCTGGCAAGGCTCCCACCACGTGCGTGGACTGCGCGAGGAGGAGGGTTTCGACCCGAACTCCACCACCGAGACCTACGCGGCCTGCACCTTGAAGGTGAACTCTCGCCGCTGGGCCGGAGTGCCATTCTACCTGCGCACCGGCAAGAGGTTAGGCCGTCGAGTCACTGAGATTGCCCTAGTCTTCAAGACTCCTCCTCACCTGCCGTTCGCGAACCGCACCACCGAATCCCTCGGTGCAAACTCCATGGTGATCCGTGTTCAGCCGGACGAGGGTGTGCTGATGCGCTTCGGTTCTAAGGTCCCCGGATCCACGATGGAGGTGCGCGACGTGAACATGGACTTCTCCTACTCGGAGTCGTTCACTGAGCAGTCGCCAGAAGCCTACGAACGCCTCATTCTCGACGCTCTCCTCGACCAGGCGAGCCTCTTCCCCACTAACGAAGAGGTCGAACTGTCCTGGAAGATCCTCGACCCGGTGCTGGAGTACTGGGCACGCCGCGGAACCCCAGACCAGTACCCAGCGGGTACCTGGGGCCCCGCGTCATCCGATCAGATGCTCGCCCGTGAGGGTCGAGCGTGGCGACGTCCGTAGGAAAGGGAGACTAGCGAATGAACATCACACTGTCTGACACCGACACTCGCGACGTAGCCAAGGAGCTTGTTCGCATTCGTGAGGACCGCGGCATCGTAGCGACCGGTCGAGTCCTTACACTGATCGTCCTTGCTCAGAGCGACGACGATCTCGAAACGATCATCGCAACGGCAAATTCTGTGTCTCGTGAGCACCCAGCCCGAGTTCTTATTCTCGTTACCGGTGACCGGGATGCAGAGAACCGCCTAGACGTCGAGCTGCTCTTTGGCGGCGACGCAGGAGCTGCTGAGATCGTCGTCATGCATATGGACGGAAAACTCGCCGAGCATCCGGCCTCGATCGTGACGCCTCTGCTGCTTCCGGACACCCCTGTGGTGTCCTGGTGGCCGTCAAAGGCACCGCGTGTCCCGTCTGCCTCCATGATCGGCGAACTGTCCCAGCGCAGGATCACTGACGCCAGCCAGGGCGAACCACTGCACGCCATCTTTAACCGTCGTTCCAGTTACGCCCCAGGCGACTCAGACCTGTCGTGGTCACGCCTGACCGCGTGGCGAGGCGTTCTTGCCTCGACTCTGGACCGGCCGCCTTTCGAGGACATCACCGGTGCCACTGTCGAGGGGTCCGCTGACCCGTCCGTCGACTTGGCCGCTGGTTGGTTAGTTGACCGTTTGGGATGCCCGGTCACTCGCTTGATCTCCCCTGAGCCCGACGACGCCCCGGCCACTGTCCGCAAGGTCACTCTGAACAGGGACGGCGCCGACGTCGTTCTCGAGGTCATTGACTCCACCAGCGCTTTGGTTACGATCGGCGATCGCCCCCCGTTCCCGGTGGCGTTGTTCCAGCGATCGACCGCAGAATGCTTGGCGGAGGAACTCCGGCACCTTGACCCTGACACCGCATACGCTCGCGCGTTGCGTGGCCTAGGCCGCGTCCGCCGTGTGGAGAGGATTTCCTGATGCAGAAGCCTACGTTTGACCAGTACCCCGACCAGGCGGCTCTCGTTGAAGGCGCCCGTGGACGGTTCGTCGAGACAGTTGAGAAGCTGCAGCACAACGGAGGGCTTGCCCGCGTCGTTCTCACTGGAGGCGGCGCCGGAGTGGCATTGCTGGAAGCCCTTGCTGCGGATTCGGGAAAGATTGACTGGAACAACGTACTGGTGTTTTTCGGGGACGAGCGTTTCGTGCCGCTCGATTCCCCTGAGCGCAACGCCGGTCAGGCCCGTGAGGCGTTGTTGGATCACATCAGCATCTCGGAGGGCAACATCTTCGAGATTCCGCTGCTGGACACTCCGGAGGAGTCCGCAACGGCCTACGCCACGACTATCGAAACCCACGCTCCCTACGGATTTGATATCCACCTCCTCGGAATGGGAGGCGAGGGACACATCAACTCGTTGTTCCCGCACACCCAGGAGATCGCAGAGACCGAATTGAGTGTCGTCGCCGTCCACGACTGCCCGAAGCCTCCCCCGACTCGTGTGAGCCTGACCATGCCGGCAGTGAAGACGTCGGATCGTGTCTGGCTGCTAATTGCAGGCGAGAACAAGTCTGAGGCAGTCGGGGCCATCGCCGACGGCGCGAACCAGGCTGACTGGCCCGCTGCCGGTGCACAGGGGCGCACCGAGACCGTCGTCTTTGTCGACGACGCCGCCGCTTCCCGCTTGAAGTAGAGCCGCGCCCCACACACAACAAGCGCCCGTTCCCTCCAAAGAGGGAGCGGGCGCTTACGCGTATTGTCTCGGTCGTCAGTTCCAGCCGAATGCGTGGAACACGCCGAGCAGAATGATCGTTGCGATCCAGACGATTGCAGTGATCAACGTCAGACGGTCGAGGTTCTTCTCAACCACCGTGGAACCCGAAAGGTTCGACTGCATGCCACCACCGAAGAGGCTGGAAAGCCCTCCACCCTTGCCTTTGTGCAGAAGCACGAACAGGACCAAGAGCAGGCATGTAATAGCCAGAATAATCTGGAGTGCGAGGTACACGCGACCTTCCTCACTTACCTAGGAAATCGGAACTCATGCAACGATACCGTATCGACTGGCAGTACCGCGGAGGGTGCTAGCCGGAGTTGCGTAGAGCAGTCGACAGACCGTTCATCGTCAACTGAATATCACGGTGGACCTTGTCGCGGTGATCACCGGCACGGTACCGACGGAGCATCTCGAGCTGGATGACATTGAGAGGCATGAGGTACGGGAATCGCATGTCGACGGACCTAGCCAGCAACGGGTTATCGTCCAGCAGACCGCCGAATCCGGTCACCTTGAAGTACATCTCCTTGGTGAGCTCAAACTCGTCAACTAGGCGACCGTAGATCCGCTGAGAAACCTCTTTGTCGTCGACCAATTCCGCGTACATGCCCGCCAACTTCATGTCGGTCTTGGCCATGACCTGCGCCATATTGGACAGCACAGACGAGAAGAAGGGCCACTGGCGCCACAGCTCGCGCAGCTCCTCCAGTCGCTCATCGTCGTCCCCAATCCAATTGCTCAAGGCACTGCCCACTCCGAACCAACCGGGGACCATCGAACGCTGCTGTGACCAGGAGAGCACCCAGGGGATGGCACGCAGGTCCGAAATGGAAGACGTCTGCTTACGGGATGCCGGTCGCGAGCCGATATTCAGGCTGCCAATCTCGGCGACCGGGGTGGACTGCTCAAAGTACTCGATGAATCCGGGATCATCGTGCATTACTGAGGCATAGACGCGCTCGGAATCAGCGGCGATTTCCGTCATGATTTCGTAGGCTCGGTCGACGTTGTCTGGTGCCTCCTCCGGCAGCAGGGTGGATTCGACGGTCGCTGCAACCAACGCCTCAAGGTTCCTGCGGGCCGTCTCGGGGCTGCCGTACTTGGCCGAGATGATCTCACCCTGTTCGGTGATACGCACGCGTCCCTGAACGGCGCCGTCCGGCTGCGCAAGGATCGCGTCATAGGACGGCCCGCCGCCTCGACCGACAGTGCCGCCACGGCCGTGGAACAGACGCAATCGAATCTCGTTGTCGCGGCTGAGTTCCGCCAGCTGCAATTCGGCAGCGTAAAGCGCCCAGTTGGCGGCGAAGTACCCGCCGTCCTTGTTTGAGTCGGAGTAGCCGAGCATGACCTCTTGGAGGTCACCTCGAGACCTGACGTGGTCCCGATAGGTCGGGAGGTTCCATGCCTCCTGAAGGATCGTCGAGCCAGCCTGTAGGTCATCGATTGTCTCGAATAACGGAATGATGTCCATGTGGTCGAGCAACCCGTATTCCTTCAGCAAAATCATCGGCTCGAGTAGATCAGAGACAGACGAACACATCGAGATGATGCACCGAGGCATGGAACCTGAGCCGTACTTCTTCACCGCAGCAGCTGCTGCTTCGTAGATGCCCAGCTCCCTAGTTGCCAGTTCGCTGAGCTCGGTGTTCCGCGGTACCAGGGGGCGACGGTTCGACAATTCCTCAACGAGGACCTCGACGCGCTCCTTCTCAGACAAACTGCGGTAGTCAGCGGTGACCCCGCCCAGCTTGAAGAGTTCTTGGAGGATCTCCTCGTGGCTGTCAGAGTTCTGACGCAGGTCCAAAGAGTACAGGTGGAACCCGAACGTTGAGGTCGCGGACTGAATAGCTGCAAGGCGGTGGTCAGCGATGATGTCGTCGTTGCTCTCCCTTAGCGAGCGCTCCACGGTGAGCAGGTCGGCCTGCAGGTCAGCAACCTCAGGATAAGGATCGTGTTCAGACCAGTCGTGTTCAACGACTCCGGCTCCCAGGAGTGTCTGGATCGTGGCACCGACTCGGCCACGGATACCGTGGACGGCCTTTCGGTACGGCTCGTCGACGCGTCCGGGAATGTCGTTGAGGCCACGCGAGGCCAAAGCGACAAGGTCAACGGTGGCATGAGTTAGCCTGTCCGACAGGGAGAGTTCGCGCTCGAGGATCTGCAGCTGATCGAAATAGTGTCGGAGAATCGTCGCCGCGGCGCGATTGGTGGCGTAGCGGACCGTCGGCCCGTCAACGTACGGATTGCCGTCGTGGTCACCGCCAATCCATGAGCCCATCCGAACCAGCGGGTGACCTGCAGCATCATCACGATCGGTCAGAGATCCCAAGTGATCTGCAACGGCACGGTTCACTGATGGGACGGTCTCCAACAGCGACAGCTGGTAGTAACGCAGTCCGACGTCGACTTCGTCGCGGATTCCGGGGCGGTTCGCACGGATGAGCGCGGTCTGCCAAAGCGTGGTGATCCGGCGACGCAATTCGGTGTCAACCTGATCCAACTTCTGAGAAGTACGGGCGTTTTCCGGAACGTTGATGATCTGATGACGCTTCGTCATGAGCTCGGCGATGTGCTTCTGCACATCAAAGACGGTCCTACGACGGGTTTCCGTCGGGTGTGCCGTGAGTACGGGAATGACCGCACCAGCGTCGATAAGTTCATTGACCGACGAGCGTGCCGGAGGAGTCTGCTCCAACTTGTTCCAGGTAGCCGCGAGAGACGAGTTCTGCGGCGGTTCACCCTGGTCCAGAGCATCTTCGATGAGACGCTCCTCGTGCATGTCCTCCGCGACATTAGCCAGCAATGCGAAGTGACTGAAGGCCCGAACTACCGGGTTTGCTTCGTTCGGGTCAATGTCCCGAAACAGATCAGTCAAGTCACTGAGGTTGTCTTCACCCCGGTGGAGGCGGAACGCAGCACGGCGGGCAGCTTCAACGAGATTGAAGACTTCCTCGCCCTCCTGCTCGCGGATGACTTCGCCCAAGATTCCTCCGAGATGACGGATATCGTCACGGAGAAGGGCGGTGTCAGGGTCAGGGGTGGGTGACGCTGGAGTATTGGTCATACTCCAGAATCGTACCCATCTCAGCGGACCTCAGTTGTTTGCGTCGGCCGCCGCTGCGACTAGCTTGGCGAATGCTTCACCGTCGAGTGAGGCGCCGCCGACAAGTCCGCCGTCGACGTCGGGCTGCGAGACGAGCTCTGCCGCGTTATCGACCTTCATTGAGCCTCCGTAGAGCACTCGGACGGAGTTCGCGGTGTCTTCGTCGGCAATGTTCGCCAACTCTGCGCGTATGGCTCCACAGACCTCCTGAGCGTCCGCAGAGGATGCCACCTTGCCGGTGCCGATGGCCCACACAGGCTCGTATGCGATGACCGAGCGTGCGATCTCCTCGGTAGACAGACCATCCAGGGAGCCACGAAGCTGCTTCACGACGAACTCGACGTGATCCCCAGCCTCGCGGATGTCCAGGTGCTCACCGACACAGATGATCGGGCTCATGCCCGCATCCAGGGTGGCCTTTGCCTTAGCAGCGACCTTGGCGTCGTTCTCCAGGTGCATCTCGCGGCGCTCGGAGTGGCCGACGACTACCCAGGTGCAGCCGAGCTTCTTCAGCATTGCGGCGGAAATTTCACCCGTGAATGCGCCAGACTCATGCTCGGAGACATCCTGTGCGCCATAGGTGACGGCGAGCTTGTCACCGTCGACAAGCGTCTGAACCGATCGAAGGTCGGTGAACGGCGGGATGACCGCGACGTCGATCCTGTCGAAGTATTCCTTCGGCAGCGCGAAGGTGAGCTTCTGGACAACGGAGATGGCCTCGAGGTGGTTGAGGTTCATCTTCCAGTTGCCAGCAATAAGCGGGGTACGTGCCATGATCAGGCCCTTTCGGTTTGCTTAGTTGTCGAGGACCTGCACGCCCGGCAGGTCCTTTCCTTCGAGGAACTCCAGGGAGGCGCCGCCACCGGTGGAGATGTGGCTGAAGCCGTCTTCGTCGAGGCCGAGCGTGCGCACTGCAGCGGCGGAGTCGCCGCCACCGACGACGGAGAAGCAGCCATTGGCGGTCGAGGCGATGATGGCCTCAGCGACTGCGCGGGTGCCTGCGGAGAATGCCTCCATCTCAAACACGCCGGCTGGGCCGTTCCAGAAGACAGTCTTCGCAGAAGCCAATGCATCCGCGAAGGCCTTGGCGGATTCCGGTCCGATGTCCAGACCCATCCAGCCGTCCGGGATCTCGGTGACAGCAACAACCTGGGTATCGGCGTCAGCAGCGAACTTGTCGGCCACGACAACATCGGTCGGCAGGACGATCTTGTCACCGAAACGGTCGAGCAGGTCGCGGCAGGTATCCAACATCTCCTCCTGCAGGAGGGAACCGCCGACGCTGTAGCCCTGCGCTGCCAAGAACGTGAAGCACATGCCGCCACCGATGATCAGCTGGTCCACCTTCGGGGCCAGTGCCTCAATGACACCGAGCTTGTCAGAGACCTTAGAGCCGCCTAGGACCACGACGTAAGGGTGCTGCGGATCCTGTGCGACGGTGCTCAGGACCTTGAGCTCAGACTCGACGAGACCACCGGCGTAGGAAGGCAGAACCTTCGCGACGTCGTACACAGAAGCCTGCTTACGGTGCACAACACCGAATCCATCAGAGACGAATGCACCTTCGGGAACCAATGCAGCGAGCTCAGCGGCGAAAGCCTCACGCTCGGCATCGTCCTTGGAGGTCTCGCGCGCGTCGTAGCGGATGTTCTCGACCAGCAGAACGTCACCTTCGGTCAAGCCATTGGCTCGCTCGTGGGCATCTTCTCCCGTGACATCGGTCGCCAGCGGAACCCAGCGATCCAGGCGCTCAGACAGCGCCTCGGCGACCGGGGCCAGGGACAGCTCAGAAACGAACTCGCCCTTCGGGCGACCGAGGTGAGCAGTGACGACAACCTTCGCGCCGGCCTCCGACAGTGCACTGAGGGTCGGTACTGAGGCGTCGACACGTCCGAAGTCGGTGATGACACCGTCCTTCAACGGGACATTCAGATCGGAACGGACGAGGACATACTTTCCTTCGACGCCTTCGGCGAGAAGATCCTGGAGATTCTTGACAGCCATGTGATTGATTTCCTTATCTCAGGGAGAAGTTCTTCAAATGCGCGGATGGGCCGGGCCCACGCTCATGCGCGAAACCCGGCCCATTGCTCTGTCTACTCTAAAGCTTGGATCCGACCAGTTCGGTCAGATCGACGAGGCGGTTGGAGTAACCCCACTCGTTGTCGTACCAGGAGACAACCTTGACCTGGTCGCCGATGACGCGGGTCAGACCGGAGTCGAAGATCGACGAGTGCGCGTCACCGACGATGTCGGTGGAGACCAGCGGCTCTTCGCTGTAGGCGAGAACACCCTTCAGCGGACCGTCTGCAGCTGCCTTCTCGATCGCTGCGTTGACAGCCTCGACAGAGACCGGCTTCTTAGCGGTGAAGGTGAGGTCGGTGGCAGATCCGGTCGGGACCGGAACGCGGATTGCGAAGCCGTCGAGCTTGCCTTCCAGGTCCGGAAGGACCAGGGAGACAGCCTTTGCAGCACCGGTGGAGGTCGGCACCATGTTGATAGCGGCAGCGCGGGCACGGCGCAGATCGCTGTGCGGTGCGTCAACCAGACGCTGGTCACCGGTGTAGGCGTGGATCGTGGTCATCAGGCCACGCTCGATCCCGAACTCTTCCTCCAGCACCTTTGCCATCGGGGCGAGGCAGTTGGTGGTGCACGAGGCGTTGGAGATGATGTTGTGCTTCTCTGGGTCGTAGGTGGAGTCATTGACACCGACCACGAAGGTGCCGTCGATGTTCTTGCCCGGTGCGGACAGGACGACCTTCTTGACGCCACCCTCGAAGTGAGCCTTGGCCTTGTCACCGTCAGTGAAGAAGCCGGTGCACTCGACGACCACGTCGACGTCAGCATCCTTCCACGGGATCTTGGTGGGGTCAGGCTCAGCCGAAACGGCGATGCGCTTGCCGTCGACCGTGATGGACGAATCGTCGTGAGTGACGTCAGTGCCCAGACGTCCCATCACCGAGTCGTACTTCAACAGATGCGCCAGAGTTGCGTTGTCGGTCAGATCATTGATGGCCACGATCTCGACGTCAGCACCCTTTTCGCGGGCGGCACGGAAGAAGCCACGGCCAATGCGGCCGAAGCCGTTAATACCTACACGTACAGTCACGATACTCTCCTAGTCCGGTTATGGAGTACACCGTTAATCGTACGCGCGGAGCCCTAACCCTGCGCGGCGCCAGAGCTGGTGTCAGCGATGCCAAGTTCCTTGGCACGGCGGTCCGCCATCGAGAGGAGGCGTCGGATTCTACCTGCCACCGCATCCTTTGTCATCGGCGGCACCGCAAGCTGTCCGAGCTCCTCCAACGAAGCCTGTGTGTTCTCGACCCGGAGCCGACCTGCCGTGACCAGGTGTTCTGGTACGTCCTCTCCCAGGATCTCCAAGGCTCGCTCGACCCTAGAAGCCGCCCGGGTGGCGGCGTCGACGGAGCGGCGAAGATTGGCGTCGTCGAAGTTCGTTAGTCGGTTTGCGGTATTCCGAACTTCCCTCCGCATCCGCTGTTCTTCCCATCGAAGGCGGGTGTGTTGTGCCCCCATTCGGGTGAGTAAAGCCCCGATTGCTTCCGAATCGCGAAGCACGACCCGGTCGCCAGACTTAGTTTCGCGGCTTTTTGCCGACAGTCCGAGGCGTCGCGCACACCCCACCAAAGCCAGTGCAACTTCCGGACATGGGCAGCTGACCTCAAGAGACGCTGAACGTCCGGGCTCAGTGAGAGTTCCATGGGCGAGGAAAGCTCCCCTCCACGCGGCCTCCGCATCGACAACGGAACCGTTCACCACTTGAGTGGGTAACCCACGTACCGGTCGTCCGTTTCGGTTGATCAGTCCCGTGCGCCGCGCGAGCGCTTCTCCCCCGTCGACGATGCGCAACACATACCGTGCAGAACGGCGCAATCCGGACGGCTGCAGCACGCTCAGTTCAGGCGTTACGCCATAAAGCTCAGTGAGGAGGGTTCGAGCCCGACGGGCAATTGCGCCAGAGCTAACTTCGGCTTCGACCACAATACGGCCGCCCACCAAATGCAAGGCTCCACAAAAACGCAGCAGAGACGTTATTTCTGCCTGCCGGGCGCTCTCCTGAGACACCTCAACTCGGGCGAGCTCGTCTTTCACGTCCGATGTCAACGCCACTGAACACAACCTTTCCTCTGCTGCGGTAGCTCAGACTGTTGGTGCCGACTCAAGGCCAATGACCAAAGGGCACCGCCCCGGAACTCTACCGCCGGGCAGTGCCAGGCAACCCCCGGAGGTACCTGCGGGTGTATCAGTCGAGCCCCGGGGCCTCGGGCTGGATCACAGTCTGCAAAGCCGCCCCAAGCTTTTCATGACTGTGCCGTCCCGTGGAGTCTCCCTGCACATCGGTGTAGACAACGTTCGCTTTCAATCCGGCAGCGGCTCTTTCCAAGAATCGACGTTCGGTCTTCCCCTGGACCATCGATTCGTCGACGAGCACGGTATCCACCGTCATCTCCGGCGCATGTTGAGCAAACATGTGAATGTGCCGCTCAGCCGAGAACCCTGCAGTTTCCCCCGGCTCTGACACCAGGTTCAAGACCAACACCTTGTGTGCATCAGTCGCCTTGATCGCCGCGGCAAGATCAGGGACCTGCAGGTGGGGGAGCACAGAGGTGAACCATGAACCTGGGCCCATGGTGACCATGTCGGCGGAGCGGATGGATTCGATCGCCTCAGGGGTAGCAGGCGGATGCTCAGGGATGAGTCGGATCCGGCGGACCTGGCCCGGAGTCGTTGCCACAGCGACCTGCCCACGAACTGGGCGGACGACTCGAGCATCGTCGTCGAGCCCCACCACTTCAGCCTCGATGTCGAGGGGCTGCGGGGACATCGGCAGAACCCTGCCCTGGATTCCGCACATTCGCGCCGCTTCATCCAAAGCTGCAACATCGTCACCGAGGACGGAGTTCAGGCCAGCGATCAGGAGATTGCCCAGTGCGTGTCCAGCCAGTGCGCCGGTTCCCCCGAATCTGTGCTGGAGAACTTCCTCCAGCATCTGCCCCCGGTCATCGGGGGTCAACAATGCCGCTAGTGCCATTCGGAGGTCGCCAGGGGGAATCTGTCCCAATTCCCTCCGGATACGTCCGGAGGATCCGCCGTCGTCAGCCACCGTGACCACTGCGGTGACCTGGTCTGCGAATGAGTTGGCGGCGCGAAGGGTCGCGAAAAGACCGTGGCCTCCACCGAGGCAAGTTATCGAAGTCATGTTGGTTCAGCTAGTCCTTTTCGATGTCCCGGTGGGCGGTGTGTACGTCAACACCGGGCATCTCTCCGAGGCGTACGGCAAGGGCCTCTGCCACTGCGACTGATCGGTGGTGTCCGCCGGTACATCCCACTGCGAGTGTCATGTAGTTTTTGCCTTCCCGCCGGTAACCGGGCAACACGGTCTGGGCCATCTGCTCGACCAAGTCGAGGAATCGCTGAGCGTCCTCCTGCTCGAGCACAAAATCTGACACTGGCTTATCGATTCCGCGGTACGGGCGCAGTTTCGGGTCCCAGTACGGGTTGGGCAGGAACCGGACGTCGACAAGCAGGTCGGCATCACGGGGTGCGCCGTGCTTGAACCCGAAGGACTGGATCGTCACCCGCTGATTCTGCGAGGTCGGATCAGAAAAGCGCTGCTCGAGGTCTCGGCGAAGATCGTGGATGCTCATGGTGGTGGTGTCCACCACGACATCGGCTGATGCCCGGATACCCGAGAGCATCCTGCGTTCGCGGTCAATTCCCGCGGACAGCGTCTCGCCGTCCTGGAGCGGGTGGCTGCGGCGCACCGCGTCGTACCTAGCAATGATGGTGTCGTCTTCTGCATCAAGGAACACCACGAGCGGGCTACGGCCGGTGGCGCGGAGTCGATCCAGCACTTCTTCCAGAGAACCGGCGAACGCACGGGAGCGAACGTCAGTGACTATCGCCAGACGCTCCACTGGTGACTCGCCGCCGAAGGAGAGCTCCACCATCCGAACAATGAGTTCCGGCGGGAGATTATCGGCGACGTACCAGCCCATTTCCTCCAAGACCGACGCCGCGGTATTGCGGCCCGACCCTGAAATACCGGTAATGAGCACCAACGACATGTCAGGGTTGGCGCGATTCTGCCTGGAGTGCTCGTTCATAATCCAAACCTTACTTCTCAGACGACGGTTCGTGCAGGGTCCGGTGCACTGTCTCTGCCAGCGCGGGACCGATACCCTTAACGGCCTCAATCTCAGCGACGGACGCGCCCTTGAGCTTCTGGACTGAGCCGAAATGCTTCACCAGGTCCGTCCGACGCTTCGGGCCTAGCCCCGGCACACCGTCGAGCACCGATGCACGCATTTTCTTGCCGCGTTGCTGACGGTGGAAGGAGATGGCGAATCGGTGTGCCTCATCTCTGATGCGCTGCATCAGGAACATCGCCTCACTATTGCGTGGCAGAATCACCGGGTCCTCATCACCTGGCACCCAGATCTCCTCCAGCCGCTTTGCCAGACCTACGAGTGTGACGTCGTCGACGCCTAATTCGTCGAGCACCGCCTGTGCCGCTGCAACCTGAGGCGCACCGCCATCGACGATGAACAACTGCGGCGGATAGGCAAACTTCGCGGATCCACCTCCAGTCGACTCTTCCTCCTCGAACGAGGTGTCATCATCACTCTCGGGCACCGCCAAGCGGTCCTCGACGTGGCGCTTGAATCGCCGTCGAACGACCTCCGCGATCGAGGCAACATCATCTGAGTGACCGTCGCCTGCAGCCTCTCGAATCCGATACCTGCGGTAGTCAGACTTCTTCGGCAGGCCGTCCTCGAACACCACGAGTGATGCGGAGACATCCGTACCCATCGTGTGGGAAATATCGGTGCACTCAATACGGAGAGGCGCTTCGTCCATAAACAGGGCGTCGCGAAGCTGCTCTAGTGCTTGCGACCTCGCAGTGAGGTCCCCGGTGCGCTTGAGCTTGTGCTGCGTCAGCGCCTCCTTGGCGTTACGTGCCACGGTGTCCAAGAGATCGCGCTTCTCTCCACGCTGCGGAACTCGGATTTCCACGCGGGATCCGCGGAGCTTCTGCAGGTACTCCGAGACTGCTCCATCGACCGGCATCGCCGGAACGAGAATCTCGCGCGGAACGGCGGATGGGCCGTCGACAAGCGTCTGGTCTGCTGCATCCCCATAGAACTGGGTGAGGAAGTCGGTGAGCAACTGCGGCAATGCCGGATCTTGCACACCTTCCTCCAGCGGTCCGGTTTCGGCATCGCCGGATTTCTCAACAACCCAGCCGCGCTGACCGGTAATACGGCCGGCGCGGACGTGGAATACCTGCACGGCTGCTTCGAGTTCGTCGGTGGCGAACGCGATAAAATCCGCGTCCGTACCGTCGCCAAGGACCACCGATTGCTTCTCCATGACGGTGCGGATCGCTTCGAGGTCGTCGCGCAGGCGCGCCGCCTTCTCGAAGTCGAGATCCTCTGCGGCCTCAGTCATTTCAGCTTCAATCCGCTTCACGACGGCTTGGGTCCGCCCGGACATGAAAGACACAAACCCATCGACGATGTCCCTGTGCTCATCTGCCGAGACTCGCCCCACACATGGAGCTGCGCACTTATCGATGTAACCGAGTAAACACGGACGTTCGAGCTGCCGCTGGCGGTTGAAAACTCCCTTAGTACAGGTCCGCGCCGGAAAGACACGGGTCAATAAGTCGAGAGTCTCGCGAATTGCCCACACCTGTGTGTACGGACCGAAATACCGGACGCCCTTGCGCCGAGGACCGCGGTAGACGAACAAACGTGGGTACTGCTCCCCGACGCTGACCGCGAGCATCGGATACGACTTATCGTCGCGGTACATGACGTTATACCGCGGGTTGAAGCGCTTGATCCACGTGTACTCGAGCTGGAGTGCTTCGACCTCGGTCCGGACGACAGTCCACGTCACTCGAGAGGCAGCCTGGACCATCTGTCGGGTCCGCGGGTGCAGACCTGCCACGTCCTGGAAGTAGTTGGACAAGCGGGCGCGAAGATTTTTTGCCTTACCGACGTACAAAACACGTTCGGAGGCATCCCGGAACGTGTACACCCCCGGCTCCGTAGGGATGGTGCCGGGGGCGGGACGGTATTGAGCGGGGTCAGCCACCGTCTACTCCTCCGGCATGTAACGCTCTTCGAGTTCCCGGAAGCGACGTACGGCCTTAACAACCGCTTTGCCGTCCTTCTTCTGCATCGCCCACATCGGGACGAACTCGAAGTCCGGGAGCTCCAGACGTGCGTGACGGGCCTTCTCCGGGAAGCTCAGTCCGTGGATGTCGTCCCACAGATAGAAGTGCGGGGCGAGGAAGTTGCAGATCTCCACGCCGCGGGAGTTCACGCGAACCCGAGTACGCAACAGTTGCAGCGGAGCGACACAGAACACCATTCCGATGAGGGGGAAGGCAAACTTATCGAGGGTGGTGATGGCGGCGCCGGTGTAATCGCCCATGTCGACGACAACACCCATGAAGATGTGCAGGGCCATGATCAGGCCGACGCAGATCCATGCGAGGTTACGCAGCGACTTCGACTTGACCACCAACTCCCAGTCTCCACCGAGGGAGTCCCGGAGGAGGTCATTGTCGAAGCGGTCGTGCGGCGTAGAAGTCGTCATCTCAGTTCCTTCAGCAAGACGGCGGTGTGGAGGGCTGCGATCATCGCTTCCCTACCCTTGTCCTCGGTTGAACCGGGGGCTCCGGAGCGGGCTTCTGCCTGCTCCTGGGTGTTGCAGGTCAGGATACCGTTGCCCACCGGGGTTCCCGAATCGAGGGAGATTCGGGTCAGACCTTCCGTCACCGAGTCACAGACGTACTCGAAGTGCGGGGTGCCGCCTCGGATGACGCAGCCAAGCGCCACGACGGCGTCGTGATGCTTAGCGAGCTCCTGCACGACCACGGGGATCTCCAGGGCGCCGACCACTACGTGAGCGGTTGCCTCTGCCCCAGCTTCGGCGGCTGCGGCCAGCGCGCGCTCCTGCAGCAGGCCGGTGATCTCGGTGTTCCAGTGCGCGGTGACGACGGCAACGCTCAGTCCGCGTGCGTCCGGCATCTCAATGTCCGGCAGTCCTGCTCCGCTCATGAATGATTCTCCTCTGCTTCAGGATGGTCACTGATGTAATTGTCCAACCACGGCAATTCGTGGCCCATCCGCTCCCGCTTGGTCTGCAGGTATCGTACGTTGTCCGAGTTCACCACGACCGGAACCGGGACATTGCGCGTCAGCTCGAGGCCGTGACCACCGAGCCCCAGCTTCTTGGTGGGGTTGTTGGTCAGCAGCGACAGTGACGTCACGCCGAGGTCCTGCAAAATCTGCGCAGCGGTGCCGTACTCACGGGCGTCGGCGGGCAATCCTTGAGCGAGGTTGGCATCGACAGTGTCGGCTCCCTCGTCCTGCAGGGCGTAGGCCTTGAGCTTCGGCATCAGTCCGATTCCTCGGCCCTCATGTCCGCGCATGTAGACCAGCACGCCGCGCCCGGCTTCCTGAATCATTCGCATCGACTCATGCAGCTGCTGACCACAGTCGCAGCGACGGGAACCGAAGACATCACCGGTGAGGCACTCGGAGTGGACTCGAACCAGTGCGTCATCACCAGCGACATCACCGACGACCAGTGCTACGTGCTCGACACCGTCGACAAGTCCGCGGTAGCCCACTGCTGTGAACTCTCCGTACTCGGTGGGCATGCGGGTGGTCACCACACGTTCGACCAGGAATTCCGTCCTGCGGCGGTACTCAATCATCTGCTCGATCGAGATCAGTGCGAGGCCGTGCTCATCACAGAAGCGACGAAGCTCGGGAGTGCGGGCCATGCCCGTCGGGTCTTCCTCAGAGACGACCTCACACAGAACGCCAGCCGGGCGCAGTCCCGCCATCCGCGCCAAGTCCACTGAGGCCTCGGTATGGCCGGCACGAACCAGGACACCACCCTTGCGCGAGCGCAGCGGGACGACATGCCCGGGTCGGGTGAAGTCCGCGGCAGTCGCGTCTTCGGAGGCCAGCAACTGAATCGTGTGGGCACGATCGGTCGCCGAGATACCGGTAGTTCCGGTATTGGCATCGACAGTGACCGTATAGGCGGTGCCGCGTGCATCCTCATTGCGGGACACCATCGGCGGAAGACCGAGTCGGTCGCAGTCTTCGCCGGTCAGAGGGGCGCAGATATAACCGGAGGAATGACGGACCATAAAGGCCACCAACTCCGGGGTCGCCTTCTCCGCAGCGAAGATGATGTCACCTTCGTTCTCACGGTCCTCATCGTCAACGACGACTACGGCCTTGCCGACGGCGATGTCTGCGATCGCCCGTTCCACTGAATCGAATCTCGTCACACCCATGATGTTATCGATCCATCATCTTCTCGACGTACTTGGCCAGAACATCCACCTCAAGATTCACCGTCGCCCCTACCGGCAGTGACCCGAAAACCGTGTCGGCGAGGGTTGTGGGAATGAGGCTCACCTCGAACCAATCAGGTCCGATGGACGACACAGTTAAGGACGTGCCGTCAACTGTGATGGAACCTTTCTCCACCACATACCGGGCAAGGTCAGCCGGCAGTGAGACCCGAACAATCTCCCAGTGCTCGGCGGGCGAACGACTGATGATTTCTGCGGTGCCGTCAACGTGGCCCTGCACGATGTGGCCGCCGAAACGCCCACCGGCGGCCATCGCACGCTCAAGATTGACTGGGGATCCCACAGAGAGCGAACCGAGGCTGGAGCGGTTCAGCGATTCCTGCATCACGTCGGCGATAAAGCCGTTTCCGGTCAGTTCTGCCACGGTGAGACAGACCCCGTTGACCGCGATCGAATCTCCGAGGACTGCGTCTTCGACAGCCGTGGTGCATTCGATGCTCAGGCGGGAGGCGTCGCCCTGGTCTTCTACGGCCGCCACACGGCCCAGCTCCTCAACGATTCCGGTGAACACATACGCCATCGTAGTGGCCGGCTGCAGCAGTCAGTCCGCCGCCCCCGCGGCGGGCCGCCCGGTTATCCCGGGATAAGGATCCCTGCTCCCACGAAACTGCCCGATTCCAGGTCCTCGTGCGCTCGGGCGGCATCGGCCAACGGATAGGTCCGTTGCACATCAACTGAAATCCGTCCGGTTGCGATATGCCCAAACAGTTCAGCTGCGAGTTCATCCCGCTCCTGTGGATCTGCAATGTAGTCAGCCAGCGCAGGACGAGTCACAAAGAGCGAACCTCGAATCGCGAGGTCCATTGCACGAATCGCAGGAACCGGGCCTGACGCTGTGCCAAAACACACGAGAAGACCCCTGCGCGCCAGTGAATCCAGAGGGGCCTGATAGGTATCAGCACCTACTCCGTCCAACACCACCGGTACCCCAGCCCCGTTCGTTATGTCCCGAACACGGGCCGCAGTGTCCTCCTGCCGGTACAAGATGACATGGTCGGCACCGGCGCTACGTGCGGCCTCAGCCTTTTCCTTCGAGGACACGGTGCCGATGACCGTGAGACCGAGGTGCTTCGCCCACTGCACGAGGATAAGGCCGACTCCGCCTGCCGCCGCATGGATGAGGACTGAGTCTCCGGCACGGCAATTATGGATACGCCGAAGCAGATAGGCGGCGGTGAGTCCGCGCATCGTGCACGATGCCGCAGTCTCGAAGGTGATGTCGTCCGGCAAATGAATCAGATGCCGCGCGGGAAGAACAAAATGAGTGCTGTAGGCACCGAGCGGGCTTCCGGTGTAGGTGTAAGTAACCCGATCACCGGGAGTAAACCGGCTCTTCACGTTTCGGAGTGCGTAGTTGACCGCGGGGTGGGGTTCGGGGTGGCACAACATATAGGGGTCCTGGCCGGTACAAGATGAGAGTTACGACGCTTCCATCCAACCGAACCAGGACCCTACTGTGCAGCCTACTACTGGCAACCTCGTCGCCGACACCATCTGCCGGACCGCCGAGATCGGCCTGACGATCACCGGTGCCGCCGACGCCGGAAACATCACCATCATCGACGCCACACCCGTGTCCGCGAGCAACACCTGCCCTGACTGCGCACAGTCCGGGAAGCTTCGCG
>NZ_ATYV01000020.1 GCF_000427865.1 Corynebacterium sputi DSM 45148 | reverse complement strand
CCGCATGGTCGGATCGATGGGCAAAGTCGGCGCTGCCGGCGATAACGCGGCCATGGAATCGTTCTTCAGCCTGCTCCAGAAGAACGTCCTCGACCGCCGCACTTGGACCCGCCGAGAAGAGCTGCGCATCGCGATCGTGATCTGGATCGAACGGACCTACCATCGGCGCCGTCGCCAACCCCGCCTCGGACGTTTGACCCCGATCGAGTTCGAGGCCATCATGAACACGCCAGCCGCACTGGCTGCGTGACTAGAACCTGTCACCTATCCGTGCAGCAGACCCGAGCGTGTTGCGGCATTCGTGGTCGCCGGCCTGTCCGGAAATCTCTCACCAGTGGATCTTCGCCGTATCCGGGAGTCCCCGTATTTTTGTCTTGCTCAGGTCGACAAGGAACTAAGGAAGATGACGATAACGTGACTGTTCTTGCTCGGTGGATTTCAGACTGTGTCTCGCCTGTGTGGGTGGTCGCCGTGATCTCCACTGTGATCGGTGCGCTCTCCGGTGACCTTGTCGGGGGAATGACCATTGGAGCGCTGACAGGTCTGCTTCCAGGGCTCGCCATTAGCTGGCTAAACCACCGAGGCAAGATTGCTAGTGGATGGCATGTAACCAGCAGGTCCGACCGCACGCCCGTGTTTGCGTTTATTGGTCTGTGCCTGGTTCTGGCTGTCGCCTTTAGCCTTGTTGTCGGTATTTCTCGTCCATTGACGGCACTGCTCGCCGCTGAAATTTGGCTCGTAGTGTTTGCCGGGGCACTCACCGTGGGATTGAAGAAAAAACCGTCGATGCATGTAGCTGTATGGCTTGGCGGGTGGCTAGGGGTGTCCTTGCTATCCCCATGGGCTCTGATCCCGGTGATGGCGACACCAGTTGTGGCCTGGTCGCGTACGAAAATTTCCCATCACACGCTCAAGCAGGTTGTTGCTGGCGCTATTGCAGGCCTGACTGCGTTTCCAGTTTTCTTCTTTGTTCTTGGCTAGTTAGACCGAGGAGCTCGGCGGCGGTACACGACCATGGAGTCGTTAATCATCTGCGAATGCGTGATCTCAATGATCGTTCGATGTTGATCCCACGTTGCGGCGTTCCTGGGGAACATCGCGCGAGAGTCCACGCCGAGAAAGTGCATAAAGGCCTCTGCCTCCTGGGCGCTGAGAGGCGCGCCGCTGTCTTGGAGGATCTCCTCGAATCGCTCAGGTGGGGTGATAAGCCCCTGCGAGGTCATGCCAGCGGCGATTTCATCGGAGGTGTAAGGCCGACCCAGAGACGGGGGGAAGATGTACTCGATGAAAAAGTGCACTCGTTCGATCAGCGAGGGTACGTCAGCCACGATTTTCTTCCCTTCGTATGTTCTCCATAAAGCACCAATTTTATCCTATTAGTCAGCGCCGGGTTTTCAGGGAAAGCTTGCCTAAAGCTTGCCTGGGGGCCTGTTTGCCGAAATGTTCCAAGCGATAGTGACTTGTAGCGGTGCTACCCCGAGAGCGTCAGCGATAGCCTCTGTCATCTCTTCTGTCAGCGGAGTCTCGCCTCGCTCAACTCTGCTGATAGTGGATGCTCCAATGCCAGTTGCTTCTGAAAGGTCTGGCTGGGTCAGTCCACATCTTTGCCGAAGAGTGCTCAGCGTGGGCGGTGCGTTGGTCTCCAGCATGAGATCTTCGATGGTCGTGTTGAGCACATCGGCTGCAGCAGCCAGCGATCGAGCAGTGGGTTTGGCAATGCCGAGTTCCCATCCACGCACAGTGGTTGCAGACACCCGAGCAAGGCGTGCGAGGTCGTTACGGGAGTAACCCAGCTCCTTGCGTCGTTCGACGAAGGCGTTCCTGTCGAAATCTGTAATGGATTTATTGCGCTCGCTCATGCGGTTGTTCAGTTCCCCTTTAGGTTCATCCACACACTTTATAGCTTGATCTTTTTTGCCAACCTTCGTGTTCGGTCTTGCTCGGGGTTATTATCTCACGTGGCACTAAGGCAATATTCAGCATGAACTCTTGAAGGGAATAAACTGAGGGAGTAAACTGAACTTTGCTGAGTTGCTTTTCAGAAGAACCAGCACAGAGGGCATTTTGCCCATTAGGAGAGGACAGTCAGAGTGAGAAAAACACGAGTAGGGATCAGTGCCGCCGTCGGAGGCGCGGCCCTGGCCCTGGGGGCTTTCGCTGGGATTGGATCAGCGATGGCAACGCCGGATGAGGACACGGTTGTGACGCAGCCAGGTACCGAAGCGCCGCCGACCACGGTGCAGCCAGGCACTGAGGCTCCGGTCGAAAGCGCCCCGGCGCAGCCCGAGCCGTCGGTGCAGCCAGGTACCGATCCGTCCGAGAGCGCACCGCCATCACAGCAGGAAGGAACCGAAGCACCAGAGGCCACAGAGCAGCCCGGTACCCAAGCTCCAGCTGCTCCCCAGGAGCAGGAGTCTTCTGTCCCTGAGGCAACTGAGCAGGCAGGTACCGAAGCACCAGCGCAGCCGCGCGAGGAAGCCTCCAGCGCAACTAGCCAAGCCCCGGCGTCAGCTGAGCCGGTTGAAACTGCACCGGTGGCAGCCCAGCCGGCACCGGCCCAGACTGCTTCGCAGAACCCGGATGCCAGCGAGCAGCAGAGCGCAAGCCAGGTCCAGGAAGCACCGGTAGCAACTGAGGCTGACCAGACTCAGTCGCTGTCAGAAGAGGCAGCTGAAGAGTCGGATGATCAGGGCAAATCCGCCGAGTCGGAGCCTCGTGGGCTTACCGGATCGCTGGATGGCAAGGCACCGGTGGTCGCCGGACGTGCAGAGCTCACCGCTTATGAAGATGGCTTCATTCAGGCCAACCTTGACGGTTCCATCGCAGATACACAGATCACCGTGGTGGCCTCGCAGCAGATCATCCATGAGCCGGTACACAAGGCGCAGCAGGCAGGCGCAGCAGCACAGCAGCAGGTTAATGACGCTGCCGATGATGTTGTGCGTGAAGCAGTGGGAGATGAGCGCGTCGATCAGGCCGCGGAGGTCTCTGAGCAGGTGCAGCAGCACTACGACCAGGCTGTCACGGCAGTTCATGAGGCCGTGCAGGAGCCGATGAGCACCACCGTCGATGCCGGTGAGGTCACCGTCACCGCTGAGGTGGCCCAGGCAGAGCCGCTGCAGAACCAGGAGGAGATCACCGCCGAGGCCACGGTGGCCCACGAGGCGGTCCAGGTGGACCTTGCCGACAACACGGTGACCGTGCAGAGCCCTGACGCTGATCAGGCCAACATCTAGGGGGATTTCCCATGTCGTGGCGTGAGGAATTTGGTGCGTGGGAAGGATCGTCATCGTCGGCGGATTCTGCTGCGCGCAACCAAGACCAGGAATTATCCGATACCAGCACCGGTGAGGACTCTAGCGAGAGCACTGAACAGATCGCTGAGGCTCCATCGTGGCGAAATGACGCTGATCAGTGGCTGGACTATGAATCTTCCGGATCAGATGCCGAATTCCTCGAGGATCTGACCGATGAGGATGAGCAGTACTTCGACCAGGAGCAGCACTACCAGTACGACGACTCTGATGAGTACGACTGGGACGATGAGCTCGACTGGGACGAGGACGAAGCCCCTCGTCGGCGATTGTCGTTTCCCTCATTGCCCACGATTAGTCCCCGGTATGTTGTCGCGGCCGTGGTGGGCGCTGTTGTCCTTGGCTGTGGTGCCGCATGGTTTCTTAGCGGCGAGCAGGAGCAGGAACAAGCGCAGGATGTGCGGTTTTCGGTCGTTGACAATTCTGCTGAATCAACCTCTGCATCTTTGAGCTCAACTCCTGTGAGTACCCCGTGTGAGGGAATGCCGGCGGCCTCTGATGACTCCTTAGCTGGAGTGGTTGTCGCTTTTAACACCGCTTATTACTCCAATGATGCCCAAGGGCTGCTGGAGACGGTGGCGGAGGATTCCTACCTTGCTGAGCAGGCCTGGGATGAGCTCTTGCCGGACTTTGCTGGCTCTAGTTGGTGTGCCAAGACCTCGGCGCTGACTGAGAGTACTGCCTCAGTGGATACGACCGTGACGCTTCCGTCGGGGACGAAGACCAGTCACCAGCAGACATATGAGTTCGAGTGGGCCGATGGCGCTGCTCGAATCGAATCCATTTCTAGCCGAGAGAGCTAACTCATGAGTAGAGTGCTTCGGACTTCATTAGCGGCGGCAGCGGCAACAGCAACGTTGGTTGCTACCGCCGCGCCAGCTGCTGCGGTGGAGTCCACACCAAAACCAACAACAGCTCAGGTTGATGACCTGGGCAGCTTCGATGTGGGGGAGACCTCAGATCGTGGCTTTGACTACGACATCGATGCAGATCTATCTGATCTTGAACAGCAGGCTCCGCCGGAGCCTGCTAAGCCCATCGAGATCTCCGGAGAATGCCCGGCGATCTACGCCCTGGGTGTGGAGGCCACTGGAGGATCGCGCGAGGATGCACCGCGAGATGCTGATGCCGGTTTTATCGGAGGGCTGTACTCCTCCGCGTTTAACCAGGCTGGCGGAGATGATTCCCAGGCCGCACGATTTAAGCGCGAATACATTCCATACAACTCCGGCATGGGTTTTCCAGGGCCCCACGGAAACAAGGCCTACCGCGATTCAGTTGACGGCGGCGTCGCAGAGCTGACCGATCGTGCTGAGCAGATCACCAGCCAGTGCCCGGAAACGAAGATCTTCGTCTCCGGCTACAGCCAGGGAGCTGATGTTGCCGGTCGGTTCCTGGCACAGGTCGGCGCCGGTGATTCGGTTGTCTCTGCTGATCAGATTGCCGGTGGCTCGCTGTTTGGTAGCCCGACCCGCATTGATGCTGCCCCCATTTTTGTGGGCACCGACAGTGCAACTCGCCCTGATGCGGTGCCGGGCACTGACGGCGATGCTGTCTCTGAGATCCCTGAGGTTGTCTCCCAGGTGCCCGGTGGCGGCGGACCGCTGCCGGCGTCCTACCGCATTGCCTCGTTCGGTGACCTCGACGGTCGCATCGCCAGCTGGTGCATCGACGGCGACATCGTGTGCGCAATGCCTGAAGATGCTCCTTTGGCTAGGGCAATTGCCAAGGTCGGCAGTGAATTGGCGCTGACTCCAGAAGATCCGGTGTCGATCATCTCTCGCATGGCTGACTCGATGGCACTGGTGCCTGCTGAGGTGGGTATGGATGTCATCGCTGAGGATGTGCATGGGGAGACGCTGGAAACTCTGACGTACACCCCGACGACCTCTATCTCTCAGCGCCTGGAAATGGCCACCGAAACCGGTGATCAAAACGGCGCGAGCCAGCCGCGTGTGGCGGACTCCTCCGGCGATGAGGGCGCTCCGGTGACTGGCATTGATGTAGGCCTAGGCGATGATCTGACCGATACCGCGATGGATTCGCTGGACAGCGTGGGCGATCAGGCCGGCGCTTCAGCAGAAACGCTGGGAGCCACCGCACAGGAGCAGGTTGATACCTCACTGGGCCAGGTCGATACGACCGACACACCGCAGGCGGCGTCTGCTGGCGGTTTGACCGGTATGAGCGATTCGCTCGGTGGCGTGGACCTGCTCGGCAGCCTGACCGGCTCCTCTGCTTCTTCGCCATCTTCGGTAGGGCAGGGCCCCTTCACCATGGATGATTCTGTCCTTGGTGGGGATCTGAAGATCGGTTCGGCATTGCTGGGGCCGATGGTGGAGAACACCGATGGATCGAACCCGCTGCGCGCTATCGGCAAGCTCGGAATCGTCGGCATTAACGCTGCCAGCACCATCGCTCAGCGCACGCTGACGCCGCAGACCATCGCTCAGGTTGCCTCGGTCGGTCTTGCTGATCCAGGTGCCGGGTTGGCGGTGCTGTCGGCTAAGGCGGCAGGGGCTACCGCGTCGGTTCTGGTTCCTGCTGGTGTCAATGGTGCTCAGCAGGTGGTCACTGCAGCTCAGAGTGAGGTGGCCGATAACCGGGGCCTGATTGAGATGGCGACCAACGTCAAGTACTGGCAGCACGGGATGCAGCACACCTCCTACCAGTCGGTGCCGATGAGTCCGACCGGCGAGAGCGCCCTGGAAATTACCCGCCAGTGGGTCGTGGCCTCTGTCTCTGATGCCACCGGCGGTGGCGAGAACGAAGGCGAGGAAGCCCTGGAGCTCGATGAGTCGACTCAGAGCAGCGAAAGCTCCTCGGTCGAGTCAAGCACTGAGGCTGAACAGTCCAGTGAGAGCTCCTCGGCCAGCACCGAATCAACCTCCAGCATCTCGCAGGCTCCCTCCACCTCGATGGAGGAGCGCAGCGAGGAAATGCAGATGTATGGCACCTGGGATTCGGGCACTGAACCGGGTGAATCCGATGTGCCGACCGGTGTTGGCTCGCGCAACACCGATGAGGACGAGGACTCCTGAAGCTCTGATCGCTGATCAGAGCTCGAGGACATAGAGATAAGGACAGAGAAGGTGACAGCAGTGCTGAACGAACAACCCGCAGCGCCTATTGGCTACAACCTGCCATCGAAAGAGGACTGCGCGCAGATCCACGGTGAGCCAATCGCTCACTCCGGCAAAGCCCCGATGGTGTGGCTGGTCGGCGCTCACGGAGGCGCTGGTGTCACCACACTGTCGCTCCAGCTCGGCATGGCCGGGGATTCCCGGCGTGCCTGGCCAGGAGGATTCGAGGATGAATCACCGTATGCGGTGGTCGTGGCCAGCGAAACGCTGCACGGCTTGATTGCCGCTCATCACCTGCTGGTGCAGCACCGCGCTCGCGGTGCCGGCAACTCCGAATGCCTCGGGCTGATTACCAGGCAGGCAGTGCCGTCCTGGACAGATAAAAGAATGCCCCGAGAAGTGCACGAAAAACTCAAACTGGTCTCCGCAGCTGCAGATGCGCATTGGCGCATCGATTGGGATGACCAATATGCATCCACCCCTACACGGTATTTGAGAAAAGCCACTCCGGATACATTCGCTGATTTTCGCTATGCGGATGACAAAACCCGTCGACGGTGGTCCACAGATATCACCGAGACGGTACCCAAAGATGTTTTATCCCTGGGAATTGACCTCATTGAGGCAATCGGAACACGAGAGAAGGAAAAGTAATGAACACCACCAATACCGCACTGCGAGAAATCCTCGCGCAGCAGATCAACATTTCTCCGACCCCGCCGCCGGGCTCAGACAAGATCCTGGAGCTGGTCAACGTTATCGGCTGGATGGCACTCGTTGGCGGCATCGTCGCCATCGTCATCGCAGGTGCGCTGATGGGCTATGAGAAGTGGCAGTCCGGTGGGGATGCGCAGACCCCGAAGAAAATCATGTTCGCCATTGTCGGTGGCGTGATCTCCTCTATCGCCGGGTCACTGATGGCCTTTGCGTGGTCCTAATGATTGAGCTGCTCGCGCTGACCCCACCGGCAGAGGTCATGAATCCCATTCGGGTGCTCCTGAGTTGGGCTGCATGGATCGTGTTTGCCATCTTCGTCGTCGTTGTCGTGGTTATTGGCGGGTCGATGGGGTTTGAAAAGCACCAGGGGAATGGAGAATTGCCCCGATCTGGTGTGTGGCTCATTGCCACTTTATTCGGCGCGATTATTTCCGCATCGGCGGCCTCCTGGGTCACCTGGGCAATGTGACATTCACCAACAGCTAAGGAATGGCTATGGGAAGAAATACGAAAATCACCGCGATTGCAGGTATCGCACTGACCGTGCTGGTTGGCTGCGGCTCT
This sequence comes from Corynebacterium sputi DSM 45148, assembly GCF_000427865.1. Classification (GTDB taxonomy): domain Bacteria; phylum Actinomycetota; class Actinomycetes; order Mycobacteriales; family Mycobacteriaceae; genus Corynebacterium; species Corynebacterium sputi. Next base: position 57,590 of record NZ_ATYV01000020.1, on the reverse strand, counting down.
GATGAGCAGGAGGAGACGGTGGTGGATTTGTCTGCCGCTCCGGAGCAGATCAGCTGGGTGGATGTGCACGGTGTGCAGCTGCCGGTCTCTGATGCGCACGGGCCCGAGCAGCACAACCTCGCCGGTGGCGTGGGTGTGCAGGGTTTCGAGCAGTCCCCGCAGGGGGCGTGCTTGGCTGCGATGAACCACCCGCTGCGTGCGGTAGCTGCCTCTGACCAGAGCTGGGGTGAGGCAGCACGATTGGCCTTCGCACCTGGGGCTGGCCGGGATATCTACTCAGTGAACCGAGCGCAGATCAGCATCGATGGTTTTGATGCTGAGGCGATACCAACCATGCGTGGCTGCCTCATTGCGCAGGACTACTCCGCCGAGCAGGCAACGGTGGAGGTCTTCACGCAGTACCCGGATGATTCGCTGGCGCAGAACACCTACGACATGACCTGGTCTGGACAGGATTGGCAGATCGTGTTGCCAGAATCCGGCCAGGGCCAGGTAGTGGCCATCGAGGAGCTTCCGCAGGCAATGCTGGAGGTCACCCCATGAATGAGTCGACTACCTGGTTGAGCAAGTCTCGTGTGATCGCGTTGATTTTCGTAGCCGTGCTGGTGGTGGCGGGCCTGGTGCTGTTCTTCGCTCGCGGGTCGGAGGATTCGCCTACCGCTGCCCCTGCCACACACCCCGATGGTGAGGACTCGGTTCAGGCTGAACAGTGGGCAGGCAAAACCGCTGATCGCTGGGGAACGATGGTGTACTTCCCGGTTGATTCTCGAGGTCAGATCCTCTCGGAGAGGCTCACCAAACGCGATCCGGCTGATCCGTCTGCCCAGCTCATCGCCCCGGAAGGTGTGGTGATGCAGTACACCGATGTCGGCAGCACCGGAATGCCGGTGCCGTTTTCTACCACTGACGGTCCCACCGGGTTTGACGGCACGTTGCCCACCGGCTTTTCCCAGTCCGGTGCCGGCGCGGGCCTTGCCGCCGCGCACTGGGTTGCCACGATGTGGACTGAAGACACCGATGTGGTGGATGACTACGCGGCAATGGCTGACGGGTTCTCCCAGAAGAATATTGAGCGCCGCAAGCGCATGGCCCGTGGTGAGACCGGCGGAAACCTTTCTGACGAAATGCTTAGTATGCCGGCAGCAGAGGCATACAAAATTACCGCGTGGGATGGCGATTATGCCCGAGTGACTGCGTATTTTCGAGATCATAAGGACGATGTTGACTTCTACCTGACCTATGACATGGATTTGCGGTACAGCAATGGTCAGTGGATTCCTTTGCATTCTGATACCTCCACCAGTGGAGAGGCCGGAATTGCTCGGTCGCTGGATCCGGGTGCTGTGCGATGGGCATTGCGATGAGAAGGTTCCTCGCAGCGCTCATTGGCGGATTATTGCTCATGCTGGCGGTAGCAGCACCAGCATCTGCTATTCCCCAGAACGATTTGCTCAACCCCAATTCGACCACCTCCACATCAACCACTGATGACGAGGAAAGCACCTCCTCTAGTGCCGATGATGAGGATTCGTCGGACTCTGATGATGCCGCTGCAACCTCAGAGGACGAGGAAGAGGAGGACGACAGAAACGCGGCAGAAAAACTGCGGGATTGGGCTGTCGGCGGCGTTGGAGATGCGGTTTCCTCTGTAGCCGGTAGTGCCTTTGCCAATATGGTCGGCTCCTTCGCGGAATCCTCACTGCAAATGCTTATTAGCTTGATGACGTTTTGGGCGCAGATGCCCTCCAATGTATTCATTTCCGCAGCCGAGCCCGATGGAAACTCGCTGATCAGCCAGGTTCATGAGTACACCAGTTTCATCCAGATTGGCCTGGGTATTGCCTCGGTGATGTTCGTGGGTCTGAAGTTCGGTCTGGGACGCGCCCGTGACCTGGAGGAGACAACCCAGGACTCGATGATGACGATCGGTCGCATCATGTTCACCTCCGCGATGTGGGTGCCCATCGTGGTGCTGGCCACCCAGGCAGGAGATGCGTTCTCCGCGTGGGTGATTGAAGAGTCCTCCAGCAGCGCCTCAGAGGCGGCCAGGGGATTTGTCACCGGTGTGGTCGAAGAGAACTGGTCGGTCTCCACAGCCTGGATGTATGCAGCCACGGCCTCCTCCGGCGGGTGGACTGCCATCGTGCTTCTGGTGGCCATCCTGGTGATTATCACCTCGGTGATCCAGCTGGTCCTGTTGTACGTGCGCATGGGATTTTTGATCATTCTCGCTGCGATCATGCCGGTGATCGCCGCTGCCGGTGGCTTGGAAAACGGCAAGGAAGCATGGGGCAAGGCCAAAGCCTGGACCATTGCGTTGATCCTGTTCAAACCCGCTGCGGCGCTGGTCTATGCCATCGCGTTTTGGACTATCGGCAACATCGAAGAGGACGACACTGAGGCTGTCTTAGGCGCTTTGATCATCATGTCCATGGCGGTGTTGGTGTTGCCATCGTTGGTGGCACTGATTGCTCCGCCAGCAGCTCAAGCACCCCAGGGCGGCTCAGGAATGAAGGTTGCCGCCGGTATGGCCGCAGCCGGTGCAATGGTCGCTACCAAGGGAAAGATGGGCGGCGGCGCAGGAGGGCCGTCCTCCCGGCATATGGCCGGCAGTTCCATGGGTGGCGGCGCATCCGGCGGTGGTGGTGGTGGAGGAGGTGGCGGTGGTGGCCCGGTGCCCACTGCGCCGAACTCCGGTGGGGGAGCAGCGGCTATGTCCGCATCCGGCGGTGGTGGCGGTGGCGGTGGTGGTGGTGTGTCACCGACAAATGCCGCAGCAGGCGGTGGAGCAGCAGCTTCTGCTCCAGCAGCCGGAGGCGGAGGAGGTGGCGGTGGTGCAGGTGGTGGCTCTGCCGGAGGCTCCAGCGGCGGCGGCAGTGGCCGGGTGAGCTCCGGTGGATCTGATTCGTCCTCGTCCGCGGCCTCTGGCCAGGGCGCGGCGGTCTCTGCCGGAGCGGGAAGTACAAGCGGCGGCGGTGGTGCAGGACTGTCCAGCGCACCGGGCTCTTCCGGGTCCGCAGCGGTGTCTACCCCACACGCGGCAGCAGGAGCGGCCGCTCACACGCCGTCTCCGCCGGTGAATCGACTGGCCCACGCAAACCGACCTCCAGGAACAGGTGACATTCCACGATGAGCAATCTACGCACAGTTCGCACGTATGGCGGATGGACCGTTCCTCGGTCAGAGGGAATGTTCGGTCTGACCGGACCGATGACGTATTCCTTCCTCGGCTGGATTATCGGCGTGATTCTTTCATTCGCCATTTTTGGGGTTTGGGCAGCGCTGCTGATATTGGTTGCCGGTTTCGTTGTCGGCGTCGCTCTTATTATTCGCCCGCAGGGGCGCACATTATACGAATGGGTGTATTTGGCTATGGCTTTTCACAGGGCAAAGAAAAAGGGAAAGACTACGTACCGCTCCGGTCCGTTCTCGGCAATTCCTGGAGGCAACTACAAACTTCCCGGCGCACTGTCGAAGTTTGAAATGTTTGAGGGAACCACCGTTGGTGCCCAACCGTTCGGCATGATCTACAACCCCGGCGCTGGTGAATACACCATCGTTTTCCGAGTGTGGCCGCAGGGAGATGAGCTCGTCGACGGCGACACCGCCGATGCCTGGGTGGATATGTGGGGAGCTTTCCTGGCAAACCTTGGCAATGAGGGTGATATCGCCGGGGCGGTGGCCACTATCGAGACGTTCCCCGATACCGGGGTGACGGTGCGCTCAGAGGTGGCCAGTTTGGTCCATGATGACGCGCCGTACTTGGCGCAGGAAATTCTGGTGCAGGCTGCTGAGCAGCAGTCCACTCAAGGGTTGGACTTTGAAGCGCGGATGTCGCTGACTTTTCGGCCCTCCACGTCCAAGCGCTCTGATCCGCTGGAGATGAGCACCGAAATTGGCCGGCGCATTCCGATCTTGCAGAAGAAGATGGGTGCGGCTGGACTGCGCTCGGAGGCGATGAACCCTGATGAGATCATCCGATTCGTCAAGCGCGCCTACGACCCTTCCACTCAGTTGGATGTGGAGTTGGCTGATACCACCGCTGAGGGCCACCAGATCTCGTGGGACGATGCTGGCCCGGCAGCGGCGAGCCAGTCAGTGAACTACTACAACCATGATGGTGCGATCTCCACGACCTGGGAGATGCGCGAGCCGCCGCGAGGCTATGTCACCTCCGGAATCCTTGCTGGTCTGGTCTCTAAGACCCCGGACATCACCCGTAAGCGGATCTCGGTGATTTACCGTCCGCATACCGCTGGTGAGGCTGCCTCCATCGTGGACAAGGACGCTATTGATGCACGCCAGGGCACCAAACAGGAGCGCCAGCGCAAGGGTGTGGCCTCTGCTCGTAAAGAGCAGCGAGAGGTCGCCGCTGAGATCGCCCGTCAGGCAGAAGCGCTCGGTCACGGATTGTCTCGATTCGGTGTGCTGATCACGGTCACGGTGCCGGCACCTGATTCGGCTCAAGACAAGAACATGTTCCGTGAGTCGGAATTGCCCAACGTTGAGGCCATTGTGAAGTCACTGACCCAGCAGGCGCGGTTGACCATTCGGCGTCGGTTTGCCAACCAGCAGTTCTCCTTCGGTGCAGGGCTCGGGATCGGTTTGCTGATCCCGGAGCACCAGGACGCAGCCACGATGGTGCAGGGGTAGTGCCATGAGCCAGCCGAGAAAGACTGCGAAAAAGCCCGTGCAGCGCCCTGGTGCTCGTAAGAATCCCCCGCGCAAGCCCACCCATCAGGGCAAGCGGCCTGCACAGAAGCGAGGATCTTCTGCGCAGGGGCCGAAGAAGGCGCACAAGCCGGTTAAGCAGAAGAAGCAGAAGAAGACGGCCCAGCCGCAGCTGTTGTCTGATCAGCGGCGCGAGGAGCTCTACGAGCTCGCCTCTGGTCGGGGTTTTAAGGCAGTGAATGCTCGGGCTGCATTGCGCCGAGATGAGCACGCACGCAACCGTATTGAGGAAGAAAAGCTCGGTGAAACCTGGCGGCCTAAGCGACCGCTGAGTGCGCGTGGGCGCGATGGCGACGGCGGTGGTGAAGACTTCGCGGTCGGCTCGACCATCGAGGCTCGTGCCACCACCGATGTGCTGGCCGGTTTTTACCCGTGGGCATTGGGTGCAGGCTCGCCGGTGGTGGGAACCCCAGTGGGCCAGCACCTGCTCACCGGAGCTTCGGTGCACTTCGATGCGACCAACTGGATGGTGCGCGGTGGCTTTATTACCGCGCCGATTGTTCTGGTTCTTGCTCTAAATGGCTTTGGTAAGTCCTCGCTGATCAGGCGGATGCAGACCGGTGCTGTGGCACAAAAGCGCACCTCTTTGGTCCTCGGTGATGCCAAGCCGGATTTTCGCGATCAGACTGAGGCGTTCGGCGGACAGATCGTGCAGCTCGGCCATGGGCTCGGGCACCTGAACCCCCTGGACGTTGGCGCACTGGGACGGGTGGTTCCGCAGCTGGAGGCTGCGGCCACGGCCCTGGAGGCGGTGATCGATGCAGATGAGACCGATGAGGTGGCACAGGCTGCGGTGGGTACACATCTTCACGGGGTGGCCGCCACCCGGTGGTGGCAGTGCGATCAGCAGATGCGCGAGGAGAAGATCGAGGAGCTGCGAGCTAAAGCGCGCGAGGTGCGCCTGGATGTGCAGATGCGTCAGCAGATGATGATCGGCTCGCTGGTGCAGCTGGTGCGTAAAAACCAGGTCAACGACTTCGAGGAAACGATGATCGCCTCTGCGATCAAGTTGCTGTACAACCTGAAGCAGTTCGATGAGAACAACCCACCGCTGCTGCAAGATCTCTACGACATTTTGCAGAGCAATCACCCGGTGCTGATGGAGGACGCGGGAGTTGACGTGCCTCCGGAGGGCTCCTGGGATGATCTCGAGGAGAGCGTACGGGCGGATTTGATGGCTCAGCAGGCCCGTGCGGTGGCTGACTATAAGCATGAGGTCCGCGGTCTGCGCCGGTCTCTGCGAGCGCTTCTACAGGGTGAGTTCGGTGAGATCTTCAACAATCACACCACCACCCGGTTGAATCTGGATGCGCCGGCCATTTGCGTGGATGTTTCGAAGATCCCGCACTCGGAGGCGTCCTCGCTTCGTGCGGCAGTGCTGCTGACGTGCTGGTCAGATGGATTCGGCACTGTGGAGGCCGCGCACGTGCTCGCTGATGCTGGCATGGGTCCCAAGAGAACCTTCCAGGTGATCATGGATGAGCTCTGGCAGGTGCTCAATGCCTCCCCGGCGATGGTCTCCAAGGTCAACCAGCTCTCGAGGTTGAACCGTGGACTGGGCACTGAGCTGATCATGATTACCCACTCCATCGTGGATTTCGATGCTTTTGATTCAGCACAGACACGCAATGAGGCCACCGGGTTGGTTGAGCGTGCTCGTGTGAAGATCCTTGGCGCTTTGCCGGCGAAGGAAGTGGCGAGGTTGCGCAGTGTCGTGGAGATCTCCGATGAGGAGGAATACATGATCACCTCCTGGTCGGCTCCTCAGTCACTGACCGGCAATGGCGTGCGCCCTGGCGAAAAGCCACCGCCGGCACCTGGTACCGGAAATTTCCTGATCAAGGTCGGTGAGCGTGGACCTGGCATTCCCTTCCACCTGTCCTTCGTCGCCGCTGAAGTCGATTCAGGGGTGCACAACACCAATAAGCGCTATGACGCGGTGGATGCGATGAATAAGCCAGGCCAGGGTGATCTGACATGAAAGGGGCCAAACTCGCAATCGCCGGGATTCTTAGCATCGTGTTGTTGTTGGTGCTGATCATCACTCTTCTTGTCAGCAGTGCCGAGGAATGCAGCATCACAGGGTCTGACAGCGGGGGTTCACTTGGCGGGGGAACGGTCGGCGGAGTTCCTGATGGGGCGTACTCCTTGCCGATGAAAGATGCGATGTCGAAAATCACCAGCCAGTACAAGAGCGCGAGCCGACCTGGACACCGTGGAATCGACATCGCCTCAGCCCAGGCTGATGAACCGTTGTATGCCTTTTACGACGGGGTGGTAAGTGCCGCTGGACCCGCCTCGGGTTTTGGAAACTGGATCATCGTTGATCACCAGATTGATGGAAAGTTGATTTCCACCGTGTACGGGCACATGTGGGATGACGGCGTGCATGTATCTGTTGGAGATCAGGTCAAAGCAGGACAGCACATCGCTGACCAGGGAAGTAATGGGCGGTCCACCGGTCCTCATTTGCACTGGGAAGTATGGGAGGGCGGTCGTCTTTCCGGTGGCATCGAAGTCGACCCCAATCCATGGTTGAACAACGCGGTCGAACCAGGGTCAGCACCGCAGCCCAGTGACGATGATGACCAGGCCGTGGACGAGGAAGAACACTCCGATACGGACACCAGGGCTGATAGCCCTCTGGGTGCGCCGGAAAGTCGCCGTTCAGGAGGTGAACTTCAGCCCGACCCGCGCTTTGCTGAAGCCAACATGCAGGTCGATTCGGTCAGGATTGGCCGTTCAGTGGCAGCGCGGTTCCCTCAGCTGGAAACCATCGGCGGCTGGAGACCATACGACGACTACCCCGACCACCCGTCAGGGCGCGCTGTGGACATCATGATCCCGGACTTTCAAAGTGCCCAGGGAAAGCAACTCGGAGACGATATCCTCGCATACCTCTACGGGAACAGGGACTACTTCAATATTCAGTACTTCATCTGGCGACAGCAATATATCCCAGCTGAAGGAACACCGAACATGATGGATGACCGAGGTGATCTGACTCAGAATCACTTTGACCACATTCACGTCACTGTCCACGAGGGAAGTGGATATCCAAGTGGAGGCCAATCCTTTGGCACTGCGCCAGAGGGAGGTTCGGCAGTTCCCGGTGCAGCCAGTGGCACAGCATCTGAAGGATGCGTACACCTCCATGTGGACGGAACTCTTAATGATGGAAGTGTCCCACCGGAATACATCAAATGGATTCGCCTCGGAGCAGCACAGTGTGAAGCGGTATCCGAGCCGCTTTTGGCGTCTCTGATTTACCAGGAATCGCAGTTTCAACCTTCTGCAACGTCGCATAGAGGAGCGATGGGTCCTGCTCAATTCATGCCTGGTACGTGGCCTGGGATTGGTGCTGAGATTGATGAAACGACCGGAGAACGAATAGGTCCCACAGGGTCTGGAGACCCACGCCATATTCCTGATGCGCTAATGGCATCCGGTGCGTACCTCTGCGAGAACTGGGACATGACACAGGCATGGAAAAAAGAAGGACGGATTCAAGGCGATGATATTGAACTCATGCTCTCTGCCTACAACGCCGGCCCTGGATCCACACTCAACGCAGGTGGAGTAGCACAAAACGCGGAAACGCTGGAATACGTAAAAATTATCCCGGAACGCGCGCCACAGTTTGCACGGCAGTTGACCTAAACAAAGGATTCATCATGAATAAGAAAGCAACGACAGCGGTGGCACTGACAACGGCAGTATGTGGGTTCTGTGGCGGTTGGTCAGTCTCAGCCATGACGGATACGTCACAAAATCAAGAAGACACCTTCGTCAGTACCGCAGATCGACAGTGGGTCCACAATGCCGAGATGCTGAAAAGCCACGTCGGAAGCCAGTTGCCCATCAGTCAGGCCAGTTCGCTGTTTCAGAGTCCGGACGAAAGGCTCAACGGAATCATCATCATTCCAGAGCACGAAGAACACAGCTTCGACCGGGAGATCGTAGATAACACCGTGGACTACCTGATTGACGACGCGGAAAGGTTTGGAATTGAGTACGTGATGTGGGATCAGTCCTACATTCCCGCAGTAGGTGAACCACAGCAGATGGAAGATCGTGGATCGGATTGGGATAACCATCGCACGCGACTGTTCATTGCTCTGTCCGATAAGGAGGTGATCAGCGATGCAGAGTAATCAGAAGGTGCTCATCACAGCATTAGTAGGTGTACTTGCCCTACTCGTCGTTGGAGTATTTCTATGGAATGTTCTGACCGGCAGCGAAGAAATAGATGAACACGGGCACCACGATCATGGCATCGAGGGCATAGACCCGGTTCGTGATGATCCCGAGAATGCCGCAATTGCAGCAGTGTCGACTGTGTGGACGCTCTATCCAGCAGAACAAGAATCGGCACTAGATTCGTCAAAGCAAATTGAAGACCGATTGACGGGGAAATATCTGCAATGGCTCAACTCAGCGGACCCGGAAGATGAACTCCCTGATAACTGGGATATCTGGGCTGACGCGGGAGATGTTGTGAAGACTGTAGCTACTCCGGCTAAGGGAAGTCCCAAAATTGTTGACAATGACGAAGAGGGAACTGTCGTTCTCGATGTATCACGAATGATTCTTCACGCAGATGGCACCTCTACCCCGTACTCGAAGGGTGTTGTTAATGCGCACATGATAATTGAAGACGATATGTGGAAGTTGGAACGTCTCGAATATGTCTCTGTGCAGTACTAGCGACACATAATCTTTGCCGCTTGACGATGAGTTCCTTCACCCGAAGCAGGTCCCCACCGTTCTTTGACTCGTCTCTAAATCCTCTTTCATTTCACATAAGGAGTCGCAATGCCGATGTCTCGATCTCATCTTCTTACCACCGTCGCAGCCTTTGCGTTGGTGTCCTCAGAAGAACTGTCTGAAGAACCAGATCATCCGCGCTCACCTGATCTAAGCGGGGGATAGAAGGCCCCCGACGACAAGCACCTCGTAACCCGATAGCACATCACATCACCTCATAGCAGAACAGGACATAATCACCATGGCAATCACACAGGACGTTAAAGACCGGTGGAACCTCATCGACGGGATCGTCAAGGACAACAAGAAGGATCTCAAGGCCGCTGAGACTCACGAACCGCTCAAAGAATTCGCGAACGAGCAGGGCTGGGATAACGGCAGTGATTTCGCACAGTTCAAGCGCTCGCTGATGAAAGTCGGCGTGAACTACGACAAGCGCCGCGAGGTCGGCATTGAGCGTCAGAAAGCCGCTCGAGCTGAACAGATCAAGAAGATCGAAGAGAGCTCCGACGATGTGGCCAGCGTGCTGCTGTGGTCAGGGGCAGTTGAAGGAGAAGACGGATCTGGTGCGTTCGCGGTGGTCAACGATGATGACGAGCCGATTTGGTACGGCAGGTTCTTTGACGATGACCGAATCCGCACCGCAGGGGATCTGATCTCCGCTGAGCAGTCAGCGGCGAACAAGGCCGTGTGGCTGGCCAGCAAGGCACTAGAGGCCGCCGGCCATGACAGTGGCCGCGTGATCATCACCACCACCTGTCACGAGTTGGACGAGCACAAGCTCAAAGAAGACGGCGCACGATTCTCCATGGCCGTGGACGTTCTGGTTGACCCGGACGATGAGAGGGCCGTGGATGTGGCATCGGCACCGGGTTTTAAAAAGTGGCAGGACAACGACCTGACCGAACTGGTTGAGGAGCAGTGAGATGAGCACCAACGTGCGCAATATGCGCCAACCCGCCAGCAACGACTGGGCCATGCTGTGGCTTCTACTCGGGGCTATCGGCCTGTGGTTTTTGATCTGGGCGGCGCTGCGTGCTGCCCCGATGATCGGTGGCCACGATCAGGCTGTCTCGGTGAACCCGGTGGCCATGCTCAAGCAGATCCTCGATGGGGATGTGCGATTCGGAGCCGCCGAAGCCATCGCAGTGGCGCTGGCTCTGATTCTGGTCATCGGCGGGGTCTGTTTCATCATGGTGCGCCTTCGCAAAAGTCGCACGAAGAAGCCCGGCAGTTCGGTGCGACACAGCACCCGGTGGTTGGCCTCTCGCAAAGACATCGAATCCATGTCGCACCGCTCGGCGGCCGCGGCGTCTAAGCGCATGGCCCTGGAGCTGCCAGAGCAGTCGGCACCAGGGGTGTTCCTGGGCAGGGAACTAGGCTCTGGCAAACCCATTTGGGTGGACTACGAGACGCTGACCACGCATTTTTGGGCAGCACGGCGAGGAAAGACCACCACGCAGGTAATGCCGCAGATCTACCACGCACCCGGTGGTGTGATCACCTCCTCGAATAAGCGCGACGTGGTGGATGACACCCTGGCGCTGCGCGAGCAGCTCGGGACGTGCTGGGTGTTTGATCCGCAGCGGATTTACACCACCGAAGAGCCGGATTGGTTCTTTGACCCGCTGGACTACATTCGCCGGCGGCCACAGGATGAGTGGGACACCGCCGCGAACGCTCTGGCGTCGCTGTTTCGTGACGATGCCGGCATGAACAGCGAGAACGCACAGAAGGACGTGTTCTCCGAGGGCGGTCAGGCACTGGTCTCGGGCATGTTGCTGGCAGCGTGCCTGGATAACCGGCCCATCAGTGATGTGATGGAGTGGTCGAGCAATGAGCGCGACCCTGAGCCGGTGGAGATTTTGCAGAGGCACGGCTGGGGCTCGAAAGCCGCGAACGTGCGTGCTCGCTATGAGCTCACCGACAAGACCCGCTCAGGTGTGTTCGCCAACGCGGTGCAGATGGTGCAGTCACTGGACCCGCAGATGGTGCGCAAATGGGTCACTCCCTCTGCCGGCAAACGCCGGTTTGATGCAGATGAGTTCATCGAGCAGTCGCAAAGGGGCCAACGACCGACGATGTATCTGCTGAGTAAGGAAGGCCCGACCAGCGCTTCGGCGCTAACGCTGATCCTTCTGGTGACCTTGATGGATGCTGCCGAGGAGTTCGGTGAGAAAAATCGCGGAGGCAGGCTGACCACCCCGCTGATCGTGCCACTGGATGAGGCGGCCAACACCGTTAAGTGGGGCCAGCTCTCGAACAAGTACTCCCACTACGGTTCTCGCTCGATCATTATCTCCACGATCATGCAGTCCTTCACCCAGGGCAAACGGGTGTGGGGTGAGGATTCGGTCAAGGACATGATGACCAACTCCTGTGTGATCTACGGCGGAGGCATTAAGGATGAGCGGTTTTTGACTGAGCTCAGCCAGATCGTGGGCGATCACGAGGAGGCCCGTGTCTCTCGCTCGCATGGCGATGGAGCCGGTTCGGGATCGACGTCTACTCAGGTGTCGGAGAAGCGGACTCTCAGTGTGTCAGAGCTGCAGTCCCTCGAGCGCGGTGTCGCGCTGGTAATTCCGCAGAACGCTGCACCGATGCTGGTGCGCACGGTGTTGGTGAAGGACCAAAAGTTTAGCCCTGAGATCCGCGATCTCATGGCCACTGCGACAGGAGCGTGAAATGAGCAATATATTCCAGCAGACCTACGACAGCGCGTTCCAAAACAAGCTCAAAGAAATTGCCGGTGACATTGTCATCTCAGAGGTTGCTCGGATTTCCGATGCTCCTGGGTTTGAGGAAATGGTTCTTGAGGCTGCTCGTCGCGGCGCGAAACTGTGGGTCCAAGAGCTGCTGGGAAGCCCGCAACGTACGCAGTACGAAGACGTGTTCGACTTCGTTGATCGTTACGTGTGCATGATGTGGCCGAAGAACGCGACCCGTGCGTGGTGTCCCAAGTGGTGGGATCACCCTGAGGTTGTCCGCCGGTTCACCCTGATGTGGACCACGTGGGAGTCGGCAGTGGCGCAAAAGCCGGCAACCGGTGAAGAGCAGTGGCTGCGCACTGTGGGTGATCCTCACATGAAGTTGTTGGCAGATAAAGACGGATCGTTCATGCGCTGTGACGAGAACAAGCACCACAGGGCGCAGCCCCTACAGGTCACCAACAAGGATGAGGAGCAGTAATGTCTGACAACCCAATGATTGATGTGGACCATGAGTTCGAGCAGGTCAGCGGCACAATAGGTCGAGAGATGCGCAGTGCCCTCGGCATGATGCGAGCAGGGTCCACACCGAAGCCTCGTAACTCCCGGAACCGATCGCTTAAGGGCGCAACGCCAGGGCAGATGCTCCGTCGCTACCGAGATTCGCTACTCAGGCGCGAAAACGGGATGGATGTGAGCGCTCAGGCTGAACAGTATGGCCAGGAGCTCACTGATCGGGGACTTCCCAAGACCGCCAAGACGTGGATGCAGTCACTGGAGGGCAAAGACATTTGGGGCAATGGTCGTATCGTGCAGCAGCGGCAGGATCAGCAGATGATCGACGCAGTGCAGCAGGCTCGCCTGGCCCAATCAGAGGCGGAGAGTGCAGCTCTTCAAGGACAGCAGGGAGCACAGGCGGCGCAGCAACGCGCACGTTCCCAGGATTCGGTTGCTCAGGCTGATCAGTCTGAGGAGCAGTTGCGCTCGCGAGCACGTGCGGCTCGGCAGGAGCGTGATGTTCAGGCATTGGGCGCTGTGGAAATGCAGCGTATGCGTGCATCTGCTGAGCGGGAGAAGGCCCAGGAGCAGGCAACGCAGCGTCAGCTCGCTGAGCGCGAGCGTGAAGAGGCCGAGAAGGCTCGGGCGCAGGCGCAGCGTCAGGCTGAGCAGAACAAGTCTCAGCAAGGCCAGTCCGGCTCTGGGTTAGTCGGTGCGGCGATTTCGGCGGGTGCGGCGGCAGCTGCTGTTTCTGCTCTTGCCACGGCTATTGAATCATCTTCGCAGAACCAGCAGTTTTATGACTCCTGGATGGACGACATGCTGGCCGCGCAGAGTATCGAGGATGACCAGGAGTACTTCGCCACCAGGAAAGGACTGATTGCCTCGTTCGATGAGCGGTTCGGTGATGTTCCGGAGTATGCCGACAATCCGATCTTCGCTACTCCCGTCGAGGACACTGAGGCGCACCTTGAGGGCGCTCCCGAGGAGATCCAGAGTGCGATGGCGCGCATGGAGGATCTGTCGTATCTGGATGAGGCTCAGGATGCGATGAGTACCGATCAGGCCAATGACTATCTCCAGTCTGTTGATGAGTTTGCAGACAAGTACGACCAGTGGTGTGAGGATCGAGGCATTCTGGGTGAGTTCGCTGAGTCCTCTGACGATGGATATTCGTTGCCGGTTTCGGCTGAGCCCAGTGCAGCGGAGGAATTCGCGCACCCTTTAGCCGATATTGATGTCGCTGGGGCTATTGCAGAGGAAAATGCAATGGGAAGCGATGACCTATTTGAATCCGTGTCGATGGAAGAGACTGTCGGTTCCCAGGAGGCATTGGAGGCATAAATATTGAAGTAGGGCGTGATCACTATCTAATAGTGGTCACGCCCTATTTTTATAGGCCGAGGTCGAATCCGTCTTCATTTTCTTCGAAGAGTGATGACGTAAAGAGAGGTTCATCCTCACCAAAGATAGTGTTCTCCTCGGCGCGTTGCTTGAACGCATCATCGAAGGCTTGGTCGACTATTGCGCGGAGCTTGTCCTTCTCGCTCGGCTCTGCCGGCGGTACCGGCTCCGGGTGCTCCAGTCGCATCCGCAGCTCCCAGGCAAACAGCCTCAGGTCCGCATCAGCCCCAGCGTGCGACGGTGCGATGCACGCCAGATCACCCTGCTGCTGTGATGGCAGGTCTCGGATCCGCGCGGCGATCACCGCCGGCACATCCCGCTCAGTACCGCTCATCCGCGTCACCGTAGCCATACGCTCTGCCACATCCGTTCCGTCAAGTGTCGCCGTGGCCACGGTACGAGCAATCATCTCCCGCTGCACATCGCTGATCTGATCCGCCATCCTCGCCGGGATCTCATCGAGAATCTGCTGCGCCACCACCAGCCCATAGTCATGCGCCAGCGCAGCGGTCGCCGCCTTGTACAGCCTGCTTGCGCGCTCATCAGAGAACTCCTCGGAGTGCAGCTCCTGACGAATCTCTTCGGCTGTGACAGCGCCAGTATCGCGGGACACAACCGATTCAAGGATGCTGCGCGCATCCGGTGTTTCATCACCACTCATGTGCTGGTGGCCATCTTCGGCCTCGGTATCCGGGGCGATATCGGTGACCACCCACGCACGGGATTCGCGCTTGGCGCGGGTCATCGCCACGTAGAAAGCCCTGCGGTCCACGCTCGGGTCAACCACCGCATGGGCGGTATCCACCGTCGCGCCCTGAGCGCGGTGCACCGTCGCCGCGTACCCGAGCTGAACATGCTCGGCCACATAACTGGCAGGCAACTCCACCAATCGGTCGGCCTCGGATTTGGCCAGAATCGACCCGTTTTCCCGCACCTCTACAACACTCATGCGTTGTCCGTTGAGCACACGCTGACGGTCGTTTCCTTCTCCGATGTACTGGTTACGCCGCGCCAGGATCATGTCGCCGGCTGTTGCGTTTCCGTGCGCCAGAGCTACCGACGGGCCCTCAGCGTTGATGGTTCCGTCAGCGATCAGTGCGGCTTGGATAAGACTGTTAGCGGTGTTGACATCCTCGTTCGTTGCCGCCATCAGCAAGCTCGTGCGGCCCTGGCGCACATCCTCCAGGTACGCCTGGGCGGCTTTAGTGAGCATCTCTGAGCGCGCTCCATCGCGCACCCAACCGCGCTCAAAGAACAAGTCCAACCCGTCCACATCACCGTGGCGTAGCTTCAATCCAGCCTCTGCTTGAGCGGTGTCATCACCAACTCGCATGACCTGATCCAGCTCTACCGCATCGGTGCGCTTGCACAGGGTGCGGAACAGTCCACCGGTCTCTACCGCATCCAACTGTTGGGGGTCTCCGACCATTCGCACGACCGCTCCGGTGGCGGTAGCGATCTCAACGATGGCCGCAAGATCATCAGTGGTGGCCATGCCGGCCTCATCGACCAGCAGCATATCCCCGGCAGAAATATCCACACCCAACGCACTGATATCCCTTGGTCTGTTACCGACCGTGCCGCGCCACCGGTAGGTCACGGACGCCAACGTGGTGGCCTCCGCGTCGATGTCCTCCCCGAGCTGTTTCGCTGCCTGAGCTGACGGTGCTAGCGCGTGCACCTGGTGCCCAGCCTCACGCCACAGGTCGGTGAGCACGGACATGGAGGTCGTTTTACCGGTGCCGGCCGGGCCAACTCCAGCGACGGTTTGCATCCCGGAGGTGCCCAAAGAGCGGACCATTTGCGCCTGGCCGGCGTTGAGCGAGAACCCTTTCTCGGTAGCGAATCGTTCCAGTGCGTCATCAACAGCAGCGCCTGAGATCAGGTGCGCGGTGGGCTCTGCGGCGGAGTCCAGTACAGTGTTCTCGGCCTCTAATGTGGCCGGCAGTGTGAAGCGCTGGTGGTCCGCATCGCGGTCAAAAACCGTTCCATCTTCGGAGATAAGTCGCTGTGGTACCTGCCACTGAACCTGCGGATTCAGACTCACACACTGGCCCATCGCAGTCTCAAGAGCCGCCGCGTGTGCCTGTGCGCGGTGCTGCTCGCTGGTGAAGCGGAAGGCGTGCAGCTCTTGGGAGATGGCGGTATCAACGTGTCGGCGGGAGAACTCCGCACGCCTGGCGGACACTGCAGCCAAGGAAGCATCTGCGACAGACGCGAGCTGACTGGCCGCTGATGTACTGCCGTTGTCTGCGAACATCGGGCGCTGATCGGTGGAAGTGCGGCACCTGGCAACCATGTCCGCAACTGCCTCTGAGTCCCCCATGAGCTCCGCAGCTTCCGACGCCCAATCGTCCCGCAGCTGCGCCAGGGATAGGCCCTCGCGTTTGTGCTGGCGGGTATCCAGGACTGCTTGCTGCCACAGGTCGTAGACGGTGCGGCGCGAGGGTGTGCGCCCGAACTTCTGCCGGTAATCGCTCGCCAGCTCCTCGTAACGCACCGACGCTGCGGCGCGCCTCTTGGAGAAGGAATCAAGGATTCTCTCGTCAATTCCGGCGACTTCCCAGGTCGGCTGTTTACCGTTCTCGCCTCCTCGGGCGTAGAAGGACAGACCCATCTGTTGGGTCAAACGCTCGGCCAGCATCGCGTTGTAGCGTTGCGAGGCAGTGGCTGAATGCTTGAGCATCATCCGTGAATCCACCGAGCGCCACACCCCGTCCGGTCCTTGCACCTTGTTGCTGACAAGGCAGTGCGTATGCAGATCCGGGTCGCCTGCGCGGGTGTCGTAGTGGGTGAACTGGGCGGCAATCATTCCGCCGGTCTTCGTGATCTGCTGCACCCCACCGATCTCGCATCGAGTGCGCAGCACGTCCGATTCGATCCACGCCAGGGTGTCGTTCACACACGAAGTATGGATAGCCTCGATCTGCTTTCGGGTCTCATCATCAGCCACCGACCACAACACCGAGATGCTCTTCGTCGGCGAAAAAGTCAGATCAAAACCACAGTTGGCCTGCTTGGTTTTCTGCTTCACATCGTTGACCCAACCGAGCACTTCCCGCGCACCAGAGTGCTCGTACCCGGTGGTCTTCTCGTAGAACGGGCGTGCAACCGCCAGTGCAATCTCATTTCGCTCAGCCATATCCGGGCGGCGATCATGACTCTCGCGGAAGGCTTTCTCAGCGGCAGAGAGTGCCTTCAACATGTCGTTGCCGCCGGTGTACAGCGGGAACTTTCGACCCAACTGGGTCTGCTTGACGCTGGCTCCGGCGCGGATCATCTCGTCCGCGTCCGGGTGCAGACCCTCGCCATACAGCGCTGCCATTTGGTCCTCGGTGACGGTGTTACCGTTGCTCGCCCCGTCCGACTTTAGGGCTTCAAGTCCGCTACCAAACCAGCGTCCAGGTGGTGTTCCCTTCGCGTCGTAGTAGTCCCCGAGCCGTGTTTTGCTGTCAGTCCTCTCATCATTGGTGGCCACTGAGCGCAACAGGTAGGCGTAACCGTCGCCTGCGTTGACTACTCGAATGGACATCATGATTTTCAGTCTAGGGCGCTGAGTCGTACTGGAGAAGCGGTTCGCTGTGCCCCTTGGCGTTACCGCAGGTCAGAGCCTACCGAAAAGTAGCAGATATATCTGCCAACGGTGTGGTGTCAGATCTTTGAGGTTTTTCTAGATCCAAGGGATCGTGGTTTTGTTCTCGAAGAGGACCAGCCGGGCAAGTTGTGTCGGCTCCGTAGAGCGCTCATTGGGGCTTCATCGCGGTCATTCCGACTGTCGCCATCATGTGCACTGTCTCGTTGGTGCATGTGCGTCGTAACCTGAAACTGGTGTGCTCTTCATTCCCCGTTTGTGGCGGCCCGATCTTCGATCCCCTAAGGTGATCATTAGTCTGACCGATCTCCTGCGTAGAAGTTTGTGAGTGTTAGGCCGTTGGTTTTTTGTTTTTGGGTAGGATCACTGCCATGAGCATCAAAGATCGCCGGCAAGCAGCAAGAGAGAAAGCCCGTCGCCTCCAGGAGGAGGACGAACGTCGCCTGAAGCAGATTCAACAGAGCAGGCAGAAGGTCTTCCTCGCGCTGGATGAAATCGCTGAACGCGAGGAGAACATCGCGTGGGCAATGTCCGACATAATTGAAGCTGGCATCACGAAGAAGAAGATCCAGCAGGACTTCGCTATGACGATGGCTGAGGTCAACCGGTACCTCGCTTTCCTCATTAAGGACAACGATGAGGACACTGACACGTCTGGCTCATCAGATCCCTCTGATGCGGACGAGGAGCGCACGCAGCAGGCTGAAGCAACTTCGCATGAGGACTCTCGTGAGGGCTCTTCCGTCTAAGGCACCGTTGAGAGCTCGCAGTGCATTCTGGTCGAAGGTCGTCAAGTCCACCGATGCTGATGGGTGTTGGATCTTCACTGGAGCGGTGAGCTCACCGGATGGGTACGGGCGGGTGAACTTCACGGTCAACGGCTCTCAGTTCACTATCTCGGCGCACCGGTTCGCTCTCTGGCTCTCGGGGGTGGATATCTCTGACTCAGAGATTGTTGGCGATCATCGATGTCATGAGCCACTGTGTGTGCGCGTAGGCCCGGAGCACCTCATTGCCTCATCTCAATCAGCCAACGCGGCGTACGGCCGCCAGAGTGGCCGCGCACGCGGGACTCGACCGGGTCTTGCCACTTCTGACCGCACCAGAGCACAACGCTCTATCGATGTGCGCGCAGCAGTCAAAGATGGATGGGATGAGCAGGCGTATCGCACAGCAGCGCGCGCACCGCACAATCCGGTGCATGAGCCCACACTGTTCGACGTATGAACAACGTCTAGATGTTGCGGGTCATGAGGTTGATGACGCGGACGGTCATCTGATCTCGTTGTCCGGATGTTGCGCGTCGTAAGCCTGGCGCGCATGGGCGATGTCGTCTCGGTGCTCAAGTGACCAGTCCGCTAGCGCCTTGACAAGATGGGTCAGACTCGCGCCGGTTTCGGAAAGTCGGTAATCGACTTGGGCAGGCACGGTCGGATACACGGTCCGGAGTACCAGCCCATCGCGCTCCAGCCGGCGCACCGTGAGCGTCAGCATCCGCTGGGAGATTCCATCGACGGCGCGCTGAAGCTGCCGGAAGCGGCGTGCTCCATTGGCAAGCTCGACGATCACGAGGACCGACCACTTGTCGCCCACGCGATCGAGGACATCGCGGATCCCGCAGTCGGGGTGGTCGGGTTGGCCGCACGGGTCGAGCTCTGCGGGTCCAGCGGTTACCTCGGTGTGCGTCACTGACATCAAACTGCCTCCTTGTGGGCGGTCCTTGATCGGTCGAGACTCATCGTAGTTACTGATGAGAACCACCTAGGAGAACGACCGCAATGATTATGGTTACCGGCGCGAACGGACAGCTCGCATCCCTCACGCTTCAGGAGTTGGCCGACCGAAGCGTGCCCGCCTTGGGCGGCAGCAGGACTCCGGCCGATGGGCAGCGTCACCTGGACTTCGACGACCCCGCCAGCCTGGACCTCACTGGTGTCTCGACGCTGGTCCTGGTCTCAGCCGGGTACGCCGAGGATGACCAGGTCATCGCCCGGCATCGGGCCGTTCTTGATGCCGCTGTCCGTGACGGCGTGCTGCATGTGATCTACACCAGCTTGACCGGAACCGGGGATCACCTCGGGTTCGCCCTTGCCCACCGCGTCACTGAGGACCTGGTCAAGGACAGTGGCCTTGCCTGGACGATCCTGCGTAATGGTCTCTACGCCGAACTCTTCGGCGCGCTGTTGACGTGGACGCCCAACGGTCTGGAGTCGGCGTTCGGCGATGGTGTTCTCTCAGCTGTTGCTCGTGTCGACCTGGCTGCCGCAGCAGCCATCGTCGCCAGTCAACCGACCGATCACGCTGGCAAGACCTACGAGCTGGTCGGCGAACCGATTTCCACTGGGGGCGTCGCCGAGCATCTCGGGATCGCTCACCGATCGATCGGCCTTGGCGAGTACCGCGCCCGTCTCCTTGCCGACGACGCCCTGCTGCCGTTCCAGCCGCCGATGCTCGCCTCGATCGCCACCAGCGTCCGACATGGGCAGCTCAGCAACTCCAGCCCTGACCTTGCACAGCTACTCGACCGGCCGCTGACCGATGCGCTGGCTGTAGCGGCGGACACTGCGGCTGCGATGCGTCCGGGCGCTCGCTGACACGGATGGTTCATCGCAATGCGCCGCTGTCCCTCGAAGGTCGTCGACGGCTCGTAGAACGCTGCCGCACCCGTCCGATCGCGCACGTGGCAGCTGAGATGGGCATCTCTCGGGCGTGTGCATCGAAGTGGGTCAACCGCTACCGCCAGGATGGGGAGCTTGGCCTCCTGGATCGCTCCTCGACCCCTCGCCGCCAGCCGACAGCGACTTCTGCGGACACCGTGGCACGGATCGAGGACCTACGTCGCACACAGAAGTGGTCCGCCTCCCGGATCGCCTTCGAACTCCAAGACGAGGACATCAAGATCAGCCGTCGTACGGTCTCTCGTCACCTTCATGCCCTCGGGCTGAACCGCCGGAAGTTCATCGACCCGAACGGAGATACAAACCGCGAACCACGCAAGATCATCGCCCGCCGGCCCGGCCACATGGTCCACATCGACGTGAAGAAGGTCGGCCGAATCCCTAACGGCGGCGGCTGGCGAGTCCACGGCCGAGGAACCGACCAGGCCAAGGCAGCCGAGCGCTCCAAGAGGAAGACCAAGCGGGGCGGCTACGTCTACCTACACTCCGCGATCGACGGCTATTCACGGCTCGCTTACACCGAAGCCCTGACAGATGAAAAGGCTGTCACCGCGATCGCGTTCATGCACCGCGCCCGAGCGTGGTTCGCCGCCCACGGCATCACCCACGTCGAACGGATTGTCACCGACAACGGAGCTTGCTACCGCGCCGACGCGTTCGCTCGAGCGCTACTCGGCGCGCGCCACCAGCGGATCACGCCGTACACGCCTCGACACAACGGAAAGGTAGAGCGCTACAACCGGATCCTGTCTGAAGAATTTCTCTACGCCCGCACATGGACGTCAGAGGATCAGCGCCGTGAAGCGCTCGGCGTGTGGAACGTCCACTACAACTACCACCGGCCGCACAGCACCGCCGACGGTGAACCTCCAGCATCGCGGCTACGCCAAGGCGTCACCAACGTCTTGACCTCCTACATCTAGAGCACTTGACCGCTTATTACCGCGCGATTAAGGAAAATGACCATGAGTGCATTCAGCTACATCCCGGCGACCCCCGCCAATCCTCCGGTGGTCAAGGTTCCCACCGTCGCGAAATCTCTCGCGATGGGTGAGGCGACATTCCGCAAGTCCATTGACGCCGGATTCAATCCGCCGGACATCGACACCCTCCGGCACGCCGACCTCCTGGAGTTGGACTCAGTCTCGTGCATCGAGATCGAGCATCCGACCGACGGCGGCGGCACGGTCCCCTACATCGCTCCGGTTCTGCGGCCCCGTGTGGCCGAGCTGGCCAGCGATCAGTCGGGCCGCAAGTATGTAGGCGTCAAGGAGGACATGACGGTTGACGAGTTCGAGGACGCCACCCTCAAGTACTGGCCTCCGGCGTGCAGCCAACTGGCAGTGGACTCGGGCTACCTGTTCGTGGTTCTCGGCGGTTTCATCGTCGGCGTGCTTCGAATCGACAAATGGAACTTCAACCCCGGCGACGAGAAGGGCTACTTCGAGGGCCAGCTGATCGCCCGCTGGCGCGGCCACATCACGACCGGACACGCCGTACTCGAGAACCCTGACCCGCTCGCCGATGACCTGCTGTCCTTCATGGGGCTGCGCGCACCTGGCGGGGGCGGCGGTTCCATCACCCCCTGGAACGCTTAAGTTCCGGTGACGTGATAGCCACTCGGCAAACGGCTCCCGCATTTCGGTGCGGGGGCCGTTCGTTTCTCTGCCTTGCGCGCCCATCCCGCTGAGCATGCCCATTTAATCAAACAGCTATTCGATCATCTGGGGCGTGCTCTATTAGAACATTTAGTCTGATCATTGCGCAGGATCACCCCGGGCCTTTTGCGTCTGTGAGCCTCGAAGGTGCAGATTCTGTACTTTCGACATGGCATGGATTTTGGCACGGTCCGGCGTAAAATTCGCCACCAGGACCGTCGCGGCACAGCTCTCCACCTGACCGGGTACATCTAGGGCGTGTCAAGCCCCGGGTTTTGTAGAGGGTGATTTACTTGTCGATCAGGCCGCGTAGGCCTGACACTTCTGCCATTCCTGTTGAACTTCCTTCGGCGGGCGATGAGCCAATGCGGAGTGCAGTCGGCGATTGTTGTACCACCCGATCCACTTCGAGGTCGCCACGATCACATCTGTCAGCGCCGGCCACGTCCTGCGGTCGATCAGCTCGGCCTTGAACACCGAATTCAACGCCTCGGCCATCGCGTTGTCATAGGAGTCGCCGCGGGATCCGACCGAGGCCACGACCTTCGACTCCGCCAATGACTCGCCGTAGGTAATGGAGCGGTACTGCACTCCACGGTCGCTGTGATGGATCAACCCGGGAACGTCCTCACCATCACGAAGCCGTGCCGACAAAGCCATATCCAACGCATCCCGCGCCAGCGAGGCACGCAGATGATTCGTCACCTGCCAACCGACGATCTCACGCGAGTAGGCGTCCAATACAAACGCCGCATACACCCAGCCGACCCGAGTGGGAATATAAGTAATGTCGGCGACCCACAACATATTCGGCGCGGTCACAGCGAAGTCCCGGTCGACCAGGTCCACCGGACACTGATCGGCGTCCGCGCTGCGGGTCGAGGGCTTTTTCTTCCTTCGGCGGATACCCGCCAGGCCGTCGGCGGCCATGAGGCGTTCGACGGTGCAGCGGGCAACGTGGCCGAAGGTGCCTTCGCGGTTGATCTCCGCCCACAGTTTCCGGGCACCGTAACATGAGTAGTTGTCCTCGAAGATGCGGCGTAGCGCCCGGGTGATCTGCTTGTCCCGGATAGACCGGGCTGATTCAGGCCGGGATTTGTGGGCGTAATACGTGCTCAGGACTATCTTCGCGCTGGTGGTAGCCAGGACACGGATGATGGGCTCGACCTCGAACTGGGCACGGTTGTCGTCGATGAATCGCACGATCACTTGTGTGGGCGGTCGAGCTCCGCCGCGAAAAAAGCTGAGGCCTTCTTCAGGATATCGTTGGCGCGTTTGGCTTCGGCGAGCTCAGCCCGCAGCTGGCGGTTTTCTGCTTCCAGGTCGACCGACTCGGCCGGGGTGCCAACACCGGATTGTTTGTGGGTGCGAACCCAGACGCGCAGTGTTTCCTTGCTCACGCCGAGCTCGCCGGCGATGCGGGTGACCGCACCCCGGGCCGTGTCAGGGTCGGCTTGGGCGTGGAGCACGAGTTCTATGGCGCGCTGCTTGAGCTCTGGGGTGTACTTGACGGGCATGTAAGGGATTCCTTTTCCAGTTTCCTACCCTCCATTAAACCCGGGGCGAACCACTACGGGCGCAAGCACAACCGGGGGTCGCGTGAGGTCGGGACTACTTCTAGGCGGGAGGGTAGTGCCATCCCGGGACTGGAAACGACAGCATGCCAAGGTGAAATCGACCGTTGGCAGGCAATTGCCCATGGGAGTCGGTAGTTGGTATCGTCAACGGCATGTTGATTTTGGGAACCGCTTCGCTGCGGTTGCGCCGCAACCGCTAAAAGCGGTTGACCTTCCCGTAACGGTCGCCGCTCCGGCAATGAGCCGGGCGGTCTTTTTCCCATGCCCGGCTCCAGAACACTCATTCTCGGAGGATCCCTTGTCTGCATATTCCCACGGCCGTCATGAACACGGCCAGAATTTCCTTACCGATTCCCAGGTCATCGCCTCTGTATTGAGGCGTGTGGAGGCTACCACCGGCCCCATAGTTGAGATAGGGCCCGGCAGCGGCGCGCTAACTCGTCCACTACTCCGCACAGGACGGCCCCTCACTGTCGTGGAGATCGATCCCAAGCTGGCAAAGTCGCTGCGTCGCGTGCTTGACCCCACTGTCACCGTCATCAATGACGACTTCCTGCGATACCGCCTGCCTACGCACCCCCATGTGATCGTGGGCAACATCCCCTTTCACATCACAACCGCCATACTGCGGCGCCTCATGCGCGCTCCTGCTTGGACCGATGCCGTTCTCCTCATGCAATGGGAGGTTGCCCGCCGACGTGCCGGCGTCGGAGCTTCGACCATGATGACGGCCCAGTGGGCACCGTGGTTCACCTTTGAGCTTGGCGAACGAGTCCCCCGGGCGGCGTTCGAACCCCGCCCCAGTGTGGATGGCGGCATTCTGCACATCCGGCGCCGGTCAACACCTTTGGTGCCAACTGGAAAGCGCAAGTCGTTCCACGCCCTCGTACACGCCGTCTATACGGGGCGAGGTCGCGGTGTCGTGGAAATCGTGACACGAGCGAGAATCCTCCCCTCACGTCAGTCGGCGCGGGCGTGGGCTGAGAGATCTGGAGTTCGCCCCGCCATGCTTCCTTCCGACCTGTCCGTGGCACAGATGGTCAGCCTCTTCGAGAGTGGGGGGTAACTCCGTTTTGGTATTGCAAATGGCAGAGGTCAGGACGAGTTACTGGTTCTCGGCCTGGATGCCGTAACGAGAAAGGTCCACGACGCTACCTGGACGAGCCACCCCGCGAGTGCTCTCGGATGCACTGGTCCAAATAGGGGCGGACTGCTGACGTTCCAGATGGCTTCCTTCTTGTGTGCCCCGCTCAGCGGGGGCGACACGGCATGCCCACGCCGCCGGCGTGCGCTGGTGACAGCCTGGACGGACTTGGGCCACCTGAATCACGTTAAGGCTGTAACCGGGGCATCAGGGAGTGAAGGGCAAAAGTGCTAGCTGTCACCCTTGGGAGCCTGCGACTTAGTGGGCTGCTCGGCGTCTCGGGCGGTCGTCAGGTCACGTGCAGCCTGAATCAGAAGGGCTGTCGTCTCGCGTAGTGCGTCCCGGTCGAGACGGCTTCCACCGTGTTTCCTTGTGGTTATCAGAGCCTGCCGACCGTCTTCGGCGGTAATGGTCACTGCGTGGGCCACGGCGTTGCGGACGTCGATTGCTTCCCCACCGATACCGTCAGCCCGCTCGACGATCCTCGCGGCACCGGCGGAGGCGGCCAGTTTCCGGAGCGTCTTCTTGACTCCTCCCAGGGTTTCGTCGAAGGGAGCATCGGACGGTTCTCGGTGGAGGAGATTGAGGGTGTCGCGCATCGTGAAGTGCAGTCGTGCGGTGGCCCACTGCACCCGCCCGAGGTCTTCCAGCAACTCTTCATCGCACGGCATCCCGTTGATCAGTTGGGCATCGGCGTTGTTCATGGTTCTCCCATCTCGGGGTCTCGGTTACTCGTCAGCCGCTTGTGAGGCGGTGCCCCGCAGTGAATCACAGGGCGGTGACTTGCTCTTGTGGAGCGGGCTGGAGACCGCTAAAATGAAAACGTCGGAAGCGGCCCCCACGGGGGCTAGCCACGCACCAGGTGACCACCTCCCGGCACGAGTCTTACCAGCTCACAGCCCTCTCATTAGGGCTTTGTTGTTGACCGTGCCCTTTTGGGAGGTGGTTTTTGTGATTGAGATTCCCCCGAGCGGATTCGGGCCCAGCGCCTCGCGCTTCGTCGACGAGAGTCAGCGCTTGCGGCTGATGGTGCGCCTGCCCGCACCGATGGTCCGCGATCTGACGCTGGCCGCACGCAGCCGCGGCTGTTCGATCACGCGGGTGCTCACCGACATCCTCGACGCCACTGACATCGGCGCCTACGGCTTCACGCCGGACGGTGATGTCCCGGCGTAGCAGCGCACAGACAAAAAAGAAGCGGCACCGATTGGCGTCGGTACCGCTTCGGCCGAGACAGCCCTTGCCGGGGACTCGTCGGCAATCGCTCCTAAAACCTGCAACAGTCTTCAAGGAGGAGACGTGTCTACTTTGACATGCCCAAAACACGAATGCAATAGCCAGTTCGCAACCATCGGGGGGTGGAGGTGATGGGGCGACACCGGGCCATGGTCGCCAAAATTGCACATTCCGAGGACGCGATCAGGCACCTGACCATAGATGCAGAGCCTGCCACGAGGCGCCGGCTGACCTCTCGTACGGTCCCCGACACTGGCCGGTGGCGCAGTTTGAAGTCGTGTGGGATTCGGCGCCCGGATGGGCCGCTGCGCGATGCTGCAATCGAGGTAGCGGCGTTGGTGTGGGCTCATACGCCACCGCGATCTGCGCATGCTGACGGCACGGGCGTGAGAAATCTCGCACAGTTTCTCTACGACGAGGCGGTGTTGTTTGGCATCGTCGACGAAGAACGGGCCTTGACCAGAGAAAAGGTTGATGAATGGCTCGGCCACCAATGCCCGGGAAGTTTGTGGTCCCTGAGGACGTACCGCACCGATTTGTACGCGGCAGGTCGTGTGCTCTATCCCCGCGAGTATCCGGAGCCTCAGTCGCCGTTGGCGCCAAGGCCACGCGTCACACAACCGGCGCCAGACTCGCGTGTCGCCGAGCTTTACGCCGCGGTGACTCACTTGTCGGATGTGCATCAGCAGCAGGCGCTGGTAATCCTTGACCTGGTTACTGGCGCCGGCTTGTCTTCATCGCAAATCAGGGCCCTGACTGGGACGGGTGTCAGCGGTCTTGACACCCCCATGGGGGCCGTGGCTGTGGTGTCGGTGTCCTACCTGGGCACGATCACCAGGCGTACTCCCGTGCTGTGTCCCGTACGTAGTCGACGTCTGCTGGACAGGGCAGCTGAGGTCGGTGAGGGGCGCCTTCTCCCGGGTGCGCGCGACCGTAACGGGGCAAATCGCGTCAATGAGGTGTTAGCTCAGCGTGGCTTGCCGACGATCGATGTTCCGGCACTCAGAGGCTGGTGGTTGGTCAGTGTGGCGAATCGTCCGGGGATGACCGTGGCGGGGTTTCTCGCGATTACCGGGACGACGGGTGTCCGATCGATCGGCGAGATCTCCGAGTATCTCCCAGTTGCCGACCTTGCGGAGCTGGCCACGCGGCTGATGGCGGGGGAACAGCGATGATCTCGACCCATGACAGCGCCTACAAAGTGACCGACCAGGTGTTTTTCAGCTGCGTGAACATCATCCATCGTGCGGGTATCGGGGCAATCATCGCGGAGGCCCACCGGAAGCACCACGGCTCGGGGGGACGGCGCCCTCAATGCCGGTTCACTTGGGATGCGGTACTGGCGGTGGCTCTCTGCATCATCCACGTGGGCAGGGTGCCCTCAATGGCCGAAATCTATAGGCTCATGCGAACGCTGACACCCGAGCAGCTTGCCGAAGTTGGGATGGACGCGCGGGAATTGGCGGCTCAACAGCCCGGGCCGGGGTACCACGCCCTCATAACTTGGATCCACCGGCAGTGTGTAGTTATCGATCCCGGGGCCGATCTGCCGGCCCGTCGGGTCAGCAATCTCCAACACCGTCAGATGGTGGCGAGGCGAACCGAGGAAGCGCGGGAAGCTAGCGAAGTTGCCCAGCAAACCCTGGACCGGGCGATAAACGCCATTGTCGCGGCATCTGTGGAGGAGAAGGTGCCGGAAGGATATCACGGTGATGTCGTCGCCGACGAAACCATCATCGATTTGGCGGGCCCATCATCGGGGCTGGGTGCCCGTGATGAGAAAAACCGAGGGGCTGCGTATATGGGCCGGTACTATGTGCGCGATGACCGCGGGGTCCCGCAGACGACGGCACTGCCGGTGTACATCCGGAAATCTGGGTTCGGAGTTGGCCTGACGGCGGTGACTCGGGTCGGTCCTCCGGGAGCGGTCGAATCCGTTCCACCAGTGATCACTGGAATTGCCATCCATCCGCCGACTTCCGGATCGGTCGAGGGTCTGTGTTCGGCGCTCGATGCGCACAACAAGAGCGGTTTCAGCGGATGTCGCAGCCCTCGGGCGCGATGGCCGTTCCTCGTCGTCGATATGGGGTACAACTCAAAAAGGGCCTTTGCCCGGGCGATGCTGGCCCGACAACTGTCGCCCGTTGTTCGCTATCCGCGGCACTGGAAAACGCTGTACGGCACGTCCGGTGGCTCGGATACGAAAAGCCGATTGGTACCGGGGCCGGTGCAGATCGCAGGGGTCTTCTACTGCCCTGCTGCAGCGTCAATCGTCGAGGACAAGAGGGTGGTTCGCCGTACGACGGAGTTGCTGGAAACAGATGAGTTTCGGGCCCATGACCAGCTGATTCGGCGTCTTTTCCCACTTCTGATGGGCACAAACGGGCGGCCCAACCTCGGCGTAACGACATCGGGTAGACCACGACACGTCAAGACGCAATTTCCGCCAGTACGCCAGGCGCTGGTCTGTCCTGCTGTCCAGCGTCGCGTCCGGTGCCCGCTGAAACCGGAGTCCATGATCTTGCCGCCGAAAGGCGCTCCGACCGTGGAGCCACCCGCTGGTGCCGACAGATTCCAATGTTGCAGGAACTCCCAGGTCACTGTGACTTTTAGCGAGGAACAGATTCGCATGATGCAGCCGGGATTGGTGCCGGGATCTTGGGAGCATGCGCTGTACTACGAAGCAGCTCGGAGTCTGACTGAGCAACGATTTTCGATCATGAAATCGGAACACTGCACCGGATTTGAGAGCCTTAAGTGGGCGCCGAGACGTCAGCCTATGATCAGTATCATCCTGGCTCTCCAAGTAGCTGAGACCAATCGTGTGATCCAGCGACGATGGAATAGCAGGCGAAAAGGCTATACCGGGTCGACGGCGCGAAGGTGGGAACAACTGCGAGCAGATCTTGGCCATGCGCCGATGTTGACACCCCCGCGCACGTAGAGCCGCCGAAGGAAAAGTGAAGGAAGAGGATTATGAGCTTCTTTGTCCCTGAAAAAATACCACGATATCGATTTATGCGCTATATTCGACCGTCGGCCCCTAAAGGAATGGGGTCCCGCGAACTTCCTTCTCTTTTTCCGATGCGACCCGAGACCCGGCAAATTCGTGTGGGTGTAGATGTTGAGACTATTCGCGTGCCCAGTGTAGAGCTTCTTGAGATCTTGAAGCGCGATGAAACATTTCCGATCTTGCTCGTGCATAACGAGGATAGTCCGCCGGATGCGTGGCTGAACTGGGTAAGCTGCAGTGAATGGTACCAGTGGGAGTATGGATCCGATGGAGAATCATCAAAGCTTTTGGATTCTACGCTCGTCCCCGTTGCTGGGTATAACGGCGACGAACTCTTCTTCGCTTCACAAGGAACATTCTTCGATGTGTACACTCAACTCGATGAAATTGCGCATACTGATATTCCGTCCAGCTCACTCTCGTTAGAAGATCGTCAACGGGCAGCGGCATTGACGGCTGCCGCAAATGCAATTGGTGTCGATGTAATTGTCACGTACGCGTCCACTGCGATGCGGCACGATGTTGCTGACAATGACACAATCCTGAGCGTAACACCCTCCCAGCTTGTCCCACTTTACGGCCACTATCTTCGCATGACCGGAAACGCGGTCGTCGAAACCCGAAGAGGAGAACTTGTTGGTGGAGGGACCGTTAGATACTCAAGTCGATCGCCAAGCATCATCGACCTCCGTCTTAACGGAGTCAAGGCTTCTGTGCCGCATTTTGACTCTATATTGCTTATGGCGCGATGTGCTGGAGATAACAATATTGTTCAGTCAGCCCAGGCAATTGAGTTGCGTTTGGCTCGCGCTTCGAGGGCGGTAGATGAACTTTTGGCAGCATTGGGAAATGAGGGCCGTTCTCTAAGTGGAAAGGCTGACGTTGCGGAGGTATCGGCTGAGGCCTTTGACAGGATCATGTTGTATCTAAATTCGGCACTGGAGCGATATGCACGGTTGATCAGAATGCTGTCTGATACGGAATTGAAGAACGAGCCGACACATGCAAATCTTACGTCAAGAGATGAATTAGCCAGAATAATTTCAAACTTTAGGCCTAGCGTGGCTGCTGATGAACTGCGTTCTTTACAGTCCTACGCGCGTTTAGTTGGACAATTACGGCATATGATCCACTCTCTTCCGCTGGATACCCGGCATCAACTCTCCAGGGGATATGGATCATTTCGATCGGTCGCGCTGACGGTTGAGGGGATCCCCGAGTTTAATGAGCTTGGGAATCCGTTGAATCAGGAGCAGTTCGATCGTCTTGGTGTTTGGCTTGCTGACAGCTCCAATGTCGGGTGCGGTAAGACCAGGGTGGCTGATATCGCAACAGTTTCCACGACTCTTTTTGGTATGGCCATCCGCTATATTGATGAGTTGTCGCGATTCTTGCTTGTGGGAGAGGTCGATACTTCGGTTTGGGCGAATCCACATCCCGTACTTGGTTGCCTTCGGGGCGGACCTGAAAACCTGTTCGAGGAACTTCCGGACGAGGCGATGTACCGAAAAATGCTGGGATGGGCGGAGTTTGACTAAGTCATCGAGCTGGTTGAGGGGCCGAGGGTCGTCGGCGTATCGGAGAATTCGGTTTTAGGGATCGAAGGTGACCGTCCAAAAGTCGCGGGAGATCTGCGGCTTCGTGCCGGGATCGTGTCACTCATTTCCGCATCTGACCTGCGTTCGTAATCCGCTCGGCCCGGTCCTGGCGGGTGGACGAGACCTATATCCGGGTCGGGGGAAAGTGGTGCTACCTCTATCGGGCCATCACCGCGGGCGGGCATACCCTGGATTTTTACCTGTCCCCAAAGCGTAACGTCGCCGCAGCGAAGCGTTTCCTGGCCAAGACCCTGAGGTCGAACACGATAACCGGGTTCCCGCGGGTGATCAACACCGATAAAGCACCCTCCCTAGCCAGGGCAATCGCGGAGTTGAAGTCAGAGGGAATCTGCCCGCAGACCGTGGAACACCGGCAGGTGAAATACCTCAATAACGTCATTGAAGGAGATCATGGGCGGCTGAAACGGATCCTCGGACCGAAGGGGGCGTTCAAAAACCGGACCTCGGCGTACCGGACGTTGAAAGGGATGGAAGCGATGCACTCATTACGGAAAGGCCAGGGCGCGATGTTTGCCTACGGGCAACCGAACCCGGATGCGGTGATCGTCAGCCGGGTGTTCGAGGCTGCCTGAGAACGCCGACCCGCAGCGAGCATCAGAGGATGAAGACTGGGTCGTCACGGCTCTCCGCCTGAAGTTTGCAACAGCACCATTACTACTATCAGATTAAATGTGCAAGCATGGGGGCCGGTTTCAGATGGATCGCTCTTAGGACCGCTAAATTCCGCGACCGTCGCCCGGTACTCATGGTCAACGCTTTCGAACAACCTGCGGAGACGCACGTCGGATGCATCTGCAACATATATCACCGCAGACAAGAACACGCCGTCCATCAGAACGTTTAATGCGCCTAAATTGAACACTTCGCCAACCCTTCCGGATGCTGAGGTGATTAACGCGAACGACTACCAGTTGAGCGAAGGTATAGATATCGTACCGCTATTCCCATCAGGAACATCCCCGGAGGAAATTGAAGCAGCATTAAAGGGTGGTGATATCCCGGTGGCCTCGGAGAAGGAACCCTCTGCACCACACGACACCAGTACCGATATTCAACCGGAACCCATGACGCCAACAGCCGAGGCCGAGAAGTCCCAGCACAATCAAACCGAGCAGGAAGGCACAGTGAATCTTAACTAGCAGATTCTAAACATACCTATGATCTACGTATTTTTTGGCATAATAGTCGCACTATTCATTGCCCTATGCATCCTGGTAGTGGGCTACCTGATCCATGTTTCAACCGCACGGAAAGTAATTACGCCAAGCCGGCTCTTACCCATCATGACCCTCCTAGCGCCCGTCTTTTTGATTTATGACGTGCTCAGCGATAGGTCATGCAGCGGTTTTTACAATTACGCCGTCAGTGGATATTTAATTACTGCAGTCGCCGTCAGCCTGTCATGGAGCATGGCTGCCACAGTCTCTAGACATTAATTACTTGAGGCTTAGCGGAAGGAACAATACCCTACCCAGTTCTCCCCTCGAGATATTTGTAAAGGGTCGTTCGCCCGACGCCCAGTCGACGGGCCACTTCCGCTTTAGGCACGCCATCGGCCACCCACTGCTTAGCCTGCGCTACTTGAACACCGGTTAGCACCTTCGCCCGCCCCTTGTACACGCCGCGGGCTTTCGCCCGAGCGATCCCCTCTGCCTGGCGCTCTTTAATAATGGAGCGCTCAAACTCGGCGACACTGCCCATAAGGCCCAGCATCAGTTTGGCGATCGGGTCGGCCTTCGCTGAATAGGTCTGCCCCTCACGTAGGAACCTCACCGAGACACCGCGCCCCACCAAATCTTCGACAATCGTGTGCAGGTCCACCAGTGAACGGGCGAGACGATCCATGCTCGTAACAATGAGCTGATCCCCCTTACGCAGATACCGCAGTACCTCCTCTAACTGGGGACGATGCAGAGTCGAGCCACTGATCTTCTCTTTGTAGATTTGCGACGCGCCCGCCGCACGGAGTTGATCAAGTTGTCGGTCCAGGTTCTGTTCCATAGAACTCACCCGGGCATAACCGACTTTTTGTCCCACAACAACGTCCTGGTGTTCATCAATCTCTAGAGGTAATGACGGTTCTGTTCCACTAGCCATAAAGCAACCCTACCGAACAGCTAAAACTTGTAATTCAGATCTGTCCATTTAGGGTGTACCCCAGTGAGACACTTCTCGACCTAAGCCTTTACCCAGTGTCGGCGGGTGCCGTTTCATGGTTTTGATACGGTCCCCACTAAGGTCA
This sequence comes from Corynebacterium sputi DSM 45148, assembly GCF_000427865.1. Classification (GTDB taxonomy): domain Bacteria; phylum Actinomycetota; class Actinomycetes; order Mycobacteriales; family Mycobacteriaceae; genus Corynebacterium; species Corynebacterium sputi. Next base: position 24,723 of record NZ_ATYV01000020.1, on the reverse strand, counting down.
ATGACCTTTCGAGACAGAATTATAGGTAAATTTATCAGTAACGGACCAATACGGCCTCAGATCCAGAGGACCTTGAGAGGGTGCAGATCAGGTTGCGCAGACACCAACTCCTGTTCGCCACAATAGCTGCGGCGGCAGTTATCGGAGTCGTAGAGGTCGCGGTTCGTCAGCGCACTCGCGTCCTCGAACCCATCAGCGGTACAAGTCAGGTCGACGGAGACACTGCCCTGGCGGCCACCGTGCTGGAGCTTCTGCCGCCCAAAGGAATCCATGCTGTGGGGATCGCCTCGGTGACCGAAGACGCCATCCGAATCGCGACCATCGGGACGGCGCTGAGATCGACCTTCGAAATCGGGTCGATCAATAAGGGCATCACGGGCTTACTCTATGCAGATGCACTCAACCGCGGCGAAGTTCACTCGAACATGACGCTAGGTGAGCTATTCGACCTGGCTGGTTACGACGCGGCCGGCATCACTTTGCAGGAGCTGTCCCAACATCGCTCCGGGCTTCCGTCACAGCCTATGGAAATCTCCGATGTGGCTCGTTTAGTAAGTAGGACTATCCAGGCGAAGAATCCGTTTGACGGCAGGACTGTTGACGAGCTCTTGCACGATCTGCGTCGCTCACCCGTTCGCGCGAAGCGGACTGCTTACTCAAATCTGGGGTTCGCCGCTCTCGGCCACGCACTGGCAGTGGCAGCGGGGACGGACTATCCGACGCTGCTGCGAAACCGTATCTCTGAGTCTTTGGGGCTGGAAAGATTCTACGTACCGGTAGGCGGGGAATCGGGACTAGATGAGTTTGCAGTCCAGGGCCGAGACTCCGATGGCCGTGCTCAGCAGGCTTGGACCGACCTGCAGTACGCACCTGCTGGCGGCATACGTACCGATGTAACGAGCATGGCTACTCTGGCGCAGGCGCTCCTTTCCGGTACTGCCCCAGGTGCAGCCGCCCTTGTTCCAACCGCTGACTTCTCCTTCGATGGGGCAGATCGTGTGGGCGCAGGATGGATCACCTCACAGATTCAAGGGCGCACCATCACTTGGCACAACGGCGGCACAGGTGGCTTCTCTAGCTGGATCGGGCTAGACCATGAGCGCGGGAATGCGATCTTTTTGGTTGCTTCCACAACCCTCATCCTCGATGAGTTCGGCGAGGCGCTACTGCTGCGTCAATGACGAGACCACCGGCCGGGCATAGTTGATAGGACATCCGATGTCAGCCGGACTCTGCTGACTGTTGCTCCTGCGCAGTCTTTAGATGCCGGTACAGCGTTGCCCTGGACCATCCGACCAGGCTCGCGGCCTTCTCCGCGCTGCGACCTTTGGCCCTTTCCTCCATGGCGATGGCAAGTTTTCGGTTAATCACCTCAGGATCCACCGGTGGCCGGCCAAAACGCGTTCCCTGCAACTTCGCTGCGGCAATACCGGCATTAACCCGCTCAGCAATGAGCTCTCGTTCATACTCCGCCAAAGTCGCCAACATCCCCAGCATCAACCGACCCGAGGATGTCTCCGGGTCGATGCCATCAGAGACCGACTTAATCTTCACATCCCGATCGCGCAGAAGATTCACCGTATTAAGCACATCAAGCAATGAGCGGCCCAGCCGATCAATGCGCCACACCACCACAGTGTCACCGGCGGTTGCATACGCCAGAAGATTTTTCATCCCCGGCCGATCCGAAGCACTCTTCGCTCCGGAGGTGACATCACTGAACACATCACGGTCCTGAACTCCGGCAGCGCGCAACGCGTCCAGTTGCAGTGCCGGGTCTTGACCGACGGTGGATACCCGTGTATAGCCCAACAGTCTCATTAGCCCATAATGCCTCACTAACCTCCAACATGGAAGAAGGCGGCACAGATTGCTGTAAGACATGTTAGCGAGACAGTTTCCTCACCGTTTGTCGCAGGAACGACCAAGTTCGAGGGCCTCCCGGTACGTGTCTTATAAACCTTAAGGTTTATAGGCCACTGGTCCTTTCGGAGGAAAACGATCTTGCACTCTCGGTCATTGTGACGCGGAGTTGCTTTTGCCTATCGAATGATTCGAATAATCCGGTTGTCTCTTTCACTGAGCTTCAGCGTTCGTCTATCTGTTAACTCTTGGGCGAAGGGATCGCGGTAGCGAAGAAGGTCGGCAAATACTCCGGCCGCAAACGCGCCCTCTTCCCGAGCAGGTGAGCCGGGCACGTGCAAGGGGGGGCGCTGCTGGGGAGGCGAAAGCAGCCATCGCTGGAGACCTCGGAGTCGGCAGGGCGACTCTCTACTGGACACTGGCTCAACCTGCTGTTCAGCGTCCCTCCATTTTGTCGCCAGTAAACATCATCGGCTATACGAAAGTAGAGAAAACTTGTCGTGTTGTGTTGAAAACACGGGGACGTGACACCTACGATGAGCAGTACAGCGGATCGGTCGCTACGCCACCAAGCGAAACCGATTCGACCCGCTAAAAGAGCCGGCACCGTTGCGACCGGTACCGGCTCAGCTCAGACGAGCAAGTTGGAAGCTGATGCGCTGATCGAGATCAACGAGTCCGCTACCGAGAGAACGACAACTACCGTTGCCACGATATTTCGTCCTCTTCTTGCTCGGCCCCTACCTGGACTATCACGTCCGGTAGGGGCTTCTTCATTTCCATCGTCACCTAATGGCTCCGGAACTGTCATCCGAACCACCTCCCTGCCTGCCAGAAGACTGGCTGGCGGTCTGCCTTGAACCTTGCGGCAGGGCACACCACGGCATTTCTGCGGCGTACTCATGGCCACCGCAAGAAGGCAAGAATCAGAATAACCCCCAAGGGGTGAGTCGACGAACGCCGGTATTCAACGATGATTCCTAGACATTTCCCGCAGTCATCTCGGTGTAGCGACGGAACAGGATCTCCAGGCGCTGACGATCATCAGAGAGCAGCCGCTCCGCGCCGAAGGCCATGTCGACGGCGCGATCGAGCTTCTTATGCGCCTTCACCAGGGCAGGGTCTGTGTTCAGGGGGTTATAGGCGTCTGCGAGGCTGCGCTCAGGGTGCAAAGAACGCGCTTCGAGTACGCCTTGGCCGGCTGTGATGATCTTCCTCTTGGTTGCTTCATCCAAGCTCGGTACCGGGAAGGTATTCCAGGTCAGGGTGTTAGAAAACCGTAGATCAGATTTGATGCGGCCACCGACGGCTCGTTGCCACGTGATGAACATCGACGATGAAATCAGCGCAAAGAGTAATCCATCCTCGTCCGGGGCAAGGAAGTTCGCATCCCCACAGATCACATCGGGCTCGTAGCGCGCAGCAGTCCAAAATCGACGGCTCTCACTGACATGGCGCGGGATCGCCAGATAAGGGACATCAGGTTGACGAATCTCAGTGAACAAAGCAGGAGTCTCTGCCGCTTCCTGGGTTGCCTTTTTTGTGCTTGCTTCTCGCACGGCCCGTACGGCTTCGAGATGACTGCGGAGGCCAGCTGATGCTCGAATGTCTTCCGAGGCCAGAGCAGGCAGCCAGAGACACCAGCGCTCTGTGTTGTTCAGCATCTCTTTGGCCCCAACGAACTGACGCAAATACTTGGCGGCGATAGGATCCTGATCTAGCCCTTGTGCTCCGTCGGTCGCTTTGAACACGAGGTGTCCCCCGTCTGTCGGTTGAGACCCCTTAGTGACGAACGGAAGCTCTGGGGACACTGGCTTGCTGGACTTCTTCACCAACGTTTTCGGTCCATCGACCAGGTACGCGTTGATCCCAACCGATAGCGGCACCTCTGCCGGCTCGCCCCTTTGCCGGTCGTAATCCCACAACCTCTGCCGCACCACCTCCGGTGCTCGGAGCGCCTCGGTGTACCTGGGAACCACCGGGGTGCGGGTAAACCCAACGATCACACAATGCACCGCAGCCTTACCAGGGGCCTCCGAATCCCACGAGAAAGTACGGTGCGCAAATTTAATATTCCACCCCGCCCGATACAACGGGCCGAACAGCGCCGGAACGGGTTGGCCTTGAGTGATGGAATTCGTCGTCACATACGCAAACTCACCATGCCGATCTGCCAGCAGATCAGCGGTCTTAGCGTGCCAGGCGGTGACGTAATCCAAATACCCGTCATAATCCTCACCCCACGCCGCCTTCATATCAGCGGTCTGCTCAGAGGTCTTGGTGTACTGGCCAATAAACGGCGGGTTACCGAAAACATAAGTCGACCCCGCACCTGCCGGGACCTGCTGGGCCCAATCCAATGCCAGGGCATTGCCGTGGTTGATATGCGCGGTAATAGAGATCGGCAGCCGCTCCGGAGCATCACCGATAGCCGCAGCCAAAGCCCGGTTAGCCTGATGATCCACCAAAAACATCGCAGTCTCCGCGATCTTCGCCGGCCACCAGTTGAGCTCAAAGCCATAGAACTGGCCAATGTTCATCCGCTGATCAAGGGACACATCCATCGACGCGGTGGCCTGGTGCTCCTTCTCGCGCAGCGCGACGATGATGCTGGTTTCAATGGCACGCAGTTCCCGATACGCCACCACCAGGAAGTTCCCGCAACCACAGGCAGGATCCAGGAACCGCATCTGCGCGATCTCATCACGCAAATCCCGCAACTCCTTCGCCTTAGTAGTCTTGTTGCGAATCAGCCGACTTGCCTTCTCCCGTAGCTCATCGAGGAACAACGGCTCAATGACCTTCAAAATGTTGGACTCGCTGGTGTAATGCTCCCCATCAGCACGACGCGCCTCCTTAGACTTGACCAACTGGAACATCGAGCCGAACACAGCCGGGGAAATACGAGTCCAGTGGAACCTGCAGGCTGCCAACAGAGCCTCGCGCATATCCGCATCCAAAAACTCCTGCTCCTGATGCACAGCAAACAGCGAGCCGTTGACATACGGGAACCGCTCAAGCTCTACCGGCACCCGGCGACGACGCGATACCGGAGTGTTGAGCACCTGGAACAACGTGTTCAGCCGGGCTCCAAGGTTTTCCCCCGTCGTGTCGTAGAGCACGAACCGGTAAAACAGGTCTTCCTCCCACAGTCCTGCATCATCGCCGTAGAGCAGGAACAGGATTCGGGTGAGGAAGATTGAGGTGCGCTGCACCTGCACGTCCTCATCCTCCGGGTTAGTCGGCGCATCATCCCCCACTTGCTCATCGGCAGTGTCATCACCAATCATCGCGGTGTACAGATCCGCCATCAGCGCAGCAGCATGGGCCGAGGCTTCCTCCTCCTCCGCCTTGGTGATCGTCTCCTGCCCTGCCAAGAACATCAGTTGATCGATGTGGCCGACCACCTGGTCGATGGTGAACCTGACCGTCCAGCTGTCCTCGCCCAGTTTGGTGACCTGGAGGTTCTCAAAATCAGAGACGATCACATACCGCGGCCACTCGTGCTGACCGATAGAGCCACCGGAGAGATAATCCAAAGCCTGGGTGTACGCGGAATCAAGGTCCCGCCCCAGAGACTTGGCCTCTCCCAAGACCACACCGGACCAGAACAGATCGACGTAACCGGTGCGCCCGGAGGAAGCTCTGGTGGCATCTCGTTCAAACAAGTCAATGCGCTCGGGGATCACACCAAAGCAGCGCAACAGGTCCGACCAGTACTGCTGCGCATAGGACTTCTCGGTGTGCCCGGCCCCACTTTCCCGCCAGCCGTTGATGCGCTCGCGCCATGCGAGTGAGAACTTATCCAGTTCGGTGCGGATAGTGCCGCGATCAACAACGGCCGTCAAAGAAGAAGTCACCCACCAAGAGTAGCCGTGGCACCTCGAACATCACCCCACACCAAAGTCGAACGTTCGTGCTACTACTTCGTCCATGACTGATGACGTGTGTCCCCCGCCTGGGTACGTTTATGCCTTGCTGGATGTGCGCTCGATGTACGTCTCCTGCGAGAGAATCTTCGACCCCTCCCTAGAGGGCAAACCCGTAGTGGTCCTCTCCAACAACGACGGCTGCGTAGTCGCCAGATCCGATGAGGCCAAAGCCCTGGGGATCGCCAACGGCACCCCGTGGTTCCAACTCAAAGGCGACCCGAGATACCGCCAGGTCATCGCGCGGTCCTCAAACTACGAGATGTACGGCGACATCAGCGCCAGGATGATGCGACTTCTCAACGATCACGCCGCGTACGTGGCTCCATACTCCATTGACGAGGCCTTTCTGCTTTTGCCAGCAGAGCGTGCCAGTGCCATCGGGCGACAGATTCAACAGCAGTTGCAGCAGTGCCTAGGTGTGATGTCCAGGGACGTTGTTGAGTCGGTCGAAGGGTACGCCGCCAATCGCAGAGTGGTGTCGGTGGTGGTTGTAGAAGTGGAGCCAGCCGGGCAGCGCCAGGCGTCGTTCGGCCTCTGAACCGTAAAACCTGGCATAGGCCCAGCCGTCCCCGAGCGTGCGGTGGAATCGCTCGATCTTCCCGTTCGTCTGCGGCCGGTAGGGGCGTGTCCGCTTGTGTCGGATGCCGAGCCGAGCGCAGAAGTCCCTCCATGCGTGGGATCTGTATGCCGACCCGTTGTCGGATAGGACTCGCTCGACGGTCACGCCTCGTTCGGCGAACCAGGCCACGGCGCGTTCGAGAACTCCCACCGCTGTGCTCGCCTGCTCATCCGACCAGATTTCTGCGTATGCGACGCGGGAGTGGTCGTCGATGACTGTGTGAACGAACGCCGTCCCGGTGCGCGGCTTGTGATCTTTTCCTCGTGGTAATCCCGGAGTCGCGAGCTTGTTCCGTGCGCCTTGCTGCCGACCTACGTAACGATGTCCACCGCCGTCGGGGATGTTGCCGAACTTCGTGACATCGACATGAATCAACGATCCCGGATGAGGATGCTCATATCGCCGCAATGGCTCGCCAGTGACACGATCGATATGCGAGAGGCGGTTCACGCGGCAACGGACGAGGACCGCGTGAACAGTCGACGTCGAGAGACCAAGTCGCGCAGCGATCTGGGCTGGCCCCAGTCGAAGCCGCCAGCGCAGGTTGATGATCTTCTTCTTGACATGCTCGGGCGTCCTGCCTGGGATCCGGTGCGGCTTGCTGGAGCGATCCTGCATCCCAAACTCACCCTCTTCCCGGTAGCGGCCTGCCCATTTCCGGGCAGTGATCGGGGAGACCATGAACATCTTTGCGGCGATCGTGGCCGGATAGCCGTCTTCGACAATCAGCCGAGCTAACCGGAGACGGGCACGAGGAGTGAGAAGAGCGTTCGGATGGGTCATCAATTGGCCTCCGCCGCGGTCTTCGTAAGCGCGCGTCTGGTGAGAAGCATGATGACGAGAGCGATCGCTGTCAGCACCGAAGCGACCCAAACCGGCGCGAGCAGCCCCAGCCCGGTCGCGAGCCCGAGCGCACCAAGCACGGGCCCCGCTGCAGCTCCGATATTCAATGCTGCGGTTGCGTACGAACCGCCCATCGTTGGCGCACCCGATGCTGCATACAGCACACGCGTGATCAGAGTACTGCCGACGCCGAACGACAGGAATCCCTGAACGAGGACGAGGACGATAAGCGCAACGGGATGAGATGCGACCACTGCCAACACGATCCAGCCTGTCAGCAATAGCGGTCCGCCGACTGCGAGCACGAGGCCAGGTCGTTGATCTGATAGTCGTCCTGCGATCGTGACGCCAAGGAACGATCCGATGCCGAACATCACCAGCGCGACGGACACCCACGCTTCGGCCAAGCCCGCGGTCTCGGTCACGATGGGTGCCAGGAAGGTGAATGCCGCAAAGGTCCCTCCGTTGATCAGCGCTCCGAGTGCCATGGCCAGGATGAGCCGCGGCGTCGCCAACTGGCTGAGCTCGACACGGAGCCTTGGTGAGGTCGCGCTAGTCTCGCTCCGACCAACATTGTTCGTGACGCCACGAATGACTCCAACGGCCGCGGGAATACAGAGGATGGCGATCGCCCAGAACGTCGTTCGCCAGCCCAGCGCTGTGCCGAGCAGTGCCCCGGCGGGGACGCCCACGACGGTTGCGATCGTCGTGCCGGAGAGCAGGATCGACAGTGCACGCCCCTTCTGGTTCGCTGGCACGAGGGTAGTGGCCGTGCTCAGTGCTACGGCGAGGAATCCTGCGTTTGCGAGAGCGCTGAGCACCCGGGTGATGAGCAGGAGAGAGAACACTGGTGTCATCGCTCCGATGACGTGGCTTCCCGCGAACACGAGAAGGCAAACGATCAATGTGAGCCGCGGTGGCCAACGGCGAGCGAATGCCGCCATCACTGGCGCGCCGACGACCATACCGACTGCGAATGCGGAGGTCAGCAGGCCCGCAGTGCCGACCGAGACGTCAAGTTCGGTCGCGATCGCGGGGAGCAATCCCGCGAGCATGAATTCTGAAGTGCCCATGACGAAGACCGCCAGGGCAAGCATGTAGAGGGCAAAAGGCATCGAGTACTCCGAGGTGTGAGATCAAGAAATGGTTCTTCTTGTCACCACGGCCAGCGCCCCGGGTACGCCAGACATACGCCCACACAGATCGTGGGCGTCGTAACTAGTGGTTCAAGGGGCTGGCGGTGTGACCGACAACCCCTGACCTGTCTGATTCGGGACTCGACATGCCCCAAACTCTAACATGCCTTCAATGGCAAGCGGTCTGGACAGATACTTCTTGAATCGGCACGGTGTCATTACGGGCGGGGGCCAGAACAACGTCCCTGGACATCACACCTAGGCCTTCCCACCACAATCGGTATCGGGCCGACAAAAACGCTATGCAAGATCGCCTCAGTCGGAGCGAAAGACCACCAGGGATTCGGCAGACTCTGCAACATCACCGACTGGCCCAATGACGATCTTCACCAAGTGCTGGACCGTCTGCCTGTCTCAGAGACCTGGGGCGTGGGCCGTAAACTCACCCGGCAGTTGAACGCGGCGAGGATTCACAGCGTTGGTGATCTCACCCGCGCGGACCCTGGGTGGATCCGCCGGCGGTTCTCTATCGTCTTAGAGCGCACCGTCCGGGAGCTCAATGGAATCCGCTGTATCGGCTTCTACGAGCCGGAGGCTCATCCCACGACGGTGATTCACAGCCGCATGTTCGGCCATAAGCTCACCGAGCCTCAGGACGTCCTGGACGCACTGGTGGGGTTCTCGGCGGTGCTGGGTCGGCGGATGCGCGATAAGCAGGTTTCAGCCTCGGTGTTCACTATCTCCGCCTCCACCGGGTGGCACGTCGACACACCGGTGCGCTCAAGTACGTCGGTGACTGTGGCTGATCCCACTGCCTCTACCCGCGCGATTATTCGCGCCACCAGAGCTCTAGCCCCGGAGTTGATCGAGGGGGTGCGCTATGCCCGTGGGGAGATCGTGGCTACCGGATTAGTCCGCGATGATCGACAGCTTCGCCTGTTCAGTGCCGATGACAGCATCGACACCGGTATTGATGCTGCACTGGATGCGCTGCCGGCTGGCAGTGTCCAGGTGGGTACCGCCGCGCTTAATGACAGGTGGACAATGCGCAGGGAGTTGATGTCAGCGCGGTGCTCAACCAGATGGGAGGAGCTGTTGACCGTCGCCGCATAGAACCTCTCATGTCGAACTTGTGTGCTAACAATGAAGTCATGAGTCACCGCATACCGATAATTGCCTCCGAGTCCGCCAGCTCCCGTGTGCCGGTGACCTCTCAGGCGGTGGCGTGCGGTTTTCCCTCTCCTGCGCAGGACTGGATGGATGAGGGCGTTGACCTGAATGCGCATCTGATTGCCCATCCGGCGGCGTCATTCATTGTCCGCGCCTCCGGGGAGTCGATGGAAGGCTCGGGGATATTCGACGGCGATGAGTTGATTGTCGACCGGTCCCTATCGCCTGCTGATGGTGATGTGGTGCTGGCGGTGATCGACGGAGAGTTCACGGTCAAGCACCTGCGCCTGGATGCTCCACGGCGGCTAGAGCCTGCCAATGAGCAGTTTCCCACGATCCTGCTGGAGGGTCGCGAAGATGCCCGGCTATGGGGAGTAGTGACCTACTGCTTACGACACCTGCGCGCTTCCGGAAAAATCTAAACCAGTTGTAACCTCTTATACGCTTGGCTTATCCGATTCATGACGCATTCCTCAAATGCATCATTGGAAATACCAACATATTTGCCAATTGCAGAAATGGACCGCAGGCTAGTAAAAAGTACGGGCAAGTACATTGTGTATATTTCCGATTCAGTGCCACGCAAATCTGAAGTGAACCAGCTGCGCGAGTGTGTGGCACCTGACCCAAGCATCCATGGAAATTTCTCTAACTTGTCCATATTTTCCGCGGTTTCAGTAATATTTATTTCAAGGTTAGTTTTCGCTCCCTCGAACTCAACTGCCCTAATCTTTTCTTTGTTCGGCGGTCTAAACATGGTGAAGCCTACTTCTTCGAGGTATCTCTGCACCGCAAGATACGTATTTTCCGCATTTGCGTGATCCTCTGCCGAATTGGGAGCGAGCTTTCGCGCAGGTATGACATCGCGACGATTCCCGAGAATCAACGCGGCGAATCTGCCCATCCTCGCCTCAGTTGATTCCCCCTCTGCTGCACACCAGTACATTCCCAATAAGGCCTCCTGTACCGAACGCAGCAGGGCCAGCGTAGGGATCGGCAAGAGCCTATCGACCTCTACAAGATGAGCAATTGCGTCAATATACTGATCTATGGCAGCGCATTTCAGTAGAACTTCATTGAAAGCAGAATCGCTTAGAAATTGGAAGTGACTGTGATGGGCTTCATCCCTGCCGTGGATCCACTGTAGGTCTTGGTATCGAGGAGAGCCGGGAACTGGATTCAAGTATGCCTTGCGCGCTAAGAGCAGCTCGGCTTTTGCCTCCTCCCTATGCTCGTGGATTGTTTCTAGCAATATCATTCGGTGATCTGTAGTCATTGTCAGTACCTTTCGTTATCTTGTGCAATCTATGTTCCCAAGCTCAAACCCCTAGGGAGCCGGACGCTCTCCCTAGGGGTTAGAATTATTAGTTGCTCTTGTGGAGGATTTGGAAGATTCGCGCGGTCCCCACTCCCGATGCCCGAACCAAGTTGTGAAGCTCTGTGCGCCCGTGCAGATCAACGATCAAAGAGTCCCGCTCTCGGCGCAGATCGTTGACCTTCGCCAGATGACCTCGGATCTCTTCCAGTCGCGCTAGTTTCTCCTCCACGCTTGGGGCATCACTCATCGCGCTTACCTTCCTGTTCAGCCTGTGCCCAATGAGACATCATGACGGTGAACACCCCGGCACCTGCGGTAAGTCCGTCGGTGATGGTATTGGAAAACAGTTCATTCACAGTCGCGTTACGCATAATTTTCTAGTCCTTTTCAGAGTTTGCCGCTAGTGCTTCTCGCACAGCATCGAGTCTATTCTTCGCGGTTCTTTGCGCTTTTCCCTCCTCCACCATCTGGGAAAAGAGATCACTCTCGCTGCCGCGTTCGGCATACAACGATAGTCGTTCGGTCATGCTAATAAATTGGCGGCGGTAGGACACGGTAATCACCTGCTCGGCGTACGAGCGGATGAACACTGGATCTGCCCCGACGGTGGTGATGGCCTCTAGGCCTTTGCGCAGTGCCGGCTGCGGCACTTCCAGCCCGTCGCCTTGACGCATTGCATCGCTGAGCACTGATCCAGGATCATGCGGCCTACCTGCCGTGTGCGCTTGGCTGATCAAAGCCCACACAGTACGGTTCGTCCGATCTCGGAAGTCCTCACACCTCAGCACCTCCAGCACCGTGGCGATGTCATCGTTGGACCTATTCCACAGCAGTGCGCACAGCAGCATGACCTCAGGGTCGGTCTCAAAGAGATATCCAGGGACATGGGTGGCAGCCTGATCGACGGTCATGAGTGCTCCAAAATTGGTAGCCATGCCCCTTGTCGGGGCGGCTGGATCGTACTGGTGGACTAGATCTACTTTCGGTACGAAGTTGGACTAGTCAGGAATTCAGGGTTCAACGCTTCGAGAACCATGAGAATCGGGCGATACACCACCGCAACTCCCACGATGAAGGTCGCACATACAGCAAGGTACAACACCGGCACTGGCGCAGTGGCGAAGAAATAATAGATGAGATCAAGCATGAGTTTCCCTTGTCGGGTAGTCGGATTGGAGGTGAACAATATCCATCTCCAGTCAGGAACTGTGCGTTCCTGATATAAACGATTCTAGTCTATAGAATCTGGCCATGCAAGACATATTCAACTAATTCTTGTGAATACTTTTTTAGTTCGATCTCACATCGAGTTTTCACAGTACTATTATCCAGGTCCACACTCCCCTTCCTGCGTGTGCCTATGCTCCGCCGGACACCGGACGATAGTCAGATAGCGCCGCTGTTCCCGCTGCTTGCCTCCACTGTTCCCCACACGCAGTCTCAGTGAGAATGGTCAGGAAATCGAGACTGACCCCCTGGACATAGGGCGGATTCTGACATTCGGGAATCAACCATTTACCATCGCGTTTTTCCACGATAATCCGCGCCTCAATCTGCCCCGTTCCCTCATGCGCCACTGCGTAATACCGCGCTCGATACCACTCAGTTCCCCCGGCGCACGCAGCGACGATCATCTCCTTCTGCCCGCGCAAGACGTGGTGGAAGTCTCTGGCCACAACACTCAGTGGCAGTGCTGTGATGGATTTTTCAATCATGATGTTCCCTTATGTGGGTGGTCGGATTGGAGATAATGCACAGACACCTCCAGTGAAGAAGTCACATTCGCGATGATGGTAAATCCGTATCCGACAGGGACCGCGCAGAGACCCGAAACAATATTCGACACCGCAGCCGGTTATGCGCAGCCATCTAGGCCACGACTATCACCGCGCACCACCCACACCTGTCCGAGACAACCCACCTGAAAATCCGTACCCCTGTGCTGTTGTCACCAGCTATCTTTTCCCCTCCCACTTCCTCACCGGTAAGACTGCTGCCTCCGGCGAATCTGGCGCGCAGAAAAGGCCACCAACAACCGTTGATGGCCTTAAGGAGAAGGTGCCCTATATCTGCCTGTACCCGCGAAGTTGAGCTTCAGTGGACACCGCATACCGCAGATTCTTGCCCTTGGACTTCGGCAATGATTGCAGCAAATCCTCCGCCAACCGCTGTGCCTGCTCCAATGACAGATCAGCAACATCAAGTCTCGAGGTATCAATACTCACCCGGTCGCCATCACATCTAACCGGCGAGGACTCCACAGGCCTTTTCGCCACGATCCGACCTGCCAGTGTCGATCCATCGACGGTGGCGGAAATACGGTCCCCAGCGGTGAGGTTGGCCGCCTGCAGGGCAACATCATTCACCGCCGTTAGCCGTAGCCTCGCTCCCCGACCATCCTCCGGGTCGCCTTTGCGTGGGCACAGCACGTTCAGCGAGATAATCGGCGCACCACGCAGTCGGCGCAACGGGCCGACATAGGTGATCACAACATCGACAAGGAACGTGCTTTCCACCAAAACTCCTAGCTGTAGTACTCAGAGGCAACGATCCTCGACGGGGCGGCTAGTGCCATACCGGCACAACAGATGATGCCTGCCAGCGCTGTCAGTGCGCTGAAGTTGCCCACCATCACACCGGCAAGGAGTACCCACACGATGGAGGCGATGACAGCCCCAGCGTAGATCACCACCTGGAACATCCCCTCGTTCGCCGTATCCATCACGGGTATGAACAGCACTCCGGCGACAAGTGCCACTAATGCAGAGATCACAGCCCAGCCGAAAGCCGCGCTGCCGGTTCCTACCGGTGCACCGGTGAGGGCGGTACTGATGATCAGATCTGCTACCCACACCACCGCTGCACTGACCACTGCCCCGAGAATGGCGAGCACTCCCAGGTTCAGGGCCAACTTCTTCGGGCACAGTCGCCCTGCGATCAGCCGTGGCTGTTGCGGTGCCTCGCCGTTGGTGGGCCACTGCAACGGCGGTTGCTCAGCGTTGGTGGATACCGGGGTGAACTGCTCGGTGTTGGCATGTGCCTTCGGTGGACGTCCGGTGAGCTCTTCGTAGGTTTGCTCCGGGTACGGGCTGCCCCACGCGTTGTTGCCTCCGGGGTTTGTCTCAAAAGTCATGTCTTCTTCCCTGTTCTTTCTGGCCTACAGTTCAAGGCCGTCGGTGTCATAGTCATCGGTGGCGGCGGTAACAAACAGGTCATTAAGCCCGAGATCATCGCCGCTATCGCTTTGTTGGTCCTGCTCATCTGGTCCGAATGCCTCAGCAATGGAGGCAGCGACTATCTGACTCAATACGTCCTGCTCGGGCCTAGGGATGCGGGACATCCTCGCGCTATAGGTGTCCTCATCGATCAGCCCATACTTGAACATCGCGGAGACCTCCTTCCGCCTAGCCTGGTGAACCACCTCGTCCTGGCCGGTGTCCTTCACATGCTTGGCATAGGCCGGTGTCGGATTCAGATCCAACGTCCACCCTGGTTCTCTGCCATGGGCGGCCAGCCTCTCGCGCCGGCGGTTGCGTAGCTCCACCATCTGGGCGCTGGAATCGACCTCCTCAAGTTCCCGACGGAGCTTGCCCTGTGCTTGGCGTGCATCGGCCAACTCTTGGGAATGCTCGAATGTGGGCGTCGCGGTGGCCTGCAATTTCGCCAGCCGCCGCTCAGCGGAATCGAGCTGTGCCTGTGCTAGTTGGTACATCCCCGGCAACTCACGGATTGGTCGGTCCACACGGGTCAAAATCGCCCTGGCCTCCTGTGAGGCGGTGCCCTCAGTTTTGAGATTGCGCTGGGCCTCACGGGCGTTCATGATCTTCATCCCGTCGATGAACCCGCTGCGCTCGGTCTCCCCGTCGACGCGCAACTCAATGCCCAGATCATGATTCTGGCTCGTGCGGTCAATGCCCAGCGATGCTTTGATCGTCACCCCAGCCACGCTCATGACTTCCTGCGGCTCGCTCTGGCGATCACGGAACATCTGGTGCAGCGTGGAGGTAATCCGATCAGCGGCCACAGTGACATCGGTCGTTGGGGACCAATCGGGGAACTCCCACAGCGCACCGCCATCTGCTGCCCACTGCTGCGCCCGATCAAGCAACGGCTCCATCGTCGCCATCCGTGCACTGGCGCTGTCGATATTCATCTGCTCGGAGCTAATCGCAAAGGAAATCGAGGCCCTGGCAGCCTGCCACTCACCCTGCAGCTGCTCGAAATGCTCCACCTTCTTATCCAGCTGCATCAGATCGACATAGCGTGGATCACCAGTGGCAATGGCCTTGTTGTGCGCCGCTGCATTGACCGAGTCATCGCCCAGCGAATCCATCCGTCGCATCGACCGATCAGCCTTCTTGAACTGGGAGATAAACATCTGTTTGCGATGCAGCACCTGCCACTGCACCGCATCAAACGTGCCGGCGGCAACATAGTTGTAGATCTCCACGCTTTCGTTCTGGTTGCCCTGGCGGATAATGCGGCCCTCGCGCTGCTCTAGATCCGCCGGCCTCCAGGGAACATCCACGTGATGCAGCGCCACTGCACGATCTTGGATATTCGCCCCGGTGCCGAGCTTCTCGGTCGAGCCGATCAGAACATCAATCCCACCCTCGCGACACCGCCTAAATAGCTCGGTGCGGTCCTTATCCCACTCATGCACAAAGGCAATACGAGAGGCGTCCATACCGCGCTCGGCGCACTCACGGCGGATCGCATCGTAAACACTGAAACTGCCATCCTGCTTCGGGGTACCGGCATCACAGAACACGATCTGAAGACCACCAGGATTCGGTGAGATATCCCCCTGCTTCGTGCGGTAGACCTGATTGCGGCTGCGGTGCCACTGATCGAGGATATTGCCGGCTACCGCCTCCACCCGCGCACCTGCCCCGTCGATCTCCATCCCAGCCAATGCAGGGTGCAAGGTGGCTTTGCGCCCATCAGAGGAGATCTTCAAGCTGTTGTCGATCGTTGCCCCGGATTTGTCCAACGGCACCTGAATCCGCTCCTCCGGATCCTGATCCCAGTCATACTCATCGCGCAGCGCCAGATCAGAGATGAAGTCCTTCACCTGGGTTTCCACCTCAAACTCCACAATCCGGTTACCGGCACCAGAGGCGCGCTCCGGGAGCTTCGCGGTGATCTGATCAGCGCCAACAACATCCATGAACAATGACGTGGCCGCCGCCAAATCACCGGTATTGAGGTAACCGCCGACCCGGTTCATCGTGCGCAGCCCCGACCCGGAGGCATTGACCTCCACCGTCTCCACCTGCTCAGTGAACTGCGCGGCAAAACCGTTGATCGTCTCCATCTGGAACTTCTCGGTCAAATCCGGGCGCAGGTACTTGTTCATCACCCAAATCTCCGCCAAGTTATTGGCAATCGGGGTCCCGGTGGCGAACGTGACCGTGGGAGTGGTCTGCGGGTTGCGGCCCTCGGACCGGTGCTTTTCACGCAGCAGGTCCAGTTTCATATCCAGATCAGTGGCCCGGTTAGAGCCAGGATGGTTGAGCTCATCGACCCTCGACTGCCGGAAGAGGTTCTTATACAAATGCGCCTCATCAACAATGAGGTAGTCACACCCGGTGTCATTAAAGGTCAGCCCCTCATCGCGGTCGCTATCGAGGAGCTTCTCTAACTGCTGCTCGCGCTTGATCTTTGCAGCCTGCAACCGTTTAGTGGTCCACGCTGAGTCGTCCTCTCCTGCTGCTGAGCGCTCGGCCAGATCTGTGTTGATCTGATCTAACTGAGCGCTCATGTAGTCGATTTTCGTCTCGGTGTTCACATCCACCGCCTCAAACACCGACTGCGGAACCACCACGAGATCCCAATCTTGTGCGGTGGTTTGCGCCACAAACTGCCGGCGCTGCTGAGGGCTCATCCCCGTGGATGCCGAGAGCACCTTCGCGTTGGGGTACCACTGCTGCGCCTCGCGGGTGATCTGCTCAGCCAGATGATTCGGCACCACCATCCATGGCTGATGGATCACTCCCAGGCGCTTGAGCTCAGCGGCTCCCATGAGCATCGTGCCGGTTTTACCAGCACCGACCACATGATCGAGCAGGACACCGGATTCACGGGTCATCCGCTCCACCGCGTTGAGCTGATAGGTGTACGGGACGAAATCCTCCCCCAACCCCGGCATTTTCCTTGCGGTGCCGTCATAGACCGGGGCGACAAAACTGTTGTAAATCTCGTTGTACCTATCGACCACACTGGCCCGTCTGGCCGGATCAGAGAGCACCCACGTGGAAAACTCATCGCGCAGGTGCTCTGCTTTGCGAGCGGCAAACGATGATCCCTGCGCATGGGTACCGGAATACCCGTACTCCTCGGCAGCACTGGAGTACTTCACCGTCGGGGCAGACAAATTCAACACCGACTCGTACATCCGCAAAGCACTCACCGCCACACCATCAGCGCGATTGGTGGCAACTCCCTGGTTCTCCATCCCAGCGGCTTTGCCGGTGGCCTGGAAGTTAAAGCGCACACCCCGGCGATTCTTCGCGGCGATGAGCCCATAGGAATGATCGGCCTCACCGCCATACTGATACTCACCGGAGTAGGACACCGACCAGACATCCTCGGCCCGGTCGACCACTACCCTCTCGGGATTGAGCCCGAACTTCTCGGCGGCGAACTGGCGGTACAGATCAGAATCCAGCCACTGCACACCAGGGCGTACGGTGATCCCTTCCTCAATGCGATCCGGCTGGACCTTCTCAAGCGCCTGCACGTTAGCGGCAAAACGCTCATCCGATACCTGCGCCATGATCGCGTCATTGAGTTTGGCCACGACAAAGCCGGACAAGTACTCAGTGGCCGGCACAAAAGAGTTCGGCTCCTGCGGGTCACGGAACGCCAGATTCTGCTTCGGTAGCTGCTGGGCCACCCAGGACGGGCTCTCATCAGTGAGCTCAGCAATCACGTCCAGGTCCAGACGTCCATACCGGTCCTGAGTCGCGGTGACCGCCTCCGCAAGATCATCGGTATGCAGCAACGCTGGGGTGGCTCTGGCCGGGTTGGAGGTGAAGATCGCGGCCTTGGTGGCCTGTTGTGTCTCATCATCGAAGATTTCCAACGCTCGGACCTGAGCGAAATACGGATCTCGATCCAGCACCCCGATATGATCGCGAACTTTCGTTCGAGAGATCGCCTGAACAGCCGCATCAGCGCGCAACTGCTCCCGGATCTGCTCTGGTGGCTGCTCGCTGGCCGGCACGGTGTTCTCCGAGCGCCACTGATCCACCAACTGGTTATAGGTGCGCTCTAACTTGGCCTTGGAAGGCTGGCGCTCGCGGATTTGGAACCGGTTAATCGCACCGAATTCACCGACATACCCGTCATACTGCTCATTGAGTCTCTCCCGCAGCTCCGCAATAGCCAGTGGATCGCTGTCTGAGGCCAACTCCTGACGCAACTGCACCGTGGTATCGCGCAACTCCAACAACTGCACCCACTGCTTCGACAACGCCTTTCGTTTCGGTGTAATCGACTCCCACTGGCCATCGGTGAACTGAGAGAAGTAGTAATCAGCCCGATTCTTCCCATCAAAAAACACCGCCCCAGGCAAAGGCGCAGCCTCCTGCGAGACCAACTCCTGCACCGACTGCGCAGCAGAGACCACCGGTACCGCACTGTGACCCAACCCAGCGGCCACCGCCTCGGTGATATCCGGGCGCAACCGCTGCACAATCCGCTGACCCAACCCCTCAGCGGTGCCATCAACGCGCAGTGTGGGCGTGCCAAAACGACCGGTAGTGATCTTCGCCTCTCCCAGAACATGCTCAGGATTGCGCACGAAAAAGGCATTAACCTTGAGCTCCTGGCCCTCGTCCATTTCCAAGGTGTCAGTGATCAAAAATTGCTTCGAGCGCTCAGTGGGCTCAACACCGGGCTCGCGAACCCGAAATAGCAACAGATCAGCGGTGACATCAGTGCCGGCAACCCGGCGGAATGTTTGCGAGGGAAGACGCACCCCTGAGACCAGATCAGCACGATCCACCATCTCCGAGCGAGCAGCCCGTCCCTTGATTGGGGCATCAGCGGTAGATGAAGAAGTCACCACCGCGACATATCCACCAGGGGCCACCGCATTCAGCGACTTCATAATGAAGTGGTTATGAATACTGTGGCCGGCAGGATTGCCCACCGGGTCATACAAGGTCACATCCCCGAACGGGACGTTGCCGATAGCAGCATCAAAAGCACTGGACTGCAACGGTACTGACTGCATCGGCTGATTAATCACCGTCGCGCTGGGATAGAGCTGCTCGGCAATGCCGGCGGCAATTGGATCAACCTCCACCCCCACCATCGAGGTGCCCTGCGGGGCAGCACCAATGAACGCGCCGATACCACTGCCCGGCTCCAGGACAGTGCCCCCATCAAGGCCGGCATCCTCCAACGCCGTCCACATCGCCTCGACCACATCCGGTGCGGTGTAAAACGCTGTCAGCGTCGAGCGAGCCAACTCATCGAAAGTGGCCTCATCAACCACACTGCGCAACTGCTCACGATAGGAGGTCCAATCCTGACGGGAGGTATCAAAGATTTCTTGCGCAGCACCCCAGGAGGAGTACTGCGCAAGAATGGCCTGCTCATCGGCAGTTGCCCACCTGTTTTCCCGCTGAAGACGCCGCAACATCTCAATAGCGGCGATATTTGCACTGGCCCGCACCCGTGACCCCGACGGGGAAACTATTTGCTGTGGCGGCGACCACGTCACCGGCTCGCCGGAACGCGGTCCTACTGCAAGAGCTCCCGCTCCATCTCCTCGGTTTCCTGCTCCATCTGTTGCTCCAGAACTGCCATCACTGGCTCGTTGATCAGCTCCTGGATCGCTTCGTTGATCGCCCGGTTGCGGACCCTGGTCAACAGCATCAATCGCTCCTCCCCATCGATTGCTGTCCTGGGGGCGATCTTCGCCAAGAACTCCTGCGTCAGCTCCTCTTCGAGGATCTCGCGCCTCTCGTCGAACAGTTCCATCAGTTCCTGGTTCTTCTGCCGGATCGCTTCCTGACTGGTCGATAGCCCCAGCGTCCGGTGCGCTTCCTCGATCATCTGGCTGCTGAACATCGTCTCTTCCCTTCTCGTTCTCGTCCTCGATCTGCTCAATGAGATCGAACAAATCCACCTGATTCGGATCAGGCTGCTGACTTCTCTTTCGGCGTGCCAATGAGTACACCTTCCTTAGGTCAAAAGTGCCGACCTAAGGGTACTATCCTCGCTTTATATATCTGCTTCGTTTATTCCCAGATATAATGTCTGGCATCCTGGATCATGGTCACAAAGCTGCCTCTTGGCTCCTTGCCTCAAAGGAGACAAGTGTTCCTACCGCCTGTTATCGCGAACGTACTCAATGAGTGCCTGCTCGAGAACATCCTGGAAAGTAGTCCGATTTTGCTTAACCAAGATGCTTGCCTGGTGATGAAGGTCTTCATCAATTCGGACCCCTAGCTTGACTAGCTTCTGCGGATCCCTGAATCCCTTCTGCATGTCCACTGAGCTCTGTGCGTCTGATTCATCCTCTCTACGTGGTGCGCTTCTCGGCGCAAGATTGTTCTTCTTATCGTTCATTTTGACCATCTCTAGTGCTCCTCATCATTTCCAGTAGTGCCGGCCAGGATCTGCTCAAGCTCCAGGATCTCACCTGCGACCTCTACGTAGCCTGCATAGTCTGTTGGCCTCTGACCAAGAGACTTCCGGATCGCTTCACGCATGTGGACCACATTGTCGAACCGATTGATGCCATATTCATCAAGAACTTCGACCGTCTCACGCAGAAGTGTTGTTCCTGATCGAGCTGCGGTGAGCAACACAACCGCAGGCACTTGAGTCCCGATACTGTCCAGCGTGATCCAAAGCCGTTCCATGTCGTGTGAAGACGGTGCTGTAGGGACTATCACCACATCTGCAGCAGAGACTGCTGCGCTAATTGTTTCAGGGTTACCAGGAGGACAGTCCACGAGTACGTATCTGTCATCGTCCATCTGGGAAAGCCTTCGCAGGAGATGATTATTGGAAGCCTGGACCTCAAAACCAAGTGGTGTCCCGTCTTCTTCTGCTCGCTCAGCCCAAGAAGTAGCAGTCCCCTGCGGGTCCGCGTCAAGGACAAGGACCTGTTTTCCGTAGTGATCCACCAGAGCCTGACCGAGATGAATTGCTGACGTTGTCTTGCCTACTCCACCTTTAGTGTTCGCGATTGCGATCTTCATCTGAGCACCCTTCCTAGTTGAGATTCTCCCCAACACCATATGCCGCATTGTCTCTTTGTCGCAAGTCTCTCTGCCTCTCTGTCTCTCTGCCTCCCTGTCTCTAACTGCTACGTGCGCGAGTGGTCTGGGGTTCGTTACGGAGCAAGACAGACAAAGTCTGTCGCGGTAGCAACACAGATGCCTCATTGTCGCATTGTCTCTTGTCTCATTGTCTCTTGCCTCAACGTCGCATTGTCGCTTCTGGCTGAAAAACAGGTCCAAGCAATCTGGCTACCGGGTTGGGCACGAGCGAAGCTGTGAGCCCTGGCCCTAAAGCCTCTTTGTCGCAAGTCTCTCTGTCTCTAATTGCTGCGTGCGCGAGTGGTGTGGGGTTCGTTACGGAGCAAGGCAGGCGAAGTCTGTCGCGGTAGCAACACAGATGCCTCGTTGTCGCATTGTCTCTTGTCTCATTGCCTCCAAGTCTCTCAGTGCTATAGGGCTTTCAGAAGTAGACCAATCCTCTAGGTGGCTCAAACACGAGTCGCTCATGGCACTGGGAGAGTTTCCACCGCCACCATCCCTCGGGGTTTTCGTATTTCTGCGGTGATTCCCAGCCCTGGTTGGCTGTGTGGGTATCAAACAGCCAGAAGAGGGCGCTACAGGACCACACAGTGGGGTCTAGGTACTGCTCCAGGAGCCTGGCGAGACCTGCACGATGGCCATTCCACAGTTGTGGGGCCCGTCGGAGGATTTTCGCGGTCAGTTTGTGAGCCTCAAGAGATGGTTGCGGGGGAGCGGAGCGCCTTTTCTTTCGAGTTGATGTCTCTTCAGCTCGGTTTTTTGAGCTTGGTAAGGAGTGATTACCAGAAAGAGAGTGATCAGCTAACCCCTGACGGGGTGGGGTGCAAGTGTCCTGGTCGCGCGGTGTTCTTCTTAGATACTGGGCGCTGTGTTTCGTGAGGGTTAGTGCCCAGTTTGATGCTGCTCGGATCTGACGGCGACCGTGGTGCTGTAGAGCGGCGATGCGCTCGAGGCGAGTTAAGTGCCGGCCTCGGCAGACCTCGACAGCCAGCTGTAGGGATTCCAGTACCCGGCGGGCATATCCAACAGCGCGCACGCTGCAACCGGCATTGCGGGCGATTGTGCGCCGGGATAGCGCTGAGTGATCTCCGGTTCGATGATCGGCAGCCTCTGCCATAGCTTTGGCCACTGCCGTGACGGTGCGCACAGAGACTTTTCCGTTCCTGGCTGTGTCGCCAGCGGCGGTGGCTAGCGCTGCTGAGACAGCAGTGAGCCATCGACTTCTGCTAGTCCAACTGGCTGTTCGGCGCTTCGGTTGAGTCAGGACGAATGAATGGCCTTGCCCTTGGCCGCGGATCTGTTCAGTCGATCCTGGTTGCGCGGTGCAGCTCAGGTGCCTGTCGGCAGCGGAAAATACGGCCATGAGCTGCGTTGCAAGCTCAGGCCCGTCGGCGTCATTGGTGACACCGTAAACGGCCTTGTAGACGTGCTGCGTTGATAGCGTGCAGTCCTCTGGCCAGGTGTTTTCCAGATTGGTGGCGTGTCCTGTTGCAAAAGGCAAAAGGGTGCAACTAACCTGGGCATCAGCATCTCGCACTGATTCCCTTTCTTGGCTGGGAGGGAAGATCGAAAGAAAGTTCCCGCTTTCTTTCCCACTTTTAGAAATTGCCCCGGTTTGGTCACCGGGGCTTTTTCATGTCTCCACCTGGTTTTCTCTCATCGGGGCTGGTCAAGGCGTGATGAGAGAGACCTATGGGGTGGTTTTCCCTCCGCTATGCAGTTGTTTGAACGATCTTTCAGTCAGATACCTGATGGTCTCCTTGATATGACGGTCTAGGTGGGCATAGCTTTGCACACCAAGACCTAGACTACAGGCACCGACATACCAAGACATCATACAGCGGGAGTATATTGAACATATAGACCGTGCTTGTGTGGTCTGTGTCGTTGGTGGGCGAGCGCGGTGGTCGCGTTACCTGATTGTTACGATTGCCTGGTCAGCAAAAAATCCTTTGGGAGGATTCTTGTTTTCTGTTTTCGGTGCTGCGCTGGCTCTTGGCTCTAGATGCACCTCGATATTTCGCGGTGCATATTCAGCCAGGTGTGCAGTCAAAGCAGGCAGTGCTCTTGTGCTGTGTGATGAGCAGCCGTTGACTATCCAAACACTGGTTAACAAGGTCGCTGAGATCACCGATGTAGAGGTGGTGATCGATTATGAGGCCGTACTGCCTGAGTCTGTTGATGGCTCTACCTGCCTGGTGGCAGGGCGTGCCCTGATCTCCGTTTCCGAGAACTCCCTGCAGCCGGAATTCACTTTGCTGCATGAACTGGCGCACCTGGCACTTGGGCATTGCTCAATGATCAGGCACAGCTGCTCTGATGACGTGGAACGCCAGGCCAACGCTCTGGCTTCACGCTGGGCGGCGCTGATTCAAACCGGTGAGCTTCGCAAAGACATCGCTATGGTTTTTAGTTAGGGGCTCTTATGGTCAGTGATATCGCCGTTCGATTGATGTTGGTGCTGTTGGTTGCTGTACTGCTCACACGATGGTTACGCGGTTCCTCCAGGAATGGTGCTATCAGCCAAGGATTTTCTCTCCTTGTTTTTGCTGTGGTTGTGCGTTCAGTCATCGTTGATATTTCAGTTCATACAGCCCTGACATCGGTGAGCGGATCTGTCCTTCTTTGGCTGATACTGGTGGATCTGACGTATCTCATGGCTGTACTGGCGCTGCTGTGGATTGCTTATGGCCTGTGGAGATCACCGTCACTATCTCCCGTGGTGGGATTGTGTACGACGGTCCTAGCGGTGCTGTTTGGCCTAATTAACTGGCTCCTTCTGCGGGAAGCGGCATCAAACTGCGTAGCTAGTGATGCCTACGTGGACATTGAAGTCTGCTCCACCTCATCGACGGGCGCGTATCTGGGTGTAAAAATCTTTCTAGTTCTCATGCTTGGTGCGCTTTCTATGCTGGTGGGGGCCGGTTTCTTTAGGCTTTCCACCAGTAGCATGATGGCCCGTGCCTCGTTCATTCTCCTGGGTCTTTCCGGGTTTTTCGTTGGTGTTTGGGCTGTTGTGCACTGTGCCCAATTGCTCGGTGCTTCGGGGGTGCACTGGATCAGCGTGCTGCGTAGTGTGCTGAGTTTTTCGGCCGTCGTGTGCCTTTCTTTGAGTTTGGTTGTCCCGGCTGTGTGGATGACCACTGTGACTGCGTGGCTGCTGCTGGTTACCCGGAAACTGCGCTCTGCGCTCCGGATGCGCTCATGGGAGGTCTTACGGGTTGCTCAGGGGATGCGACCTGTTGAGGTTCTTATCGATAGGCTCGTCCCTGTGTCGGAGAATGTTTACTGGCACTCAGATCCCCACTGGTCAGCTGAGGGGTCTGCTGCACGTGTAGGTGACATCTGAGTTGGCTTGCCCGGGAGGGTGGGCTGGAAGGATGTCATTGTGCCGAAGCCCTATCCCCGAGAGTTCCGTGACGACGTTGTGCGTGTTGCGAGGAGTCGTGAACCAGGTGTGACGATCGAGCAGATTGCGAAAGATTTCGGCGTTCACCCGATGACCCTGCAGAAATGGTTGCAGCGCGCCGCGGTGGAGGACGGTGACCGGCCAGGGCAG
>NZ_ATYV01000019.1 GCF_000427865.1 Corynebacterium sputi DSM 45148 | reverse complement strand
GATGAAATACAACATTTTCATGTTGCTTTAACGTAACGAATACTTTGGTGTTCGCGTCCACTGTTTAGTGTCTGGGACAATACCGGCTGCTGAGCGTTGCATCCTGTGTGGGTGTGTGTTTGGGTGGTTGTTGGTTGTTCTGTTGGTTGTGTCGGTGGTTTTTGCGGTGGGGTCACGCCCGGTCCCTTTTCGAACCCGGAAGCTAAGTCTGCCTGCGCCGATGGTACTGCACTCGGGAGGGTGTGGGAGAGTAGGTCGCCGCCGGCACTAAAACTTGAATATATGGATTGGAGGTTCTTGTTCCCCTTTTTGGTGGGGAGCGAGGGCCTCTTTTTCAGCTTTGTGGGGTTGTGTGGGTGTCGGTTTTTGCCGTTATCCACACAACCCCCTTTTTATGTCGCAGGATAGAATTCGCTCTATGTCGAATTGCACCCAGATTCATGGGAAGGCCATTGATGAGTGGATCAGCGCGACTCCGGTCATCGCTGATCTGATCAATTCCTCTGAATCGCTTTGGTTTCCTTCTGGTCCGCAGGCCACCACTGCCTCGGAAACTACCGTGCACGCCCGTGGCCTTTCTCCCGAACTCGTACAGGAGGCGTCCGATCGTCTTGATCGATTCGCTCCGTACCTGGCTCAGCAGTTCCCAGAGACACAGGAGAATGACGGCATCATTGAGTCGCCGCTTGTCTCTGGTGCTGCATTTGCCCGCAGGGTTGGTCTCGAGGATCCATCGAGTCTGTATCTGAAGTTGGATAGCCACTTACCTGTCTCTGGCTCGATCAAAGCCAGAGGCGGTATCTACGAGGTCCTTGCCTATGCGGAAAGGCTTGCCATTGAAGCGGGCAGGCTCTCCTATGACGACGACTACAGGGTTCTCGCGACGGAGGAATTCACTGAATTCTTCGGTGGATACTCGGTTGCTGTCGGTTCCACGGGAAATCTTGGATTGTCGATCGGTATCATCAGTGCAGCCCTCGGATTCAGTGTGACGGTGCATATGTCCGCGGATGCTCGGCAGTGGAAGAAGGACATGCTCCGCGGGCTTGGTGTCATTGTGCGCGAATACGAGGGCGATTACGCCGCAGCCGTAGCGCAGGGTCGCATCGAAGCACAGGCAGATCCGAGGTGCCACTTCGTCGACGACGAAGACTCACTCGACCTGTTTCTCGGTTATGCGGTGGCGGGAAAGCGGGTGGCGGAGCAGTTGGCGTCGGGAAGCGTAGTTGTTGACGCTCTACACCCGCTCTACGTCTACCTTCCTTGTGGCGTTGGAGGAGGCCCCGGAGGAGTGGCGTACGGGCTATTCTGTGAATTCGGGGATGCGGTCCATCCGATCTTCGTCGAGCCGACTCATGCCCCCTGCATGACCCTGGGTGTGTCCACGCAGCTTCACGAATCCGTCGATGTGCGTGATTTCAACATTGACTTGACCACCGCCGCGGATGGGCTGGCGTGTCCGAGCCCGTCTGGGCTCGTCAGCCGGATTCTTGCCGAAACCATCCCGAACGTCGGATTCTTGACGGTCGACGATGACAACTTGTTCCGGAATACAGCGCTTCTTAACGAGACGGAAGGTCTTCGCATCGAACCATCCGCTGCGGCTGGGCTAGCCGGGCCGGCACGAATCGCCGAAGCCCTGCCGGCAGAGTCGCTAGCGAACGCTACCCACATGTGTTGGCTCACCGGTGGAGCGATGGTGCCCGAGGCAGAGATGGACTCTTACGTGGACAAGGGGAAGAGTCTGCTCCACAACGACTAAGGGTGTTACGGCAAAACCCGGGCTCCGCCCATTCCCCAACGGAATGAACGGAGCCCGGGTTTTGTGGTCTAGATAAGGCTCCGGACCATTTTCACTGACCTACTTCTAGTTGGCCTTGATCTCCTCAGCCAGCGCGTGGAAGGTCGGTGCCGGGTTGCCGAAGCGGTGCAACGTGATGGACACGGCCTGCTCCTTCAGCCAGTTGCGGAGCTCGACGCGGCCGGAGGCGGTGACGTCGTCCTCCACGAGTGCGACCTCCGGGCGGGCAGTCATGCGGTCGCGAGTGACGTCGTCCAGCGTGCCGATGATGCGGACCCGAGCAGAGGACCTGTCGCCGATACGCGCGGTGAGCAGGTTGGTGGAGAAGGTATTCTCACCGATGTTCTCGGACGGACCGAAGCCGAGCAGCTGGGGGATGAACGCCAGAGCCGCCGCGACATTGGCGTTGACGTTCGGATCGTGGAAGATCTGCACGTCAGCGCAGGCACGGTGTGCGGCGAAGAGAGCACGGACGGTCTCAGCGACGTCGGCGTCAGCGGAAATGCGGATGATGACCTCGGCCGGGCGGTAGCGGAAGATGTTGGCTTCGCTCTTGAGACCGGTGCGGTCGACGGCGCGGCCGAACTCCTTCTTCCACGCACGGATGTCGCTCTTAGCAGCTTCGGCGATCCAGGCGAGCTGGTCCGCGGAGATGATGTTCTCGTCGCGAAGGCGCTTGAGTGCACCATCGACGGCCGCATCACCGGAGCGGTCCAGGCCGGCCTCCGGGGTGGTGGCGTCGGCCCACTTGCCGAAGAGCATGACGTAGTTCGGGCCGCCGGCCTTGGAACCGAGACCGACGGACGACATTTTCCAGCCGCCGAAGGACTGACGCTGAACGATGGCACCGGTGATGCCGCGGTTGACGTAAGCATTGCCGACCTGAACGCGATCGAGCCAGGTGCGGACCTCTTCGGTGTCGAGGCTGTGGATGCCGCCGGTCAGACCGAAGTCGGTAGCGTTCTGCAGCTCGATGGCCTCATCCAGGTTCTCGGCGCGCATGAGGCCGAGAACAGGCCCGAAGACCTCAGTGAGGTGGAAGAAGGACTCCGGGCTGACGCCTTCCTTGACACCCGGGGACCACAGACGACCGGTGTCGTCGAGCTGCTTCGGCTCGACGAGCCAGGACTCGCCGGGCTCCAGGGTGGTGAGAGCGCGCTCGAGCTTGTCGGAGGGCAGCTCAGTGAGCGGGCCCATCGTGGCGGACATGTTGGTCGGCCAGTCGACGATCATGGACTCGGCAGCGTCGATGAGCTGGCGGCGGAACCGCTCAGACTCGTAGACAGAACCGACGAGGATGCCCAGGGATGCTGCGGAGCACTTCTGGCCGGCGTGGCCGAAAGCGGAGTACACCAGGTCGGCGACAGCCAAGTCGCGGTCGGCGGCCGGGGTGATGACGATGGCGTTTTTGCCGGAGGTCTCTGCGTTGATCTGCAGCTCCGAGCGCCAGGAGGCGAACATGGAGGCGGTCTCAGAAGAGCCGGTGAGGATCACGCGGTCTGCATCCGGGTGGCTGATCAGCTGCTTGCCAG
Organism: Corynebacterium sputi DSM 45148; assembly: GCF_000427865.1. Classification (GTDB taxonomy): domain Bacteria; phylum Actinomycetota; class Actinomycetes; order Mycobacteriales; family Mycobacteriaceae; genus Corynebacterium; species Corynebacterium sputi. The sequence continues at coordinate 62,913 of NZ_ATYV01000019.1, read as the reverse complement.
CGTCGCGATCGACCGGGTAGATGCAGTGCAGGAGCTCGCGCGGAACGCCTGCATCCCACATGGCCTCGACAACTGCAGCGGAGCAGTGCGGGGTCGGCTTCGACGGCTTATGGATGACACCGGAGCCGGCAGCCAGAGCAGCCAAGGTGGAACCGGCCGGGATTGCCAGCGGGAAGTTCCACGGCGGGGTGACCAGGACGACGCGGTCCGGGGTGAACTCAGCGTTGTCGACCTCAGCCAACTCCAGAGCGTGGTTGGCGTAGTAGCGGGCGAAGTCGATTGCCTCGGAGATCTCCGGATCAGACTGTGCGACAGCCTTGCCAACCTCAGCTGCGGCGATGGAGACCATGTGGCCGCGGCGTGCGGCCATGATGTCGGCGGCGCGGTAGAGGATGCGTGCGCGCTCCTCTGCCGGGCGTGCTGCCCACTCTTCAGCGGCAGCAGCGGTGGTGGCGACCAGATCGTCAATGTCCTCAGCCTTGAGCTGATCTGGAGCGGTCTGCTGCTTCAACCAACCCTCTTCCACTGAACGCTTGATGGCGTCCTCTGCCCACTTCTGGTTCGCTTCCAGAGCCGGGTTGGTGTCGGGCTCGTTTCGGAAGTCGGGGATGGGGGAGTAGGAGGCGTCGTCAAGCGAATCGGGGCCGGCGAAGGCGGCCTCCTCCGCAGTGCGGTCCTGGGTGTGGTTCGGCTTGGGGGAGGTGTAACCGTTCTCCTCCAGCAGCGCGGACAGGTCGTTCAGCGAACCGCGGAAGCGCTCTTCCTCGCGGTCGAAGATCTCCCCGCCCGGCTCCAGATCGAAGATGCCGGACATGAAGTTCTGGTTGTCGGAGTTCTCCTCCAGGCGACGGACCAGGTAGGAGATGGCGACGTCGAACTCTTCCGGGCGCACAGCCGGGACGTACAGCAGCAGCTGTCCAACGTCGGCGCTGACTGCCTCTGCCTGCTCCGAGGCCATGCCCTGGAGCATCTCGAACTCGACGCGATCGGTAACGCCGCGCTTCTCGCTGAGGATGTGAGCGAAGGCGATGTCGAAGAGGTTGTGGCCGGCCACGCCGATGCGCACGCCCTTCATGTTCTCCTCGTTGAGGAGCCAGTGCAGGACGAGCTTGTAGTTGGCGTCGGTGGCCTGCTTGGAGGGGCAGACCGTGTTGGGCCAGCCGCCGACCTCTGCGTGGACGCGTTCCATTGCCAGGTTGGCGCCCTTGACCAGGCGGACCTTGACGCCGGCGCCACCGTTGGCGACGCGCTGCTCTGCGAACTCGGAGATTTCCTTCATCGCGCCGAGGGCATCCGGAAGGTAAGCCTGCAGGACGATGCCGGCCTCGAGGTTTTTCGTCTCCGGAAGGGAGAGGAGGCGCTTGAAGACAGCGATGGTCAGGTGGAGGTCCTGGTACTCCTCCATGTCCAGGTTGATGAACTTGGTGCCTGCCGGGGCCTTTGCTGCCTCGATGTAGAGCGGGGTCAGACGGTTGACGACATAGTCGACGGTGTCGTCGAAGCCCCACATGCTGATCTGCGATGCGACGGAGGATGCCTTGATGGAGACGTAGTCCACGTCCTCACGGGCGAGCAGGCGGCGGGTGTCGGCGAGGTGCTTGTCAGCCTCTTCCTCACCGAGGACGGCTTCGCCCAGGAGGTTGATGTTGAGGCGGTGACCGCCCTCAGTCAGCTTGGTGACGGCCTTACCGAACTGCTTGTCACGAGCGTCTACGACCATGTGTCCGACCATCTGGCGGATGCGCTGGCGCGCTGCCGGAACGACGATGTTCGGCATCTTCTCTGCGAGCAGGGAGCCGGCCTTGATCTGGGCCTTGTCCAGGAAGGACAGGGTCTGCGGGGTGATCGAGCCGAGCTCGGTCAGTGCGGTCGCCGCAGCTGCGGTGTCCTCGGTGCGCACGACGCGGTCGACGAATCCCACGGTGAAGTCCAGACCATTCGGGTCGGACAGAACGGCGGAGAGACGCTCAGCGGCGGGGTCAGTGTGCTTGTGGGCCTGACTGGTCTTCAGCCACGCGGCAACCTTCTGGGTCGCGGAGTCGGCGAGCTGGTTCAGCTCCTCGTTGAACTGAACAGACGGTGCTGTGGTGTTGGCATCCATTGGTGTCTCTCGCCTCCAGGGTGAGTTCGTTGGGCAGTATGTTGTCGCTCCAGTGTGAACCTTGTCTGCAAAAGAAAGAAGGTCTCGCGTGCAATCGGGAACAATTTGAGTCAAAATTGTGGGGGTGGCCTGAATGAAACGAGGGGAACGGTGATTGTGTGGTGGCGGAATCAAAAGAAAAAGATGTGCTTGACGACGTCCAGGGCGGCAACCCCGCACCCGAGCTCCGAAAAGCCGGTCGTCCTCGGATTCAGGACGCTGCCGATGAGATCGTGGCCAGCGTCCTGGCTACAGCCGGCCCGCGGGTGGGCACGCGGGATTATTCGACTCGCAGGATCGCCATGCTGACAGGGCTCAGCCAGCCTGTCGTTAGCCGGTCTGTGAATCGGATACTGGGCATAGGTGGCGATGGTTCGTATTCCTCGCCGCAGGCCAACGCCCTTAGCCTTCGATTGTCGGAGTTTCGAGTTGAATATCCATATGTGTCGGTGATTTTCGAAATGATCGACGCAGGTGAACGTAGTGAGCCGCAGTCTTTCAAGAGGAGGGCTGCGTCTGTGATGGCGGCTCTGCGGGTATCCGGGGTGCGGGATTGGCCGCAGCGGTCGGGCGAATTCAAGATGACTGATGATGCGTTGGCAGGCGACCGGGTCCGAGTCGTCTGGGAGCCGGGCGGTCAGCCGTGGGGCAGCTTCATGGGGCAGTTGGCGGCGACCCTAGAGGCGTGTGTACCGGTGTCTGACTCGATTCCCGGTGACTTGCTTACAGAGTTGGCTCAGCGTGCAGGTCGGGGCCTGTACGGGGTGCGGTGGATGCGCCGAGAGGAGGGGAAAAGTGTCAGTGTGGGCTCGGAAATTTCTTCCGATTTTGACTCAATTTCCCTCACGGTGCCGGAGTATCCCTTACCGATCAACGGCACCATACGCGCGTCCCAGTGGCTGCCGAAGATTGAGTTATCCATTACGGAGCAGATTGCGATTGCCCTTCGGAAAGAGATCATGAACATGGGCTTTCGCCCTGGCGACCGAATCACTTCCTCGGCGCTGGCCGCTCGCATGGGTATCGCTACCTCGTCTGTGCGTGCAGCGATGCGGCGCATGGCCGATGACGGACTGTTGTCCTATTCCTCTGGTTCATTCAGGCTTCCCGAGATCGATGGTCGTGACGTCGTCGATCTGTATGCGGCTCGGCTCCAAGTGGGCACCGTGATTCTTCGTGAGTGCGCCGCGTTGCCCAGGCACCGTCTGCTTGCTCCTCGTCTGGCCTTGCAAACACTGGAGGCGGCCGCACGCGAGGGCACCTCGCACGACGTCGACCAAGCGGACATCCACTTTCAGCAGGAGCTTGCCGACTCCAGTGGATTGCCCCAGTCCGCCCGTAGTTTTCACGCTCTGACTTTGCGGCTGAGGACGTTCATTTCCATCCTTCAGCTGGACTACACCCCTGCGGTGGACCGCATTGTCATGGACGACCGGGCGATCTTCGCTTCTCTCATCGCTGGACGTGGCGAGGATGCCGTTCGCGTCTGGCGCAGCAAAGTCGACAATGCGGTGCAGCAGATGGGCCGCAAGTCGCCGACGAACTTCGACCGGGAATTGTGGCTTCGATTGATCGGATAACCACATATTTTCCAGGTAAAATCAATTCATGGATGCGGCCTTGTCTGCAAGCCCACGACCTGTTCTGAAGCCACTTGTCATCCTTGCCGTGACGGCGGTGGTGCTTGTTAGTGTGGTCTGGCTTGCGACGGGAAGCGACGGCGCCGCGGAGGGTCCTGCCCTCCCGGAAGATCCCGCCAGGTTCGTTGAGCCCTATCTACTTGAACTGCGAGCCGGTGACGCGGAAGCTGCGTATGCGCACCTGTCTCTGGAGCGTCACAGCCCTTACGATGATCCGCCGAACGCTAGCCTTTCCAATGAGGTGGTGGCGGCATCGAATTACATCGCGCCGTTGGATGATGTTGAGGTTGGCGATGCGACTGAGACTCCCAGCGGCGCTCATATTGTGCCGGCGTCGTTCACAATCGGTGGGGAACCGTTCGCCAGGACCTTTCAGGTCAGGCAAGACGATGACGGAAATAACCAGCTTCACGACGCCATCCTCACCCTTACCGCTGACCCACCAAGCGCCTTCCGGGCCTCGGGGATAAGAGTGAATGGCGTGTCGGCCGCAACAGTGTCGACGAGGCAGACGTGCTCGAGGGAATGCTGCCCCTTCCCACGGATGATGCTGTGGATCAGGCACGTGACCTGATCAGGGAGTCATGGCGCGCGTGCGTGGAATCGGGTGAGTATGAGGTGGAGTGTGGAATGACTCCACTTCTTCAATCCATCGGTGATACCGGCGACACTGAGGGGTAGCAGAGCCGGGAGATGGCGCCAGGGGCTGTGGAGAGGACTCTCACCCCGGCTGCCAGCGCTGCGGTGGAGTCTGCGATTGAGGAGGCTGACTTCGTACAGCGCGAAGATGACGTGAGAACCTGGGGGCTAGAGCTGCCGATCGACGTGCAACGCGACTTGACCGTCTCCGTCGGAGTTGAAGGGTGATGGAGCAGCAGAGGGCAACGAGATTGAGTCACGCCGACTCGAGGTCCCTGAGATATCGCCCCTTCGGATCCCTGGCATTGATTTCAGCAGGGTCACTCTTAAACCCAAATGGATTCTCCGGTAAAATTACCTCATGGAAGCGAACCCCGGCTCGCTCATCGGGAGCGGCAGAGCACGGCGCCTAGGCAGGACGGTCGTCCTTGCCGTGCTGTGCTCAGCATCCTTGGCGTTGCCGGGCTGCGGACCGATGGACACCGGTCAGGCTGAGGCGAACTACATCACCGAACTGTTCGCTGATGACCCACGTGTGTCAGAAGTTGACGTCAATGGTCAGACGAAACTGCCGTGGACTCCAGGCAATGTCAGCGGGACGATCTATGCCGAGCCTGGACTGTCGGAAGAAGAGGTCACCGAGCTCGTCTACCGCATTGGTGATCACCAGGAGAACACCCGCACTGGCTCGTCCGCGAGCAATCTAAGGATCGACGTCGAGGGCGTGGTGATGGGAGTTTCGGCTGATCGAGAGGCGATGGGCCGGACTCTTCCGGTCCTCTTTGAATTGAGAGATGACGAGAATGTGGAATCGGCGAACGTGACCACAGGAGAAGTCCGGTCGTCCCTGACCATCGAGGCGATCGGACCAGAGGCGGTCATGCCTCTGACTCGGACGTGGGCGGACAATCCGCCGCTGCTTCAGGCTGCGGGATTTGTCTCGGATTACCGCTTCACCGTTAGCGCCGACGATAAGTCGTACGTGGTCGAGGGAACTACGGGCAGGTGGTGGGAGCCAGGCTTCGATGCCTGGACCGCAGTGGCTAACGAGTTCAGCCTGACCGCTGCCTCTGTCGTTGAGGGAGTCGTGGAACTGCGTGTCGCAGCAGACTCAGAGATCGACGGTGCGAGGGCCCTGGCCCAAGAGACCGTGGGGCCCGCGGTGAGGGTCACGGTCAGCGGCGGACTTTTGAGTATTGCCGACGGCGCGGATGGCTCACTCGGCCGCATAGTGATCAACGCTCTGCCTGACAACATCACCGACTTGATCACCGGTGCGGCTACCAATGACGTGGAGCTGACCATTGGAGTGGTGGCCCCGGAGGCAGTACGCACAGTGGGGGAGGCTCTCCTACAGATCCCGGAAGCGCACGACTTCGATGCGATTCGGATCGGATCTCCCTCTTTGGAGGTCGGTGCAACTCCCGACGCACTCATGGAGTGGATCGGGCTCTTCGACGAAGTCCGCGCGAACACGACCGCAGAGCGGATCCACGTGGATCAAGTCCATCCCAACCCGAGAAATGAACGCCAACTCGGTGTCCATTTCAGCGACGACTCACCAGCCACAGTTGAGGAGATGGAGTATCTAGCGCGGCTGCTCCGGCCGCACGCGAGCACCAGCACCATGATGAGGCTCACCCTCGGACTTGATCGAAGACTCGACCCGGACCTGCGCTTGTCGACGGTCCTGTTCGACGCAACTCCCTACATCGACACTGACTCCTATCCAGTTAAGGGAACGATGGAAAAATCACAGCGTTTCACGGCATTCGTCGACATCTGGAACAGGTCATGAGTAGCGGCCAGCGGCCTCAGCCGCGACGAATGTTCACCTTTGACAAGGGGGCAGCTGAGGTTCGAGCTTTCGAAACATGGTTCGAGGATGACCCTGATGTGCGCGATGCTGACCTCACCGGCGGCACAATGATTCCATTCCTGTCTGGGTGGATGAGCGGCACCGTCATCGCCAGGCGTGGATTGACCCCATTAGAGGCCCAGCATTTAAGGAACAGAGTCAAGGACTATTTGGACCATCCGCCGTATGGTTCCAAGCTCCAGCAGATGAATCTCGACCTGGACGGTTTCCGGTGCCGGATCAACTCTGATGATCTGGACCTTGCAATGGAATTCCGGGCGGATCCGGACATCTTTGCCGCGACAATAGAGCGGGACCTCGTCACCCTCGTCACTGACACCGCCGCTGTGGCGCCGACGAGGCAGAAGTGGGACGCGCGAATCGCGCCGGGCCCAGGTGAGGAAGACCCTGAACATCCTCGGGAACTGCTCGTTCGCGATGATGCCCGTACGACGGCAATTGGTGGCCCAACAGGAAACTGGTGGCATCCGGCCCGTGAAGCCTGGCGCGCGGTGGATGACCGATTCGGGGTGACTGCGGCTGACCTGAGGCCAGGAGTACTGGCGATGACCATCGGTGCGGAACCGGACATTGATGCTGCAAAGGCCGTCGCCAGGTCCTACACCGCTGATGTCATCACTCTCAGCGCCGAGGAGATCGCCGTTTCACCTGGTGCCGACGGGGATCCTGCTCGTGCGGTGCTCCACCAGCTCGCGCCAGAGATCAGAGAAAAGGTCCAGCGCATGTGGGTCTCGCCTCTGTCCCAGAACCGACTGGTGGTCAGTACCGGGGAGCACTCCATGATCCCCGTCATCGCGCGGGACCTCGCACGAATCTCTGATGCTGCGTTCTTTAGGGCGGTCATCATCAGTTCTGACGACGGCAACCAAATATCCGCGCCCTCAGCCAATCTTCCTGGTTGGGCCGAGCATCTCGGCACTATCCTCGGCGGCACTGATGCTGACCACGCGAAACTCGGAACGGTGCCCCAGCCTGTCACGGTCACCTTCACCGGAATTCCATCATTGGCGGACATGGTGGCTTTGGCTGACATCTTGAAGCCCCTCTATCCCACAAAGCAGTGGTTCGTGGTGGAGATGGATTCGGGTAGACAGATCAATTTCCGTCCCAGCCCGGAGCTGCGCACTGACCGGAAGTGGCATTCGGGAACTGAGGAGCATGGAGTCGCATTCGCTGACAGGTGGAATAGGTGACATGTTCGACAAGCTGAAGGCGATCGCACAGTTCGCAGTGGCCACTCGCTTCGGGGTCGGCTCGCGTGGTGCTGAGGTCAAGCGCATTTATGATCGGTTTGAGACTGATCCGGCGGTGGGGTCCGTCGATGTGAAGCGGCGCAATCTAGCGATGGGGATCCCAGGGTTCGTCGAGGGGTCGATAACGACAAAAGATTCGCTTCCCGACGCCACCTTCACCTCCCTCACCCTCACCCTCTCCGATTTCCTTGATTCTCTGGAGACTCACGCCGAGATCCGGCCCCTCACACTGACCTCAGATGGGGTGTCGATGGCGGTCGGGATGGATCGAGGAGCCGTCGAGAATCAGATTCCGCTTGTGCTCGAAGCCCGGGCGGATGCCTCGCTGAGCAGGGCGGAGTTCTCCGTGAAGACCGGACTCCTCCACTGCATCGTGGTGATGCCGGATGCAGAGAGCAGCCCAGAGGCGATGGAAAAGACCTTTGTCCACTGGGCCGAGTTCCTCCCGCTCACACTTCCCGATGTCGCTGCGGGCACCGTTGAGGCCACCATTGTGCTCAGGAGCGATAGCGGCGAAACAACATTTTTTGGGTCGCCGACGGCGGTTCCGGTGGCGTTGTTCCGCGTGTGGAAACTCGTCGCAGCAGAGTATGCCGTCAAGTCGATCCATGCGGCGCAGCTCGGGGGTCGCGGAAAACCGCGGGCGAGTTCTCGACCCTCGGTCACGCTGACGGTGACCAATGAAGCCGACATCCGTGAGGTATACGACCTGGCTACGGAACTACTCGGAGGTGGAACCGAGGTGAGGGTCAAAGACCAGCGAGGAGTGCAGCTGACCACCAGTAGTGCGAAGGCCTCGACCCTCAATCTTGTCGAAGATGCTTCCGCTGGGATGTCAGACCTGGTCACGAATATCTATGTATCGCCGGAGGGCCGCCGCATGGACGTCAGCGTCACGGGAGATCACCGCCTCGTCGCCGAAGATTTGGCGAGGTCTCCGGAGGCGGCAGCCTTCGACATTGTCATTATCTCTCTATCGGACGGTAATTCTTATGGCGCCCCTGCCGCCGAACTTGTTGCCTGGGCTGACTCCTTCACAGAGCTAGTGTCCGAGTCGACGGCCACAAAGATCAGCCTTAGATACGAGTACTGCACATTGGCATACGAAGACATCCCGACCTCCTCCGAGATGCACCGCACGGCCCAGATTCTGTACCCGGTGGTGCCGCCAAAAACCACATTCAGCATCAGTCCTGGCAGTGTCGCCGCGTACCGGTTTAGAACGTGGGAGCCGGACCCGAAATCGCCATTGCAGGCGCAGTACAAGAAGGCAGGGGATCAGTTTGTGAAAGCTTGGCGGGTCCTAGAGGACTAACTGATCCCCAGGGCAGTCCAGCCATTGCCGAGGGTAATAATGGCATCGATGGGGGTGTCGTCTTTGTGGCTAAGTTCGGTGCGCAGCATCGTTCCCACAACGCTGACGGTCGGGCTGTCGAACAGTTCGTTGTACTTGCGTCCCGAGAACTCCGTGGTCCCACGGATGTCAGCGTTCCTGACGTCCTCGACAGCCTTGTCGCCCACTTGCTCCGCGATGTACGCATTCCGGAACCACGAACACACCACGCTGCGTGGTTCCCCGTCCTCGCCGACGACAACACCCACCGCGTATTCATCAGTGGCATCTGGGCGAACCCGGTAATAGATGTCAGCGGACACCGGATCGCCGAGGCATTGGGCCAGGTCGCCGATGTGTTCCTGTTCGGCAAGCGTTGGGTCCAAACCACCGACCACATCCATGTCCGTCTCCGGGTTTGCGGTGGCTACCGAATCATCATCGACCAGCAGCACTTGCATCCCTTGCGGAACGTTGGGCTGATTCCCTTCGTAGCGAAATAGTGGAGATTGCCCGACCCATCCGGACGTCATTGCCATCTCCTCGACCCAGGCAGTGTCCTGCCCGCCGGAAATCAGACTCACTCCATTGAAATCGCCGTCCCAGAGCCCACCAGCAGAGATAACAAACTCGGCGCTTGCGAAGTCGAGTCCGAGCAAAGCCTCGGGTTGTGCAAGATAAGACAGCGTCTGCGCAGATCGATTTGCGCCGAGTTCCTTCCATCCCTCGTCGGACTTTTCCAGTTCATTAATCCGGGATTGGTCCACGAAGTGTACGTAGTCGGCAATGACCCAGTCTTTGCCGATCTCACCCAGTGCGTCGACGAAGGCTGCTGGTGTGGTCTCCTCGGACGTCTCCGATTCGGCGACGGGCTCGACGGGCTCTGCTCCAGATTCGTCAGCCGCGCCGCAGGCAGCGAGCAGCCCAGTGGCTCCGATGATTGCGATCAATGGCCGGTGTCGGTGCATGGTGCACGCCCCCGTGGGTAGTCGATGTCCTAACTACTTTTTACCACCAAAGCGCTTGCCGACGTCCCCATTCTCATCCCAAATTCTCTCTCAACGTCGAGCCTTCATAGTCGGTCCGGAATCGACCTCTGGCCTGCAAGACGGGCACCACGAGGTCCACAAATGCCTCAATATCGTGGGGCAGTGCCGGCGGCATGAGGTTGAAGCCGTCGGCGGCACCGCCGTCGATCCACCGCTCAATCTCATCGGCAATCTGTTCCGGGGTGCCGATGAAGGTGGCGTGGCCACCGCCAGCGGCAAGGTAGCCGAGGAGCTCCCGGACAGTTGGGTTCTTGGTCTCGATGATGCGGAGCACCGTGCCGTAGCGACCCTTTGGCCCAGTGAATTCCTCGATCGGTGGAAGCTCGGGGACGGGCGCGTCCAATTCCCAATCCGAGGTGTCCTGCCCGACGAAAAACGCCAATTGCTTCAGCGAATCCTCGACCGGCAGCAGAGCATTGAGTTCTGCCTGACGAGCCTTCGCAGCCTCCTCAGTGGTCCCGACATATGTGACCAGGCCCGGCATTACCACCAGGTCATCGGGGTTCCTGCCCTGGCGCTCTGCACGGGAACGGATGTCGTCTCGATAGTCCTTCGCCGACTCCAGGTCCCACGCCACGGCGTAGATTCCTTCGGCATGGCGGGCTGCCAGATCCCGGCCAGGCTCGGATGCTCCTGCCTGGAACAGAACCGGCCTGCCTTGAGGCGTCGACGGAATGTTCAGCGGGCCTGCGACCTGGAAAAACTCCCCGTCATGGTCGAGGCGATTGAGCATGCTGCCATCGGCGTAGTTGCCGTCTCGGTCGCGGAGAAGTGAATCAGCAGGCCAGGATGCCCACAGTCGAGTGATCACCTCAATGAACTCATCCGCCCGGGCGTACCGCTCTGCATGCTCTGGGAGCTTGTCCATCCCGTGGTTGCGAGCCTCGTCATCCGTCATTGACGTCACCACGTTGACCCCAGCTCGGCCACCGGAGATGTGGTCCAGGCTCGCCATTAGACGCGCTGCGTGAAACGGATTCCAGAAAGTGGAGGAGACCGTGGTGACCAGGCCGATGTTCGACGTCGACCGCGCGATCGCCGTCAGCATCGTGATCGGCTCTAGGAACCAGGTTGGCCCTTTCGCTACACCCCCGATCCCCACCGACTGCCCGTCCGCAAAGAAGATCGCATCAAAGCGCCCGCGTTCGGCCGTGCGGGCGAGGGATTCGAAGAAGGAGACGTCGGGAAGCAGATCCACGGACGAGTCCGGGGAGCGCCACGCGGCGGAATGATGGCCGCAGCCGTGGGCAAAGAGATTGAGGTGGATGTCCGGCTTTTGCGGCTGCGCCATTAGTTCTTCACCAAGCCACCGTCGACAACCAGGTTCTGCCCGGTGACCGCGCGGGCCCACGGAGAGGCGAAGAACAGTACCGTGTCAGCGAACTCTTCTGGAGTAGTGACAGATCGCAGGGGCGTGCCGGCAGCGATGAAGTCGAACACCTCGTCCGGGGTGTCGGCGCTGGCGTCGGTGGTGCGCAGCAGGCCGCCGCTGAGCATGTTCACCGTGATGCCGAGCGGGCCCAAATCATCAGCGAACGTGCGAGTCAACGACAACAGGGCAGCCTTCGCTGCGGTGTAGTCGTGGTAAGGGACGACCGGGTGCTGGAAGAGGTTGGTGCCGATATTGACCACACGGCCGGAGCCGGATTCCGCGAAGTGCGGCAGAGCAGCTTGGATGACATTGACGGCTCCGCCGATGGCGCCGCGGAATTGCTGGTCGAATGCGTCGTAGGTGATCTCGTTGGCCTTGGCGCGGGCGTCGCCGTTGAAGGAGAAATTCACCAGGGCGTTGTTCACCACCGTCGCTACTGGCTGGCCGAAGGCTTCCTTGGCCTGGGCGAGAAGTGCATCGACCTGGTCGCGGTCGCGGACGTCGGCCTGCACAGCGATGACCTGGCCGGGGTGCGCCTGTTGCAGTTCCTCGGCGGCTTCTCGGCTGGAATGGTAGTTGACCACGACCTTTGCGCCCTCCCGGATGAACGCTTCGGTGATCCGCTTGCCCAGTCCACGGGCGCCGCCGGTAACCAGGACAACCTGTTCGGGCAGTCCCGGGTGTGTGGTGTGCTGCATGTTGTCGCCTTTCGTCGCGGCGAAAGGGACATGCGCTGATTCTGCGGTTTCACCGTCGGCCGATGGTCGACGAGGCGACGGATACACCTGGGTCGGTGCATTCGTGCCGCGGTGGTTCCGCTCAGAGACATCCCTTCGCCAGTGCTAACTGGATCAGGTTCAACGGGTGTTCTCTCAGCCGCAGGCGCGGCACCCCGTGTCACTGTGGCGAGGGTAACACGGATGTCGGCGAATTTTGATTGGAGCTAAGGATGACAGGTCCGTGAGTGTACTTCGGTCCGACTGGGTCGACCCCGCAATGGTGCACCCCGCCTTCGGAGGATTGCGCGCAGCGTTTTCCCAGGTCGCGCAGGCGAGTTTTCCTCCCATTGCAGGGTCCATCAAGTCGAAAACCACTGCCGCCGAGGAATCGCAGGTGTTAGTCTCCGCGTATGCATGCGGATAAGCGGGTTGACGAGGCATACGGGTCTGCCATGGCCGACGTCGATCCGAGCTCGGAGTACATCGACCTCGCCGCAGAAGTACTGTCAATCCTCTCGGATCCAACAAGGATTCGAATTATCCTCGCATTGCGCCGAGCTGGAGAGTTGGGTGTGGGGGAGTTGGCTGAGAGCGTTGGGAAGCGTCCTTCGGGGGTTTCCCAACACTTGGCGCGACTGCGGATGGCGCGGATGGTCACCACTCGGCAGGAGGGCACCCGCGTGCTGTACCAATTGGCGGACGAGCACGCATTGGTGCTGGTCATCGAGGCTGTGAAGCAGGCTGAACACTCTGTCGCCCATGGCCAGATCCCGCCGCACCATCACGTGCCCAGGCAAGGCTGAACGATGCTGTCGGTCTTGCGGAATCCCACGTATGCGCGGCTATTTAGCGCCCAGGTCATCGCGCTGTTAGGGACCGGACTGCTGACGGTGGCCCTCGGGCTGCTGGCGTTCGATATCGCTGGCGGTGATGCGGGTGTAGTCCTTGGTATAGCGATGACCATCAAGATGATCGCGTATGTGGCGGTGGCTCCGGTGACCTCTGCTCTGACACTGCGGGTGCCGCGCAAGACCCTGCTGATCAGCGCCGATGCAGTACGCGCGCTCACCGCGCTGGCATTGCCGTTCGTCTCTGAGGCCTGGCAGATTTACGTCTTAATTGTTGTGCTGCAGGCCGCATCCGCGACGTTCACCCCAGCCTTCCAAGCGGTGATCCCGTCGGTGCTGCCACGCGAGGACGACTACACGCGCGCGCTGTCCCTCTCGCGATTGGCGTACGACCTTGAAGCGCTGCTCAGTCCGGTGCTGGCGGCGCTGCTGCTGACGATCGTCAGCTACCACAGTCTGTTCATTGGCACCGTGTTCGGATTCGGACTGTCCGCATTTTTGGTCTACCGAGCTGTATTCCCTCCCTATGACCCTGAACCGGCGCGCTTCCTGCACAGACTCACTCAGGGCATCGGGATCTTCTGGCGCGACCGTGAACTTCGCGGGCTGATGGGGCTAAACCTGTCGGTGGCAGCGGTGTCTTCGATGGTGATTGTGAACTCTGTGCTGCTCGTCCAAGGCAGCCGCGAGGGAACTGCTGCTCAGACGGCGACACTTCTAGCCGCATTCGGAGCAGGCTCGATGCTTGTCGCGCTGATTCTTCCCGGGATGCTGCGGCGACTGCCAGATCGTCGGGTCATGCTTGTCGCGGGGTTTGTTCTGCCCGTTCTGCTTGTCCTTGCCGCGCCGACCCTTGCCACCGCACCGTGGTTTTCCCTGTTGTTGGTGTGGTTCCTGCTGGGGGCTGCGGCGTCGTTCATTCTCACGCCTTCGGCCCGGCTGATCCGTCGCGCCACTGATGAACGCTCGCGTCCGGCGGTATTCGCCGTGCAGTTCTCGCTGTCACACGCATGTTTCCTGCTCACGTATCCAGTGGCGGGAATCGCCGGGGCCTCACTCGGTTTAGCGCCGGTGGCGCTCATGCTCGCGGCGCTCGGCCTGATCGGAGCGGGCCTGGCTGCGATGGTGTGGCGTTAAAAGCACCCGCTTCCCGACGCCCACCTCACACCTACCTCACCGCCACCGCACCCCACCTGCCACCTCGGCGCTGAATTTCTAACGGAAAGTCGAAGCATTCGGAGATCAGATCGGTCGTGATGGTGGCGTCGGCATCTCCGGAGGTCAACACGGAGCCATTTTTGATGAGCATGGCGTGCGTCGTGGAGGCAGGCAGTTCCTCCAGGTGGTGAGTGACCAGAACGGTCGCTAGATCTGGTGCGCCGCAGTGGAGGTCGTCCAGAGTTTGCAGGAGGAGCTCCCGGGCGGAGACATCCAGCCCGGTGGTGGGTTCGTCGAGAAGCAATAGTTCAGGCTGCGCGAGCAGCGCTCGGGCGATGAGCGTGCGGCCCCGTTCCCCTTGGGATAGCCGCGGCCATGCGGAGTCCTTCAGCGCAGAAAGTCCCACGAGATCGATGAGTTCGTACAGTCGCTCGACAGTCTCCTCGGCGGGAACCCACCGTGGAACAAAATCGGCAGTGTTGGTCGCTCCGGTGAGAACCACCTCGGTGACCGTCAGTGGCCGACGCACCTGATGCCTCGGGTCCACATGCCCAATGTGGCTGCGCAGCTCCCGCAGATCGACCCGGCCCAGTCGCTTGCCGAGCACGTTGACGGTTCCGGTCGTGGGGAACGCTGTCGCGCCACACATTGACAAGATGGTGCTCTTGCCCGCGCCATTGGCGCCGAGCAGGGCCCAGCGCTCACCGGGATTGATGGTGAGATTCACGTTGTCGAGGATCGTGCGGCCCTGACGGACGAAGCTGACAGAGTCCAGTTCCAACACCGGGCGTGCGCCAGAGTGCGAGGCGGCGTTTTCGGTCATGGGTCAGCACGGTACTCCCCGGGTGGGGCGCTGACGGTAACGTGTTCGGCATGGACCGACCCGCAGTACGTGACGGAGCGCTGCTATTCCTGCGCCTGGTGATCGGTGCCGTGTTCGTCGCTCACGGGTGGGACAAGATTTTCCTGACCGGGGTGCCGGAGACCGCGGCCCAGTTCGCCGAGATGGGGATTCCGCAGGCGCAGATGACGGTGTGGCTCGTTGCGATAGTGGAAATCATCGCCGGCGCACTGCTGATTCTTGGTCTGCTTGGGCCATTTGTCGCCGGAGTCCTTATCGTCGAGATGTTTGCGGCGTTGTGGTTCGTGCACATCAATAATGGGTTGTTCGTCAGCGACGGTGGTTTCGAGTACGCGCTCGTCATGATCGCCGCGTTGTCTATTGTCGTGACCTTCGGTTCAGGTCGGGCGAGCCTTGACCGCGTATTCACGCGCTAAGGAGTTCAGGTGGATTGTGAGGTTGTCCGGGCGGCGCTGTCGGCGCGGCTGGACGGCGAGGCGTCAGGCGTCGACGACGATGTGGTCGACGCGCACCTCAGCGAATGCGCAGACTGCCGCGCCTGGTTCGACCAAGCGGTACGTCTGAACCGGTCGCTGTTGATCGGTCCGGCAGGGGACAAGGACCCACTTCCGAGCGTTCCCTCCGACCCTGAACCGACTCCCGAGCCCGATTTCACGGCTCTGTCAGAGAAGATTCTCTCCACCGTTGAACCGGAGCGCCGACGCCGGGAAACCTCGTGGCGGCTCGTCGCCGGAGCCGCTCGAGCCCTGCTGATTATCCTCGGCCTGCTGTATGTCGGATGGGGGATCGCGCTGCTCGGAGACGTCGGTGCTTACCTGCCCGAAGGCGCAGCCGTAACGGAGTCTGACCCAGTCGTTTCGCTTGCGTTGGATGCTGCCGCATTCCGATTCGCCATGGCAGTGGGAATGTTCTGGGCGGCGTGGCGACCCCACGCGGCGATGGGAATGGCTCCGGTCTACGGCGCGGCGGCGATGTTCAGTTTCGGATTCGCAGCCCGGGATATCATCCTCGGACACTTCGGATTTCTCGGCTTCGCACAGATCCTGCTGCTGATGGTCTCAGCGATCGCGCTGGTGGTGGTGTGGCTGGGCGGATTCACCCCGTCAGCGATCGCCCAAGCGTGGCGGGCTGCCTCCGGCCGGCCGATGGTCGGCTAACTCCAGCTGGGAATCCAGAACCTGAGGTTCCACACATCCGGCGACATCACCGTCGAGGTCATGATCGGCGCCCAGAAGAAGAACGCCACGATGACCAGCGCTAGGTAGAAAGTCACCAGGGCAAGTCCGATTCGTCTGCCCTTTCGTCGCCAATTGCCTAGGTCCCCAAGGATGGTCGCAAGTCCGATGATCACGAACGGAATGAGAGCCGTGGCATAGAAGAAATACATCTGCCGGTCGTACGCGATGACCCACGGCACCCAGGATGCGATGAATCCCACGACCGGCACTGAGTAGCGCCAGTCCTTCCGCAGCACCCAGCGGTACAGGCCCCACAGGATCACCGGCACGATCAGCCACCACACAAATGGCGTGCCGAATAGCATCATCCAGCCGCGCATCTCCTCCTCGCCGGACTCTCCGGTGACGGTGGTGGTTTGGTACAACATCGGCCGGCCCATCCATAGCCAGTCCCAGGGCTTGGATTCCCAAGGGTGCTCGTGGCCACCGGAGGTGGTCAGTTCACCGTGGAAGCGAAGCACGCCGGATTGGTAGTGGAGGTAGTTCTGCAGGACGTCGGGAAGCCGGTCTGCAAAGGGGATACCCTCGAGGTTCCGCTGATCCTCGCGGTGGTGTCGGTAGACGGAAGTCTCCTGCGCGAACCAGGAACGCCAGGACAGCAGATAGACGCCGACGGGAACGGCCACCAGATTCCACAGTCCAGGCAGAGTGTCCCTGCCGAGGGACGCCAGCACCGGCTTGCGGACCCCGCAGCGACGGCGATCAGCCACATCAGCAAAGACCATCCAGAGGCCGAACGCCGCCATGTAATACAGGCCAGACCACTTCACACCCAGGGCAAGGCCCAACAGAATTCCTGCAGTAAACCGCCACCACCGCCAGGGCAGGCGAGGACCATACTTCTCGGATTCTGTGGTTCGCTCCGGGGAGATAGACCAGGCGCCCAGGCGGCGGGCGACCGAATCTCGATCGATCATCAACGCCCAGAACGCCGCGACGATGAAACCGGTTTGAATCATGTCGAGCATTCCCACCCGGGAGGACACGAACAGCACACCGTCAAAGACCGCAATCGTCCCAGCAGCCAGAACAGCCAGGTGATTGCCGGTGAGTCGGCGAGTGATGTCCATCAGCGCGAGGACGACCACCACACCGAACACCGCCGACATGAATCGCCAACCGACCGGCCCATAGCCAAAGAGCCACTCGCCGATAGCGATGACTTGCTTGGCCACCGGTGGATGCACCACCAGCCCATATCCGGGGTTGTTTTCAATGCCCCCGCCGATCCAGCCGGACAATGACCACTCGGTGGATCGAAGGATCTGCCAGGCCTGCGGCACGTAATGCTTCTCATCGAAGACCGGGCGGCCG
The DNA here is from genome assembly GCF_000427865.1 of Corynebacterium sputi DSM 45148. Lineage (GTDB taxonomy): Bacteria > Actinomycetota > Actinomycetes > Mycobacteriales > Mycobacteriaceae > Corynebacterium > Corynebacterium sputi. The sequence goes on along the minus strand of NZ_ATYV01000019.1, from coordinate 45,469 downwards.
TTGTCCGTTACATCGCCAAGACCCACGAACCGGGACACAGCGGCTAAAAGACCGAGGACACTGAACAACCACGTGTCCGTACGCGTCCACCGGAAGGGGACCCTCGGCCCCCGGTTTGCCCATGCGGCTCGGCGCGCTGCTCGCTCGTGCGCGCGCGCCACATCGCGGGGGGTGTCGGTTTCAACGCGGACAGTCACGGAACCGATGTTAGGCGGTCGGCATCCATCGGTCGGGGAGTGACGCTTAGTATCGCGGTATGTCGAATAAGTTCCCCCTCGCCCCGGGCATCACCCTCGCCGCCACTCCACTGGGCAACATCGGGGACGCCACCGACCGACTGCGAGGCGCCTTCGCCAGTGCAGACGTCATCGCGGCAGAGGACACGCGCCGGGCGCGGAGCTTGGCCTCGGCCCTCGATGTGGAGATCTCTGCACGCGTGGTGTCGAACTTCGACCACAACGAATCCGATCGAGTTCGTGAGCTTCTCGACGCCGCCCGCTCCGGTCGCCGTGTCCTCGTTATCTCAGATGCGGGCATGCCCGTCGTTAGCGACCCCGGTCTGACGGTGGTGGCGACAGCACATGACGAAGGACTGCCAGTGACATGCCTTCCTGGTCCTTCTGCTGTCACTACTGCGCTGGCGTTGTCGGGACTGTCTGTGGGCAAATTCGCCTTCGATGGATTCGCACCTCGCAAATCCGGGCAACGCCGGGCATGGCTGGAGTCGATCAAAAACGAGGACCGGGCGGTGTGTTTCTTCGAGTCGCCGCACCGAATCGCCGCCACCCTGCAAGACGCCGCAGAGGTGCTGGGGGAGGACCGCCGCGCCGCCGTCACCCGGGAGCTCACTAAGACGTACGAAGAGGTTCGCCGCGGCACCTTGGGAGAGTTGGCGCAGTGGGCCGCCGACGGAGTGCGTGGGGAAATCACCGTGGTGCTCGATGTTGCCCCGCCGATGTCGGAAGACCCGGATTCTATGGTCGATGAGGTCGAGGCGCTTGTTGGTAGCGGAGTTCGACTCAAGGATGCCTGCCGCCAGGTCGCGGAAGAGCGTGGAATCGCTAAATACCGGGAAGTGTATGAGGCGGTCCTCAGGAACCGCAGAGAAGCTGAGTAACCATGGTGTGAGCGCGGATGATTTTGCGTCTGTGCGCGTCCATTCAGGTCCGTATCCGGGCGATTTAGCCCACAGAACGGCAATTGTTGCAGGATCGTTATAACCGTCAGTTAACACTGTTCCAACTGGGAAAAGTCTGTGCGCTGCAGCGATGCTGCAAAGCCGCACGGCGCTTTCACTTTGAAACGGGGGTTACGGCTGATGCAGCCTGGAGGGTATGTCCGATCACCCTGAGAAAGCCGGAATAAGTTCCGGAGAGAACCCTGACCAACCCGTCACGGTCGCCGACACTGAGGCTGCCACACGTGACGCAGTCGACGTGGCGCTTGACGCTGGCGGCGAGCCGGAGTCGGTAGTAACTGCTGCCAAGGGTGGCGTTAGCTGGGCGGTCGCCATCCCGGCTGCTGTGGCGATCCTCGCGATCATCGGCTGGGGCCTCATCTCCCCGGACTCCTTCGCGAACTTCTCCAACGGAGCCCTCAGCTTCGTTGTCGAGGACTTCGGTTGGCTGTTCGTGCTCGCAGCGTCCTCATTCGTGTTCTTCATCGTCTGGGTCGGTGTCTCCAAATTCGGTCACATCCGCCTTGGTAAGGACAAGGAAAAACCAGAGTTCTCCACGATCTCCTGGATCTCCATGATGTTCGCCGCCGGTATGGGCATCGGTCTGATGTTCTACGGTGTCGCTGAGCCGCTGAACTACTACCGCGAGGGCGTGCCGGGCCATAGCACCAACGAGGTCGGCACCTCCATGGCCACCACGATGTTCCACTGGGGACTGCACCCGTGGGCCATCTACGCCATTGTCGGTTTGGCCATCGCGTACGGAACTTTCCGTCTGGGTCGCAAGCAGCTGATTTCCTCTGCCTTTATTCCGCTGATCGGAATCCGTCGTGCTGAAGGCTGGCAGGGCAAGTTCATTGACGCCCTCGCCGTCTTCGCCACCGTCTTCGGTACCGCCGCATCGCTGGGCATTGGCGTGCTGCAGATTGCTGCTGGTTTGGAACACACCGGGATCCTGTCGAATCCGGGTGTGTGGGTGCTGGTTGGCATCATCGTTGTCCTGGGTCTGTGCTTTTTGGTGTCGGCGCTGTCTGGTGTTTCGAAAGGCGTTCAGTACATTTCGAATTTCAACATGGTCGCCGCGATCATCCTCGCGTTGTTCGTGCTGATCGTCGGCCCGACCGTCGTTATCCTCAACACCATTCCGCTGGGCGCCGGCAATTACCTGCAGACCTTCTTCGAGATGGCCTCCCGTACTGCCTCCTCCGCCAACGGCACCGCTGGTGAGTGGCTCTCCGGCTGGACGATCTTCTACTGGGCCTGGTGGGTTTCGTGGTCACCGTTCGTCGGTATGTTCATCGCCCGCATCTCCCGCGGTCGTACGATCCGTGAGTTCGTGTTCACCGTCGTCCTGGTTCCGACCCTGGTCTCCCTGGTCTGGTTCTCCATCTTCGGTGGCACCGCCATCGAGCGTGAGCAGACCGGTGACTCCATCTGGGGCAATGGCGACGCTGAGAGCCAGCTCTTCGCGCTGTTCGAGACCCTGCCCGGTGGCGTGGTCCCGTCGATCATCGCAATGATCCTGTTGGGCACGTTCTTCGTCACCTCCGCGGACTCCGCATCCACCGTCATGGGCACCATGACCCAGAACGGTCGCCTGGAAGCCTCCAAGCCGGTCACCGCTTTCTGGGGTGTCCTGACCGCGCTGATCGCGATCGTCATGCTGGTCACCGGTGGCGAGGATGCGCTGAACAACCTGCAGACAATCACCATTCTGGCTGCCAGCCCGTTCGTCCTGATCATCATCGGCCTGATGTTCGCTCTGGTGAAGGGCCTGTCTGATGACCCGGCCTACCTGGATGACAAGGCTCAGCGTTCGTACGCACTGAAGCTGGCGCGTGAGCGTCGCATCGCCGCGGCCAACGCCCGCCGCCAGGAGCAGAAGCAGCACCGTAGCGAGCACAAGATTCAGAAGAAGCAGTACCCCGTGATGGAGGGCCCGAAGGTCAAGAAGTAGGTCCAACCCCTGCTTCACGACGTCTCCGTCTCCACACCAGCCCATTCCCCTTCAGGGAATGGGCTTTTGTGGTCTTAGGAGCGAAGCGGAGCGGCCTTGGCAAGGACCTCGTCCCACTCGGCAACGGGGTCTGACCCGATGGTGATGCCGCCGCCGACGCCTGCCTCGACCACTGTCGTGCCGCTGGGAGCCAATCGAAACTCCGCGGTACGAATCGCGACATTCAGTTCCAACCGCGATCCGAACGAGGCACCGATCGCTCCGCAGTGGACGCCACGGTTTTCCGGCTCCCAGTCGGCGATCAGTTCTTGGGCTCGGATCTTGGGCGTGCCAGTGACAGAGGCTGGTGGGAAGCAGGCCTCGATCACGGCCTCGTGGGATAGGCCCGGATCAATGGTGGCTTCAACTGTCGACTGCAAATGCCACACCCCAGGGGCGCGGTGCACCGACAACAAGTCGGGCACTCGGACGCCGCCGACTTCTGCGATCTGACCCAAGTCATGACGGACGAGGTCAACAATCATGATGTTCTCCGCGACGTCCTTGTCACTGGCGATCAGATCCGCAGGATCCTCAGTATCCGGCAGGGTGCCCTTGATGGGCGACTCCCGGACATTGTCACCGTCTCGGATGAGAAACTCTTCCGGGCTGAGCGAAGCAACGATGATTTCTGAGCCGTTCTCCTCCCGTCCCGGAATGAAGGCTGCTCGGGTCGGGCTGTGCCGCACCACGCGCTCACTGAACCAGGCCGCAGCATCGCTCATCAGGCCGGCAGAATCGTTGGCGCCGGACGTGCTGCCATGGAACCGAGTCGACAAACAAGCCTGGTACACCTCGCCGGCGCGAATGGCCTCCCGGCACTCATCGATGATGCGCAGATGGGTGTCCATGCCCCCGTCATCCCATCGGATGTGGGGACGGGGGAGGGTGAGGAGGGCGTCGGGAAGCGGAAGAGGAGGCGGAGTCGACCATCCCGAGTCCGTAAGGACGAGGACATCCTGCGCGGGCGCACCGAACGCATCGCCGGAGTACGGCTGCCAGCCAAGGAACCAGCCCTCGGCGGGGAACATCTCTGCGCAGGGTACGGCGGTGAAGTTCGGGACGATGACCGCATGAGCGCCGAACCAGTCACCGATTAAGGCAGCGGGACGGTGCCCGGCGGCGACAAGAGCCTCGAGGACACGACAAGCCTCGTGTACGGGATGGATACTCACGGAGATTCAGGGTAGGCCATGGTTTAACCTGGGTGGCATGTCTCCTATCCTCACCGCCGTCGCCTGGCCGTACGCGAACGGACCCCGACACATCGGCCACGTTGCCGGATTCGGCGTCCCGTCGGACGTTTTCTCCCGCTACCAGCGAATGATCGGGAATGACGTGCTGATGATCTCGGGCACGGACGAGCACGGCACCCCGCTGCTGGTTCAAGCCGAGGCAGAAGGCGTGAGCGTGCAGGAGCTGGCGGACCGCTACAACCGCCAGATCGTGGAAGACCTGGCTGGACTTGGTCTGTCCTACGACCTGTTTACCCGCACCACCACCCGTAACCACTACGCGGTGGTGCAGGAGCTGTTCCGTGGCCTGTACGAAAACGGCTACATGATCAAGCAGACCCAGATGGGCGCGATCTCCCCGTCGACCGGCCGTACACTGCCGGACCGCTACGTGGAGGGCACCTGCCCGATCTGTGGAGCCGACGGTGCTCGTGGTGACCAGTGCGATAACTGCGGCAATCAGCTCGATCCGGCGGACCTGATCAATCCGGTCTCGAAGATCAATGGTGAGACCCCGAAGTTCATCGAGACTGAGCACTTCCTGCTGGACCTGCCGGCACTGGCTGAGGCCCTCACGGAGTGGCTGCAGGGCCGTGACGACTGGCGTCCGAACGTGCTGAAGTTCTCCATGAACCTCCTGGAGAACATCCGCCCACGCGCGATGACCCGCGATATCGACTGGGGCGTGCCGATCCCGCTGGACGGCTGGGCGGACAACAACGCCAAGAAGCTCTACGTCTGGTTCGACGCTGTGGTCGGCTACCTTTCAGCCTCCATCGAGTGGGCGTACCGCTCCGGCGACCCGGCAGCTTGGCGCAACTGGTGGGGCAACCCGGAGTCCACGTCCTACTACTTCATGGGCAAGGACAACATCACCTTCCACTCGCAGATCTGGCCGGCGGAGCTCCTGGGCTACCGAGGCAGTGGATCCCGCGGTGGCTCGCAGGGTGAGTTCGGCGAACTGGAGTTGCCGACCGAGGTTGTCTCCTCGGAGTTCCTCACCATGTCCGGCTCGAAGTTCAGCTCTTCCAAGGGCATCGTTATTTACGTGAAGGACTTCCTCAAGGAGTTCGGCCCGGACGCGCTGCGCTACTTCATTGCTGTGGCCGGCCCGGAGAACCAGGACACCGACTTCACGTGGGACGAGTTCGTCCGCCGCATCAACAACGAGCTGGCCAACGGTTGGGGCAACCTGGTCAACCGCACCGTGTCGATGGCGCACAAGAACTTCGGCGAAGTGCCCGAACCCGCCTCGCTTAACGACGCTGACCTCGAACTCCTCAACCTGGCCGAGCAGACCTTCGCCGAGGTGGGGGAGGCCCTGCAGCACTCTCGTTTCCGCGCTGGCATCACCGCGATCATGCATGTGGTCGGTGAGGCGAATGCCTATATTGCCGCGCAGGAGCCGTGGAAGCTGGCCAAGGATGAGTCCCAGCGCGAGCGCCTGGCGACGGTGCTGTGGACCGCGTTGCAGGTCGTCTCTGACTGCAATGTGATGCTCACGCCGTACCTGCCGTTCTCTGCACAGAAGATCCACGAGACGCTGGGCCGCACCGGCGTGTGGGCTGCGCAGCCGCGAGTCGAAGAGGTCACCGACGAACTGCCAGAGGGTCGCACTGAGCCGGTGGGCGTAGGCGTGCCGGCTGAGGGGCGTTCCTACCCAGTCATCACCGGTGACTACGACGAGCAGCTCGCGACCTGGGGCCGCCTAGAGATGGTCCCCGGCACTGCACTGTCGAAGCCGAAGCCGCTGTTCGCGAAGCTCGACCCGGAGCTGGCCGAGACCGGTCCGTCCTGGGCACCGGTGAATCCGGAGTAGCCGCTCGTTACCATTGCGGCCATGGGTAAGAAGAAGCGTCCTGTGGCCGAACCGGCTCCGTATGTGTCTCCGATGTTTGATGCGCACACGCATCTGGCCTCATGTGGGGCACGCGATGAGGCATCGGTCCGTGAACTGATGGACCGTGCCGGCGAAGCCGGTGTGGTGGGGGTCTGCACCGTCGGCGATGGCCTGGAGGAGACCGAACTGGCAGTGGCCGCTGCCTACCAGGACCCGAGGGTGTGGGCCGCTGCTGCTATTCACCCGACCCGAGCAGGTGAACTCGACGACGCTGCCAAGGCCCGCCTGACCGAAATGGCTGCGATGGACCGTGTCGTGGCCGTGGGGGAGACCGGCCTGGACTGGTACTGGCTCGACACCATGGAGGGATGTGCCTCTCCAGAGGTTCAGGAAGAGTCGCTTCGGTGGCATATGGAATTGGCAGGGGCTGTTCAGAAGCCGTTGATGATCCATAACCGTGATGCTGATGCGGACCTCCTGCGCGTGCTTGCTGATTTTGATGGCGAAGTAATCTTGCATTGTTTTAGCTCGCCGATCGACGTGGCACGTGAGGCGCTGGAGCGCGGTTACGTGTTGTCCTTCACCGGAAACGTGACCTTTAAAAGAAACGTTGACCTGCGTCTGGCTGTCTCCGAGGCTCCTGCCGGCCAACTTCTGGTGGAGACCGACGCGCCCTACATGACCGCCGAGCCGTTCCGTGGTGCACGCAATGAGTCCACGTTTATCGGGTGGCAGACCCGCGTGATGGCAGATGCTAGGGGGGTACAGCCGCAGGAAATGGCTGACCTGCTGACGGCTAATGCGCGAAGGATCTACCGAATCGCCACTGCTAGTTGAGGGTAGGGGAGCCCGGTTAAAAATTCTGCTAAAAAACAATCATATTTGAATGCAACTGTTATATGGTGATCTGAGTTACAACGGGCAGCCTAAGTTCAGGGCTGCCACGAGGCGATGGATATACCTCGCGGACACGTATTGAGAGAGGACGGCAATCTATGCCGAAGAGCATATTTATCACTGGTGCAGCGCAGGGTCTCGGTCGGGAGGTCGCCCTCAAGTTCCACGCAAACGGTTGGATCGTCGGCGCATATGACGTTGATGCTGCCGGTCTGGCGACTCTGGAGCAGGACGCTCCGGGGATCATCACCGGTCTTCTCGACGTGACTCAGTACGACCAGTGGGAGCAGGCCCTCGCTGACTTTACCTCTCACACCGGTGGCACTTTGGACGTGATGGATAACAACGCCGGCATTATCGGTGATGGTGACATTGTCGATCAGAGCCCAGGCCTGATCGCCAAGCAGATTGAGGTCAACTGCACCGCGACTACTCTCGGCGCCAAGGCGGCGCACCCGTACCTCAAGCGCACCAAGGGCTCCCACCTGGTGAACATGGGCTCTGCTTCGGCGATTTACGGACAGCCGCACATCACCCCGTACTCTGCCTCGAAGTTTTTCGTCACTGGCCTGACTCAGGCGTTGGATCTGGAGTGGCGCAAGGACAAGATCCGTGTTGTCGCACTGATGCCGCTGTGGGCCAAGACCAAGCTTTCTGCCGTTGAGGCCAAGTCAACCAAGCGCCTCGGCGTGAACATTGAGCCGCACCAGGTTGCTGACGCAGTGTGGAAGTCCGTGCACCCGAGAAACATCATTGAGCGTCAGCGCCACTTCTACTCGGTCTCAGCACTGGATCTGATCCTGCGTTACTTGGCGAAGCTGAGCCCGGCCTTTGCTTCTCGTTTCGTGAACATGCTCATCGCCGGATAATTCAGTTCCGTACGTAGCGGGATCGGTTGACGTTCCGATTCTGTGATCCCGGATCGCGCCCAGTGTGCCACCCGGGAATTTTTGTGTCCGAACCGTTGCCTGAGCACCCCTGCGTGGGCCTGATCAGCAGGTGTGCTAATGGACTTAGTCCCTCTCGTTATCGTATTGTGATGAGGATCGATTTCTATTGAAGGGAACTAGCCGAATGGCTCGTCGAATCAAGAGCACTGTCAATGGTGAGAAGAAGACCCTCTCGACCCCCGTCCGCATCGGCGTCGCCGGTGCGGTGGTCGCTGTCGCGGTCGGTGGCGGAACCGCAGCCACGGCTCACAAGTCGGTGACTCTGGACGTCGACGGAGAGATCCGTCAGGTCTCCACTCTCTCCAATAATGCCGAGCGGATCATCACCTCCGCAGGTGTGGACGTCACTGAGTCGGACGACGTCATTGCTCAGGACCGCGTCGCCGCTGGCGATGAGATCGTGGTGCGCACCGAGAAGCCGGTCTCTCTCGTCGTGGACGGCGAGCAGAATGACGTGCTTACCAATGCAGCCACGCTCGGTGAGTTCTTCGAAGAGAACCCGGAGCTTGCTGCTCTGAACCAGCAGACGGGCAACACCCGTATCCCGTCCGATGGCATGTCGCTGGAGCTGACCACGCCTAAGGGATTCGAGCTGCTTGACGACGGCCACGTGGCCAACCTCTCCCTCCCCGCCGCCACCGTCGGCGAAGCACTCGCCATGCGTGACATCCACCTGCAGGAAGGCGACTTTGTCGAGCCTGCTCCGGAGACCCCGCTTGAGGATGGCATGTTCGTCGAGGTCCAGCGGACCATCGAAAAGAACCTCCGTGAGGTTGTCGAGTTCGAGGCGCCGGAAGATGTCATCGAAGACCCGGAGATGTACGACGACGAGGTCGAGGTCATCGAAGAGGGCACCCCGGGCCGGAGCCTGACCACCTTCAAGGTTGTCTCCCGCGAGGGCGATGAGCTCTCCCGCGATGAGGTCGACGCAGTCGAGCTCAACGAGGCCGTCGCCGCTGTTGTCCGTAAGGGCACCAAGCCGCGCTCGACCGCTCCGTCCGTTGCCTCCGGTTCCGTCTGGGACACGCTGGCACAGTGTGAGTCCAATGGCGACTGGCACATTGACACCGGCAATGGTTTCTCCGGTGGACTGCAGTTCCACCCGCAGACCTGGCAGGCACACGGTGGTGGTGAGTACGCCCCGACCGCTGGTCAGGCATCTCGTGAAGAGCAGATCGTCGTCGCCGAGCGTGTCCAGGCATCTCAGGGTTGGGGCGCATGGCCCGCCTGCACCGCCTCCATGGGTCTCAGGTGAGCAATACCGTAGAGGTCCGCTATCTCGGACCGCACGAGATTCGTGCCCTGGCCGAGGAGCTCGACGTTAGCCCCACCAAGAAGCTCGGACAGAACTTCGTGCATGACCCGAACACGGTCCGTCGGATCGTCTCGGCCGCCGAGTTGGAGCCCACCGACCACGCTGTGGAGGTCGGCCCCGGTCTCGGGTCCCTGACCCTTGCTCTGCTTGATCATTGTCACCGCGTCACCGCAGTGGAGATCGACCCTCGTCTGGCAGCTCGTCTGCCCCAGACGATGGGGGAGTTCGCTCCTGGCCGTGCGCTGCGCCTGGCCAATGTCGATGCAATGCGAGTCACGGCAACGGATCTGGAGGCAGCTCCGGTGTACGGCGCGTCAGCCGATGAAGCTGACACGATCCTGTCCGATCCGCCGACTGCCCTGGTCGCGAACCTTCCGTACAACGTGTCGGTGCCGGTGTTGCTGCACATGCTCGCCGAGTTCCCGACGATCCGTCGCGTTCTCGTCATGGTCCAGGCCGAGGTCGCCGACCGTCTGGCAGCCAAGCCCGGCGGCAAGATCTACGGTGTCCCGAGTGTGAAGGCGTGCTTCTACGGCAACGTCACCAAGGCCGGCTCTATTGGCAAGAATGTCTTCTGGCCGGCTCCGAAGGTCGACTCCGGCCTGGTTCGCATCGATGTGTTCGGTCCTGATTCACCGGCCGGTGAGGCTCCCTGGCCGACTGATGCCGCTTCCCGCGATAAGGTCTGGCCGCTTATCGACGCCGCCTTCGCCCAGCGTCGCAAGACCCTCCGCGCAGCCTTGGCTGGTGTCTACGGATCCGGTGCCGCCGCTGGCGAAGCTCTCGAAGCCGCCGGTATTGACCCGACGCTGCGTGGTGAGAAGCTGCAGATCGAGGATTTCGTCCGTCTCGCCGGCATCTAACGGCCCCTGGCGACTGATTCCGGTCACCTGGGCTGGTCGACCGCAAGGTGCCCACACTCGCGCAGGCAGCGGTCACCCAGGTCGGTGACATCGCTAAATCCTGACCTGGGAAAACATCGGATGGCACTTATCGACCGGGGGCACCGATCCTTATCGAATGGGGTCACCTACCTTGTAGGGAGCAGCGGACCCCACCAGTTCACAGCCAGTGTCGGTCGAACGAACCATCTGGAGCCTCGATGGTGCGCAGTCGAGAGACCAGTTGCTTGCCCCGTGTCCTTCGAGGAGACGCTTTTGCGGAATCGACTGCAGCCTGGATCATCCGATAGGCCTCACCGTTGTGCATCTGTTGCCAGGAAATTCGGAGTACTTGGTACCCGAGATTCGTGATCCTATTGTGCCGGATTCGCTCCCGTTTGAGCGCCCGATAGGGATCTCCGAAGGTGCCGTCGTATTTCACCGCACCATCGACCTCGATGATGATTCCGTACTTTGTCAGGAGAAAATCCACTCGACCCATGTCGTGGCTTCTCTCATCCAGGATGAGCACCTGCTGTTCGTAATCGATACCGAGGCAGAAAAATATCGCCCGCATGAGGGATTCAGCCGGACTGTCCGAGCGCTCATCAGCAAGGTCGATCCATTTCGCCAGTGCAGGACCTTGGGGTTTGCCGTCCGAGGTAACCGCACACCTTTTCAGGTCTTCGATGGAAATGCCGCTCCTCAGCGCACCCTCGAGGACCATAAGGGCGGTGCCAGCTTCGGAATTGGACCTCACATTCGCGGCTATCGACGTGGCCGTCCAGGCTAGAGAGGTAGTCGCGATTCCATTGGAGAGAACTACCTCGCCGACAGGAACCGTTCGGACCTTGTGCAGCACTCGGTGCCTGGGGTCGATAGTGGCGACGGTCCCAGAACGACGGCTCGTAGGCGAGGCCAGAAGTATCCCCTCTGGTGTGCGCGGAAGCGGAATATTGAGGAGCGCAGCGGCCGCTCCCAGAGCAAGGAATCTGGTCGGGTATTTCAGCGCGGCAGCAATGCACAGCATCCGATATTGTTCCCACCGCTTCTTCTGGTTCCATGCGTCGGCCGTAAGGTAACAACCTGGTAGCAGCCGTACTGCCTTTCCTGTTCGAACTCGGTAATTCCAGGAGGCCCGCTCTTGGATGTTGTCCGTGGCTACGCGAATAACGCCGGAGGAATGCAGTCCGTCAATGCCATGGTGGCGTGGATGTTCTGTCACCGGATGGATGTTCGTGGACTGGTGTTCGTGGTTTTTCCCCTTCACATCTAGTTGGACGTGACGAGTCGGCTCGCGGTTCCCGAATTCTTCTTCGCTCGCCTGGGCAGGTGCCCCACTTGGAGAATTGCTTATCCCGCGAACTGGGGAAACTCTCACTTGCGTTTACCGAGCTGAGGCACAGACCGTCATCCCTCCGAATTAAGGTTGCTGACTATGACTCCTCCCGCTGCCTCCGGCTCCCCGGCAGAGAACAGCCCCACGTCCGACATCGATGCGATGATCGACGCCGTTGGTCCCCGGCTTCGCCAGGCTAGGCAGGACAAGGGACTGACGCTTAACGACGTCGCCTCCGACGCAGCCATCTCCACCAGCACCCTCTCCCGCTTGGAGTCCGGTGGTCGTCGGCCGACGTTGGACCTGCTGATCGTGCTGGCACGTATCTATGGTGTGGCCCTCGATGACCTCGTGGGAGCCCCACCGACCGGTGATCCGAGAATCCATCCGCGGCCGATTCATCGCCATGGGCGTGTGTTTGTCCCTCTGACCAGTGGGTCTGCTCCGGTCAAAGCAGTGAAGATGGTGCTTCCCGGTAGAGAACCCGGGACTCCCATGTTGACGATCTCCAGCTGCGGGCGGAGCTGCTCAAGGAGCCACGCGTTGGACAGCGAAGACGGGATGTTCAGTGCAGCCATGACGGGCTCGTTGTCCTCGACCACTGCTCCGGACTCGATCTGCGGAAGCTGGTCGTATCCGCCGATAGCGTGAATCTTGTCCATGCCTTCGGTGGCGTACATGCCCATGAAGTTCGCCGACAGGTCGGCCACTCGCTCGTAGGAGATCTGGGCGCGACCGGCGTCGATCTGCACTGAACCATCGGTGAACGAGGCAGGCAGTGTCATTCCAAGGCGCGAGTAGAAGGCGTTGGCAATGTTGTCCGGATCTGCGATGACTCCGAACTGACCGGCACGGTCCTGAACGGTCAGTGCGGTCTTGCCTTCGAGGCCGGGCAGTTCTTCGCGGACTGCAGCGAAAGCAGCTTCGTCAGCGTCGATGACCTCCTGAGCCTTTTCGTCGAGTCCGTAGATCTCGCCGAGTGCCTTGAGTTGCGGTTCCCAACTAGCGTTCCGGTCCATGCCCGGCAAGACATCGGCGAACTTGCTGAGCTTGTCGTAGTCCTCTTCCTTGATGCGGTAGGTGTCGCCGATGATGAGATCAGGGTTGTGCGAAGCGACTTCTTCCAGCGGGAAATCCTCGGAAACCGCGATGCGCTCGACGCCCTCGAGCTGTGGGTTCTTCCAATCGGCGACGGCGTCGTCGGAACGCTCGATGATGACGTCCGGGATGATGCCCAGTGCCAGGAGATTGTCGACGGCGGTTCCAATCGCGACGACCGTCTCAGGGTTCGTGCTGTAGGTGGCCTCGCCGTACATGTTCTCGATCGTCACCTCCGACACCTGGGCAACCCCGGTGGTGTCAGCATTATTGGCAGCGGCGTTGTTGCTCGATCCATCTGACGAGCAACCGGTGAGAACCAGTCCTCCAGCGATGATTGTGGAGGTCAGGGCTCGGCGGAACGTGAGACCGCTTGCGCGGTTGGGGGAACGGCGGGCGTTGTGCAGCATGTAGTGGATTCCTCTCGTGCCGTGCGAGGGGCAGAGTGGCTGGAATCTGCAGCGCGCCAGGCAATTCAGTTAACTATTTACTAGTTAGGGTAGGCTGCATTCACTTTAGGGTATTTGGGCGTACGTGTCTCCGGATTCGTATCTGGAACGGTTATCGGGAGCGGGACTCCAAGACACGACTGACGTGATGGGACAACGGAAGTCGGGAAATATCTGCAGGTGACGCCCAGATGTAGTCGACGTGCCCCTCGTCGATCACCACTGCAGGGGGAGTCGGGCCTGGCTCCTGTGCGATTTCCACCGCGAAGGTGATCGTGTGAAATCGCCGCGTCGGATCTTTGAAGTCGGTGTTCGACCAGTGATCGATCTCGCGGGGGTTCTTGCCGGTCAGGCCCGTTTCCTCGGTGAGCTCACGCAGGGCTGCGACAACCGGTTCTTCGCCAGGGTCGACTTTCCCTCCGGGCAGGTCCCATCGGCCACCCATTGCGGAACCGGGGGCTCGCTGAAGTAGAAGTACGCGCTCTCGGTAGCGGATCAGGCAGTTGCAGATCCAGCCTGAAGCGTCCGGAAAGTCGGCGCGGGAGGACCAGCCTGTAGGCTCGCGACGTTCCGCCACGGCAGGCAGGTCCGGGTCGGGGCGGGGGTCGTCGGCAGGCATGACGCGATTATACGGCGCTGAGAGAATCGCAGGGAACGCCGTTGCGCACCGACGGTCGACTGAAACTTAGGACGACTTCTGAGGCTCATGCCTGGGCGAGGTGAATGTCACCGTTACGAATCGGTTCGGATCGTTGTCGCTGAGCTCTGCGATGACTGGCTCGCGCAGTTCGTCCCATTCCTGGATCTTCCGCGGTCGGTCATCGTGGGGAACTCGGATGAAGATCTGAACCTCGTAGCTGCGGACCATCTTCGAGGTGTAGACCTCCGAGGACTCAAAGCCGTTCTCTTCGACGAGACGGTGAACGCAGCGCTCGGCCTTTTCCTGCATCTCGATCGGGGTGAAGAAGAGAATGTCGGCCATCGCAGCGCGCAGGATTCCCAGGGGAACTGGGACGAGGATGACGGCGACTATCAGCAGGACTACCGGGTCCACGTACGGAGTGAACCATTCGAGGCTGGTTCCCTGCAGGAAGTAGCCGATGAGGAATGCGACGAGCAGGGCGGCGGTAATGCCGCCGCTCATGATCCAACCCTTAACGTCGGTCTCAACCAGGATGGATCCAATCTTCCGGTTGGCGCGATGTTCGATGGTGGCGAGGACGATGGTCAACGTCAAAATGATGACCGCGTAGACCATCGCGGGGCCGAACTCGATCTCTCGTCCGCCGTCAAGAATCGACTGGACACTCTGGATGATGGCGTAGACAGCGACACCCATCATCATGACCGCATTCACTGCGATGAGCATCGGCTCCAGGTGCCAGAATCCCCACCGGAACCGCTTCCTGGTTTCTGCGGAGAATGACTGTGCCGCCGAACGTGCGATGAGCCCCGCGACCCAGATCGATGCTACGGACATCACCGCGTCCATGATGGAGAACACTCCGTCGAACAGGATCGCTGAAGATCCGGTGACGAGGCCAAAAGTGATGGCGATGGCTGCGAAGAGGACGATCCCGCACAGGGAAAGGCGGAGTACGCCTTGTTCGGACTGCATTCTTCCTTTTCGATCGATAATCGACCAGATCATTCTCTGGCGATAGAGCTCTGGCCCGGAAGTTGCTTGGGCCGGTGAGCGCCCCCAGTAAATCAGAATTCGAAGTAGTACTCTCCCGACCAAGACCTTCCGAGTTCCCCAGGACGCCGATATCGATCGCGCCGCCGATACCTTGGCCTGCGCTTTTGCTGATTATGCGTGGACCAATTGGACGGTCGCCGCCGATGGTCGCCATGAACGGATCCAGCGGGTTCAGGGGATCTACTTGCGGGAGATTGCGCTGCCGCACGGAGTCGTCATCGTCAATGACGAGGTGACTGCCGTCCTCGCGCTAACCGGGCCGGAGGCGATGGAAAGGGTGATGGTGCGGTGTGGGGTGAGATTGTGGAGGCGTCGGGAGCCTCTGATGCAGCCGGCTACGACCTGGAGTTGCCGCCGGCACCGGTGGCTGGCTCATGGGAATTGGCAACCGTCGGAGTCCATCCGTCGGCGCAGGGCCAGGGCCTCGGTGCCGGGATCATCGAGGCTGCGCTGGAACATCTCGACGCGAAGTATGGCGCCACGGTGCCGGTGCACCTGGAGACCTCTGATCCTCGCAATGTCGCGCTTTACGAGAGGCTCGGGTTCGCCGTCCATGCGGTGACCGCTGAGAGCCCCGCCCCGACTGTCTGGTCGATGCAGCGAGTCTGAGGCAGCAAACAGGGCCAGACGGCAGTGCAATGCTCGCCGGTAGAATTGGGCACTATGGCCACCTCGACCCACGCATCCGCACCGCTGATTCTGGCGACGCATCTGGCGTGGCAGGACGGCACCATCAAGGCACTTGTGACCTCGTTATCTAGCCGGGTCCGCATCACCGTCACGGACCTGGGGTCCGCGGGACCTGAGATAGCTCTTCATGGGTTCTGGACCCCCGAAAAAGACTCAGCTCCCGACGGCCCCATCGCCCGCCTCATCGCCGAAATTCTCGACGAAAAGATTGATGTCGCGGAGGATTCCGAGGGCGAGGGCAAGGAAGCTGTCCGCACCGCTCGGGCTAATTCTCGGCGGCCGTTTCGGGTCTCTGTCGAGCTTCCCGCACCACTGGATTCCGGGCTTGGGGTCCGGGGTGGGGTGTTGGCGGGGGTTGCAGTGGGCGTTGATAAGCATGTTGGGAGATCTTTAGGCGCAGACACGCTTACAGAGATATTGCGCGACTACTCAGCTGAGGCGGAGTTGGCGATGCTCGGCGGAACTCGGGTCATTGACATCGAGGACGGGGACTTAGCGGCCCAGTCGCCGGTGCTGTCGCGCCGGGCAGCGCACTGGGCGATATGTCTGGTCGGTGATCCGTTAGATGCAAGCGATGTGGAGGACAAGCTCCGGCAGATCCTCTCTGAACGGGAGATTCCCCGAGCGGAGCACCTGGAAGAGATGCTGTTGGCGACCGCAGCAGGGGATGTCGAGCGGCTCGGGGCACTTGCTGGAAATGATCTCACTCCGGCGGTGATTTCCCTTCTGCCACGGCTGCGCAGGACAATGAAGTTCGGAATGGATGCTGGTGCATTGACCGGTATCGTGTGCGGGGCTGGAACTGCCGTGGCATTCCTCTGCCGTGACCGAGATCAGGCGCTCGACATCGCTGCCTCCGTGGCGACGACTGGAGCAGCCACCTGGACGTTGGCGGAGCAAGAATCGGTCAGCGGTGCGTCAGTGGACGAAGCCGCCCACGGCTAGTAGCCCAGGGCTAGAAGTAACGGAAAGGGACATCGCGCGTGGCGAATCTGATCAACCTGGAGAATGTCAGCAAGTCGTTTGGCTTGAAGACTCTTCTGGACGAGGTAAGTCTGGGAATCCAGGAGGGCGAGCGCATTGGCGTCGTCGGTCTCAACGGTGGCGGCAAGTCGACGTTGCTGAAGATCCTCGCTGGCCTGGAGCCTGAAGACTCCGGCCGCGTATCGCGAGTGAACGGCCTGCGGATGGCGTATGTCGCACAGGATGTGGGGCTCGACCCGCAGGCGACTGTGTTTGATTCGGTCATCGCTCCGCTGGGTGTGTCCGAGCACGAGTGGGCAGGAGAGGCTCGCATCCGCGAGGTTCTGGGCGGCCTGGGCATTCACGACCTCGGCCTGCAGTCTGTTGTTGGGGATCTCTCCGGTGGTGAGCGCCGCCGCGTGAACCTCGCAGCCGCTCTGGTTCGCGACTTGGACCTGCTCATTCTCGATGAGCCGACCAACCACTTGGACGTCGAAGGTGTGCAGTGGATGGCCGAGCACGTGCTGTCCCGCAAGTCCGCCCTCGTGGTGGTCACACACGATCGTTGGTTCCTCGACACTGTCGCGAACCGAACCTGGGAAGTCCACGACGGCGTAATCGACATGTACGACGGCGGCTACAACGACTGGACTTTCGCCAGAGCTGAACGCGCCCGCCAGGCTGATGCCGCTGAGTCGCGCCGCCAGAACCTTGCCCGCAAGGAACTGGCCTGGCTGCGCCGTGGTGCACCGGCGCGTACCTCCAAGCCGCGCTACCGAATCGAGGCCGCCGAAGCCCTGATCTCCGATGTGCCGGCGCCGCGAAACAAAGTGGAGCTCATGGCGTTCGCGAAGCGGCGCCAGGGCAAAGTCGTCATTGAACTCGAAGACGCGACGATCACCGCACCGTCCGGTGATGACAACCCAACCGGTGGTCGAACCCTCGTGAGCGATCTGACCTGGCGGCTCGCACCAGGTGAGCGCATTGGTCTGGTCGGCGTTAACGGCTCTGGCAAAACGACGCTCCTGCGCACCCTCGCCGGCGCCCACGAACTTGCCGCAGGCAAGCGCATTGAGGGAACCACTGTACGACTGGGGTGGTTACGTCAGGAACTGGATGACTTGCCCGTGGACATGCGAGTTCTCGATGCTGTTGAGGACGTCGCCACGTACATTGACATCGGCGGCAAGCAGGTCAGCGCCGCCCAACTCGCTGAGCGTCTCGGCTTCACCCCGAAGCGCCAGCGCACTCCGGTCGGTGATCTTTCCGGTGGTGAACGCCGCCGACTGCAGCTCACTCGCGTCATGATGGCTGAACCCAACGTTTTGCTTCTCGACGAACCCACAAACGACCTCGACATCGACACTCTCCAGGAACTCGAAGACCTTCTCGACGGCTGGGCCGGCACGATGGTGGTCATCTCCCACGACCGTTACCTCGTCGAGCGCATCTGTGACTCCACCTGGGCCCTATTCGGTGACGGCAACCTGACGAACCTGCCCGGCGGTATTGAGGAATACCTGAGTCGCCGCAAGAAGCTCGCCGGCGCCGGCGACTCCGGCAAGGGACATGTCTCGACCCCGTCCTCAGTGGGGGATGGGGGAGTGGAGAAGGGAACGTCGGGAAGCGAGTCTCTTGACGCCCCCTCCATCGACCCCGCCGAGCATCGCCGCATCCAGAAGGAAATGCGCGCGCTCGAACGCAAGATGGGCAAACTCTCCGAGAAGGAGACCAAGCTCAGCGCCGACATGGCCGACACCAGCGCCGATGTGGCGAAGCTGGATACCGGAAAACTCGCCGACCTGTCCCGGAAGTTGGACGCCGTGCGCGAGGAGAAGGGCGCCATGGAGATGGAGTGGCTCGAACTGGGCGAGGCGCTCGAAGGCTGAGCGGTGGTAGGGAGGGGGACATGACGAACACCGTTCCCACCCTCACTCTGAACAATGGCGTCCAGATGCCGGCGCTCGGTTTCGGCGTCTATCAGTCCTCGCCGGAGGACACCGCCGCTGCAGTTCGTACCGCGCTAGAGACCGGCTACCGCCACATCGACACCGCCGCGGCCTACGGCAATGAACGGGAGGTTGGCGACGGCATCCGGGCCTCTGGCGTGGACCGTTCCGATATCTTCATCGAGACCAAGGTCTGGCTCAACGACTACGGCTTTGACTCGACCCGCTACGCCTTCGACAAGGCTGCCAGCAAACTCGGCGTGGACACGATCGACCTGTTGCTGCTGCATCAGCCTATGTCAGATGACTTCGACCGCACCATCGATGCGTACCGGGGCCTGGAATCTTTGCTTCACGACGGTCACGTCCACTCCATCGGCATCTCAAACTTCATGCCCTCCCAGGTGGAGGAGCTTCTGTCGGCAACAGAGGTAGTCCCAGCGGTCAACCAGATTGAGAACCACCCGTACTTCCAGCAGTGCCAGTTGCAGGAACTCAACGCTGAGCACGGGATTGTTACGCAGGCGTGGTCACCAATCGGCGGCATTACCTTCTACGCAGTCTTCGGCGATGATCGGGTGAGTGTCCTGGATGACGCTGTCATTAGAGAGATTGCCCGGGCGCACGGCAAGAGTCCCGCGCAGGTGATGCTGCGCTGGCACCTGGATCAGAGGCGCTCTGCGATTCCGAAGTCCGTGACCCCGTCCCGGATCGCAGAGAACTTCGATGTTTTCGACTTCTCCCTTAGCACCGATGAACTCGCAGCCATCGACGCCTTGGATACCGGCAACCGTGGCGGCCCCGTCCCAGAGGACATCACCTTGGTGGAATTCAGCCTCGAGATCCTCGAGGCCTGAACCCTGGGGCGCGCGGCCCTGCCATGATGAGAGGCATGAAACCTGAGTCCGACCCTCGCGTGCCATTGCTGCTGTCCCAGTTGGAGATTCCCTGGGCGCTCTTCGAGTATCACGCCGCGTCATTAGGGGAGGACGACTTTTTCTGGGCGCCATCGTCGAACCGATGGACGATGGACCGCACCGAGAATGGATGGGCTCCAGATCTTGCCGAGGCCGAGCCTGATCCGGTTCCGGCGACCACTCCGGCGTGGATCACCTGGCATATTGGCTGGTGGCTGCAGGCTGCGACGGCGCAGTTGACGGGCGAGGCCGCCCCAGGACCGGAAGACACCGGTTGGCCGAGCGAGCCTGCGTCGACCGTGGAGTGGCTGCGACACCTGCACCAGCAGTGGAAAGAAGCGCTGGCCGACGTCGAGGACCTTGACCGCGTGATTGGATTCCCTTGGCCCGAGGACGCAGGAAAGACTGTCGCTGACCTGGCGGGATGGGTGGCCGTGGAGCTGGCCAAGAACGTCTCGGAGTTGGGTCAGCTTCTGATCATTCGCCGCGCGGGGGAGTAGTTGGAGGTTCCACGGGTGGGGTGGGTGTGGACTGGTCGTCGTGACGCTCGTACACCGGACGCAACGCGCCGTCACTGTCCGCGCTGCGGAGAATTTTCTCGGTAATGCGGGTTAGGTCGGCGACGTCCCGGTCATCCAATGAATCCATGACGAGGCTTCGCACCGCAGCGACATGGCCCGGCGCGGCGGCCGCGACCTTCTGGTGTCCAGCCTCAGTCAACGTGGCGTTGGTGGCTCGGCCGTCGTCTTCGCAGGGGGTGCGCACGACTAAGCCTTGGTCTTCCAGCCGACGTACGACGTGGGAGAGCCGGGGAAGGGTGGAGTTGGTGAACTGTGCCAGTGACGTCATGCGCAGGCGATGGCCGTCTGACTCGGAGAGGAACACCAGCACCCGGTAGTCGAAGTGGGTGAGTTCGGAATCTTTGCGCAACTGAGCATCCAGCGCGCCGGGCAGGATCTCCAGCAGGGACGCGAAGCGGATCCACGCAGCGAGCTTCTGCGATGACAGCCACAGCGCGGATGTGGGGTCAGTCATGGGGGTCCTCCTCCAGATTGTGGGCGCGGGTCATGTCGGCGTCACTACTTTTTCATTGTAGTTCAGTTGTCTCTTCAACTAATTAGTTGTAGCGTCAACCATAAGTTGTTGATGCAACCGCATTAAACGCCACAATCTCGAAAGGTCATCGCCACCATGCGCACCCTGCTCAACCCGTCCTCCGCATCGCCGGTTCTGTCCGACATCGCCTTGCTGATCGCCCGGGTTTCCCTCGGCGTGATCCTGATGGCCCACGGATGGCAGAAGTTCACCGAATGGACGATCTCCGGCACCACCGAGAACTTCGCGGGCATGGGAATCCCGCTGCCGGGCATTTCCGCACCGTTCGCTGCAACCGCTGAACTGGTCGGTGGCTTCCTGCTGATCATCGGTCTGCTCGCACCGGTTATCGCACTGCTGAACATCATCACCATGATCGGCGCCCTGTTCATGGTCCACCTGGACGCCGGCATCTTCGCCAGCGACGGTGGCTACGAGCTGGTCTGGGCACTGGCTGCCGGCCTGGCCGTGATCGCACTGATGGGTGCTGGCCGCTTCAGTGTCGACCACCTGATCGCCAGCCGAACCTCCGCGAAGGCCCCGGCCACCGTCTAAACCGAGGTCACAACGGCAGCGGGGTGTCCTTTCCGTAAATGTGCACCTCACCGGAACCGCCGGCGAAGAATTCGTCCGTGGACACTGCCTCGCCACCATCAAGACTGGGGACCTCGTGGGGGAGGGGAAGGGTGGCGATGGGGACGTCGAGAAGCGGTTCGAAAGCTGCATCCCGCGAACCCGGCGCCTTTACGATCGTGCCCACCGCAGGGGACGCCACCCGAGCCAACTGAGTGTGCGCGCCATAGACAGAAGATTGAGCGTCCAGATAATCGCTGAAGATCGAATCGACCCCGTCCAACGAACCGTTCAGCGCGTACTGTCCATCGCAGTTAAACGCCCAACCGCCTGCTTGCGCCGCAACGGACGGGGCATGCAATTGCATGCCGCACGAGGGAACAAGATGCATCCCGACGCCCTCCTCTTCCCTCGGCCACGGACTCCTCAACGACGTGGTCCGCAACCGTCGGTCGGAATGATCAAGACAGATCTCGACCCCGACATTCAGCGGTGCGCCCGCTGCCGGCAGTCGGAAGATCGCATACGGATCAGTGGGCTCCTTCTTCAGATCGCCGCCAGACATGTCGAGCACTGGGTACGCCGTCATTTGCTCGGTGATGACTGGCTTTCCAGTCACATCCCACAGCAGAAAATCCTCATTGGAGTCGAAGTACTTCTCAGTGCTGAGCGCGGTGGCACTGTCGAATCCATCGATGACCGACTCCGCGCCATTGCTGATGATCATCGCCCGATTGCGAACCTCCACAGCAGGGTACGAGTGGGTGTTTTTCACGAAGTTCACCAGCATGTCCTCGATGACCAGGCTGATCGGGCCATCGGAGGCCAGCCAGTTCTCCCCGAGATTCTTGACGATGTCATTGCGAATCGTGGTGGAGGACTGATTCATCACCACGTCGATATTCCTCGCCTCAGCGGAGATGACTGAGCCGAAGACGAACAGAAAATGTGGGTACTCAGCGGAGGGGAAGAACTCACGCAGGAGTTCGAGGATCGTGCCCGCAGGATCTGGATCTCCCGGCGCGTGGATGTAGGGGCCCATCGGGCCGTGCCAGTAGAACTCTGGGGCGACGAAAACATTGAGCACTGATGGATCACCGACATCCGGAAATCTGGACTTGGCCGTGTCGACCGCAGTCTTGAGGAAAGCCGCGCGGGAGTGAATATCCCTCTCGAAGTCATCTGAGGCCCTGTATGTGCCGGCGACCGAGCCTGTGGTGTTTGGGTCTCCCACCGCGACCATGTCCGCAGGTGTGGTGGGGATGGCGTAGCCGATGAACCGGACGCGCTCGTATGAGGTCATGGTGCCTCGATTCACGTAGGAGTGTGCCAACCATTCAACCAATGGACGAGGCTGCTCACCGTTGGCTGCGACCGGGATACCCCCATCTGACTGGGGGGGTGGTGCCTGCTGAGGCCGGTGAACCAATTCGGGGCGAAGGCGTGACGGGCTATCTGCCCGGCTGGTCCCGGTGATTGTCCCGCCGACGATTCTGATCCTGCTCCCGCAGGCTGTCGTCGCCCATATTGCGGCTTTCCTTGGTGTGGCGCATTCGCAACCAGATCCAGGCGATCAGGGAAGTTACGAACACGACCGCGAAGAAGATCATGGCCAATGTCGTAATGCTCATAGTTCCAGGGTACGGAGTTTCCGGCGTGACTGGAGCTCTGCCGTACCCTGGCTACGCAGGCAGAAACGGAAGGGCAACGGCATGCAGATCGACTTGAATAGTGACCTCGGCGAGCATTACGGACAGTGGCGGATGGGTGATGACGAGACGATGTTGTCCGTTGTCACCAGTGCCAACGTGGCGTGTGGATTCCATGCTGGCGATCCCCGGGCTTTGCTCGAAACGCTGACATCTGCAGCCGCGCGGGGAGTCACGGTCGGTGCCCATGTGGCCTACCCGGATCTTGTCGGCTTCGGCCGGCGCCCGATGCACTTGAGTGATGAGGAACTTGTCGCCGACACGATCTACCAAATCGGCGCTCTCCAGGCGCTGGCTGCAGCCGCGGGCACCCAGGTCAGTTACGTCAAGCCCCATGGCGCGCTCTACAACACCATCACCCGCGACTCTCGTCAGGCTGCCGCCGTCATCACTGGAATTTTGCAGATCAACCCGGAACTTCCCCTGGTGTGTCTCGCAGGTTCGCAATTGATCGACCAGGCTGAGGCCAGCGGTCTGATCGCGATCCCGGAAGCATTTGCGGACCGCGCCTACGAATCCGATGGCAGCCTCGTCGCCCGATCCCAACCCGGCGCCGTCCTTCACGACCCCGCTGAGGTGGCCACCCGGATACTCCGACTGGTCCGCGAGGGTGTGGTGGAGGACCGCTTTGGCAATGACGTCCCAATCACCGCCTCGTCCATTTGCGTCCATGGCGATAGCAGCGGTGCCGTCGAGATGGCCCTTGCACTCCGCGAGCACTTGGTGGCCGCGGACGTCACGCTCAGCTCGTTCATCGACCATGCGTAGGGTCAGACGCGCCGGGGACAACGCGGTCATTATTGACTGCGGCACGCTCGACAACGCGCTGCGCACCTTCGAGCAGCTCCGGGATCTGCGAGCCGATGAGATCGTCCCAGCTGCCGAGACGGTCTTGGTGATTGGCGCGGACGAGTCCGCACTTCTCTCGCTTCTCGACGCCCCCATCCACACCCCTCCCACCTTCACTCCAGTCCACTCCGGCACATCGGTAACCATTCCTGTGGTGTACGACGGAGCCGACATTCAAGACGTTTCCGATCTCACCGGTTTGAGTCCCGACGCCCTCATCGATCGACATACCTCCACCGAATACACCGTCGCCTTCACTGGATTCGCGCCGGGTTTTGCGTATCTTACCGGTGGGGACGGAGCACTTGACGTTCCGCGTAGATCCTCGCCCCGCCAACGCATTCCGGCAGGCTCTGTCGGTTTGGCCGGTGAGTTCTCGGGCGTCTACCCGCGGGAAAGCCCCGGTGGCTGGCAGTTGATCGGGCGTACCTCGCACCAGATGTGGGATCTGTCGAGGCCCGAACCAGCAACACTCATCCCCGGATACTCCGTCCGCTTCGAAGCGACCCGCGATGCCGTCACGCTTGGTTCACGTGAGCAGGAGAACACCACCGAATCCGTGCACCAGAGAACTCATGTACTCACCATCACCAACCCTGGCATCCAGACTCTGATTGAGGACCTCGGCCGTCCCGGGCACGCACACCAGGGTGTCAGTCCTTCTGGTGCCGCTGACCGCACTGCACTGCGTGAGGCAAACCTGCTGGTTGGCAATGATGCAGGCGCGGCTGCACTGGAGATTTCCCTCGGTGATTTTGATGCCAGTGTCACCACCACAGCAGTCGTGGCAGTGTGTGGGGCGGAGAGGAATGGAGTGGTCGTGGGGAAGCGAAAGATTCCTCATGGCAGGGCTTTTCGGGTCGACGCTGGGGACGACATTCACCTCCCGAGCCCAGAGCGGGGCCTGCGGACAGTGCTTGCAATCCGCGGCGGCATCGACGTGCCGGAGACTCTCGGCAGCCGCTCAACTGACACCCTGTCCGGACTTGGCCCAGAGACTCCGACGGAGATCCACGTGCTTCCCGGGGCACGCGGAATCACCGGTAATCCAGCCGCTCCACTACAGTTGCCCGCAGCCGGTGAGGTCACCGAATTTCGAGTGATTCCGGGGCCTCGTGATGACTGGTTTGAACCTGGACAGTTCGACCGCGAGTGGGAAGTCACTCCTGCGAGCAGTCGAGTGGGGATCCGCTTGTCTGGTACTCCGTGTGAGCGGCTTCCCGGCTATACCGACTGCGAGCTTCCCAGCGAAGGCCTGGTCACCGGTGCGATTCAGGTACCTGCCAACGGCCAGCCGGTTCTCTTTCTCGCTGATCGTCCGCTGACCGGTGGCTATCCAGTGATCGGCGTGGTGGTGGAGGAGGACCTTGACCTTGCGGCCCAGTTGCCACCTGGCGCACTCGTTCGGTTCGTCCCCATTGATTCAGAGCCCCTTCGCGAAGGAGACTCCCGATGAGAGACATCCTCGTTCCCTTCACCGGTCTCTCCGCTGTTCGGGCCATCCAGGCAATTCGTGATGCAGGACATCGATCTACTGCGGTCTTCGACCAGGACATCGATGCCCTTCACATCACCATGGCCGACGACGCCTTTTCCTCCGACTTCCATCCGAGCCTCGAGACTTTCCCGCTGCCTTCTCTGCCTCCGGTGGCGGATGACCGCAATCGCGACCGTCGCATTGGTGTGTGGATTCGGCGTGATCGCCATGGGTCGGTAGAGATCCTTGGCACTACGGGTTCCTCCGTACAGCGCCGTGGTGAACCCATCGTCGTGGAATCTCCGGCACCATTTCTTTCTGAACAGGTCGTGCAGGAACTGATGGAGGCAGCCCATGACGCTGCTGCGAAGGCACATTTCCAAGGCGTCGCCGTCCTGGAACCAGCCGTGGGGTACTCAGTTGTCGACCTCGGACTCGCTGAAGTCCCGACTATTGGGTGCTCGGCGATTGAACAGGTTACCGGCCTCGACCTCTACCGGGAGCAACTCCGACTGGCAGATGGAGGAACACTTGCGGCTTCCGCTGCCATCGAATGCCGCGGTCACGCCATTGAATTCGCCATCCACGCAGAGGATCCGGCTCTCGGATTTCTTCGCGAACCCGGGGTTTTGCAGGGGCTCCGGGTACCCGGCGGTTATGGAGTCCGTGTGGATGCGGCGGTACACCGCACCACGACGAGGCCGACACTGATCGGTGACGATGACTCACTCCTGGCGACAATCACCGCTTGCGGTACCGACCGGAATCATGCATTGGCTATCGCTGCTCGTGCACTGAATGAGTTCGAGGCCATCGGCGTCCCGACGCTCATTCCCTTCCACCTGTCACTCCTCCGCGACCCTGACTTCACTGACCTCGAGCGTCTGGGCGTTCACTCCCACTGGCTTGAAGAAAACTGGCTGAACAAGAAGTCCGCACAGGATCTGGAACCTGCACCGCCGGCCACACATCCAGAAGAATTGTGGGGCCAGGAGTTCGCCGATCTTATCCGATTCACCGTAGAAATCGACGGTCAGCCAGCGGAGGTCGGCGCTTCTCCCGCGACACTGGATCTGCTCGGAATCGAACGAGTCGACCACGATGAGGACAGCGGGGACTCTGCCTGAACGGGCATGCTATTCCTCTAGGCCCTGTTCCTGGAGCCAGGCCTTCGCGGTTCGCTTGGAGACCCTGGTCAGCCATGCCTCAGCGATCAATTCACGGAGAAATTCCTCGTCCATATCCGCCAGGGTGAAGAGCACCACAGGGTAGCCCTCCATATGGGGAACGTCGAACAGGAGGTCCGGATAACTCTGGAGGAGCGAATCCTTGTTCTCCATGTCGTTGACGTGGATGGATCCAACTGGCTCGTCGGGCCACGGAGTTCCACGTTCTTCCAATTGCTTCAAGTCCGTCTTGCTGGGAAGTCGTTCCCAGACGACGAGGCCGCGTTTGGTTCGCCAGGTGGGGGCGCCGTCATAACCCGACACTTTTTCGAAGACTTCGGGGAAATCCAGTGCGATGCGCCGGACGTCATCGATGCTGACCATGAGAACCTCCGCAGGGAAGGGCGATAGTTCACTCAAGGATAGCGATATCCGAGATCAGCACCTCGCTCTGTGGCAGCCAGTTACCCGGGATGTTGCAGAATCAGCCGATTTTGGTCCACATAATGCCACTCGGCGAGGAACCCTCTGCCGGACCTGCAGCCGGCTAGGGCGGTTAGTCGAGCGCTAGCCAGACTGCGCAGTCGGTCAGCACCGAATCGGTGACTCCCGGCCAGCTGCTGACGAGGACCCGGGCGTTGTCGGGGATCCGCCACGGGGTGGTGCCGGTGTTCAGAACCACGCGAGTCGTTCCAGCCTCGGAGCTGACATCGAAGATGAGGAGGCCTGAGTCGTCAGCAATGGAATCGTCGGCGCTAGCGGTCAACTCGGCGGGCTCGATGAAGTCGAGCGACCCGGATCCGAGACCGCGCTCACGGCGGACCCGAAGCAAGGTCCGGTACAGCTCCAGAGCGGAGTTCGGGTCGCCCTCTTGCTGGTCCACAGCTATGTCTCCGAAGCACTCCGGTTGTGGCAGCCACGAGTTGTCGTTTTTGCCGAAGCCGTAGGAGGGGGCGTCCTTGACCCAAGGGATCGGCACGCGGCAGCCGTCGCGGCCGAGACGCTCACCGGCGGTGCGGATGAAGATGGGGTCTTCGCGGGAGGCATCGTCAAGGTCGAGGACCTCCGGAAGTCCCAGCTCTTCGCCCTGGTATAGGTATCCGCTGCCGGGCAGTCCGAGCATCAGAGTCGACGCGGCGCGGGCACGGTGGGCGCCGACGACTGGGTCCGGCTCCGGGACGGCCTCCGCCAACTGGGACACCAGGTGCTTCGGGTCCAGCGCCAGGCGGGTGGCCGGGCGGATCACGTCATGATTCGACAGGACCCAGGTGGCCGGGGCCCCGACGATGTCATTGGCCTCGTAGGTCTCCCGGATACACTTAGCAAGGAAGGATGCGTCCCACGGAGCGTCAAGGAATGAGAAGTTGAAGGCTTGGTGGAATTCATTGGGGCGGACGTAGCGGGCGATGCGGGAGTACGGCTCGACCCAGGCCTCGGCGACCATCGCGCGGTCACCCGGGTAAGTATCGAGGAGCTTCCGCCACTCCGGGTAAATCTCGTGGACGCCGTCCTGGTCCCAATAGGGAGAAGTCTGCGTTGCCATGCCGTCGCCGGCCATTTCGCGCGTGGTCATCTTTGCATCCGGAAGTCCGTCTGCTTTGACTAGACCGTGTGCGACATCCACCCGGAATCCGTCGACCCCGCGGTCCAACCAGAATCTCAGGATGTCGAGGAACGCCTCGCGCACTGCCTGCTTGTTCCAGTTCAGGTCCGGCTGGCTGGAATCGAAGAGGTGCAGGTACCACTGGTCCTCGTTGGGAGTCTTCGACCACGCGGAGTTGCCGAAGACAGACTCCCAATTGTTCGGCGGAGTATCAGGGTTCTCCGGGTCAATGTCCCGGAAGATGTACCAGTCGCGCTCATAGGAACCCGGCTCGGCGGCCAAAGCCCGCTGGAACCACGGATGCTGATCGCTTGTGTGGTTCGGAACCAGATCGAAGATCACCTTCAGGCCCAGTTCGTGGGCTCGCTCGATTAGGTCGTCGGCGTCGCGGAGGTTGCCGAACATGGGCTCGACGTCGCAGTAATCGGACACGTCATAACCTGCGTCCTTCTGGGGTGAAGGATAAAACGGCGAGATCCACACGGCGTCCACACCGATGCCCCGCAGGTACTCCAACCGTGAGGCGATGCCCTTCATATCTCCAATTCCGTCACCATTCGCGTCTGCGAAGGAGCGCGGATATACCTGGTAGATCACTCCACTTCGCCACCATTCATCTTGTTCAGAGGAAGGATGGAACGGAGCAGCCTTCGTCAACTTGGACGCGGAGCTTGCGGAGGAGGCAGAGGTCACGGAAGAGCCCTTTCGTCGGTGGCGTGATCTGGAATGGAAGGTCAGTCACTGTCGATCGCGGAAAGAACCACAATCGACTGAGACAGTGCAGGGTAGGTGGTCGGAGAGTCCGGGCCGGAAACGTCGGGAAGCGGGGTTTTATCGTCATTCCCGTGGCGCGCTGAGTCGATCTCCAGCTGCCAGCGGCGGCCGTCACTGGGGTCGGGAAGGGTGACGTCTGTGTCGCCACCCAGGCTGATGATGATCAGGACATGGTCATCCACGCCCGCACCATTGGGGTCGTCGCTGGCACCGCGGATCTGCACCGCGACGGTACGGAAATCGGAGCTGTGCCAGTCGTCATTGCCGGGGGTTTCTCCATCTGCCCGAGTCCACACGACCTCCGGCAGCCCGTCTGCCCGCTTCCGGCTATGGAGGAATGTGCGTTGACGCAGCACCGGCAACCGGTGGCGGACGGCGATGAGATCTCGGACGTACTCCGTCAGTGACGGATCCGCCGAGGTCCAGTCCAACCAGCCGATCTCGTTGTCCTGGGCGTAAGCGTTGTTGTTTCCGCCCTGGGTATTGCCGATTTCGTCTCCGGCGAGAATCATCGGAACACCCTGGGACACCAGCAAGGTCGCGAGCATGCCGCGGACCCTACGGCGACGAGAATCGACCACCCACGGATCTTCGGACGGTCCTTCGACACCGAAGTTGTCAGAGTAGTTGTCCCCATGGCCGTCGCGGTTTTCTTCGAGGTTCGCCCAGTTGTGCTTCTGGACGTAGGAGACGGCGTCGGCCAAGGTGTATCCGTCGTGGGCAGTGACGAAGTTGATGGAGGCATTGGAGCCACGGCCGGAATTATCGAAGACACCGGAGGAACCCAGGACCGCCGATGCCAGACCGAGCTGACCCATCGGCTCACCACGCCACACTCGGCGGACGCGGTCGCGGTACCAGTCATTCCACTCCGACCACGGGAAAGGGAAGTGACCGAGCTGGTATCCGCCGGGGCCGATGTCCCAGGGCTCGGCGATGAGCTTGGTCGTCGCGAGCACCGGATCCTGGCGGGCAGCCTGGAAGAAGGCGCCCGTGGGTTTGAATCCGTGCTCGGTGCGCCCGACGGTTGCCGCGAGGTCGAAGCGGAATCCATCGAAGCCGTAGTGCTCGACCCAGTGCCGGAGGCTATCCAGCATCAGGCGCATCACCATCGGCTCTTCAGCCGCGACGGTGTTTCCGGTCCCGGTGTCATTGACGTAGTGGTGGCCATTGCCGGTCAGTCGGTAGTAGCCGCGGTTGTGGAGGCCTCGGTAGCTGACATGCGGGCCGAGTCCGTCGCCTTCACCGGTGTGGTTGTAGACCACGTCGAGGAATACTTCGATCCCGGCCTCGTGCAGCGTGTGCACCAGATGGCGCAGTTCAGCGTCGGCGTCTTCCTTGGCGTAGCGCGGCTCTGGGGCGAGCCAGCAGATCGGCTGGTAACCCCAGTAGTTCGTCAGGCCGCGGTCCACCAAGTATTCGTCGTCGATGAATGCCTGCAACGGAAGAAACTCGATGGCAGAGATGCCAAGGTCCTTAAGGTGCTTGATGATTGCCGGGTGCGCCATGCCGGCGTAGGTGCCGCGGAGCTCCTCGGGAACATCGGGGTGAGTCGCCGTGAGGCCCTTGAGGTGGCCTTCGTAGATGACCATGTCTGAGAGGTCATGCAGCGGGCGGTTCGAGGCAGGGTCGGGACCGTCGACAGTCGGCGCAGCCACAATCGCCTTGGGCACCACCGGAGCACTGTCCCGGTAGTCCAACGTGAAGTCGCCGTCGGGTTCGACGACACAGTCAACCATGAGCGGATCCCACACCAGCGGGCCGTCGATTAGACGGGCATAGGGGTCAATCAGCAGTTTCGCCTCATTAAAGCGAAGACCTGCACGGGGGTCGAACGGTCCGTTGGCACGCAGTCCGTAGCGGGTCCCGGGCGCAACATCTGCGACATGTCCATGCCAAACGTCACCGTCGCGGAAGGGGAGGGTGATGCGGGTCTCGGTATCGGAGTCATCGAACAGACACAGTTTTACTGCGTCTGCCTCTGGTGCCCACACCGCGACATTCACACCGGCGGGATCGACGGTGACACCCAGGGGCCAGGATCGACCTGACGTGACTGGGTGGTGCACCTTGCTTCCAGCGTTGTTGTTGTTCACGGTGTCCACAGTGCCAGATTGACGTTTCAGACAGATAGCGCGATTACAGCGCTAGCTCGGTGAACAGGGTGCCGTACCGGCTGGCAGATACGCCCCAGTCGACCGGGGTGTGCATCCCCTGAGCGCGAAGCCTGACCCATGCCTCGCGGTCCTGGTAAAAGTCCAAGGCCCGTCCGAGTGCGAAACTCAGCGCGCCAGCGTCGATGTGACCACCCTGGCGCCAGTCGCCAAAAGTGAAGCCGGTTGCGGTGCCGTTCTCCAGGTTCTCTGGGTTGGCGTCCGTGACGGTGTCCCGCAGGCCACCGGTGCAGGCGACGACCGGGATCGCGCCGTAGCGCAGACCGTAGAGCTGCGTCAGACCACAGGGTTCGAAACGCGAGGGCACGACCACGATGTCGCCTCCGGCGTACATGCGGTGGCTTTTGGCCTCGTCGTAGCCGATGTATAGGCCGACCTTGCCGGGATAGCGCCACGCCAGGTCTCCGAGTCGGTACTCCAACTCTGGGTCGCCGGAGCCGAGAATCGCTACGGCGCCGCCGTTGTCCAGGAAACCGGGCAGAGCGTCGACGAGCATGTCGATGCCCTTTTGATGCGACAGCCTGGTGACGACGACAGCAAGGGGACCCTCGGGCTCGTTGAGTCCGAACTCGTCCAGCAGAGCCTGGCGGTTGGCCTCTTTGTCTTCGGGAGCCGCTGCGGAGTAGGGGGTGACGTGCGGATCCGTTGCTGGATCCCACGTCTCGGTGTCGATGCCGTTGAGGATGCCGGACATTTCGCCGCGGTCAGTCCGGGCTTGAACCACGCCTTCCATGCCAAATCCGAAGGCGCCGTCGCATAGCTCCTCGGCGTATGTCGGACTGACTGTGGTGATGCGTGACGCGTGCATTAGTCCAGCCTTCAGCGTGCTGACCAGTCCGTGGTACTCCAGCCCGTCCGGGTGGAAATCCCAGGTGGGCAGCCTCAACCGGTCGAGCTGGTCTGGTCCGAACACACCTTGGAAGGCGATGTTGTGGATCGTCAGAACCGTCGGGATCTCGGACTTGGCGTACTTAAGGTAGGAAGGAACGAGCCCAGCCTGCCAGTCATGCGCGTGGACGATCTCTGGGCGCCACCGGTCGCTGGTTCCTTCGATCGCGATTCTCGCACCGACCCAGGACAGCGCGGCGAACCGGACATGGTTGTCATGGTGATCATGTCCGTCCACGTTGTACGGGCCGCCTGGCCGATCGAAAAGGTGGGGGGCGTCGAGAAGCAAAAGAACAAGGCCCTTGTACTTCGCATACCGGACGCAGGCCGGACCACCGAAAAGGTCATCATCCCGCCAGATGCGGCGGGTATTGCCGACGGCGTCCAAGATGCCCGGGTACGCGGGCATGAGAATCCGGGTGCTCCAGCCATACGGCTCGAGGGCAGCCGGCAGGGCACCGACCACGTCTGCAAGACCGCCGGTCTTCAGTAGGGGTGCGCACTCCGACGCGACTGACAAAACACGGCGCTGACGGGCCATGGTCGGGGTCCTTTCGGGGAGTTACTTGTCGAGGTTCTCGGCGCGGTGGTCGAGCATCGGCTGGGTAATGAGGACGGTGCCGCCGTCAGAGACACGGAACCACTTGGCATCCTCCTCTGGGTCCTCGCCCACGACGAGGCCGGACGGGATGACCAGACCGGAGTCGAGCACACAGTTCTTCAGACGCGCGCCACGGTTAACGGTGACGTACGGCAGCGCCACAACATGGTCTAGCTGGGAGAACGAGTGTAGACGCGCACCGGTGGACAGCAGCGAGTTGTAGACCTCGGCACCACTGATTACGGAATTACCGGCGACGAGCGATTGCACGGCCATGCCGCGGCGGCCTTCGTCGTCGTGCACGAACTTCGCCGGCGGAGTGAGCTCGGAGTAGGTCCAGATCGGCCAGGAATTGTCGTAGAGATCAAGTTCCGGAACGAATTCAGTCAGGTCGATGTTGGCCTGCCAGTACGCGTCGATCGTTCCTACGTCGCGCCAGTAGGGCTCGGTCTCCAGGCCGGACATGATGCAGGACTCGCTGAACTTGTGGGCGTACGCACCGCCGGCCTCCACGATCGCCGGAATCAGATCGTGGCCGAAGTCGTGGCTGGACTCCTTGTCGACGGAGTCCTCCAGGAGCAGCTCGCGCAGGTACGCCCAGTCGAAGATGTAAATACCCATCGATGCCAGCGCCATGTCCGGGTTGTCCGGCATCCCCGGCGGGTCAGCGGGCTTCTCCAGGAAGTCGACGATCTTGCCGGTCTCATCCGCGTGCATGACACCGAAAGCGCTGGCCTGCTCACGCGGAACAGTCAGACAGCCGACAGTGACGTCTGCGCCGGTCGACACGTGCTCACGCAGCATGACCTCGTAGTCCATCTTGTAGATGTGGTCAGCCGCCAGGACGATGATGTACTTCACGTCGTAGTCGTCGACGATGTCTATGTTCTGGCGGACTGCGTCAGCGGTGCCCTTGTACCAGTGGTCCTCGGAAACCCGCTGGCTGGCGGGGAGGATATCCAGGTACTCGTTACGCTCTGCACGGAAGAAGCTCCAGCCACGCTGCAGGTGACGGATCAGGGAGTGCGCCTTGTACTGGGTCGCCACCGCCATCTTCCGGATGCCTGAGTTGTAGGCGTTGGACAGTGGGAAGTCGATGATGCGGGCTTTTCCACCGAAGTGCACAGCCGGCTTAGCGCGACGGTCGGTGAGTTCCTTGAGGCGGGAGCCGCGGCCTCCGGCGAGGACGAAGGCCATGGCCTGGCTGGTCAGACGCGGCGGTGCGCCGGCGGGAAGACGGTCGGAGTGTCGAGTCGGAGACATTATTTTTCCTCTACGAAGTAGATCGCGGTCAAGGGGGGAAGAGTGAGCATGGCGGACTGTTTCTCTCCGCCGGCGGGTACATCTTCGGTCTCGATGGCGCCGGTATTGCCTCGGTTAGCGCCGCCGTAGGCCTCTGAGTCGGTGTTGAGTTTCTCCAGCCAACGCCCGGCGACAGGGAAGCCGACCCGGAAGCCGGTTCTTTCGATGGGTGTCAGGTTCAGCACGACCACGACGTGGGGGTCTTCTGGGTCGCCTCGCCGGGTCCAGGCGAAGACTTGCTCATCGAAGGCGTCGATAAGCAGCCACTGGAATCCACGCGGGTCGTTGTCGTACTTGTGCAGTGCCGGTTCGGAGCGGTAGATCCGGTTGAGGTCGCGCACCACGGACTGGACGCCCTTGTGCCCGGGATCTTCCAGTACGGACCAGTTGAGGCTGGAGTAGTTGTCCCACTCCGCCGGTTGTCCGATTTCTTGGCCCATGAACAGGAGTTTCTTGCCTGGGTAACCCCACATGTAGGCGTAGAAGGCTTTGAGATTGCCGAGTTTGTCGGCGTGGTTGCCCGGCATTCGGCCATACATCGAGCCTTTGCCGTGCACGACTTCGTCATGGCTGATCGGCAGCAGGAAGTTCTCGGTGAATGAGTAGGTGATACCGAAAGTCAGCAGGTCCTGGTGGTACTTGCGGTGGGCGGGGTCCTTGCCGAAATACCGCAGCGAATCGTTCATCCAGCCGAGATTCCACTTGTATCCGAAGCCCAGACCGTCATTGTGGACCGGACGGGTCACACCGGGGAAGGTGGTGGATTCCTCGGCGATCATGGTGATGCCGTTGTTTTCCTCGTATGCGGCGTAGTTCGCTTGCTTCACGAACTCGATGGCCTCGTAGTTTTCTCGGCCACCGTCCTTGTTGCGGATCCATTCACCGTCTTCGCGGGAGTAGTCGCGGTGCAGCATGGAGGCGACTGCGTCGACGCGCAGGCCGTCCAAGTGGTACTCGTCGAGCCAGTACAGCGCGTTGGAGACCAGGTAATTCAGTACTTCCGGGCGCCCGTAGTTGAAGATGAGCGTGTTCCAGTCCGGGTGGTATCCCTCGCGGGGGTCCTGGTGTTCGTACAGGGCGGTGCCGTCGAATCGGCCGAGGCCGTGGGCATCGGTGGGGAAGTGGCCGGGGACCCAGTCAGCGATGACACCGAGGCCCTTGGCATGCGCGGCATCTACGAACGCGGCGAACTGTTCCGCTGTGCCGTATCGGGTCGTCGGCGCGAATAGTCCGATCGGCTGGTATCCCCAGGATCCGTCGAACGGGAACTCGCTGATTGGCAGCACCTCGATGTGGGTGAATCCGAGGTCGTGGGCATAGTCGACCAGTTCGGTCGCCAGCTCCAGGTAGGTCAGGGGCAGGGTGCCGTTGTCGGCGACGACCTGCGTGTGTCCGTCCGCGTCGAGGACTTTCGTCCTCGGCTCCTCTTTTGCTTCCCGACGTTTCCAGCTCCCCAAATGCACCTCATACACACTGATGGGAGCATTGATTGAGTTGATCTTGTAGCGGTTGGTGACCCAGGCGCTATCGGTCCAGGTGTGCTGTCCGAGTTTGCGGACCACCGAACCGGTGGCCGGTGGGTGTTCGGCGCCGAAGCCAACTGGGTCGGCCTTCATCGGAAGTCCCTGGCCGTCCGGGCCAAGTAGTGAGTACTTGTAGACGGTTCCTTCAGAAAGCCCCGGCACGAAGATCTCCCAGACACCGGTGGCGCCGCGGGCACGCATTGGGTGTGCGGTGGAGTCCCAGTCGTTGAAGTCGCCGACCACTGAAACTCGGCTTGCGTTGGGGGCCCAGACAGCAAAATGGACGCCATCAGTCTTCTCGTGGGTAACCAGGTGCGCCCCCAGTACCTTCCACAGACGACGGTGCCGGCCTTCGC
The DNA here is from genome assembly GCF_000427865.1 of Corynebacterium sputi DSM 45148. Lineage (GTDB taxonomy): Bacteria > Actinomycetota > Actinomycetes > Mycobacteriales > Mycobacteriaceae > Corynebacterium > Corynebacterium sputi. Next base: position 9,984 of record NZ_ATYV01000019.1, on the reverse strand, counting down.
CGATGAAGTACTCATCCATCGCTCCCATGACGGGGCTGAACCGGTAAGGATCTTCACGTTCTTCCGACGTTCCAGAGGGCCACTGAATCTTCAGCCGGTAGTACGGGAGGAAGTCACCAACGAAGATCGAATCGCTGTCCGGATGCTGGTCCAGTGTGATCTCGGTTGTGTCGTTGATCGCCCAGACCTGTTCTGCCCCGGGGATTCTGACCACCACATGTTTTCCGTCGGAGGTGGGTCCGAGAGCCGAGAACGGATCTGGGTGGTTCCCCTCCACCAGCCGGGAAACGTCCGCAGCTTCGAGGATGGATCGTGCGGAAAGCTCGTCGGCCATCTCGACTCCTCAGTCAATGGGAATAGTTACCCCATCCAAACATGAAATGCGCCACATTGTCGGGCGGGAAGATTGACGGGCGGGGGTGGAGGCTAACCCCGTCAGCCTGTGCCCCGCCCGTTTCACCCGGTTACACCCCCGAAAGCGCTTTTCGGAGTGCTTTAGAGGGCAGAGGGAATGTCCCAAACCTCAGCCATGTACTCGCGCACCGAGCGGTCGGAACTGAAGTACCCCATGCGTGCGATGTTGAGCACTGCCATCTCCTGCCACCTGGTGGTGTCCTTGTAGGTGGCGTCGACTTCTTGCTGCGCGCGGTCGTAGTCATCGAAGTCGGAGGCGACTAGGAACCAGTCGCTGTTCCAGATCTGGTGCAGCAAGTCGCCGTAGCGGTGCTGTTCGTCCGGACTGAAGGTGCCTTCGGCGATTGCCTGGAGCACATCCTGGAGAGCCTGGCTGCGGCCAATATCGACGCGGGCGTGGTCTTCCTCGCCGCGGCGCTTCTCCACCTCGTCGGTGGTCAGACCGAACAGGAAGAAGTTGTCTTCGCCGACGTGTTCGCGAATCTCCACATTGGCGCCGTCGAGGGTGCCGATGGTCAGTGCGCCATTGAGGGCGAACTTCATATTGCCGGTTCCGGAGGCTTCCATGCCTGCAGTGGAGATCTGCTCTGAGAGGTCCGCGGCCGGGATGAGCTTCTCCGCCATGGTGACGTTGTAATTCGGCGGGTAGATCACCTGGAGGAGGTGCTTGGTGTCCGGGTCGTTGTTGACGACCTCGGCCACGTCATTGATCAGGCGAATGATCTGCTTGGCAGTGTCATAGCTCGGGGCCGCCTTGCCGCCGAAGAATTTCACACGCGGAACCCAACCGGCGTCCGGGTTCTTCTTGATCCGCTGCCAGTGAGCGATGGTCCACAGGATGTTTAGGAGCTGGCGCTTGTACTCGTGGATGCGCTTGACCTGTACATCGAAGAGGGCATTGGTGGGAATCTCGATGCCGCACTCGTCCTTGAGCCACTCGGCCAGGCGCACCTTGGCCTCGTGCTTGGTCACTCCATATGCGTGGAGGAACTCCGGGTCGCTGGACTTATCTTCCAGCCCGCGCAGGCGGTCCAGGTCGGTCTCCCAGCCTTCGCCGACGTTGTCGGTGATGAGGTTCGACAGCGGCGGGTTAGCTAGCTTCAGCCAACGGCGCGGGGTGACGCCGTTGGTGACATTGACGATGCGGCCCGGGGTCAGTGCCTCGAGCTTCGGGAAGAGGTTCTTGCGCACCAGGTCGGTATGCAGCGCAGAGACACCATTGACGCGGTGAGACATGACAAACGCGAGGTCGCCCATCTTCACCTGGTCATGCTCGATGAGACGCAGACCTTCGGCGCGGGGACCGTGCAGTTCGATGATGCGGTCGTCGAGACGCTCGATGATCTGCAGGTGACGCGGCAAAACCTTGCGCATGAGGCCGACGGACCACTTCTCCAGCGCTTCCGGCAGGAGGGTGTGGTTGGTGTAGCCGAGGACCTGGGTGGACAGGTCGGCTGCTTCGGAGAATCCGAACCCGTGATCGTCGGTCAGCAGGCGAATGAGCTCCGGGCCGGCGATGGCCGGGTGGGTGTCGTTCATCTGGATGGAGACGAACTCCGGGAGACGACGCAGGTCATCGTGCGCATCGGTGAAGCGGCGCATGATGTCCTGAACCGACGCGGAGGAGAGGAAGTACTCCTGGGACAGGCGGAGTTGCTTGCCACGCTCGGTGGTGTCATTCGGGTACAGCACGCGGCTCAGGGTGCGAGCCCAGGCCTCAGGCTCAGCGGCAGCAGTGTAGTCACCTGCGTTGAAGCGGTCGAGGTTGAAGAGCTTGGCGTCGGGAAGCGCGGCCCAGAGCCGCAGGGTGTTGACCCACTTGCCCTGGTAGCCGGCGACCGGGGTGTCGTGCGCGGCAGCGACGACGGTGTTGCGGGGGATCCACAGGTCCTGGCCGTCACGGTTTTCAATGTGGCCGCCGAGGTTGACCTCGTAGGCAGACTCCGGGCGGGTGAAGCTCCACGGATCTTCATTGGTCAGCCAGTCCTCGGGGGCCTCGACCTGGCGGCCGTGTTCGAAGCTCTGCTTGAACAGGCCATGCTCGTAACGCAGTCCGTAGCCGTAGCCGGGGCAGCCGACGGTGGACATGGAGTCTAGGTAGCAGGCAGCCAGGCGGCCAAGGCCACCGTTTCCGAGGGCGGCGTCCGGCTCATCCTGCACGATGTCCTGGAAATCGATGCCGAAGTCCCCAAGGACCTCTTCTGCGACTCCGCGCAGCCCGAGGTTAATGGTGGCGTCCTCCAGCAAACGGCCGATGAGGAACTCCATCGACAGGTAGTAGACGCGTTTGCGGTCCTCATCCCAGGTACGACGAGTCGACGCGAACCACGGGGACATCACACGGTCGCGGATGGCGTGGGACAGCGCGATGCGCCAGTCGTAGCGGGAAGCGTGGCCCGGGTCCTTGCCGACTGAGAACTTCAGGTGGTTCAGCAGTGACCAGCGGAAGTGATCGTGTGTGGGCTCCGGCAGCTCGAAGTTGTCCACGTCTGGACCTTGGACGTCGATTTTTTCTGTCATGGCTCTCCTGCGATCAACGATGGGCTGATGTGGCGTAACTAACACCGTTTCTGACTTGTCCAAGCATAGAGGCAATTCGCTTTTGTCGCGCGAAATGCCTGCTTAGCGGGTCCATGTCACGTCAACCATAGGTAGATCGATCTACCTAATATATGGTGCTGGCATGACGTCGCGTACACCAGCGAAAGACAAGATTCTCGAGGCCGCAGCGCGCCTCTTTTATGCCAACGGGATGGCCGCTACCGGCGTGGACACGATCACCGCGGAGGCGGGCGTCGCCCGCATGAGTCTCTACAACAACTTCGCGTCGAAGGATGAGGTCATCGAGGCTTACATTCGAGCCCGCCATGATGAATGGCTCGGCCTCTATGCGGCTCGACTGGAGCATGCGAACACACCAGGGGAGAAGATCCGCGCGGTCTTCGAGGCCTACCGTGACCACGCCTCGTCCGCCTTTGACCAAGGCTTCCGTGGCTGTGGACTGCTGAACGCGGCCGCTGAACTGCCTGCCGGATCGCCTGGCCGAGAGGCGGTGCGAGAGCACAAAGAAGAAGTTGAATCGATCATCGCCGAGCACCTAGTGGTCGCCGGGATGGGCGACGCCGCACGTGATCTGGCAGAGCATCTATCTCTCCTGTTGGAAGGGGCTGTCACTCGCGCTGGGTTGGAGGGCACCCCAGACCTGATCGACCGGGCGATGGATATTGCACAGACTGTGCTTCCCGACGTCCCCCTCCACCCTTCATCCACCTCATGACCGGACCTAAGCCCACAGCGGGTGGTCAGCTAGTGGGGATCCTCGCAATCACAGTGACGTCACTGTTGTGGGGCACCACTGGTACCGCGGCGACATTCGCACCGGATGTTGGGCCCCTCGCGATCGGTGCGGCCGCGCTGGGAATCGGCGGAATCCTGCAAGCCCTCATTGCCGTGCCGGCACTGAAAAGATCGTGGCCAGTGCTCGTGAAGTACAAGGGGACGGTGCTCACCGGAGCCATTGGAGTCTTTGTGTATCCGCTGGCCTTTTACAGCTCCATGCACCTAGCCGGAGTAGCGATCGGATCGGTGGTGTCATTGGCATCTGCGCCGTTGGCCTCTGGTGTGCTGGAGCGGTTCCTAGACCGCTCACGCCTGAGCTGCTGGTGGGTGCTGGCGGCGGGAACTGGCGTGGTGGGCAGCGTTATGTTGTGTGCTTCGAGGATGGGTTCTGACACCGCCTCGAGCAGGGACACAGTGCTTGGCATCGGAGTAGGACTGCTCGCCGGAGTGTCCTATGCCGGCTACACCTGGGCAGTGCATCGGTTGATCTTCCTCGGAGCTGGCCGCAGCGCGTCGATGGGAGGAGTCTTCGGTGCCGGTGGCCTACTCCTGATGCCAGTGCTACTCATCACCGGAAAACCGCTGGTTGAATCCGCAGAGTCCTTCGGTGTCGCCGCTTATATGGCACTAGTCCCAATGTTCATTGGATACCTTCTTTTTGGCTTCGGCCTCACTCGGGTGAGTGCCAGCACCGCCACTACTGTCACCCTCACCGAACCGGCCATCGCAACACTTCTGGCAGTCGTCATCGTTGGCGAACGCCTAGATCCACTTGGTTGGGCCGGCCTCGCACTGCTCGCAGTGGTGCTGGTCATTCTGGGAGCAGCACCGACGAATGTGGGGGAGAGGGAAGGTGAAGGGGGACGTCGGGAAGCAAATAGTGAGGAGGAGGCTACGCCTGCTCCTGCCCGAACTCCGTGATCGACATGAAGTACTCCACCCGGCCCGGGTCAGTGATTTTTCCGGTTCGCACGAAATCGCCCCACACGGTGCGGAAACGACGGCCGGTCGCGTCGATCTCGTTCCACTCCAACCCGTCCAACAGGGTCGACCCTTTCCAGGTCTCCTTCGTGCCAAGCAGCAGCGGCACGTCAGAGGTGTGCGCCGAGAAGTACGGGTTCTCCGGGGCACCCCACTCCATCAGATAGCGGTAGCCGCGGCCGCCGCCAGACGCCCACAGGTCCGTGGCATCCTTCACCGAGCTGTACCAATCGGCAGTGTGCTTCTTCACGAAGGATTCCGAGGCATTGCGGCCGATCGCCGGCACTTCCCGCAGGGTGGTCCAAGATTTGATGTCCTGCATGTACATCGCAGTCTCGCGGGTGAGGCGGCCCATCAGCAGGTCGATGCGGCTCGCGGCCGACTTCAGCGCCTCGTCGATCCCGCCTTCACCCGGCAGTGGAGCTTGGTTGTAATTCAGCCCGAAGGGACCGCCCATGCGGGGATTGATCTTCATCGCAGCCTGGGTCGCGGTATGGGTGGCGGAGACCATCTCACCCAGAGGTGCATCCGCAGGCGGCGGACCGACAGACTCGACCATCGCCGGGAAATACTGGTGACGACGGATCTTGTATCCAATCGGCGCACTCTGCACGATTGCTCGGTGGAACAACCCACGGGCGCCGCCGACCTCTTGTGCCAGATCAGCGCCCTCAGCGGTGAGAACACCGAGAACGGCGTCAGCGCCAGCGGACTGACCACCAAGGGTGATGTTGTCTGAGTCCCCACCGAAACCTTCAATATTCCGCTTGACCCAGTGCAGAGCGACGATGATGTCGTAGAGGCCGAGGTTCCACGGGATTGACGGCTTTCCGCCGTTGGACTCCTCATCCATCGAGCCAAGGAAGCCGAACATGCCCAGGCGGAACGTTGGCGTCACCATGATGACGTTCTGCTCCTCGACCGCACGGACCGGGTCATTGGTGTTGACGTCTCCGCCACCGGTGATGAAAGCACCTCCGTGGATCCACACCACGACCGGCAGCTTCGCGTCTGCCGGAGTATTCGCCGGGATCGTGATCGACAAGCGGTGGCAGTCCTCCTCCTGGGGGAGGTTCGAGCGGTGCGGGGTCATCACCTGGGAGATATGCGACGCGCCGACCTGCGGGCACGCCGGGGTGCGCTCGCTGGCATCAACGACATCTCCGCCCGGAAGGTCCCCTGCTAGTACCGGCAACTGATAGCGCTCGGCAGTGGCGTAGCGAATGCTGCGGGCTCTATCGACTGCTCCCTCGCGAATTCCTCGGTAGGACCCGGCAGGGCACGTCCAGACAGGAGCGTCTGCGGTCCCAAAGGCATCGGCCAAAGCTGCGTCGTCGATGGCGGAAGTGGCGGTGGCCGTAGCACTGGTCGTATCGGTCATATAACAATTTTGTCACATGATGTTGGGGCGTATGCAGGCCTTTCCTGCAAAAGTCCAAAGAAATCACGCCTGATGGATACATCTGAGGCAGGAGTAGCCCGCGTCTGAGCCTGCTGTTGGGCAAACTAGAGATATGGCGTAACCCACGCGGCGGCGATGTCAGCCACTTGCTGAGCAGACCCGCTCACCGTGAGTCGGTGGTCAGCTCCGTCCAGACAGACCAGCGACGCCGCCCCTGAGCAATCATCCGTAGCCACCTGGAACATCTCGATTGCCTCGGCAAACGGTACGACTGAGTCCTTCGGCGCATGCAGGATTAGCAGCGGCCGACCAAGTTCGGCGAGTTTTGCGGCTGCATCGAAATTCTCCACCGATTCCAAGAACTCCGGACCTAATGACACCTGCCGACCGGCGATGACAATCTCTCTTGTTCCCGTCTCATCTGGATCGCACACGTCGCTGGCATGGTTCTTTATCGCCGCGTCGGGCCGGAATGGTGCGCCGACCACCGCGATAGCCTTCACTGTCGGCATCTGCGGAGCGGCCAGAATCGATGCGCTGGCTCCCAGGGAATGTCCGACGAGCAATGTTGGAGCTTCTTCCCGCTCTTTCAAGTATCGGTAGGCGGAGAGGAGGTCGGTGGTGTTTGAGGACAGCGTCGTAAGGCGAAAAGTTCCTTCAGAATCCCCGAGTCCGGTGAAATCGAGACGCAGGCTCGCAATGCCGTGATCTGCGAGGCGCTTGGCGATCCTCGATGCTCCCGGCGACTTCCGGCCGCAGGTGAAGCAGTGCGCGACAATCGCCCAGGCCTTCGGCGCCTCAAAGGGCCGGTCGATGGACGCGGCCAACATGAGTCCTTCCGCGTTGGGGAAGGTGACGTGTTCGGTGCGGTGTTTTCGGGTCCGTCGGGAGGGGATATCGGCGCTCACCCCTCGAGGGTATCGGAGTAGGGTTGGGGTCGTGACCACCGGTAATGCTCCCTCCCCAGCTCAGTTGCGTCCGGTGACTGGGCCGCTGCGGTGGGTGCTGGTGGCAGTTGGATCGATCAGTGTTGGGCTCGGGGCGGTCGGTGCTGTTCTCCCGCTGCTCCCGACGACCCCGTTTCTTCTCCTAGCCGTCCTCTGTTTCGCGAGGTCATCCGAACGCATGCATACCTGGCTGCTGGCCCACCGGTGGTTCGGGCCGTACATCGTCAATTACTACGCAGGAACAATGACGAAACGGCAGTTGGTGCAGACGCTCAGCATCTTGTGGCTCGGCTTAGGGTTCTCCGCCTATTTCATCGACAAGCCCGTCGTGTGGGGCGTGTTCGCGGCCTTGGGGATGTGCGTATCGATTCACCTGCTGACTCTTAAGCGCCGGCGTGCCAGAGGAGATGCCACGTGGCATTCCGGGGAGGCTGCTTAGTCGGGTAGTATTGCCCAGGTTATGGCGAAGAAGAATACGAAAAAAGGTAAGGCGAACTCCGGCAATCCCGTAGTCGCCACGAACCGCCGCGCGCGCCACGACTACAACATCTTGGAGACCTGGGAGTGCGGCATCGTGCTGGTCGGTACCGAGGTGAAGTCGATGCGTGACGGTAAGGCCTCGCTTGTCGACGCCTTCGCCACCGTCGATGACGGCGAAATCTGGCTCCGTGGCTTGCACGTGCCCGAGTACTCCCATGGCAGTTGGACGAACCACGCGCCCCGGCGCAGCCGAAAGCTCTTGTTGCACCGCCGTGAGATCGACTCCATCATGGGCAAGGTCCACGACGGCAATAAGACTCTGGTGCCGATGTCCCTGTACTTCAAGGATGGTCGGCTCAAAGTGGAACTTGCCTTGGCCAGCGGTAAGCAGGACTACGACAAGCGCCAGGACATCAAGCGTCGCACCGAGGAGCGGGAAGTTACCCGTGAGCTCGGCCGACGGGTCAAGGGCATTACCTCCTGACCTGAGCCGTTATTCCGAGTTGCTTGGCAACCCGCGGTTAGTTGTTGGAAGTCTCCGCGTAGACACGGGCGATCTCAGCGGCATACACCTCGGAACCGTCGAAGGTGGGGTGTGACGGCTGGTTGTACCGGTCGATATCGGTGTCCAGATATGCCGACATCAGCCGTTCGCCATCCGGTCCGCGCATCCCGGACTCGATTCCGCCTACGCCCTTCAGGTCTACGAACGTTGCCCCATTGGCTGCTGCGGCGCGCTGTTGGCGCGCATCAAGTGCGTACTCGCCCTGGTTCACGACAGCTGCCGGAACCTGTGGTGCAATACCAAATGCATTGATAGGGCAGAAGTAGTTAGTCCCATCGGGGCTCGTTATCTCCGGATATCCCACCAGCAGAATCTCCGCGTTCGGGGCATGGGCGCGGATTCCGTCGACAGCAACGCCTACCTTCTTCGCGTACTCGGAGTTCTGCTGCTCCGTAGGAGTCCACGACATACGAACCGCGTCGTTCGCGCCGATGAGAACCGTGACCAGTTCGGTGTTCTCGTCCAAGTGCGTGTTCGCGACGGCCGAATCAACCTGGTCCAGCAACCGCTTCCTTGCGTCGTCCTCGGGCATGTAGACGACAGAGCCGTTGCAGACGTACTCGTGGAGATCCAGGTTCGTCTTCTCTGCCACCCTGTGTCCGATGTTCACGGTCGAGGTATCGCATCCGCTGGCGGCGATAGTGGCTGCTCAATTCGGCTCATCATTGAACCCGGGATTCGCGGCGAATGAGTCACCAAAAGCGACGTAGTTTCCTCGAGCGTCACCAGCGTCGGCCGACCCCGAAGGATTAGGAACCGCGTGCGCTGACGCAGGGACGATGCACGCAGCGACGACGAGGGAGAGTGAAGCTGTGGCAGAGGCGACCGATGAGCCGACGGGCTTCGTTCCGGTACCTGACTTTCATGCGGTAATTCACCCGGGTCGAGAAGGAAGGTTGAGCAGGGGAGAGACAGCGGGCGGCGTCAAGACTAGTTATCCCTGCAGTTAATATTTGAGTTTTCAAGTAAAAACTTCATCTGTTGACGAGGTCGACTGGGGGTTGACTAAGTCGCGGATGCGGGGTTAAGGTCAACTATTCCGGTTGGTTGAATGACACGTTCCCGCCCGCCGGAAGCTGACGGGGCCGATTTTTGGTTTCGACTCAGTGCATTGAGCTAGGGGAAGCGTGCCGGTGCAGGCTAGAGACCACCGTAAGCGTCGTAGCAAACCCATAAGCGCCGAGAACACTCAGCGCGACTACGCCCTCGCTGCCTAAGTAGCGACCGCGTGTCTGTCAGACCGGGCAGGCCTCTGGCCCGGACCCTGGCATCGACTAGTGAGGCTCGCCAGTCCGATTGGCCGCAAGGTCGGACTGGGACTCTTACTTGCGGCTGGGCCCGTCATCCGGTCGTGTTTGTCCGAACCGGAGGGCCGAGCAGAGACTCCGCGCAAACTGCGCACGGAGAAGCCCTAGCGAGGTGACTGAGGACCCGGGTTCAATTCCCGGCGGCTCCACAATCGGATTTCCCCCGGCCCTGGTGGTCGGGGGTTTTCCTTTGTCTACCTGCTGTTTTGCGGTCATTCCGGAAGTGCAACAGTACGCATAGGTTAGCATTGATTGGCACGCCGTTGGCACGTAGGTTGGCACGCGGCGGGTTCAATCTTTCGGAAGATTCCCAACGAGGTGGACAGGTGCTGTTGCAAAGTTGGGGCAGTAGGAAGAGCGACGTGAAATAATCACAGCAATGGGTATCTTCTCCGGTCGTCATTTCCCCCGTGACATCATTCTGTGGGCAGTGCGGTGGTACTGCCGCTACGGTGTGAGCTACCGCGATCTGGAGGAAATGATGACTTCAGCGGGGCGTGCCGGTCGATCACACCACGATCTACCGCTGGGTCCAGAAATACGCCCCTG
>NZ_ATYV01000018.1 GCF_000427865.1 Corynebacterium sputi DSM 45148 | reverse complement strand
TGGCCTATGGTGTAATTGGCAACACAGCGGTTTCTGGTACCGTCGTTCTAGGTTCGAGTCCTGGTAGGCCAGCGAACTTCCGGTTTTCCGGTAGTTACGCCCCGTTCGTCTAGCGGCCTAGGACACCGCCCTCTCACGGCGGCGGCACGGGTTCAAATCCCGTACGGGGTACAAAGTAAAGCGGCTCTCAACTTCTGTTGGGGGCCGCTTTCGCATTTGTGGCTCAAGCCCGAGGTGCATCAAGTCACATATGTGCTTTTTGTGCCTTGACCTGCAGATTAGGTGGTCGACTTACAGTCCTGTTACTCTTCTTCAAGTCAGCGCAGCACAGCGCCGAGCATGATTTCGGTCAGTTCGCAGGTGCTCGTTGGAATCGCTAGCCCCGTTCGTCTAGCGGCCTAGGACACCGCCCTCTCACGGCGGCGGCACGGGTTCAAATCCCGTACGGGGTACGACATAGTGGCCTTCACCTACATTGGTGGAGGTCACTTTTGTGTCGGTAGGTGCAGTGCGCCTGGGAAGCGTCCACGATTCCCGTTGCATGCGGATCAACTGAGGAGCCCAAGGATGGGATTACAGGGTCTGCCAGCGGCCGTAAAAGTACTTCTGGTGACTCAGATGCTCTTCAATATCGGCTTCTATCTGGTCGTCCCATTCATCGCAGTGCAGATGACTGATTCCCTCGGAGCTGGAGGGGCACTCGTGGGACTCGTGCTTGGTATCCGAACGTTCAGTCAGCAAGGCCTCTTTTTCTTAGGGGGCGGACTTGCGGACCGCTATGGCATCAGGTCGGTGTTGCTTACCGGTGTAGCGGTGCGGATCGTTGGGTTCCTTGTGGCGGGTCTTGCAGATTCCATTTCTACGATGATTCTCGGTGTGGTGCTGATCGGTGCCGCCGCCGCTCTCTTTTCTCCCGCAGTAGAGGCAGCACTTGCTACCGAAGGCGAGCGGCTGCAACGGGCCGGTACGATTACTCGCTCTCGGCTCTTTGCCCTTGATACTGCTTGGTCTCGGCTCGGCGCGCTGACTGGTCCTGTCTTCGGGGCACTGCTGATTCCCGTGGGTTTTCCGGCTGTGTGTTCAATGGGCGCTGCGGTGTTTGGTGTCATCTTCATCGTCCATGTGGTGGTCCTGCGTGGGGCTGGGTTGGTGGGGGATAGGGACGTCGGGAAGCAAGAAGGATTGGTGCGACCCATGCTTGGTGCGTGGTCCCGGGTGCTGCGCAATCGCGCGTTTGTGGGGTTCGCGCTGGCGTACTCAACGTATCTACTGGCGTACAACCTGCAGTACTTGGCGCTGCCGGTGGAGCTTCGGCGTGCGACGGGATCTGACGAACTATTGGGGTGGTTTTTCGCGGGGGTGGGCGTCTACGTGATTGCTCTGCAAGGTCCGGTGAACTCCTACGCACACAGGTTGCGGACCGCTACTGCTTTGATCACCGGTTTTGGTGTGATGTCAGGGTCATTCGTTCTCGTGGCTGCGTTCGCGCCGGTTGCCCTGTCCGGATGGGTGGCACTGCTTCCTGCTGTGTTGTTTGTCCTGTTGCTGCACCTAGGAATGATGATCGCGGTGCCTGTAGCGCGTGATGTTGTCGGTCGTCTGGCTGGTGAGCAGGACCTTGGGTCGTATTACGGCTTTCTCAACTCGTTTGGCGGGCTGGCCGTGCTGCTGGGGTCGCTCGGAATCGGGGCGCTGTTGAATGTTGCTGAGGTCCCGCAGGCAGCGGCGACACTGCCATGGCTAGTGATGGCTATGCTGCTCGCGGTCTCCGCGTTAGCGCTGGGTCGCCAAGCTAATCAAAGACCGCTTCCCGACGTTCATCTCCCCTCGGCGCCACCACCAACGAAATAGCCGGCAGTGCGGCAGTCACTGCGAACATCACGGGGAATCCGGCGGTCGAGACGATAAGTCCGGCCACTGGTGGGGTGGCGGCGTAGATGATGTTTTGGAAGGTGTTCTGCGTACCCAGTGCGCGGCCGGACCAGAAGGGGCCGGAGTATTCGGCCACGGCGGTGAAGGCCAATCCATTGGGGGAGACTGCAGAGACCGCCAGCATGACAAATAGGACTGTGGCCACCGGAAGCAGGGCGCCACCGCTGGCCGCGGTGCCATCGTTCATTCCAGGTCCGAAACCTTCCATTAGGAAGTCAGTGACCGCCAGCACGGCAGCGAGGCTGAGCGTGGTGGTGGCTACCCAGCGGTAGGGCCGAATGCGGGAGCCGACCCGGTCGGAGATGTGGCCAAGCAGAGCGCGGGATGTCGCGCCGAACAGCTGCGAGATCAACACGATCACACTGGAGTTGCCAGGGCTAAAGCCTCGAGAGAGAAGCCAGACAAGGAGGTAAGCACCAACCATCGACTGCGGCCAGGCCTGCATCGCGGAGGCGATATGAACCCGCACGAGATATGGAATGCCCGGCCCGGTGCGGTGGTACGGGCTTACCGACGCCGCGATCTGGTCAGCGGAGCCCTTGGCTGGACGCGGGGGATTGATAATTCCGATGAAGCACAACGCTGATAATGCCAGGCAGAGTGAACCGGAGAAGGCTAGCGCCGTACCGACGCTGTAATGGTGGGCGAGCAACGGCATCGACATCGCACCGACGGCAGCCCCGAGCGGCTGTGCCATTTGCCGAAGGCCCATGGCTAGACCGCGCTTATCAGCTGGATACCAGCCAGAGACAACACGTCCGGAGGCCGAGTTCACTGACGCAGCACCACAGCCTGCCAATAACAAGGCTAAGGAGAGCGCAACGGGGCCGACAGATGACATGGCGGCAGCGAAGAAGGTCGCTATCGAGGTGACGAGAAGTCCGATCGACATGGCAGCGCGTTCGCCGAATCGATCGACGAACCAGCCCCAGGCGATAAGGGTCAGCACGATGCCGGCGGCGGGCATCGCAACAACTGCACCGGCGGCAGCTAGAGGAAGGCCCTCATTGATGAGAGCCGGCAATAGATACGCCGTTCCCATATGGATGACGCTGGAGCCGACGGCGCCAGCGGTGGAGAGCGCTAGCAACACGTGTTTGTAGGGGCCTCGGCGGATCCGATCTGGGTCCTGTCGCAGCGGGACTCCGGGGGAGCTCACAAGCGGTCGCCCATCGCGGCGGCGGAGGCGAGCACCTCCTGGCCCCAGGCCTCGTAGGGGGAAGGAGTAAGTCGCTCGACTGGCCCAGATACAGACAGCACGGCGGTCATGTTTCCGAGGGAATCGATGACCGGTGCCGAGACGCTCGCCAATGCCGGGTCGCGGTCGCCGACGGACTCTGCCCACCCCTTTGTCCGAACCTCCTCGAGATAGGCGCGGTCGAAGTTTGCGCCATCGAGAAACTGGTCAGCCAGTGATTCGGGGCCGAACGCCATAAGTACGTGTCCGGCGGAACCGGCGTTCAGCGGCATCCGGGATCCGACGGGCACCGTATTTCGCAAGCCAGTTGGCGGTTCCATTGCGGCGATACAGGTACGACTGTCGCCGGACTGGCGGTAGATCTGCACGGACTCGCCGGTGGTTTCCATGAGTTTGGGTAGGACGTGTGCGGCGGCGTCGGCAAGCAGATCGGACGTCACCGGAGTGAGATCAGCCAGGCCGGGGCCGGTGGTCCACCGGCCGTCCGGGGTGCGAGTGACTAAGCGGTGCACCTCTAGCGCGGTGGCCAGGCGGTGGGCTGTCGCTCGGGGGAGTCCGGTATGGTCGCACAGTTCAGTGAGAGTGCGCGGGCCTGCGGCGACGGTGGTGAGAATCAGCACTGACCGGTCGAGGACCTTGATGCCGCTCTCGGAGCCCCGCTGAAGATCTGCGGTGTTCTCGGTTGTGCTAATCTGTCCCATACCATGATATTAGCATCCCATCATTTGAGATGACGGGGGTCGGGTCATCGGGGTTCGTCACACCGTGGGAGCCCGCACCGCACACCACGTGCGGGTGAAGACCGGCGCCGGAAAACTCTCTAACGATGGAGTGCCAGCCCGCATGGCGCAAGAGGTCGGCTCACGCCCGGCCGCACGCCCACAACATACCCATGAGGTGACCATGAGCACCGCTGATGCAGCAGCCCCGTTGACCCTCCCTGAGAAGGTGTGGCGAGACCACGTCGTCAAATACGGTGAGAACGGCGAACCCGACCTCATCTACATCGACCTCCAGCTCCTCCACGAGGTCACGTCGCCGCAGGCGTTCGACGGCCTCCGCCTGGCCGGCCGCCCCGTGCGCCGTCTGGACTTGACCATCGCCACTGAGGACCACAACGTCCCCACCACCAACCTTCTTGGCGGCGGCGATATCAACCAGATCACCGAGCCGACTTCCCGGACCCAGATCGCGACACTGCGCAAGAACGCTGATGAATTCGGCGTCCGGATTCACCCGATGGGTGACATTGAGCAGGGCATCGTCCACGTCGTCGGGCCGCAGCTGGGTTTGACCCAGCCGGGAACCACCGTCGTGTGCGGCGACTCCCACACCGCCACCCACGGTGCATTCGGCGCGATGGCCTTCGGCATCGGTACCTCTGAGGTCGAGCACGTGCTGGCCACGCAGACGCTGTCGCTGAAGGCCTTCCGGACGATGGCCGTTAACGTCACCGGTGAGCTGCAACCGGGTGTGACCTCCAAGGACCTGATCCTGGCTGTCATCGCCCAGATCGGTACCGGCGGAGGTCAGGGCCACGTCATCGAATACCGCGGCGAAGCCATCGAGAAGCTGTCGATGGAAGCACGTATGACCATCTGCAACATGTCGATCGAGGCAGGCGCACGCGCCGGCATGATCGCCCCGGACCAGACGACCTACGACTACCTGGAGGGCCGCTCCCACGCGCCGAAGGGCGAGGAGTGGGACCGTGCCGTGGAGTACTGGGACTCGTTGCGTACCGACGAAGGCGCTGTCTTCGACAAGGTCGTCGAGATCGATGGCTCTGCACTGACTCCGTTCGTCACCTGGGGCACCAACCCCGGTCAGGGAATCCCGCTGGGCGATTCTGTTCCGGATCCGGAGCTCTTCACCGATGAATCTGAGCGCATTGCTGGAGAAAATGCACTGAAGTACATGGACCTGACGCCTGGAACCCCGATGCGGGACATCCCGGTGGACGTGGTCTTCGTGGGCTCGTGCACCAACGGTCGTATTGAGGACATGCGCGAGGTCGCGCAGGTGCTCAAGGGTCGCTCCGTTGCTGAAGGCGTGCAGATGCTCGTCGTGCCCGGCTCCGCTCGCGTCCGCGAGCAGGCTGAAGAAGAAGGCCTCGGCGACATTATTCGTGCGGCTGGCGCCGAGTGGCGCATGCCAGGCTGCTCTATGTGCCTCGGTATGAACCCGGATCAGCTGACCCCGGGGCAGCGCTGCGCCTCTACCTCGAACCGTAACTTCGAAGGCCGCCAGGGCAAGGGTGGTCGCACCCACCTGGTGAGCCCGCCGGTTGCCGCTGCCACCGCCGTCGTCGGCACGTTCGCCTCCCCGGCGGACCTGCCCGTCCTGGCTGACGCCTAGACCCGCCGACCAACGAAAGGAATCGATCGGACATGGAGAAGTTCTCCACCCACACCGGCGTCGGCGTACCGCTGAAACGCTCCAACGTCGACACTGACCAGATCATCCCCGCCGTCTACCTCAAGCGGGTCACTCGCACCGGCTTCGAGGACGGTTTGTTCAACAACTGGCGCACCAATGAGCCGGACTTCGTGCTCAACCAGGATGTGTACTCCAACGGCTCGGTGTTAGTGGCCGGTCCGGACTTCGGTACCGGTTCGTCCCGTGAGCACGCTGTCTGGGCACTGATGGATTACGGCTTCCGCGTCGTGTTTTCCTCCCGCTTTGCCGATATCTTCCGCGGCAACTCCGGAAAGGCCGGCCTGCTGGCCGCCCAGATGGAGCAGTCGGACATCGAATTGCTGTGGAAGCTCCTCGAAGAGGAGCCGGGCAAGGAGATCACCGTCGACCTGGAGACCCGTACCGCATCGTGTGGCGACGTCGTCATCCCATTCCAGGTGGACGATTACACTCGCTGGCGCCTCATCGAGGGTCTGGACGACATCTCCCTGACCCTTCGTAGCGAGGATGCTATACAGGCGTACGAGGCCAAGCGGCCGTCGTTCAAGCCGCAGACGATGTAGAATTACCCCCGTTCACAGGAGGTACCGGGTAAATCCATTCAAATCGGGTACAAAAACATCTCGATCTGGATACATTTCTTTGAGGCTCGGAAAGCGGATGTCACTGACATCGCGGGGCCGGACATTTTCCCATAGACCATGAGGTCGGGAAGGGTGTCCGGTCATCGTCATTTCCGGGTCCGACAACAATTACCGTGATGTACCCAGAATGACCCGAAATGTGGGAGGCCCCGATGAACAAGGCACACCTCGTCTCCGAGCTGGCGGAACGAATGGATATTCCGCAGACGGCGTCCGCCGAAGCGGTCGAGCATATTCTCGATATCATCGTGCGGTCCGTGGTCGAGGGCGAAGCTGTCACCATTATGGGGTTCGGTACCTTCGAGGCTCGCGACCGGGCACCGCGCACAGCCAGGAACCCGCACACTGGTGAGCCGGTCCCGGTCCCGGCGACCCGCACCCCGGCCTTCCGCCCTGGAAACTACTTCCGCTCTGTGGTCAGAGACGGATCAATCCCGGAGGAGGGGCGCATTTCGGTGCGCCGCAGCTCCTCGCACAGGGGCTTTGACCTGTAGGTGCGCTTACTTCACCGGTAGCGCAGTGGCGTAGTAATCAGCGGTGAGGAGCTTTCCCTCACGAAAGCCCAGGACCCACGCGCAGCCTTTCTTGCACGGGGCCCCGTCTTTCAAGGGAAGGCCAGACTCGTCGGCCAGTTCCGACAAAAGCTCCGGCATGACGAGGCCTTGAGCGCAGATCACTGACACGCCGCCTTGTGCGATGACCTCACGGAACTTCTCTCGGGCGCGGTCCGGTGAAGTTTGCCAGGCGTCGTCTCCAAAGGCCTGCTCCACCATAACCTGGGTTCCGATTTCGGATGCTAGGGGAGCCACGGTGTCCCGGCAGCGATCCGGCAGCGCCGCATAGACTCGCTCCGGAGCGAACGGCAGCAGTTCGGTAGTGAGAAATTCAGCCTGACGACGGCCCTTCTTATCCAGCGGCCGCAGATCATCGCAGCCGGACCAATTCTTGCGTTGATGCGCCCGGCCGTGTCGGACGTAAATGATGCGGGTGTCCGGCTCCTTCGATAGGCGCTTGCGTCCCTTCTTCAGCACCTCTACGTCTAGGTCATAACTGAGCAGTTTCTCTGCCTCGTCGAGGCTGACCCACCGCATTTCGTCGACTTCTGAATTGGCTTCGAATTCACCGTGAATGACCTCAGCGGTCCAGTACCAGACGAGTTTCGTGCGCCTGGCCACCGGATAGGACACAGATCCGAGGAGCTTTCCTAGCCGTACCGTGTAGCCGGTTTCTTCGAGAATTTCGCGGGCTGCGGTCCCCGGAAGGTTCTCGCCGGGATCGAGTTTGCCCTTGGGCAGGGACCAGTCGTCGTAGCCTGGGCGGTGGATAACGGCGACCTCCGGGTCGGCGGGGTCGCCGCGCCACATCAGTGCTCCTGCGGCGAAAGTCGGACGGGACACGTCCTCGCCGGGATTGACGGGGATCGACTTATATCGCCCGGTGATGGCGGTGCTGTTCGACGTGTCCTTGTCGTTCTCACGCAGATTCATGAGTCTCCTGCCGCTACGGCTGTCAGTGGTGGCTGGTGCTTCCGCGGCCAGTGTAATCGTGACAGGACGGTCTCACCGGGAGCACGACTCGCTCTGTCCCGTACTCCGTCCGCGGGGCCGGCGTGGCGCTATTCTGATAGGGATTGGTCCGGCACGATCGGTACCGGACAGTCGGTTCATGCAGCGGACAGGGAAGAGTGGGGTCGGAACATGGTGCAGGTCGCAGTGATGGGTGCCGGTTCGTGGGGTACGACGTTGGCGAAGGTGTTCGCTGACGCTGGCAATCCCGTAAATCTCTGGGCCCGTCGGGAGGACCAGGCCAAGCGGATCCAGATCACTCGCGAGAATCCCGATTACCTGCCGGGGCTGGCACTGCCCCCGGGGATCACTGCCACCACTGACGCAGCCCGCGCCCTAGAGGACGCGGAGATCGTAGTTCTTGGCGTCCCCTCGCAGACTTTGCGCGGCAACCTGGGGGAGTGGAAGGACTTGCTGCCGCATAATTCCACGTTGCTCAGCCTCGCCAAAGGCATTGAGCGAGACAGCCACCTTCGGATGAGCCAGGTTATCCGCGAGGTCACCGGTTTCTCTAGAGATCAGATTGCAGTGCTTTCCGGGCCGAACCTGGCACGTGAGGTCGCAGCTGAGCAGCCGGCGGCGACGGTGCTGGCATGTGAAGACGAAGACCGAGCCACGCTGCTGCAGTCCGCCGTCGCCACTGGTTACTTCCGTCCGTACACCAACACCGACGTCATCGGCTGTGAGATCGGCGGCGCCTGTAAGAACGTCATCGCCTTGGCCTGCGGTATGGCTGCCGGCCAAGGCTTGGGCGAGAACACCCTGGCCACCATCATCACCCGTGGACTGGCGGAGACCACCCGACTCGGTGTGGCTGCCGGTGCAGAAGAACGGACCTTCTCCGGTCTGGCTGGTCTCGGTGACCTCGTCGCCACGTGCTCCTCACCGCTGTCCAGGAATCGCACGTTCGGTCAGCGCCTTGGCCGAGGCGATACCCTGGAAGAGGCGCAGAAGGCGACCCGCGGGCAGGTCGCTGAAGGTGTGATCTCCTCAATCTCCGTCGGTGCACTGGCACAAGAGTATGACGTCGACATGCCGATCACCCAGGCCGTCTACGCGGTCTGTCACCGTGGGCTCACGGTCCAGGACACGGTTGCGATGTTGATGGGTAGGCGTCGTAAAGCGGAATAAGGTCTGAAGATTTCGGCGAGATGAACACGGTCAGCTGGTGACTGACCGGTTCCGGAGGAATCGGTAGGATCACCCGCATGAGCGAATCGACCGCAACCCCGGGTACCGCAGAGCCAGACACCATCGAATCCGTCACCGTCCCGGAAAGGCAGAAGTCGACGATGGTCGATACGGAGGCGCGGCAGACCGTCGTCGTGCTGTACGGAGGCCAGAGCCCTGAGCACAGCGTGTCGTGTGTCTCTGCAGGTGCAATCATGGACCACCTCGATCCGTCGAAGTACACGGTGGTTCCCGTCGGCATCGCGCCGGGGGGCATGTGGGTCCCCGGCGAGACCGATACGTCCAAGCTTCGTCGCAATGGCCGTGAGCTGCCCATCGTGACTGCCGGTGAGGTGGAGCTGGCAATTTCGGTGAATCCCGAGCGCCGCGGCGAGATCCGCTACGTCACCGGCCCAGACGCAGGCGAGATCTACGCGGTCGCTGATGTTGTGTTCCCGGTGTTGCACGGGCCCTTCGGCGAAGATGGCACCGTCCAGGGCTTGCTGGAGCTCTCCGGTGTGCCGTACGTCGGCCCGGGAGTGCTCGCCTCTGCCGCCGGTATGGATAAGGAGCGCACGAAGAACCTGTTGCTGGCGGCAAACCTGCCGATTGGCGAGCAAGTCGTGCTGCACCCAGGTGAAGACCTGGAGCCGGCAGCACGGGAATTTCTCGGCCTGCCGGTGTTCGTGAAGCCCGCCCGCGGTGGTTCCTCGATTGGCATCTCGAAGGTTGATTCGTGGGCACAGTTCGACGAGGCGCTGGAGCTGGCGCGCCAGCATGACTGGAAAGTGATTGTGGAGAAGGGACTGGTCGGCGCTGAGGTTGAGGTCGGCGTTCTTCAGCTTCCCGACGGCTCCGTCACCGTCTCTGTCCCTGCCCTCCTGAATGACACCGAGTCCTCGGACGAAGGCTTCTACGGCTTTGATACCAAGTACCTCGATGATGTGGTGACGGCGCAGATTCCTGCGCAGCTCCCGCAGGAGACCCTGGACCAGTTGACCGAATTCGCCGCCCGCACTTTCCGTGCCATCGGAGCGGACGGACTGTCTCGCATCGATTTCTTCGTCACCGAGGAGGGGCCGGTGCTCAACGAGGTGAACACCATGCCTGGCTTCACCCCGATTTCGATGTACCCGCAGATGTTTGCGGCCTCGGGTATTGGATACGAGGATCTCGTCGAGACCGTTATCGCTCGCGCGCTAACTGCGGACCGGTAGCGCTCGCTGAAAACACGTGAAAAACGGCCCCGGGGATGATCCCCGGGGCCGTTCTGTAGTCGTGGTGAACTACTCCGACGACACCTCGTCGAGGTTCGCCGAGATGGCATTGGACAGCGCCGGCAGCACTGCCTGTGCCTCGCCGACCGGCATGTAGACCGCGATGACTTCCTCGTGGCTCAGCGCGAAGTACACCGAAGTATCACCGGAGGAGAGCTCCGGATCGTTGAACCACACGACGTTGCCGATCTGAGTGAGCTGATCGCCAATGGACTCCGCGTAGCTGGTGGGCTCTTCCACGCCGCAGCGCACGGTGACCAGTCCGGTGGAGGCGCTACCCCAGGCCGCACCGCCGGCGGGTAGGTCTGCATCCTCCGGAAGGTTGTCGCCTTCTAGTCGCTCACGATCAGCCAGTTCTTCCGGAAGCGCGGAGAGCACACCATTGCAGCGCTGCTCGGAGCCCTCAGCCAGCGGAAGGTCCATCAGCGGGATCGGGCCGGGCTCGCCGCCCTCACCGAAGGAACCAACCTCATTGATGATCTCGGAGACATCCCCCAGAGCGCGCTCATGATCGGACCGCCCGGTCACGGCCACCACCGGGGAGGTGCCCACGGAGTACCAAGTGGTCAGGTCCAGACCCGGGGTCGGGTCGGAAACAGTCAGCCACGTGATGCCGTCGACCTCAGTGGTGTGGGCAATGGAGTTGTACTGCATCGGCACCGGGGTGCCGCAGCGAATGGTGAGCCGGTCATCGGTGTAATCGCGGTACAGCGTCGCGCCTTCCGGAACCGGCTCCATCAGCTCAGCGCGCTGCAGACGGATCATTGACGACGGCATGGCCTCGGTGAACTCCGCACACTGCGCGGAGTCGTTTTCTGGAAGCTCGGGGGAGGACAGCATCACCGCGCTGCGCGCAGCCCGGTCTTGACTTATCTTCATCGCGCCGATGACGCCGAGCGCCAGCACAATGGCGAGCACCAGTCCGATGGCGGCACGGCGGCGGCTACTCTTGACCTGAACGTTGTCTCCCATGGGCGTTTACTCTAGCTGTCCGGTCGAACCATGTTTTCGGCTGGTTGGCCTGTTGGGCGGACGCGGCAGTAGACGTCTATTGATGGAAGAGCAGGTGGCTCCAAACATGAGCCCGCAGCAGTTCACGATTGGGCAGGTGGGGGAGCACGCGGTGATCGCGGCGGTCCGTGCCGCAGCGCCCTCAGCTCGCAACGGCGATGACGCCGCCGTGCTGAGCATGACCACACCCAACGCGCGCTATGTCGCCACCACCGACATGCTCGTGGAGAACCGCCACTTCAACCTCGACTGGTCGACTCCCGAGGAAGTGGGAGCAAAAGCAGCAGTTCAGAACTTCGCCGATGTCGAAGCAATGGGCGCCCGCGCAACCTCGCTGCTGCTGGGGATCTCAGCTCCCTTGAATACCCCTCTGGACACCATCGCCGGCATCGCCCGGGGACTGCAGTCACAGTGCTCTCAGTGTGCCGCGGAGATTGTCGGAGGAGACGTTGTCAGGGGAGAGTCTCTGGTCCTGTCCATTACCGCGATGGGCGAACTCGGCGGGCCGGTCAAACCCTTGACCCTCAGCGGCGCCCGAGTTGGGGACACGGTCATTGCCTCCGGTCCCATTGGATGGTCTGCGGCAGGACTGGCCCTGCTGCAGCATTACGGTTCCCGCGCCGCGGTCCCTGATCAATTCCAGCCGCTCGTAGACCAGCACGTCTCCCCGGAGTTCCATTACGGCCGAGGCCCCGTGGTCCGCGCCACCGGTGCCGGCAGCCTCACTGACAACTCCGACGGACTTGTCTCTGACCTGCGTGACATCGCGCTGGCCTCTGGAGTGTCCATCGACATTGACAGTGACACCGTTGCCCCGAACGACCTCATGCTCCGCGCCGCCGAGCTCACCGACAACGACCCGTGGGACTGGGTTTTCAATGGGGGAGAAGACCACACCCTCCTCGGGACCACCTCTGGCGACGCCCCCACCTTCTTCCGTGCGATCGGGGCAGTGGGAAAGACCTCCGCCGAAGCAGTAACCGTCGACGGCCGCGAGCCTTGGCTCCGCGGCGGATGGGTCAGCTTCTGATGAACGACCTTCCGATGGATCCCGGCTGGCGGCAAGCTCTTGAACCGGTGGAAGACCAGATCCACCAGATGGGCGACTTCCTTCGCGAGGAGAACCGCGCCGGGCGGGGGTATGTGCCTGCTGGAGATGAAGTCCTTCGCGCCTTCACCTATCCATTCGACAAGGTCAAGGTACTGATCCTCGGTCAGGATCCGTATCCGACCCCCGGCCACGCGATGGGCCTCAGCTTTTCGGTGCACCCAGACGTGCGCCCAGTGCCGAGGTCCCTCGGCAACATCTACAAAGAATTGCTTTCCGACGTCCAGCTCCACACCCCTTCCCACGGCGACCTCACAGGTTGGTCTGAGCAGGGTGTGTGTCTGCTCAACAGGGTCCTGACCTGCGAACCAGGCAAGGCGGGTTCGCACCGCAGGAAGGGATGGGAGGCGATCACTGCTCGGGCTATCGAGGCTCTCGTAGAGAGAGACTCCCCGTTAGTAGCGATCCTGTGGGGACGAGATGCGCAGACGGCAGAAAAACTGTTGGGTGACACCCCGGTGATTGCGTCGGCACACCCATCGCCACTGTCGGCGTCGAGAGGTTTCTTCGGTTCCCGACCCTTTAGTCGGGCTAATGAAGAACTCGTGCGCCATGGCGCTGAGCCGGTGGATTGGCGGCTGTAGCATGGGTGATATGTCTGTTCGGGGAACAATCGACGGCGCCGGCTTAAAACGCTGGGCCAGGCGCAGTGCCGCGACGCTGGAGCAGCGTCGGGAGGAGATCAATGCGCTGAACGTCTTCCCCGTTCCGGATTCGGACACCGGGTCCAATATGGCTGCCACGATGTCCGCGGCGGTGGCCGCTGCCGATCAGCTCGATGACGAGGTCACTGCTGATCAGGTTGCCATCGCTTTGTCTACCGGCGCCGTGCGCGGTGCCAGGGGAAACTCCGGGACCGTGTTGTCCCAGGTCCTCCGGGCCTTGGCCGCGACGGCGCGCCCAGGCGGGATCTGCGGTGAGCAGGTCAGCGATGCACTGACCACCGCGGTCGACTTGGTTGATCGGGCTCTTGCCGAACCGGTGGAGGGGACCATCCTCACCGTGCTCCGGCAAGCGGCGGTTGCCGCCACGGCGAACGACTCTGGGGATCTGGCGTCGATCGTCGACGACGCAGCCACTGCCGCGCGCACAGCGCTGGCAGAGACCCCCTCCCAGCTAGAGGCACTTCGCGAAGCCGGAGTCGTCGATGCCGGGGGAGCCGGGCTCGTTGTAATGCTCGACGCTCTGGCCGAGGAAGTCGGGGCTGGTGCTCCGCCGTCTCCAGACATCGTTAGTCCCGAGCGTGAGTCCCGCGTCGTAGAGCAGCAGATCACCTCCGGAGGCGGCGCCGTGATCAGCCCTCGTAACGACGACGGTGAACTCGAGGTCATGTTCCTCATGACGATCAGCGATGACAAGGTCAATCGGCTCAGTGACGCAATTAGCTCGCTGGGCAACTCTCTGGTCGTCGGTGGCGATGGTCAGGGCAACCACATGGTGCACATCCATACGACCGACGCTGGCGCAGTGATCGAACGAGCCTT
Source organism: Corynebacterium sputi DSM 45148 (assembly GCF_000427865.1). Lineage (GTDB taxonomy): Bacteria > Actinomycetota > Actinomycetes > Mycobacteriales > Mycobacteriaceae > Corynebacterium > Corynebacterium sputi. Next base: position 56,101 of record NZ_ATYV01000018.1, on the reverse strand, counting down.
GGACTTCGGGCGTCCCTCTGGCATTCGCATCGAGATCCTTGAACAGCACCATGGCAGCGAAGATGGCGAGCACACCGATCGTGTCGTCCTCGCGGTGATCCGACCGGGTCAATTAGCGGACCTGTTCCGCAACTATGGCGCCGTCACTGTGGATCCCGGCGACGAACCATATGACGCGGTCGAATACGCCATCGGCCGTTTGGATCGTGGCTCGGAGATCATTCTGCTGCCTAACGGCAATGTCGGATACGGAGACTTAGAGCAGCTCGAGCACTCATCGGTGATTGACGATCGGGAGCTGACCGTTGTGGATTGCTCGACGGTCGTCCACGGCATGGCGGCTTTTGCCGTGCATGCCCCGGAGGTTTCGTTGGCTGCGGACGCCTACCGCATGAGTTTGGCGGCCTCTGGTGTCCGCGCCGCCGATGTTTTCCGCCGGACCGAAGCGGTGTCTGTGGTGACCATCGATGGAGTCGATACGGTCCTGAACTGCGATATTCCGGTGGCGGTGGCTGGGGCCGTCGATAGGCTTCTGGAAAGCGGCGGAGAACTGGTGACGCTGCTGCTTGGCGATGACACAGACCCCGACTGCGCGGACCTGTTGCGCGGGCACCTGCGAGAGGCCGCCCCGACGGTGGAGTTGTCGACGTACTCCGCGGACGGGATCGGGCCGCGGGTGCTGATCGGGGTGGAATAACCGATGCTCGGGTGGCTCGGTACGGACGATGCTCGGCAGCGTCTGACGAAGGTCCTGGGGCAGAAGGTCGCCCAAAGCCTGAAAACCGCGTACGGGGTCACGACCGTTGGTGACCTAGTGACGAAAGTGCCTTCACGCTGGCTCGGACATGACCGCGGGCTTGCGATCACTGAGTCTGAGGACGGACAGACGGTTACCGCAATGGTCGAAGTCCGCAAGATCGAGCAGAATCCAGCGGATATTGATCCGCAGCATCATTTCCGCCATCGCAAGGGCCAGCCACCGCGGCCGTGGGTTATTCACGTCGGCGACAGCAATGCCACGGTCGAGATGCCCGTCTTCGGCCAAGCAGCGCTACTGCGGCGGTTCCGAGTGGGGACTCGGCTGCTGGTGATGGGAAAAATTCAGTTCTGGCGGGGAAACCCGAAACTCCAGAACGCGGACTTCCTCATGTTTCTCGATGACGGCTCACCCGGACCCGCCACCGGACGTTTGGCCAAACTCGTCGAGGCTGCAGCCGACATGGACGAGCTCCACCGGCTCCTCACGAATCCGGCGATCCCGATGCACCGAGGCCGCAAGGGCGTTGCCGGCATCAGTCTGGCTCTGTACTTGGACCGGGTGTTTCGTCAGTTGCCAGTCCAACCGGACCCGCTGCCGGTGGTCCCTGTCGGGCTGCCAGATTTCGACACTGCCCTGCGTTACCTGCAATTCCCGCAGACCCCCGGTGGCAAAGACAGCGCCATCAAGCGCCTGAAGTACGACGAAGCGTTGGAGCTGCAGCTGGCGATGGCGCTGCGCCGCCGAGATCAGGAAGCTCGGGTCGCACCTGCCTGTGCACCGCAAGGTCCGTCCAACCCGTATGCGCTCTCGGTGGAGCGCGGGCACGCCCGCGAGCTGATGGAACGCGCCCTGCCTTTCGAGCTCACCGACGGTCAGCACACGGTCCTCAAGGAGGTCGATCTGGATCTGGCTTCCGAGACGCCCATGAATCGGCTCCTGCAGGGTGAGGTCGGCTCCGGCAAGACTGTCGTCGCCGCACTTGCGATGGCTCGTGTCATCGATTCCGGGCGCCAGTGCGCATTGCTAGCCCCGACCGAGGTCCTCACCACTCAGCATGCGCGGACTCTCTCCGCGCTATTTGCCGCTGCCGGATCGGACATCACGGTCGCTGCGTTGACCGGTTCAATGCCGATTGCGGAAAAAGGAGAAACGCTCCTGGGCATCGTGAATGGGGATGTGGATGTGGTCGTCGGGACGCACGCACTGTTGTCAGAGGGCGTGGAGTTTTTTGACCTCGGCTTTGTGGTCGTCGATGAGCAGCACCGGTTCGGCGTCCGGCAGCGTGACCGGCTGCGCGACCGCGGCCGCGATGGCACGACCCCACACGTGCTGGTGATGACCGCAACGCCAATCCCGCGAACCATTGCCATGACTGTTTTCGGTGATCTGGAGACCTCGACTCTCACTGAGCTGCCCGGCGGTCGCAAGACTATTCAGACCGTTGTGGTGCCGAACATTGAGAAGCCTGGCTGGGAGACCCGCGCTTGGGAGCGGATCGGGGAGGAACTTGCGGAGGGCAATCGAGCGTTTATTGTGTGCCCGTGGATTCAGCCTCGTGAAGAACCAACGCTTCCCGACGACTCGCTCCTGACCACCGCAGCCCTTGCCGAGGAAAAACTTCCAGACGCTCGCATCGGCATCCTGCACGGACAACTGCCAGCCGCAGAGAAAGACCGGATCATGTCAGAGTTCGCCGCCGGTGATCTGGACGTGCTGGTGTCAACAACGGTGATTGAGGTCGGCGTCGACGTGCCCGAGGCCACCATCATGATGATCCGACGCGCCGACAGTTTCGGTGTCTCCCAGCTGCACCAGTTGCGCGGCCGCGTTGCCCGTGGTGAGCGCATCGGGCTGTGCTTCCTGTGCACGCCCTCTGAGGCGGGGACCCCAGAGCGCGAACGACTTGAGGGGGTTGCTGAGACTCTCGACGGATTCGAGCTGGCAGAGCTTGACCTGCGCCATCGCAGCCATGGTGACGTGCTCGGTGACGAGCAGTCAGGTGGAGGCGGCGGTATGGGAATCCTTGATCTGACGGCAGATGAGCGGATCATTGCTCATGCACGTCGGGAAGCAGAGAAGATGGTCGCTGAGGACCCGGAATTGGCTGAGCGTCTGACCGCGGACATCACCGCTGAAGAGTCGGAGTACCTAGAGCGCGGGTAGGGCCCGGTGTCCCCGTAGGATGAACAACCATGAGCAATGGTTCGAACAGCACAGGAAGGGTCGATTCGGCCGACCCAGTGGAGGTGCACGCACCTTTCGCAGGTGTGGTCCATCTGCAGGTTGATCCGATGCAGACGGTGTCGGTGGGCGATACCGTCGCGGTCGTGGAGGCCGTGAAACTGGAAGCGCCGGTCCAGGCACCGTGCGCTGGGGTGGTTCTGAATGTGGACGTCGAGGCTTTTGCCGATGTCACCGGCGGCGATCGAATAATGACCATCGCACCGAGTACCCCTGGAGCTACCGCAGAAGAAGGAGAAGACAACTGATGCGCATCATCGCTGGAATCGCCCGTGGCCGGAAACTGGTTGCACCGGCAGGCGATCACACCCGACCGACCGCGGACCGGGCGAAGGAGGCACTGTTCTCCTCGTGGCAGCAGCGCTTCGGTATCGAGGGAACTCGGGTGCTGGACCTGTTCGCCGGCTCCGGTGCACTCGGGTTGGAGGCATTGTCCCGTGGCGCGCAAAGCGTCGTCCTCGTGGAGACCGACCGCGCAGCGCTGGATGCGATCCGAAAGAACATCGAGACTGTGAAGTTGCCGGGTGTGTCGGTGTCGGAGATGAAGGCCTCGACCTATCTCGCTGGTGCACCGGCCGGGCACTTCGATCGCGTGATCGCGGACCCTCCGTATGAGCTCATTAACGAATCTGTCACCGAGATGCTCGTGGCACTGGGCCCTGCCTTGGCTGAGGATGCGGTAGTCACCGTCGAGCGTGCTCGCGAGTCCGAAGAGACGGTGTGGCCGGCTGGCTACGAGGAACTCGTCCAGAAACTCAAGCGCAAGACCCACGGGGCCGCACGCTTCGACACGGCGATCTGGGTCGGAACGGACAACTAATGACCCACGCATGTTTCCCCGGTTCCTTTGACCCGATGACCATGGGCCACGTCGACATTGCCGAGCGTGCCTGCGCCCAGTTCGACCAGGTCACTCTCCTGGTGACGCATAACCCAAACAAGCAGGGCATGTTCACCGTCGATGAGCGCATGGACTTGATCAGCCTCAGCACCAACCACCTGCCGAACCTCAGGATCGACTCTTGGTCGACGTTGCTGGTTGATTACACAACCGAACACGGCATCACCACGTTGGTGAAGGGACTGCGTTCCTCACTCGACTACGAGTACGAGCTGCCGATGGCACAGATGAACCGCCACCTGTCCGGCGTCGACACGTTTTTCCTGCTGACGGACCCGAAGTACGGCTACACCTCGTCGACGCTCGCGAAGGAGGTCGTCCGCTACGGCGGTGATATCTCCGAACTGCTCCCGGCGCCGGTAGCGGCCGCTCTGAAGCAGAAGATGGGTTAGGTCCCCACAACGCGGGTGCCACGGCACCTGCAATGCCGGACATCCGCGGCAACTGAGACTATCGTTTTCACTATGTATCGCGTCTTTGAGTGCCTTGACCAGCTCAACCACATCGTTGAGGAAGCCCGCGGCGTTCCGATGTCGCAGAACTGCATGGTCCCGCGCCATGAGGTGCAGGCGTTGCTCGACGAGTTGCGCAATGCGCTGCCCGTCGAAATCGACGACGCCCAGGACGTGCTGGACAACAGGGACGCCATCATCGACGATGCGGAGTCGCAGGCAACTCGCACTGTTCGTGAGTCCGAGGAAGAGGCGGACCGTCTGGTCGACGAGGCGCAGGTGCGCTCGGACAAGATGCTCCAGGATTCGCAGAGCCGCGCCCACGCGATGCTCGAGGATGCCAAGAACCGCTCCCAGACGATGGTTTCGGAGGCTACCTCCGAGTCCGAGCGCCTGGTCACCGACGCCCAGAACCACTACCGCCAGGCCACCGAACGCGCTGCTGCAGAGGCCAAGCGCCTCATTGACTCCGGAAACGAGGCCTACGACCGGTCTATCTCTGAGGCGATCACCGAACAGCGGCGCCTCGTGTCTGACTCCGAGGTGGTCCGCGAGTCCCAGCTGGAGGCACGCCGCATTTCCGAGGAAGCGCATGCAGATTCCAGCCGTCTGCGCAGCGAATGCGACACCTTCGTCGACAACAAGCTCGCAGAGTTCGAAGACACCCTGCAGTCCACCCTGCGCACTGTCTCTCGCGACCGCACAGCACTGCGCCAGGGCGCCGGTGCCTCCGGGTACGCCACGGGAGGATCTGCCAGCCAGTACTCCGGTGAAGACCGCACGTACGAGCGTTCGCAGGAGGACAGCGGCTGGTAGGCCCCGGCGGGTGCGGGTAGGGCGACTTTGGCGGGTATGCTGAACGCATCATGAGCAGAGATTTGTCCGATTCCACGTCCCCGTTCGTCTTCGATGTCGGCCCGGTGCTCCGCGAGGGCACCCCGCAGCCGTTCCATCGGGTCGGTGACGCCCCCGAGCGCATTGGCGCCGAAATGATCGGTATCCCCGAGGGCACCGAAGTGACCGTCGAGGGGTACATCACCCCATTGGGTGCCGGTGTGCTCATCGACGCCGACGTCAGTGCAGGAGTCGTCGGCTCCTGTGTCCGCTGCCTCAGCGAAGTCAGCGACAACGTGTCGATCCACGTCTCCCAGGTCTTCAGCGCCGGCGAGGGCCTGATCGTCGCCGTCGATGGTGACGAAGAGGACCTTGAGGATGACGCCCCGGAGTTGATCGGTGACTTCGCCGATATGACCCAGGCTGTTATCGACCAGACCGTGTCGACGTTGCCGTTCAACCCCACCTGCGAGCGTGTCGGTGGCGGCTCTTGTGAGGCGAAGGAGTCGAACGTTCCAGCTCCGGACGGCATCTCCGGTGAAGAGGAGCGCCCCGCAGATCCGCGCTGGGCAGCCCTCGCTGAGAAGTTCGGCGACCTGCCTGAGACCGACGAGGCCGAGAAGTGAGCCGTAAGCGCCGCCTGACAGGCGAAGCCGCACGTAGCGCCGCCTTCGAGTCGGTTGACCATGCGCCGCTGTTGGCGTCGTTAGGCGTTTCGCTTCCCGACGAGACCCTCAAACTCGCCCTCACTCACCGCAGCTTCGCGAACGAGAATGGCCACCTGACCAACAACGAGCGCCTGGAATTCCTGGGCGACTCGGTGCTGGGCATGTGTGTCGCTGAAGCGCTGTTCCGGCGGTTCCCAGAGCGCACCGAGCAGGACATCTCCAAGATGCGTGCTGCTGTGGTCAACATGTATGCGCTGGCGGATGTCGCCCGCGCCATGGACCTGGGCGAGCAGATTCTGCTCGGCCGCGGTGAGATGGTCACCGGAGGTCGCGACAAGCACTCGATCCTCGCCGACACCACTGAGGCACTTCTTGGTGCGATCTATCTGGAGCACGGCTTCGAGATCGCCCGAGAGACCGTCATGCGCCTCTTCAGCGACATGGTCGACAATGCACCGACCGAGTCCCGTGGCCGCGACTGGAAGACCCTCCTGCAGGAGCGTCTGTCCGCCCGAAAGCTCCCGGCTGCTGAGTACCGATTTGAGTCCGCCGGCCCTGACCACGAGCGCACCTACACCGTCGAGGTTCTCGTCGACGGCGCTGTGCGCGGCACCGGTGAAGGGCTCACCAAGAAGGAAGCGGAGATGAAGGCCGCGCACCAGGCGCACCAGGCCCTCACATAAGTCCCGGAGGTCCTGCCCATGCCAGAGTTACCCGAGGTCGCCAGCGTCCGCGTGGGCTTAGAACCACACGTGCTTGGTCGCACATTCACCGAAGTTGAGGTGCTGCGCGACCGTGCAGTGCGACGTCAGCCAGGTGGTGCCCCTGAGTTGGCAAACCGTCTGATTGGTCGCACGGTGCTGGGCCTGGATCAGCGTGGAAAGTACCTCTGGGCTGTTCTTGATGACGACTCCTGCCTGCTCATCCACCTCGGTATGAGCGGTCAGATAATCGTTCCTGAACCGGGGGAGTCGCCGGGACGCCATGAACGAGTCCGGTTCACCCTTGATAACGGCGTCGTCATCAGTTTTCGGGATCAGCGCACCTTCGGCTGGGTCTGGGCGTGTGACCTTGTCCCAGCGTTGACCGGCGGCGGCCGCGTTCCGGCTCCAGCGGTACACATCGCACCGAGCCTGATCGATGAGTCGGTCGACCCAGTGACCCTGGCGCACCAAATGCGTCGGCGCACCTCTGGCATCAAGCGCGTGCTGCTGAACCAGGAGGTTGTCTCCGGCATCGGCAATATCTATGCCGACGAGATGCTGTGGGCCGCGCGGGTGCATGGAGAGAAGCCCGCCGATGAGATCTCCGTCCGCAAACTCGCCGAACTGGTTCGCGCCGGTCGCGGCGTTATGGACCGAGCGATTGAAGCCGGCGGCACGAGCTTCGACGCCCTGTACGTCCACGTCAACGGCGAATCCGGGTACTTCTCCCGCTCCCTGGAGGTTTACGGGCGCGAAGGGGAGAGGTGCAGCCGCTGCGACGGCATCATCCTGCGCAAGAGCTTCATGAACCGCTCAAGCTACATGTGTACGAAGTGCCAGCGTCTGTGATCTCCGTGGACTCACGATTCAGCGCTTTCTACCGATACCTCACCTGTAACCAGGTAGACCCTGATGAATGGTCTGAGCCGCAGCCGGAGGATCAGGGCAGTGACTATGAGTCGGCAGTGGTGAGGCGAGGTTCTCACCTATGGCGGATCCGGACTGCGCGGGTCACTCCGACCAAGCCGGGAGCATTTGTGGCCGTGTGGGAGCGGGACCCATCGCCTGGAGGAACCACTTGGCCGTTCCATACGAACGACGGTACTGATGGACTTCTCGTCTTCGTAGAAGATCAGCAACGGTTCGGAGTCTTCGAATTCACCCCGGACCTGCTGTCTAGGCTCAAAGTGACCCCCTCTGATGATCGCCCTGGCAAACGCGGATTTCGGGTATATCCCGAGTGGTGCGGCGCCTTGAATAAATCCGCTGAGCGGGCTCAGGCACTGCAGGCGACTGCCTTCCAGCGAATCGTGTAACCGCCGAATCTAACGAATGTGGCAGCGCTAGTCCTCGACTGATGTGCAGCAGGTCGTCACGGCGCCCCTGAGCCTTTCGACTTCGACGCGTTTATCGCCGAGTCGGTGAGCCCGGCTGGCTAGTCAGTTAAGAACAGCAGCTCTGTTGTCCACTGCGAGGGGTCTGGTTCTTCAGCAGGGTCGGTGAGATAGTGCTCGGCATATCCGGTCCAGCGCTCACCGTCAGCGTCATTGGGGTTGGACAGGCTGAGCCCTCGCTCGTGGGCCCACTTTCTGACGACAGGCTGACGCACCGAAACGCCGTCGGGATGGCCGACAAAGCGATCCACGATGTAGATCCCTGCAGGCAATTGTCCGGTAATTAGCCCTCGGGAAGGTTCGACAGGGCCTGGGATCGGAACCGCCACGATCAAGTCGACAGGTTCATCGTGGTCGGCTCCGAATCGCCAATAGATGTAGAGCGGACCTCCAGAGGGAGTGATGTCGTGGTCGGTGAGCCATTGGTACACCTGTGGAATGAGGTTGTTCGGTCCTTCAGCAGCTCCAAATTCGGAGAAACGAGCAGTTACGGGGAAGCCGACGTAATGAGTCGGTCCACGGTATTCAGTGGCGATGTCAGTGCTCACGAACATCAGTCCCGTTCTCGGCGAAGGCCTTAAAATCGTTCATATGCAGCAGGGACTGCCTCGCGAAGGCGCCGCGCATCAGAGGCGCGAGAAACCTCATGACTCCAGTGAATCGGTACTCCTCTGTGCTCTCCCAGCAGGTACGGCCGTCGGCCATGTGCGAGATTTTGTCGCGGGTATTGCTTGACATGCCCTTCGCGGTGATCTCCCGCTCGAAATACACGGTGGTGGCCTGGCCGATGGAGTCGAGGTCAACTGGAGAGCGCCGCGTGATTGTCTCGGTGCACTCCATTTCCTGCTTGCCGGCCCGGAAGACAATCCGTGACCGGGTGCCGACATGACCGTCAGCGCCATTTAGCGGTTCATGACTGACAAGTCCCCGAAGCCACCGCGGTCGAATGTCGGGGTCGGCGAGAAGGCGGGCGACCTCGTCGTAAGGCTTGTCGATCTCAACGGCGTTTACGTACTTCATGTCTGTACACCTCCTTCTATAGGTAGGGGCTGGTGATCAGCTCTAGGTAGTGACCCGAAGGGTCGAGGAGATAGACGCCTCGGCCGTTATGACCGTGGTTGATCTGTCCAGGCATCTGGCGCTGCGGATCTGCCCAATGGGCGAGGCCACGGTCCTGAATGAGGGTGAGGGAGCGGTCGAAATGGGCGTCGTCAAGCAAAAATGCGTAGTGCTGCGGTGGAAAATCGATCGGCGGGGTGGCGAACTGCAGCATGACCCCGCCCTCGATCTGGACATTGGTGAACGGGCCCCATGAGTCCACCGGCTCAGCGTCGAGCAGGTCGACATAGAACTGAGCCATGGTGGCGGGATCGTGCGAGGCGATGATGGTGTGGTTGAACCGTGCGGTCATGAAAACTCCTTGTCGTCGTTGATGGTGGTGCGTGCATCGTGGACAAGGAGGAGCGCGGATCAGGAACCGACCAGGTGGCCTTCTCGGGAGCGGCCGCAGCGCGCGGCCTGACTGGTCATCACAGCAGAGAGTTTAGCCTGCGAATATGCGGTCAAGGAAGAGCGCAGCTCTCTCAGCGGCGTTTGGACGGCAGTGCGGACCCACGCCCTGATCGGAGCTTTGATTCTTCTTCGGGCGCAGGAGCTCATGAGGGCGATCTAGAGTTCACTCATGGACGTTCTGCGCTACCGCGCCTTCACCTGCTCGCTTGACGGCTCTGGAAACCCGGCCGGTGTGGTGCTCGATGCCTCCGGAATGACAGACGACGACATGCTCGCGATCGCGGCCGAGGTGGGATACTCGGAAACCTCCTTCGTCGTGGCCGGCGAAGGTTCCTATCGCGTTCGCTACTTCAGTCCCGTCGCTGAGGTCGATTTCTGCGGACACGCCACAATCGCCACGGCCGTCGCGCTTGCTGAAGATGGAGCCGGAGCAGGTGAGCTGCTGTTCCTCACCAACGTCGGCGAAATCGAAGTCACTGTCGTGGAAGCTGACAGTGGAAACTCCGCAACGCTGATGTCAGTTCCTCCCATGGTGGCCGCTCCACAGGAATTGTTGGAGCTTCTGGGTGCGCTCGGCTGGGAGCTGTCTGATCTCGCTGCGGATCTGCCCCTTGGTCTGGCCTTCGCTGGTCTATGGCATCCGATCGTCTGGGCCAACAGTAGGGATCGATTGGCGGATCTGGACTATGACTTCGACGGGCTCAAAGACCTGATGGTGGAGAACGGTTGGGGGACCGTCAGTCTCCTATATCGGGAAGCTGAGGACTTGATCCACTCCCGTAACGCCTTCCCCGTAGGAGGCGTCATCGAGGATCCGGCTACTGGCGCTGCAGCGGCTGCCCTTGGCGGATTCCTGCGCGATCATCAACTGCTGCCTGAGGACGGAAAGTTCGTGGTCATCCAAGGCGAAGACATGGACATGCCCTGCCGAATCGTCGTCGATGCCAGTGGCGATGAGGGAGTAGCCGTTACTGGCACCGCCGAGATGATGGCCGCACCGTAATTCTGAGCTTCATCTCCCACGACTGAGTGGTTAGAGTTCCACACCCTTGGCCGCAGCTAGTTCACGGAGCTTCTCTGCGGAGTCAGTTTCCACGCAGACCACCGCACGCAGGCCTTCTGGTTCGTTGCGGAGGATGTAGAAGGAGTGGGCGTCGGTAAGCAATTCACCTTGATCACCGAAGAACAGCCATCGCACCTTCACCATTACCAGCGCCTCGGAGAGGTGCTTGGTCTCGTGGAGTTCATGGCCGACTGAATCAAGCCCGAGCCGCTGATACACCGGATACCCCTGGCGCAGGCCCTGCTCCATCTCCTCGTGAGAGACGAGCGTGCCCGAGAATGTGTCGTCCAGGACCATTCCAGGTGTTGCCCATAGTTGGGCTGAGGTCGCTGCGTCGAAGTCGGACAGAGCCGCAGCGTAGAACGTGAGGAAGTCGTTGATCGTCTCGTCGGAGATGCTCATGCCCCGAGGGTACGTGGACTAGGTACGTAGAATTAGGTTATGAGCGACGACGAGCGAGCAACGAACGACACAACCTCCGGGGCCGGTCCTGACGCCAAGGTGCGCCTGGTCGCCTGGGTGCACGGCCATGTGCAGGGAGTGGGTTTCCGCTGGTCAACCAGGGTCAATGCTCTGGAACTGGGGCTCCTTGGATACGCGAAGAATTACCCAGATGGCCGCGTCCTCGTGGTGGCCGAAGGCCCGCGCGACTCCTGCGAGAAACTGCTCCTGTGGCTGGAAAGCCCGGACGCGCCGGGCGTCGTCGACACCGTAGTCAGCAGCTGGATGGACCCCCGAGGGGAGTACACGGGGTTCGAGAGGAAGTGAGGAACTTTTTCACTCAATCAGCCTGCAAGAGAGGCATCGCACACTGATGGTCAAGTTCATTATCGCTCCAATCTGATCCACGAAGAACTGAATCAGTGAATGATGTGTTCTTCAATTTCATGGATTTAAAGGTCGAATTATGAATACGGCAATCAAAAAATTCGGAATCGATAAAACTGCTTTCTTGATAATTTGATCTCGTAATCGTGCAGTTAGTGATTTCGGTCGACTGGAAGGTCGATTTTTCGAATGTAGCGAAACTGAACTTACAGTCGGCAAATGTAGATCCGAAAATATCTAGCTTAGAAAGATCTGATTTCCTAAAAGTGCAATCGGAAAACTCAGTGTATAGAATATCTGCGCTGCGAAAATCCGTACGAGTTAAACTAGCTTTATTCGCAGTAGATCTTTTAATAGTAGTTCTCGTGAACGCCGACCGATCAAAATGTCCATTATTCAAATTGGCAAATGAAATATTGCATGAATCAAAATTAGAGTCCGCAAAGTTAGAATCACTCATATTGGCATACTCCAAGTTTACTGAAGAAAAATTAATTCCAGGACAATTCAAGTGCCGAAGCTGTGCAAACGCGAATGAAAGATGATTCCAAGATGATGGGTCCGTTGTGCCGACGAGCCTCGATTGAAGAATCATTGATTTAGTCAGTAGGACTCCGGCATTTTCCTTAGTCTCTGTCTCGACGTTGTCATTAGGAGGCTGTTTGAAGATCAGATCCAATAGCTCTTGCCGTCGTCTCAAGATTTCAAGGTCAACGGATTTGGCTTCTGCGTTCGAAATAGTTTCATCTTTAATTTGTTGCCCAAGTGTCCACCAGTCGTCGATAATTCCAGCCAGTTCAATAAATCCTGCGCTTCGCGTAGTGGAGCTAGTGGCGGAAAGGTGTTCAACTGCCGTAGCCGTTCGGGCTCCAAGAGAATCTCGCCGACGTCCTTGTTCCTCAGTGCGTAGTTTTGCCGATTCTGAGTTTAGTCGCTGATCTTCGATCTGATGTTGCGCCATCAAGCGCTCATTTTCGATCTTCTGTTGAGACTTCCGATCCAGTTCGCCACGGTGGAATATTAGCCAAGCGCCGAGCAGTGCCCCGAAACCTGTAATAGATCCAGCGGCTAAGCGGATCCACTCCGGTGTCTGATTGCCGAAGAAATATGCTAGTAGTCCGCCAATTATTGCTGATGCCAGACCGATAATCCCGACTGCAAGAATGTAGCGAATAGTATTTTTTTCGTTCCGCATGGTATCTAACTTAGAATAATTCAATTTCCATCCAGTGCATCGTGTCGTGTCAATATCGAAATTACGAAGTGCAAGTGTGGCGAAAACTCTACATTATGTTCTTTTAATGTATCGACGTTATCTAAATTCTAGTTCATGAGGATCTTGAAAATATGGTGTCAGTGCTGGAGACTAAAAGCAATGAATTTTAAGCTGAGTTTTTTCTAGTGGCGATTCTTTAGATGAGATTCAAGGGCCTTTCGTACTTTGGTTAGTTCTGAATCTTTGAAAAGGTTACCTGCGTAAATAAGTGGGTCTATTTCGAATGTGTCAATGTAGCTGGTTCCCGCGTCATCATAGTAGGAGATAGTTATGCCTTGTTTGGAGGGGAGGCCTTCTGCGGAGATTGCATCAATATTGGAGGCTCTGAAGTTCCTATTTTGGCTCCACAGCGGCGCTTTGATTGATTGCCCAGGCGGTATGGTTTTGAACCTTCGTCCAACAAATACTGCACGTGCAAGCTCTAAGGTTGAAGCCATATAGCTAGATGAAAGTGCGTTTTCGTTTAGCATCTTCAGATTTGGTTCAGGTAGTGGTGGATCAAACGCGATCCGTACATTTTTCGCCACTGACTGTCCATTGTTTGAAATTTCCAGATCCAGATCGTCATGTGGGTGAGATGGAGGCACGTATCTTGCGACCATATATGGTCGGTAAGCCCGTTCGGTAGCCAGTTTTGTTAGTTTGAATTCTTTTTCTTGACGTTCTTGTGATTTAAGAAGTCTGATGGCGGTCGATGTTTGGGCTTCCTCGTTTTGTCGGATGATCTCACGTGTCTGTCGGATCGCACTTGTTGCCGCGAATGCGGTGACTATAGCGACGATAAGTAGGCCTGCATTAATCAGAGTCGAGACTCTCTCTGCAGTTCACCAAGCGGCGTTAAATGCATTTGCTTCCATTAGTTCGGATTTCATTATTTTTCCTTTGATGTTTCGGCGTAATGAAGTGGTTCATTTATCCGATGGGCTTGTAGTTCGATTTTGGAGAATCGCCTATTTTCAGCGTTTCACGTTGTTGTTTGGCGATTAGTTTATTAGGTTGAGTTGCTGAGTTAGTTTCTTTTTGGTATCGGCGGATTGATTCTATAGGCTGGGCAGCTACCTGATCACGTCTTGTAGATGTATCACGGGGCCCGCGGGACCGTTCCTTCTTCGAACCCTGTCGGCCCTCCCACTACAATCAGCCCAATGCATCTCAAGTCGCTCACGCTCCGGGGCTTCAAGTCCTTTGCGTCTGCGACGACCCTGAAATTCGAGCCCGGAATCTGTGCCGTGGTCGGACCGAACGGCTCGGGTAAGTCCAACGTCGTTGACGCACTCGCATGGGTGATGGGTGAGCAGGGCGCGAAGACCCTGCGTGGCGGGAAGATGGAGGATGTCATCTTCGCCGGCACCTCGGGGCGCAAGCCGCTCGGTCGCGCGGAAGTCACCCTCACTATCGATAATGCGGACGGCGCTCTACCGATCCAGTTCTCGGAGGTATCCGTCACCCGCCGCATGTTCCGTGACGGCGCTAGTGAGTACGAAATCAATGGTGCCAAGGCACGGCTGATGGATGTCCAGGAGTTGCTCTCGGACTCGGGAATCGGCCGGGAAATGCACATCATTGTCGGGCAGGGGCGGCTGGCGTCGATCCTTGAGTCCCGTCCTGAGGACCGCCGCTCCTACATCGAGGAAGCCGCTGGTGTGCTCAAGCACCGTCGTCGCAAAGAGAAGGCGCTGCGCAAACTCAACTCGATGCAGGCAAATCTCGACCGGCTTGAGGATCTGACAGGGGAGTTATCTCGTCAGCTCAAGCCGCTTGCTCGTCAGGCTGAGGCCGCTAAGCGCGCTCATACGGTTCAGGCTGATCTTCGCGACGCCAAGTTGCGGCTGGCAGCTGCCGATCTGGTGGATCTCAAGGCTTCGCTTAACGACGTCTCCCTCAACACCGCAGCCCTCACCACCAAAATTTCCAACGCTGAGTTGTTGGCGGAAGAGACTGCGGAAACCTCGGCGTCATTGGAAGAGGAACTGGCGGCAATCAGTGAGGCTGCTTCTGCTGCTCGTGATGTGTGGTTCCGATTGTCTGCGCTGGCTGAGCGCGTCGCGGCAACACGGCGAATCGCCGCTGATCGTTCGACGCTCACGGCTGAGGTGCCGTGGACCGGCCAGGATCCGGAGCACCTTGAGACTCGCGCCGTTGCCGCTGAGGAAGAAGAAGCCCGCCTGGAGATGGAAGAGGAGGCGGCGCGCGACCGTCTGGAATCCGTGCGGGACACCCTCGCTGATACCGAAGAGGCTGCCCGTACTGCGGAGTCCGAATACCGAGCAGAGGTTCGGGCGATTGCTGATCGACGGGAGGGCGTCGTTCGGCTGATCGCGGCGGAGGAATCGCTGCGCCACCGTCTGGATGCGGCCCAAGCAGAAGTCGAGCGACTAAATGAACAGTTCGGGGAATCTGATGACCGCAGGTCTGAGGCAGCCTTCGCAGCCGAGGAAGCAGCCGAAGAGCTAGCAGAGGCGGAACTGGAAGGCCCGGAGCTCACCGCAGCCAATGAACGAGCCCGCACCGAATCAGAGGCTGCAACCGCTCGCGTGAAGGAACTTCGCCAGACCGAGAAAGACGCCGAACGAAAAGTATCGGGGCTTGCTGCTCGGATCGAGGCGCTGGAAACGACGGCTCGGGAATCACTCACCGATGGCGCCGGCTGGCTGAAAAACAAGCATGATCTTGCAGCGCTGTCGGACTCGATCACGATCGCAGACGGTTGGGACACGGCTGTCTCAGCTGCTCTTGGTCCAGCAGCTGAGGCATTGACCAGTGCGAAACCCGACAGCCTCATCGCAGAACTCACCGACGCGGAGGCAGGCCGTGCGCTGATTCTCGCCACATCGACCGCCGATTCTTGGCGCATGGACGCTGATCTTCCCGCCGATGTGCGGTGGGCCCTTGATGTTGTTGATGTCCCGGCTGAGCTCCGAGCTGCAGTGGCCTCATTGCTGGTCGACGTGGTGCTGTGCGGCAGTAGCGACCAAGCGCGTGCTGTGGTCACCTCAGATAATCGTCTTCGTGCCGTCACACCCGATGGAACGGTGTGTGGTGCGGAGTGGGTTGAGGGTGGTCGAGGTGGACGTCGTAAAGCGATGGAGCTTGGAGGCGACATCGCCGCAGCGACTGCGGAACTGGAGCAGGCGCAGAAAGACCTCGATGAGCTATCGGGAACGCTCACTGGTGCGATCGAGGAAGAAGAGGACCGCCGCACGGACGCGGCCAGCGCTCGGGCTGCCCTAAAAGAACACCAGAACCACCTATCGACGGCGAAGTCCAACTCGAACCGGGCGACGGCGTACTTGGCGTCGTTGGATAAGGAGTCAGGGAAGGCCTCGGCGCGCAGGGAAGAGGCAGAAAAGCGCGTCACTGACCTGACCGAGGAACTCGACGAACTTGCCGACCGGCTGTCCCGTGTCGATCAGGACCCGGCGGAGCATGAGCCGTCGACGGACGAGCGCGATCGCACTGCCGCGGCGCTGGCACAGGCCCGTGCGATGGAGACCGAGGCCAGGCTTGCACTGCGTACAGCAGAGGAGCGGTCAGGATCCACGAGAGGTTCGGCTGATCGACTGCGCCGGCACGCAGCGGCTGAACGGCAGGCGCGTGCCCGGCATGAAGAGGTTCAGGAGAGAAGGCGCCGTGAGCGCGCTAAGGCAGAGGAAGTCGCCAGGCTTGCCGACGACCTGCACACCCACGTCACCACCGAACTGACCCAGGCCACCGCCGACCGCGATGCCCGCGAGGCCGCGCTGAAGTCCGTCAATGCGGCCTTGCAAAAAGCGCGTAACGACGCCTCCAACGCCGCCCGAGAACTCTCCCACCTCACAAATGAGGGGCACCGCGAGGAGTTGGCGCGGGCTGAGGCTGCTTTGCGAGTTGATCAGGCAGAGAAAACCGCCGCGGATCAGCTCGGCATCGCTGCGGAGGATTTGCTGGCCGAGTTCTCCCCGGATGAGGACTTCGACCGCGCCACTACCCAGAAGCGTCTGAAGCAGGCAGAAAAAGACCTCAGAGCGCTAGGCCGGGTGAATCCGCTGGCGCTGGAGGAATACAAGGCGATGGAGGAGCGCTACACGTTCTTATCGACGCAGCTCGACGACGTGAAGCAGGCCCGCAAAGATCTCTTCGAGGTCGTCGCAGAGGTCGACGAGACGATCTTGGCGCTCTTCGCCGATGCCTGGAAGGACGTCGAGGCGGAATTCCCCCGCGTTTTCGACACACTGTTCCCAGGAGGGGAGGGGCGCCTGGTCCTCACCGATCCGGATGATCTGCTTACCACCGGCATCGAGGTGGAGGCGCGCCCGCCGGGCAAGAAGGTCAAGCGGCTGTCACTGCTTTCCGGTGGAGAGAAGTCGCTCACCGCATTGGCGCTGCTCGTAGCAATCTTCCGCGCCCGCCCGAGCCCGTTCTACGTGCTCGACGAGGTTGAGGCCGCGCTTGACGACGTCAACCTCCGCCGCCTCATTAACCTCCTCAAAGAACTGCAGATGACCTCGCAGTTAATCGTCATCACGCACCAGAAGCCGACGATGGACATTGCCAACGTCCTGTATGGCGTGACGATGCAGGGCGACGGTGTCACCCGAGTGCTGTCCCAGCGCATGCGCCCGGTGACGGCAGAGGCTACGCCAGAGCCTTCCCAGGGTTAAACAGTCCCTTCGGGTCCAGTGCTTCCTTGACTGCCCGCTGCACTGCAGTGCCGACCTCACCGAGTTCCTCGCCGAGGAATGCCTGCTTGAGCGTGCCAATACCGTGCTCACCGGTGACCGTTCCGCCGAGTGCCATCGCCGCCCGAAACATGTCAGTGGCGGCCGCCCATACGTTCTCCGGCATCTCGTGGACGGCGCCTCCAGTCCAGACGATCGAGGGATGCAAGTTGCCGTCGCCGGCGTGACCGATGGTGTACACCTGCACGTTGTGCTTCTTTGCGATCTCATCGACTGCGCGCATCATGTCCGAGAGTTTCGTCAGAGGCACGCACACATCCTCGGTCAGCATGTGGCCCATCCGCTCCGTCGCGGGGTAGGCCATGCGACGGATCTCAATCAGCTGAGCACCCTCGGCAGGGTCTTCGGCGGCCAGCACATCAACAACACCGGCTGCCGTGAAGCAGTCCTGGATCAACCCGGCGCGCCGGGTGGCCTCGGGGCCATTGGTTTGGGACAGGATCATCGCGGCGTAGTCGCCGAAGTCGGTGCCCTTCCATGCGTCGATGGCGCGGAGAGTGCGCTGGTCCATGAATTCCATCATCTCCGGGTCAGCGCCTGCCCTCATCGCGGCGGCGACGGCGACCATTGCCGAATCCACGTCCGGGAACCCAGCCATCACGGTGACCGGTTCGCCGGCGGGCTTTGGGATCAGAGAGACTACTGCCTCGGTGATGACCCCGAGTGTTCCCTCTGACCCAATGAATAGTCCGAGCAAATCTAGACCGGCGACGCCCTTGACCGTCTGGTGGCCAGTGGTGAGGACCGAGCCGTCTGGAAGGACGACCGTCACTTCCCGCACGTGCTGACGGGTTACGCCGTATTTCACGCATCTGAGACCGCCTGCGTTGGTCGCCAGGTTGCCGCCAATGGAGGAGATTTCATGGGATGAGGGGTCTGGGGCGTACATCAGGCCGAACTCTGCAACGGCGCGATTCAAGTCGGCATTGATGACTCCTGGTTCGACGCGGGCAGTGAAGTTGTCGGGGTTGATCTCCAGGATCGAGGTCATCCGTGCGACTGACACCACCAGGCAGCCATCGACGGCGGTGGCGCCACCAGACAGTCCGGAGCCGGCGCCGCGTGGAACCACGGGAATGCCGTGGCGGTCTGCCCACATGACCGCAGTGACGACATCATCGGTCGTGCGGGCCAGTACCGCTGCGATCGCGGCGCCGGGGGTGATGATGTCTGCTCGATCTCGTGATTGCACCGCCAGCAGGTCAGGGTCTGTCACGACAGTCTTTGCCGGGAGCGAATCGATAAGTTCTCGTACCGCTTCGTCGCGTTTGGTCGGGGACATTGCGGGGGCTACCGGTGTTTTCATGGTCAAAGTCTAAGGGGTGGGAACGTACGCGGGTCCGCAACGGTGGGGCAGCTCCTGACACTGGCTCTTCAACCTGCAACACTGGTCATCATGACTATGGATTTGTGGATGTGGATCGCGCTTGCGGCAGTTGTCGTACTCGTCCTTCTCGCGATCTTGTTCCTCGTGGGCAAGGCCCGTCGGAAGCAGAACACCGTCTCGTTTGAGAAGAAGGAGGATCCGAAGGAGCTAACGCAGGAGCAGAAGTCGGGCAATTACCAAGCCACCGGCGGATTCAACTTTGCTTCCGGGCCGGCTACTGCTCCAGAGAACGAGAAGGAGCCTGAACTTCTGCCGGGCCAAGAGCTCGGCGCTGAAAAGGAATCTGCACCTGAGAAGGCAGCGACTCCGCCGGTGCCTCCGGTAGCGCCCACACCGCCGATCCCGCCCAAGGAAGAGCGCCCGGCACCGCCGGCAGCCCCGTCTGAGGCACCTGCAGAACCGGAAGGTGAGCCGGAAGAATCGACGGCTCCGGAGGTCGAAGAGCCGGCCGTTATCGAGCCTGAGGACGAGACCCCCGAGAAGGTTTTCCCTGCGGGCGAGCCGGACGAGGTAGGGGCCCCGGCACCGGCTGAGGAGGAGACTCCGGAAGAGCCTGTTGCTCCCAGCGAGGCTCCCGCAGAGCCGGAGGGCGAGCCCGCCGAGACCGAAGAGGAAGTCGCGCCGGAGGCAATCCCCGAAGCGGAGGAGCCTGCTCGGATCGCTCCGTCCGGTGAGCCGGAGGAAGTGTCGGAGCAGCCGAAGACCCCTGCTGTGCCTGACGGACCTGCAGAGGTCATTGAGGACGAGCCCGTTATCGATGATTCCGAGGCTCCGCAGCTGGACACTGAACTGGATGAGATCGCCGAACCAGTCGCCCCAGCCGAGACTGCCGAGGCTGAGGCAACCACCGTCACTCCCGCCCCTGCTGCGCAGGCAGAAATCGATGACATCGACGAGGCAGAGGGACGTCTCTCCCGACTGCGTGGCAAGCTCTCGCGATCCCAGTCCGCCATCGGCGACTCTGTTCTCGGCATCCTTGGTGCCGGTGACCTGGATGAGGACGCTTGGGAGGAGATTGAAGACACTCTGCTGATGGCAGACCTCGGTACTGCGTCGACGGTGTCGGTGGTGGAGAAGCTTCGTGAGCGCATCGCCACCCGTGGTGTCTCCTCCGAGGAAGAGGCCCGCGCGATGCTGCGTGAGGTACTCATCGAGGAGTGCCACCCAGAGATGGACCGCTCCATCCGCGCACTGCCGCAGGACGGCAAGCCAGCAGTTGTGCTGGTCGTCGGTGTCAATGGCACCGGCAAGACCACCACGACAGGCAAGCTCGCCCGAGTCCTCGTCGCTCAGAACCACAAGGTCCTGCTGGGAGCGGCAGATACGTTCCGTGCTGCTGCTGCAGATCAGCTGGAGACCTGGGGCCGCCGCGTCGGTGCAGAGACCGTCCGAGGCGCTGAAGGCGCAGATCCCGCATCGGTCGCGTTCGATGCCGTGGCCAAGGGCGTCGACACCGGCGCTGACGTAGTCCTGGTGGACACCGCCGGTCGACTGCACACCTCTACCGGTCTGATGGATCAGCTCGGCAAGGTCAAGCGTGTCGTGGAGAAGAAGGCCGTCGTGGACGAGGTCATCTTGGTCCTAGATGCCACTATCGGACAGAACGGCCTGATGCAGGCGAGGACCTTCGGTGACGTCGTGGACATCACCGGTGTTGCTCTGACCAAGCTCGACGGCACCGCCAAGGGCGGAATCGTCTTCCAGGTCCAACGAGAACTCGGTGTACCCGTGAAGCTCGTCGGCCTCGGCGAAGGCGCAGACCACTTGGCACCCTTCGAGCCGGAAAGCTTCGTCGACGCTCTTCTTGGCGAGTCCTAAACCCAGACTCAGCGCTCAGGCCCGCCCGTGGGAAAAACCCACGGGCGGGCCTTTTGCAGTCCATTGTGGCGGTAGAGGTGAATGGGGAAGGGGACGTCGTAAAGCGGAGAAGGATGAAGCTGAGTACTTTCCAAAGGCACATAAATGCCGTCGAACAGCCGCGAAATGCGGCTGAAACGAGGCAGCTGAGAGGGTTTACCCAGTCGTTACCGCGCGGCAGGTCAGTGAGAAACATCGGGTTGCGAATCTTCTCCTTGTACCTATTGGACCTCTGTGAAGGAGCACCGGAATGCCACCGGATTCCGCCAACGGTCTGGCACTCGCCAGCGTCGACCCCTCATTCCCCGCCGCCGCTGAGATCTTCAGCGCCGGTGATACCGCCTGGATGCTGATGGCCGCATCCCTGGTGCTGCTGATGACCCCAGGCCTGGCCTTCTTCTACGGCGGCATGACCGGCCGTCGCGGAGTGCTGAACATGATGATGATGTCTTTCGGCGCAATGGCCGTCGTGGGCATTATCTACGTCCTCTGGGGCTGGTCTATGTCCTACTCCGGCAACAGCATCGGCGGAATTTTTGACAACCCGTTCACCGCGTTCGGACTGAAGGACCAGATCCTCGACGCCGACGGTGAATACGTTCTCGCCGGCACTTACCCGCAGATCGTGGACATCGGGTTCCAGATGACCTTCGCGATCATCTCCACGGCCATCGTCTCCGGTGCGATCGCCGGACGCGTGAAGTTCTCCACTTGGCTGGTATTCACCGGTCTGTGGGCAACCTTCTCTTATTTCCCGCTGGCACACATGGTGTGGGGCGGCGGCATCTTAGGCGAGGGCGAGAACTCCCTGGCCGCATGGATGTTCGGATCCTCCGAGGTTGACGGTGAAATTGTCGCGAACATCGCACCGATCGACTTCGCCGGCGGCACCGTGGTCCACATCAACGCCGGTATTGCGGCGCTGGTCTTGGCACTGATCGTCGGAAAGTCCCGCACCTTCGACACCGCCGCACACCGCCCGCACAACCTGCCGCTGGTCATGATCGGCGCAGCACTGCTGTGGTTCGGCTGGTTCGGATTTAACGGCGGTTCCTCACTCGCCGCCGATGGTCTGGCTGGCCTGGCGTGGGTTAACACCACCGTCGCAACCTGCTCGGCAGTCCTGGTCTGGTTGCTGGTCGAGCGTCTGCGGGACGGCCGTGCCACCTCCCTCGGTGCCGCCTCCGGCGTTGTTGCCGGACTGGTCGCGGTAACCCCGGCTGCTGGTGACCTCACCCCGGTCACTGCAATTGCCCTTGGTGGTGTCGGTGGCGGCCTCGCCTGCCTCGGTGTCGAGCTGAAGCGACGGTTTAACTACGACGATTCTCTCGATGTTGTGGGCGTCCACCTGGTGGCAGGCCTGTGGGGCACCGTCGGTATTGGCCTGCTGGCTACTGACACCGGCCTTCTCACCGGTGGTGGAGTCGACGGATTTAAGCTGTTGGTTGTCCAGATCGTCATCGCCGTCTTCGCGCTGGTCTTCGCCGGTGTAATCACCCTGATCATCGCCATGGCTCTGAAGAAGACCATGGGTTGGAGGATCTCCGAGGATCAAGAGGAGCTGGGTATCGACACCACCGAGCACGGCGAATCTGCCTACGCCCCGGATACCCGTATCCCCGCACCGACCCTGCGTTCGGCACACGTGGCCATGAACGAGGCAGTCACCGCAGGAAAGGACCAGTCATGAAGTTAATCACCGCAGTTGTGAACCCGGAGACCCTTCCGCGGATTAAGAAGGCACTGCGTGCCATCGGCATCCACGGTATGACCGTCGGCGAGGTCCGCGGGTACGGGCGCCAGGAAGGATCTGTGGAGGTGTATCGAGGTGAGGAGTATGTCGTCGAATTCGTCGACAAGCTCAAGATTGAAATCCTCGCCAACGACGTCGACGCGGACAAGGCCCTCGACACACTGGTCGACGCCGCCTGGACCGGGGGCATCGGAGACGGCAAGGCGTGGGTCACCACCGTCGACAAGATTGTCCGAGTGCGCACCGGAGAGCGCGACGACGTCGCCCTGTAAAAGCACCATAGACTGACCCTCTGACCCATACCCACGTGGCAACGTGATTCAACGTAGCCACGTGGGTATGGTGTTGGGGTTAACGGTTACAACGTCGAGATGCAGGGAGTATCAGACACGTGTTCGAATCACTGTCAGACCGGCTGTCAGGTGCGCTGAAGGATCTGCGTGGCAAGGGCAGGCTCAGCGACGCCGACATCAACGCCACCGCCCGCGAGATCCGGCTGGCGCTGCTGGAGGCTGACGTCTCCCTGCCGGTGGTCCGGGCCTTCATTAAGAAGGTGAAGGAGCGTGCGACCGGTTCGGAGGTCTCCCAGGCCCTGAACCCGGCGCAGCAGGTCGTCAAGATCGTTAACGAGGAACTGGTCCAGATCCTCGGTGGTGAGACCCGACGTCTGACCTTCGCAAAGAAGCCCCCGACGGTGATCATGCTCGCCGGTCTTCAGGGTGCAGGTAAAACCACCCTCGCCGGAAAGCTGGCCAAGCACCTGGCGAAGGACGGGCACACACCGCTCCTTATCGCCTGTGACCTGCAGCGCCCCGGCGCCGTGCAGCAGCTTCAGATCGTCGGTGAGCGCGCCGGCGTGCCCTGCTTCGCTCCGGATCCCGGTACCGCCATGGACTCCCACGACCACGAGATGGGAACCAGCCATGGCAACCCGGTCGAGGTCGCTCAGAGTGGCATCGAGTACGCCAAGGACAATCAGTACGACGTCGTGATTGTGGATACGGCCGGCCGCCTCGGTATCGACTCGGTGCTGATGCAGCAGGCCTCTGATATCCGCGACGCGGTGAACCCGGACGAGGTCCTCTTCGTCATCGACTCCATGATCGGTCAGGATGCTGTCCAGACCGCCGAGGCCTTCCGCGATGGCGTTGACTTCACCGGTGTCGTGCTCACCAAGCTCGACGGCGATGCCCGTGGTGGTGCCGCACTATCGATCCGTGAGGTCACCGGCAAGCCGATCATGTTCGCCTCCACCGGTGAGAAGCTTGAGGACTTCGACGTCTTCCACCCCGAGCGCATGGCCAGCCGCATCCTTGGGATGGGCGACATGCTGTCCCTCATCGAGCAGGCTGAGCAGCACTTCGACCAAGAACAGGCCGAGCTGACCGCCCAGAAGATGACCTCCGGGGAATTGACCCTGGAGGACTTCCTCGACCAAATGCTCATGATTCGCCGGATGGGTCCGGTGGGCAACATTCTCAAGATGCTGCCGGGTGGCTCCCAGATGGCAGGCATGGCCGACATGGTGGACGAGAAGCACCTCGACCGTGTCCAGGCCATCATCCGCGGTATGACCCCCGCTGAGCGCGAAGATCCGAAGATCCTCAACGCTTCCCGACGCAAGCGCATCGCCGCCGGCTCCGGTGTCACCGTCACTGACGTGAATCAGTTGGTTGAGCGCTTCTACGAGGCTCGCAAGATGATGAACCAGATGGCGGGACAGTTCGGTATGCCCGGTGGCAACCGACGCCCCAGCAACAAGAAGAACGCCCGCAAGGGCAAGAAGGGCAAGAAGGGTAAGGGCAGGGGCCCGACGCCGCCGAAGAGCATGCGCGGTGGCGGCGGCATGCCGGGAATGCCCGGGATGCCCGGTGGAATGCCGGGTATGCCTGGAATGGGCGGAGCTGGAATGCCTGACATGGCCGAGATCCAGAAGCAGATGGGCGGCAAAATGCCCCCTGGCATGGAAGGCCTCGATCTGTCGGACTTGGACTTCGGCAACAAGGGCAAGGGAAAGAAGTAGCCGGAGGCTTTTCTTCCCACCTCACAGCAGAACCCCGATCCTTAGGATCGGGGTTCTGTGGTGCGGGGGACGTCGGGAAGCGAGTTTTGCTAGCCCTCCCGGCGTGCCGTTAGCTCTTCCAGGAACGGTGCCAATTGGACGCGCATCTCGTCGGTGAGGGTGCGAGCGATCAAGTCGGTGAGATGGTTGTCATCGCGCCAGACGTAGATATTGCCAAGGACCGGCGGGCAGAACCCGTCCGGACACAGGATGTCGGTGAAATCGATGGTGAGGGTGTCAGGGACACCGTCGAGCACCTGAGCGGCGTCATCAATGGGGGACATCACCCAGTCACGCTCGACTCCACAGGCTTCAACATCTTTTAATCGCGCGTAGCAGGACACCGGGTCGAAGAGGCGCCCCTCATCGTCGTATGGCCACGGGTTGTCCCGAATCGTGGCAACCGAAATATCGTTCTGCAGCATCTGATCCCAGAATTCCACGTACCCCTCGGGGGTGTAGTCCGTTCGCTCTGAGCCAGGCCGGGTGCCGGTGGTCACGATCATCTCTGGGTCGAGATCTACGATGTAGTCTGCTGCGGCGCGGCCCCAAGCGTCGCAATTCTCGTTCACACCGAGAACAGGCAATAACGTTGCGGGACAACCCTGGCGCAACATAACGAAGAGTCGGTAGCCCTGTTCACGGGCGATGGTGTCCAGCGGCACGAACCACTGCTCGCTGTGAGAACCTCCGACTAAAACAATGGTTTTGTCTGCGTCGACATCCCCGTAGTAGCACATGTCCGGCTCTACTCCGTCGCCCGGACGGAGGTGCTTGCGGTCCTCGATGTATGTCGGGTCCTCAGTGGAGAGCGCGATGCAACCGTCGTATGCGGTAGCCGGAAGCATCCGGGTCGCAAATTCAGCGGAAGGCTCCGGGGAGATTCCTTCGGGTACAACTGCGCCTTCGGTAACCGAACGAGCTCCGGGGTAGACATCCGGATCTAGGTCGGTGTAGCGAGCGGTTTCTAGGGCTGAGTAACGCTGCGTATCCGCGAATATGCAGATCACCATGAGCAGGCTCAACCCAGCAGCCGCCGCGGCGCGCGCCCGGGCAGTGCTGGAGTTTCGAAGATTGTCAACGGCTTCCGCAACTGGAGCGGAATCAACTTTCGGGCGACGGCTGTGCTGGCTGAGGGGCTTCTCCACGTACCGGTGGGTTAGCCACGCCAGTGCCAGGGACATCACAATTACTGCGATGCCCAGTCGCAGTCCGACCTGATACCGGTTGAGCACGAACATTGTGATGATCAGGATCGGCCAATGCCACAGGTACAGCGAATAGGCGATGTCACCGAGCCACACCATCGGTCGGCTCGACAACAAACGCGTGGTCAGATCGGAACCGCCGCCAGCGATGACCACCAGAGCGGCTCCGATCAAAGGCCAGAGAGTCGCCGGTCCAGGGAAGAACATAGAGCCGTCAATGATGAATCCGGTAGAGAGAATCATCACCAGCCCGACCATGGTCAACACGCCGCGGGGCAACCACTGAGGCATCCGGATCCGAGTGATCGCTAGGGCCAGCACTCCGCCGAGGGTCAGCTCCCACAATCGGCTGAACGTGGAGTAGTAGTTCAGTGCTTGGTCAGTCTCATGCAGATGAATCGCGTATAGGAATGAGGCTGCTGTGATCAGCGCGAGCACTACCATCATGATCCTGCGGATCGCACCGGGGCGTGCTTTGGCGGTTCTCGTCAATAAAGCGATGAAGCAGATCAGCAAGATCGCGCCCAGATAGAACTGACCCTGGACGGACATCGACCACAGGTGCTGCAAGGGAGAAACATCTGCAGACGCCGCGTTGTAGTCCTGCTTCTGATCAATCAGCATCCAGTTTTGGTAGTACAACACTGATGCTGGGATCTGTCGGATCAAGTCCAGCGATCGGAACGCAGGGAGCACCGCGTACGCCAGCAGCACGGTGCCCACCACGAGCAGCAGTGACGGCAGCAATCGTCGCAGCGTCCGCCAGATCGACCACCATGGGTTGATCGACTGTTCTGGGCGCTCAGCATTGCGCAACTGCGATCCCAAGAAGAAAAACCCAGACAACAGAAGGAACACGTCGACGCCACCGGAGACGCGATTGACGAACACGTGAAAGATGACGACGAAAGCGATAGCGATGCCCCGAAGGCCATCCAGATCCCGCCGATAGCCGGAGGTGTTCGGTGCAGTCCGGTCCTCCTTGGGTGGCGTCATCTACGGTCCTTCACGTGATCGGGACAGGGCAGCCTGCCGGGGGATGGTTAGGGGATTTCTGGTCTCAGCCGCTGGTGTCGGCGCGTTCGCGGACCTCATCCAAGATGGGGAGGAGCTGCCTGAGCATCTCCAGAGTGAAGCTCCTGGCGATGGCGTCACTTAAGTGGCTCTCGTCCCGGTAGACGTACACGTTACCGATCACCGCAGGGCACTTTTCCTCATCGCATAGGAAATCAGTGAAGTCTAGGGTGTAGGCATCGTCGTAGGGCTCAAGAATCGCCTCGGATTCGTTCTCCGGTGCCATAACGCGATCACGGTCGATGTCGCATGCCTCTTCGTCACCGTGTGTGCGGACGTAGCAGTCGGTGGGTTCGAACAAGACGTCGTCGGAGTTGTACGGCCACGGAGTGTCACGGATAGCGAGGACTGGGATGTCGTTGCCGAGCATCTCGTCCCAGAAGTCGACGTATCCGTCTGGGGTGTAGTCGATGAGGTTGCCCGGCTCAGTGCCGGGGCGGGTTCCCGTGGTGACGACTAGATCCGGGTCGAGGTCGAGGATGTACTCGGCGGCTGCCTGTCCCCAAGGAGCACATAGTCCGTCGAAGTCAGGGGACTCCTGGAAGGTTGCCGCGCAACCCTGCCGCAGAAGCGTCAGCATTTGGTAGCCGCCTTGCTCTGCCGCATGGTGCAGGGGTGAGAACCACTGCTCACTGTGTGAGCCGCCGACCAAGACCATGGTCTTGTCGCCTTCTGGATCGCCATACATACACAGCGAGTCGTCGAGGTTTCGTTTGGTGTCTACGACGAGGTCGTCTGGTTCATCTTTCATGGAGACACAGCCGTGGTAGCCGACCAGTGGGTACAGGTTACCGATGAGCTCGGGATTTGGCTGGGCTGGAGTGTCCTCGGGAACGGGGTAGTCGTCTGTGACGGCCAAAGCGCCGGGGTAGATCTCCGGGTCCAAGTGATCGTCTCGGGCGGCGTCAATCTGACGGTTTTGCAACGGAGTCTGGATCAACGCTGCGCCGGCGACCGCAAGAAGCGCGACGGCCGCAATTGCGCGCAGCCACGGAGCCGGGGAAGAGAAGAAGCTGCGCAGAGCATCACGAACCGGCGTGTCGTCGGTGCGGGGGCGAGTGGTCTTGGCCATCAGAGGACGCTCGACGAACCGGTGAGTGACCCAGGCAAGCAACACCGAAACCGCGATGACGGTCGTGCCAAGCGGAACCGTCACGCGGTCCAAGTCCAGGGCGATGAGCGAAATGATCAGGATCGGCCAGTGCCACAGGTATAGGGCGTAGGCGATGTCTCCGAACCAGGTCATTAGTCGGCTGGACAGGATCCGGGTAGTGATGTCGGCTCCACCGCCGGCCAGGATGACCAATGCGGCGCCGGTTAGCGGCCACAAAGTCATGGGACCTGGGAAGTGGGCAGCGCCGTCCATGAGGAAGCCGGTGGAAAGAATCAATGCCAGGCCGATGAAGGCCAGAATGCCGCGAGGTACCCACCGCGGCACAGTGATGCGTGCGGCGATCACCATGATCAGTCCACCGAGAGTGAGCTCCCAAAGCCTCGACCAGGTGGAGTAGTAGTTCACCGGCTGGTCGACGCTGTGTAGCCACATGGCGTACAAGAAGGACAGAAGCGTGACGGTCGCCAGGATCAACGTCATCATCCGGCGAAGGAACTTTGAGCCCCGACCGGTTGAACGGGACAGAAGTGCGATGACGGAGATTGTGAGGATCGCCATCAAATAGAACTGCCCCTGCACCGACATTGACCAGAGGTGCTGCAGGGGGGAGACATCTGCGGATGCAGCGTTGTAGTCCTGATCGAGCGTGATCAGCATCCAGTTTTGGTAGTAGAGCACCGAGGCGCGGAGCTGGTCGATGAGCTCGCCGGACTCCAAGGCCGGGATGCGTTTCATGGCGAAAAGCACTGCCCCGATGACGATGAGCAGAGCAGGGAGCAAGCGCCGGGCGGTGCGCCACAGGGACCACCACGGATTGATGGAGCGGTCGGGATTTTCCGCATTCCGGACCTGGGAGCCCAGGAAGAAGAAGCCGGATAGCAGGAGGAAGACGTCAACGCCGCCGGACACCCGGTCGACAAAGACGTGGAACAAAACGACGAAAGCGATGGCGATTCCGCGAAGTCCGTCGAGGTCCCGTCGGTATCCGGTGAACCGGGTATCGGCGGAGGGTGACTCCATCGAAACGCCTCCTTTTCGTTATGCTTTCGATATATCCCTGAACGGGTTTGCAGCATAGTGCCGGTGAGCACCGTGGTGGTAGTCGCCGCTTTTGGAGTCCAGGGAAACCGCTGGTAACCTTCTTCTGGTTGCCACGAGCACGTCATGTGAGCGTGGCTATTGTGCAGACACCGACCGCGACTCCGGTCGTCCGGTGGTCACCTGCAATCCAAACCCAAGGGCTAAACCGGCTCCGCACACACTGTGTGGAGTGTCATCAGAATTGCCCCGTGACCGTAGAAAGCGAGCCCAACATGGCCGTTAAGATCAAGCTCCAGCGCCTCGGCAAGATCCGTCAGCCGCAGTACCGCATCGTCATCGCCGACGCCCGCACCCGCCGCGACGGTGCCGTCAAGGAGAACATCGGCATCTACCAGCCGAAGTCCAACCCGTCCATCATCGAGATCGATTCCGAGCGTGCACAGTACTGGCTGTCTGTCGGCGCACAGCCGACCGAGACCGTCGAGGCGCTGCTGAAGATCACTGGTGACTGGCAGAAGTTCAAGGGCCTGCCGGGCGCCGAGGGCCGCCTGAAGCCGCAGCCGGAGAAGGAGTCCAAGCTGGACCTCTTCAACAAGGCACTGGCTGAGGCCAACGACTCCGCATCGGCAGAGTCCGTCTCCGCGAAGCGTCGCGAGCAGAAGGCCAACGACACCAAGGCCGCTGAGGCTGCAGCCCCGGAGGCTGACGAAGACTAGTCTTCGCCTCACATGACCGCCGACTGATTCAGTCGGCGGTTTTCTGTATGTATGACTCGGAAAGATAGGATTTCCCGCGTGAATGAGAAGTCAGCGAAGAACACAGATCAGGTCTTGATTGGCCGGGTCATCAAGCCCCACGGAGTCCGCGGAGAACTGGTCGTCGACCCGACGACCGACGATCCCGCTGGCCGATTTGCAGTAGGGCAGGTGCTCTCCGGGAAGCAGTCTGGCCGTGAGATGACGCTGACGGTCGCAACGATGCGCCCGCACCAGAAGCGGCTCCTGGTCCGCTTCGAGGAGGTCCCCGGTCGCAATGAGGCTGAGAGTCTGCGCGGGGTGAAGTTCTACGCAGCACCGGTGGTCGATGAAAACGAGGATTCCTACTACGACCACGAGTTGACCGGTCTGCGTGTGCTCAACTGCGGAGCGGTCTCCGAGGAGGAGGCCAACGCCCGCGCATACGAGGGGGCAGATCCGGAGCCGGAGGACATTGGCGAGATCACCGGTGTGATCCGCGGCCCAGTGCACCGACTGCTGGAGGTTCGTCTGGACAACGGGGGAGAAGCGCTGGTGCCTTTCGTGCATGCCATCGTTCCGATCGTGGACCTGGACAACGAGGCCGTTGTCATCACGCCCCCCGACGGTCTCCTCGACCTCCAGGGGTAAGTCATGCGCCTTGACGTAGTCACTATCTTCCCGGAATATCTCGATCCGCTGCGCCATGCGCTGCTTGGCAAGGCCATCGAGCAGGGCAGGCTCTCGGTGCATGTCCATGATCTGCGCCAGTGGGCAACGGGCGTGCATCAGGCCGTCGACGATTCCCCGTATGGCGGAGGCCCTGGCATGGTCATGAAGCCGGACGTGTGGGGTCCGGCATTGGATGATGTCGCGGCCATCACCGGTCCCGCTGACACCGAATCGGCCGCCAGCGCCGTTGCCCATTCTGGGCAGGCTCGCCACGACGAGAATTCCGGAGCGGATGTGGGGTCCTCGTATGGGGAAGGGGACGTCGATAAGCGACCTCTTTTGATCGTTCCTACGCCCGCTGGAAAGCCATTCACTCAGGAGATGGCGCAGCGCTGGTCGCACGAGGAGCGCATCGCCTTTGCGTGCGGTCGCTACGAAGGGATCGATCAGCGGGTCGTTGAGGACGCGGAAAATCGTTACCGCGTCGAAGAGGTCTCCATCGGCGACTACGTCCTGATCGGTGGCGAAGTTGCAGTGCTTGTCATCGCCGAAGCCGTAGTCCGGTTGATTCCTGGGGTGCTTGGCAACAAGCGCAGCCACGAAGAAGACAGTTTCTCTGACGGGCTCCTTGAGGGCCCGAGCTACACCAAACCGCGGGAATGGCGGGGCTTGGAGGTGCCGCCGGTGCTGCTCTCTGGAAACCACGCGAAGGTTGATAGGTGGCGGCGTGACCAGTCGTTGCTGCGTACCGCAGCGCGGCGTCCCGAATTGCTTGACGACGTCTCCCTCACCAAGCGCGACCGCAAGGCGCTCGATGAGGGCGAAAGCCCGGAGGGTTAGGCGCTGCTTCATCCGGGCTCGCGCCGACCGTGTCCGGCGCCCGACTAATGTTGCGGCAATGATCAGTTCCACGATTGCCAGAGAACTCAACGTCCCGGAGGCCCATGTCGAGGCCGCCGTGAAGCTGCTCGATGACGGCAACACTGTGCCGTTCATCGCCCGCTACCGCAAGGAAGTGACCGGCGGACTGGACGACACGCAGTTGCGCGCCATCGAGGAGCGGACCACGTATCTGCGCGAGTTGGAGGATCGCAAGACAGCGATCCTGGAGGCCATTGACGAGCAGGGCAAGCTCACGGACGACCTGCGGGCTCTGATTCTTGGGTGCGACACCAAGGCGCGTCTTGAGGATCTGTATCTGCCCTACAAGAAGAAGCGTCGCACCAAGGCAGATATTGCGAGGGAAGCTGGGCTGGAGGAGCTCGTCGGGAAGCTTCTCGATAGCCCTGAGGCTGATCCGGCCGCACTCGCCGAGGCTTTCGTCACCGAGGGCTTCGATGACCCCAAGGCTGCGCTGGCCGGCGCTCGGGCGATCCTTATCGACCGTTTCGCAACCGACGCTGACCTTCTCGGTGAGGTTCGCGAGACCGTGTGGAAAGACGGCGCAGCCGCATCGACCGTGGTTGAGGGAAAGGAAAACGCGGGTGCGAAGTACCGGGATTACTTCGAGTACTCCGAACCGCTGTCGAAGATGCCGGGGCACCGCGTGCTTGCGGTCCTGCGCGGTGAGGCCGAGGGCATTTTGAGCCTGAACATCGACTCCGGCGAGGACGCGGTCTACAAGCAGATGATCCGCGACCGTTTTGACCTGCCTGCATCTTCCTGGATTGATCAGGCTCTGCACTTTGGATGGCGCACCAAGCTTGAGGTCTCTGCTGCACTGGACGCACGAACCAGGCTGAAGGAGTCTGCGGATGAGCAGGCTGTGGACGTCTTCGCCCGCAACCTTAAGGACCTGTTGCTGGCGGCTCCTGCTGGTCAGCGCGCCACCCTCGCGCTGGATCCGGGCTACCGCAATGGTGTGAAGTGCGCCGTCGTCGATGCCACGGGCAAGGTCCTGGACACCTCGATCATCTACCCACACCAGCCGCAGAACCGGTGGGATGGCTCCCGGGATGTGCTGGCGCAGCTCGTCGCAACACATGGTGTGGAACTCATCGCCGTCGGCAACGGCACCGCTTCGCGCGAAACCGAGAAGCTGGCGAAGGAAGTTTCCGACCTCATCGTGACTGCCGGTGGCGCATGTCCGACACCGGTGACTGTCTCCGAGGCCGGTGCCTCTGTCTATTCGGCATCTGAGTTGGCGGCTCAGGAGTTCCCGGACATGGACGTGTCTTTGCGTGGAGCCGTGTCCATCGGCCGTCGTCTGCAGGATCCTCTTGCGGAACTGGTGAAGATCGATCCGAAGTCCATCGGAGTCGGCCAGTATCAGCACGATGTTTCGCAGACGAAGCTCTCCCGCTCTCTGGATGCCGTTGTCGAGGACGCGGTGAACGCGGTCGGTGTTGAACTGAACACGGCCTCGGCGCCGCTGCTCGACCGTGTCGCAGGAGTATCCTCGACCATTGCGAAGAACATCGTTTCCTACCGAGATGAGAACGGAGCCTTTGCTTCCCGCAAGGAGTTGCTGAAGGTTCCGCGTCTGGGCCCCAAGGCGTATGAGCAGTGCGCAGGCTTCCTTCGTGTCCGTGATTCGAAGAATGCTCTCGACGGCTCCGCAGTGCACCCAGAGGCCTACGCTGTAGTCGACAAGATGGCTGCCGCTGCGGGTGTGCAGGTGAAGGATCTCATCGGCAACTCCCGGCTTCTCGCGGGTCTGCAGGCAAAGGACTTCGTCGACGAGGCATCAGGCATTGGTCTCCCGACGGTCCGAGACATCCTTGCCGAGCTGGACAAGCCCGGCCGCGATCCCCGTCCGGAGTTCCGCACCGCTGAGTTCGCCGCTGGTATCGAGAAGATCTCTGATCTTTCCCCCGGCATGGTCTTGGAGGGCACGGTCACGAATGTTGCGGCGTTCGGTGCATTTGTGGACGTCGGGGTGCATCAGGACGGTCTTGTGCACGTGTCCGCGATGAGCGACTCGTTTGTCGCTGACCCCCATGAGGTTGTCTCGTCCGGCCAGGTAGTGAAGGTGAAGGTCATGGAGGTGGACGTCGAACGCAAGCGCATCGGTCTCTCCCTCAGGCTTAACGACGCCCCGGGCTCCGACAAACCCAACCGCGCCTCGGAGAAGAAGCCGCGACAGCAGAAGGCTCAGCAGGCTCCGCGATCGCAGTCTCCTCGGAAGGGCCAGAAGAACCAGAAGTCGCAGCAGGGCGGCGGCGGTTCGATGGCCGATGCGCTAAAGCGCGCCGGTTTCTAGCCCAGAGTTCGGTCGCGGCCAGCGAGGTAGCCGACTCCGATAAGGATGATCTCGGCGACGATGAGGATCGCCAACGCCGAGTTCCAACTTCCGGTGATGTCGAAGACGGAGCCGATAGCGATCGGGCCAAGTGCCGCGAGCAGGTAGCCGACGCTCTGCGTCATGCCGGACAGCGCGGCGGCCTGTGAGTGGTTACGCGAGCGCAGGCCAATGAATGACAGGGCGAGCACGATTGCGCCACCACAACCGACGCCGATCAGGCTGGCCCACAGCGCTGCCCAGTGCGGTGCGATCATCACTCCGGCGGTGCTGAACAAGAGCAGGATCGGCAGGGCAGTGCCGAGGATCCGCTGGTCGCCGAGCTTGGCGATCAGTGCTGAGCACACCAGGCTTCCGATAATCGCGGAGGCATTGAACATCGACTGATGTGCACCGGCTGCAGTTTCGCTGATGCCGGCGGCTGCCTCGATCGACGGCAGCCAGGTGATTACCACGAAATAGACGGTCGACTGCAGACCCATGAATGCGCTGACCTGCCAGCCGATCATGCTCTTCCACGGGGATTGTCCGCGTACCGGCCCGCCGGGAAGCGTGACAGTCTCGGCGGTGAGGTCTATTCGGCGCCGATTGCGCAGCAGCGGGAGCATCACTCCCAAGGCGATGAGCGCAAGGCCTGCCCACAGTCCCAGCGACAACCGCCAGCCGAGGTCCGTGAGACCTGCGACAGGTACCGCGATGCCAGCTGCCAGTGCCGCAAATGAGGCCTGTACCGCGGAGTAGATTCCGGTGATCTGCCCGATCCTCTCCGGGAAGTCCCTCTTCACCAGGGCCGGCAACAGCACGTTCAGAACCGCGATGGCGATGCCGATCAGCGCGGTGCCGACCCACAGCAGAGCCTGCGGCGGGGTCGACCGAATGATCAGGCCCGCGGCAAGAACTACCAGACCCAATGTCAGAGTCCGCTCAAGGCCGAGCCTGACCGAAATCCGGGGAGCCAGGGGAGAAATCACGGCGAAGGCAAATAGTGGAAGGCTGATGAGCGCGGATGTCGCGAATGAGGAGAGCCCGAGGTCTTGGCTCAGCGCCGGGACCACGGGTCCAACGGAGGTGAGCGCAGTGCGGAGGTTTGCCGCGACCAGAATTAGTCCCGTGAGGACCAGTGCAACCGATGACCCGGTGCTCGTACGGACAGTCATCGTCGTGGATCCGCTCCTATCTAAGAATTTTGTCGTGACCTGCAACCTGTGACACACTAGTCGGGTTGTCTACGCGGGTTTATCTCGCGTGGCGGCTTCACATGTTTCGGGCACGAACCGGTCGAGCGTCCCACGAGGGAAAGCGCCGCCAGGGTCCTCTGTCCATGCACAGCAGAAGGAAGTAACTCCATGAACATTCTGGATAAGGTCGACGCCGCATCGCTGCGCTCCGACATTCCCGCGTTCCGCGCCGGTGACACCGTCGAGGTTCACGTCAAGATCGTCGAGGGCAAGAACGAGCGCGTTCAGGTCTTCAAGGGCGTCGTCATCCGTCGCCAGGGCGGCGGCATCCGCGAGACTTTCACCGTCCGCAAGATCTCCTTCGGTATCGGCGTTGAGCGTACCTTCCCGGTTCACTCCCCGAACATCGACAAGGTCGACGTCAAGTTCCGTGGTGATGTCCGTCGCGCGAAGCTGTACTACCTGCGCGAGGTACGCGGCAAGGCTGCCCGCATCAAGGAGTACCGCCCGTAACTCTCTCGTATTTCGAGGATCACGGGTTAGGCCCTGAACTGCTTTCTTTCAGTTCAGGGCCTTTCTCTATCTCTAGCAGTATCGAGATCGTGCTACGTCATCTTGGAGACCAGTCGCAGCGGCGCGACTTTCAGAAAGGCGCCAATGAATAGCCACGGCTTGGCTGGGACTAGCGCCTTGCGCTTTCGAGCCTCCATCGCTGACAACATCGATCGGACGCCAGTTGTGGTGTCGACCATCAGGGGAGGGCGCTTGCCATCCTTTGTCTTGGTCAGTTCGGATTCGATGTATCCCGGCAGTAGCACGGTCACGTCGATTGGCACTCCTGCGGCCATCAGGTCCGCCTGGAGGCCTTCGCCGAGGTTCGCCACGAATGCCTTCGTTGCACCGTAAGTGGTGACCGCCTTGCGGTTTCCACGGATCGCGCTGACAGATGACACCAGGACAAGATGGCCGGAGTTCGCAGCGCGGAAGATTTCCATCGCCGCCTCAGTTTGCGACAGCGCACCGAGCACATTGGTCACGGCTGTTTGGCGGTTGGCTTCTGGGCTTCCAGAGCCGAGCGGCCGACCCTTACCCATGCCGGCATTGACCACGATGCGATCAAGTCCGCCGAAATCGGTGTCGGCCTGGCGGAAGACCTCGCGCACCGCGTCGTCGTCGGTGACGTCGAGGGAGTAGACACGGACAGTTACAGCCGGATTGGCAGCCTCAATCTCGTTCGCCAGTGCCTCAAGCCGTTCAGTGCGGCGGGCACATAGTGCAAGGTCATGGCCGAGGTCGGCGGACTGGCGAGCCAGTTCCGCCCCGAGGCCGGAACTAGCGCCGGTGATCAGCGTGCTGAAGTTTCCCATGGCGAAAGGGTAGCCACCGGCGCAGCAGCGGGGACCGTTATCGGTCAGACTTTTGCAGCTCCGCTTCACGAACCTTCAGGGCAGCCCACACTAGGGGGATCTGCACCGGCAGTCGTCCGTAGGCGATGGTCTGGAGGGGAACGGATTTCTTGCGCCAGTCCCATGCCATCTTCACGTTGCCCGGGAACACGCCCACGAAGAGCGCCGCTGCTGCGGCAGCGCCGACGGCCCGAGTCTTCGGCACCGCGAGAAGCCCGGCGGTGGTGAGCTCGAGCACGCCTGAGCCAATTGTCCAGGCCCGCTGGGTGCCCGGGAGCTGCTTCGGGACGAGAGCGTCGAAGTTCTTCGCGGTTTGCGGGATCAGGTGCAACGTGCCAGCGCCGGCGAGTAGACCGACCAGGGAGTTGTTCAGGAGCTTCGGGGAAATCTTCATGAAACGGACACTACGCCGCGATGAGCGTGATCGAAGGGAATTGTTCGGGGTAGTATCGCGGATCATGAGTAAGCATGCGCGCGCTGACGGTGGCTCCCAGGAAGACGACTCTGGTCGTTGGACTGGAGGCAGTGGAAAGGGAGAGCGGAACACTCCCTGGTACATCGAGATTCCGATCATCATCGCGATCGCGCTTTTGCTGAGTATTGGCCTGCAGACCTTTATTGGACGCGTCTACTTGATCCCGTCTGAGTCGATGGAGCCGACGTTGCATGGTTGTGCCGACTGCACCGGTGACCGGATCTGGGTGAACAAGATCTCCACTAACTTCCGCGATCCGGATGCAGGAGATGTTGTCGTCTTCGTCGCACCTGAGTCCTGGGATGGCTCGTACATCACTAACCGGTCCCAGAATCCGGTTGTTAATAGTCTCCAGACTGTTGGTTCCTGGATCGGCGTTGTCGCTCCGGACGAGAACACGATGGTTAAGCGAGTCATGGCTACCGGCGGCCAGACCATTCAGTGCCGTGAGGGCGATCCGGGGATCATGGTGGATGGCCAGATGCTGGACCAGTCCTACATCCAGAGCCCACCGGACCATCTCGTTGACCCCTCGACAGGTTCCGAGGCCTGCGGCGGTCCGTACTTTGGTCCGATAACGGTGCCGGAGGACAACATCTGGGTCATGGGCGACAACCGCACCAACTCGCTGGACTCTCGCTACCACATCGGCGATGAGTACCAGGGCACCGTTCCGGTGGATGACGTGGTCGGATTCGCCACGAACATCATCCTGCCGTTCAATCGCATCAGCAGCATTGATAACCCGGACATCCAGGCTAATTAGCCCGTGAGCCTCATCGAGCTGCCGACACCCCGCCTGAGGAAACTGGCGCAGGACCGCATGTTCGAAGTCGCGTTGAGCAAACGTGGACTTGGACCTGTAGCTGGAGTGGACGAAGCCGGCCGCGGGGCTTGCGCCGGCCCAATGGTCGTCGCCGCATGCATGCTCCCGGACCGGGTGATCCCGGAACTTCGTGGACTAACCGACTCGAAGAAACTGACCCCGGCAGCGCGCGAGCGCCTCTACCCAGTGATCAAAAAAGTGGCTATTGACTGGTCCGTCGTCAGTATTTCCGCCCAGGACATAGACCGGGAAGGCGTCGGCACTGCGAACCTCTCAGGCATGCGCCGTGCAGTGGAGAAACTGGGAACCGCACCTGGTTACGTCCTCACCGATGCCTGGCGGATCGAGGGGTTACGGGCACCGCATTTGCCCGTGATTGGAGGTGACGCGGCGGCGCGGTGCATCGCGGCTGCGAGTGTCCTCGCTAAAGTGGCGCGGGATCACATTATGGTGGCACTTGACGCGGAGCATCCCGGATACGGATTCGCCGCGCACAAGGGCTACGGAACGGCGTCGCACATGGAATCCATGGTGCGGCTCGGGCCTAGCTTGGAACATAGGTTCAGTTACGCGAATGTCGCAGAAGCTGAACGACAGCACTTACAGCAGTACGGACCGGACATGGAGGAAGCTCGATGAGTACAGAGGACCTGGACAGATACGAGGCTGAGGTCGAGCTGTCCCTGTACAGCGAGTACCGGGACGTCATTAGCCAGTTCTCCTACGTGGTGGAGACAGAGCGTCGTTTCTATCTGGCAAACGCCGTGGAGCTGATCCCGCACAACACCGGGGGAGAGGTCTACTTCGAACTGCGGATGTCGGACGCGTGGGTGTGGGACATGTACCGTTCCGCGCGCTTTGTTCGATTTGTCAGAGTGATCACGTTCAAGGACGTGAATATCGAGGAGCTCGACACGCAGGACCTGCGCCTGCCGGACTAATCCACACTCCGGAATTTATCCACCGGTACCGCCGTCCCCGCCGTGGGACGGCGGATTTTTTTGCTTCCCGACGTCCATTCTCAACCCAGGAACCCTCCACATCGGACTAGGGGAAGTGAACATGGGCGAAGCGACAGCAAAGAACTCACAGCGAACGGAGCTCGCGAGGTACGGGGAGGCATTAGCTGCCGACTACTTGGAATCGGTGGGCGCGCGGATCCTCGAGAGGAATATCCATATCGGGTCAGACGAGATCGACATTCTTGCCGATCGCGGATCTGAGCTATTGGTCGTTGAGGTAAAAAGTCGCTCCGGCGCTCGATTCGGGCACGGCGCCGAAGCTGTGGGAGCAGGAAAGATCCATCGCATGCGGCGAGCCGCCACCTGCTGGCTGGCAGCTGGGGACGAGAAGTTCACGGCCATTAGATTCTTCGTGGCCGAAGTTGACGTCCATGAGCGCCCACACCGGCTCACCCTGTGTGAGGTGGACTAACAGTGACCGTCGCACGAGCGCTGTCCATGGCATTGGAAGGTGTCACCGGGCACCTAGTTCAGGTCGAGGCAGACGTAGGCCGGGGTTTGCCAGGTATGCGAATTGGTGGCCTGGGCGATACAGCAGTGTCAGAGGCCCGCGAACGAGTCCGCACTGCGGCAGTAAATGCCGGGCTGGGGTGGCCGAAGACGAAGATCGTCGTCTCAATGTCACCAGCATCGCTTCGCAAACACGGCTCCGCTTTCGATCTAGCCATCGTCAGTGCAGTGTTGCTGGCGCATTCGGAGTATCCGTCAGGTCAAGAACTGCTGGACCAGGTGGTGCTTCTCGGAGAGCTGGGCCTGGACGGTTCGGTCCGATCAGTCCCGGGCGTGCTGCCTGCTGTCGTTGCAGCCAAAGACGCAGGAATCGGGACTGTCGTCGTGCCACGGGACAATGGGCCAGAGGCGGCATTGGTCGGTGGCATCGAGATTCTGTGTGTGTCGTCGTTGGCGGAGCTCTGGGAGTGGATCTCAGTCGGCACCCCGCTGACTCGGCCGGGTTTTCGGGAACCAGAACCGCCCGCTGAGGTTCCCGACATGGCCGACGTCCGAGGCCAATCCACAGCCCGTCGGGCCCTTGAAGTAGCCGCTGCCGGTGGGCATCACCTGTTTCTCGTCGGACCACCGGGCACCGGCAAGACAATGCTTGCCTCCCGGCTACCGGGGATTTTGCCGCCGTTGGGGGAACGCGACCGGCTGGCCGCAACAGCAGTGCGCTCGGTTGGAGGAGAATCCCGCATTGTCGAGCATCCTCCTTTCGTCGCTCCCCACCACACTGTCACCGCGGCGGCCCTGCTTGGCGGAGGCTCTGGCATTCCCCGACCAGGGGCGGTGAGCCTGGCACATCGAGGGATTCTCTTCATCGACGAAGTGTCCTTAATGAGCGGACGAGTTCTCGACGGCCTTCGGGTCGTCCTCGACAACGGTGAGGTCGTCCTCTACCGGGACCGACGCCGAGTGGTTTTCCCTGCAGCCTGCCAACTAGTTCTTGCCGCTAATCCCTGCCGCTGCGGCGCTGAGGAAGCAGCCAAGTGCGTCTGCACAGCACCTGAACGACACCGACATCTATCAGTCGTCTCCGGTCCATTGCTCGACCGCGTCGACTTGCGAGTCGAACTCGACCCCACACCAGGGGCAATGCTGACTGCCTCCTCTGCCCCTGAATCCTCCGCGGTCATCCGCGATCGCACTGGTTCTGCACGAGACCGGGCTGCGCAGCGTTGGAATGCGCTGGGCTACTGCACCCACACCGCAGCCATTCCAGGACCGGTCCTCCGACGCCACGCCCCTGCCGACGACGAAGGGATGTACTGGATGAACGACCGACTGTGCCGCGGTGAGATCACCCAACGCGGCGTCGACCGAACCCTTCGCGTCGCCTGGACACTCGCAGACCTTGCAGGAAAAGACCAACCCGGACTTGGAGAAGTCGACGAGGCCATCTCACTGCACAACAGATCGGAGAAATCATGACTGACCCAAACCGACTCGCCTGGGCATACCTATCTCGCGTGGTCGAAGGCCCCAACCCAGACCTGAACATCACACTAGGAAAATACGGTCCCGAGGAGACCGCAGACCGGGTCCGCCGCCGCGACTCCACGCTTCCAGTTCGCCTTCTTCGTGCCAGTGAATCCCGGTACGAATCTGACCTGGCGCAGGAGGACCTCGATTCTGCCGCGGCCCACGGCTTCCGACTCGTCACCGCCGAAGACGCAGAGTGGCCCACCGAAAGCATCGAACCTTTCTACTGTTCCACCGCGCCGGGCGGGGAGGCAGCTGCGCCGAGGTCATTGTGGATCCGGGGAGGGCAATTGCCAAGGCTATTGGCAGATTCTACTGCGGTCGTGGGCACCCGCGCTGCTACCGACTACGGATTGAGAATGACGGCCAGGTTCTGCGCGGGCCTCGCCAAGGCAGGCATGACGATCGTCTCCGGTGGCGCATTGGGGATTGACACCGCGGCGCACCGTGCCGCAGTGGAATCGGAAGGTCACACGGTGGTGTTCATGGCATCCGGTGCGGGGGAGTGGTACCCGACGCGTAATCAGTCACTGTTCACTCGCATCGCCGAGCAGGGCGGGGCTGTGGTGAGCGAATACCCGCCGGGAACTCGGCCGGCTCGCCACCGCTTCCTCACTCGGAACCGGCTTGTCGCGGGGATGACCTCGGCGACGGTGATCATGGAGGCCGGTTGGCGATCTGGTGCGCGCAACACCATTGGATGGGCCAACCACATGAACCGCCCGATTGGAGCTGTGCCGGGGCCGGTCACCTCGGCGTCGTCCACCGGCTGCCATGCCGCCATCAGGGAAGGCGGAGCCGTGCTGGTGACCTGCCCCGATGACGTGCTGGCACTAGCCCGCGGAATTGGTCAGGCAGACGATGAGGAGCAGCTGGAGCTGGCCTGGGCGGCTGACCCTGTGCAAAAGCTCTCCAGGAACGAACTTCGACTTTATGATTCGGTACCGGCCCAGGGAAGCGCATCTGCCACGGAGATAGCCGAGGAAGCCGGCACCACTCTGGCGCTGGCGGTGCATCTGCTAGGGGCACTGACCGAACAAGGACTGGTGGCAAGGGACGGCTCACGGTGGATTCGCGCAGGCCAAGGCGACGCCTGAAAGTATCTCTGGAAAAATTTTAATTAGGACTTGCTTACTCATTGTCGCTATGTAGAATAGGCCAGGCAAGCCTAAGAGCGAACAGTAACGGGGTGGGCTGGCCCCAGTTCGATCGTCCCTGCGGGGTAGGCATTGCATCATGGGTGAGGCACGGGCGGTGGCGTCGGGCGGTCTGGAAGAAATTCCGGATCCGACGCCGCCGCCCTCCGTCATTCCTGGATAATGGTCTTATGTCAGAAGAACCCGAACTGTCAGCGCAGATGGACGCGATACTCGGCGATTTCCTCGATCATCTCCTTTATGCTCGTGGACTGTCTGAAAGGACAGCGAAGGCGTACCGTGCAGATCTCACCCCGTTATTGGCACGAGTCAGCACAGTGAAGGCACTTGATCTCCAGGTGATCCGTACCTATCTCGCCGAGCGTCATTCCTCGGGAATCGCCCGTTCGTCTATGGCTAGGGCCGCAACTTCCATTCGCAGATTCTGTTCGTGGGCGACCGATGCCGGTCTCCTCGAGGTTGACCCAGCGGTGAAACTCGCAGCGCCAACCCCGACCAGGGAGCTCCCGGACATCATGACGGCAGAGCAAGTCCGCGAAGCTCTTGCTCCCCTCACCGCCGCTGCCGTGGACGAGTGGGAGAAACTTGGCGTCAAAGGAGAGGTGGATCCAGTAGCGGTCAGGGACTCCGCGATCATCGAACTGCTCTATGCCACCGCGGTACGTGTAGGTGAAATATGCGGACTGTCTGTGACTGACGTCGACATGAGTCGGCTTACGATTCGTGTCACCGGCAAAGGGGATAAGGAACGGATCGTGCCGTTTGGGAAGCCCGCCAAAGAAGCGGTGCAGCGGTGGCTCGATGTGCGGCAGGTGTGGTCGACTGTTGAATCAGGCGACGCACTATTTCTTGGCGCTAGGGGGCG
The DNA here is from genome assembly GCF_000427865.1 of Corynebacterium sputi DSM 45148. GTDB lineage: Bacteria > Actinomycetota > Actinomycetes > Mycobacteriales > Mycobacteriaceae > Corynebacterium > Corynebacterium sputi. Next base: position 13,701 of record NZ_ATYV01000018.1, on the reverse strand, counting down.
GCGCATCGACGCGCGCCAAGTCCGCCGCGTCGTACATCGCGCCACTGAGGTCGCCGGTGTGAACCTGTCCCCGCACGGGCTACGCCATTCCTCCGCGACACACCTGGTCGAAGGGGGCGCGGATCTACGAGTGGTGCAAGACTTACTTGGGCACAGTTCGATGGGGACAACGCAGATCTACACCCACGTGTCGGTCGACCGCCTCCGCGAGGTGCACAACAGGGCGCACCCGAGATCCTAACCTCAGCTCACTTCACTGGTTTGAGGACGATTGGGCGTCGCCCCAGAAGGTCCAACGGATTGAAGTAGTCCGATTGTCCTCGCAGAGCGCCCCAGTGCAGGCCCGGATGAGAGTCATCAGCGAGCTCGCCGATCACCTCACCTCGGCCGACCTCCCAGCCAGCCTCAACGGAGGGACGAACTGGCTGATACGTCGTCCGAAATCCGCCGTCATGACGAACAGACACGGTGGGCGTGCCTGCAACGGAGCCGGCGAAGTGAACGGTTCCTGGGCTGGATGAGCGCACCGGAGTGCCGGCACCGGCCGCCAAGTCCACTCCGCGGTGTCCTGGGAGCCAGTTTTGCTCGGGAGGGTCATATGCCTTGATCACGTGGCCTGGTACCGGCCGCACATGAGGTGCCTGTGCCTGTGCGTGTGGCATCGCGGACATCAACCCAGAAAAGACGATCAACAGCAGGATGATGGTCTCGTGAGGGGCGGGGAGGGATGGAGATGGGGACGTCGGGAAGCGCTTCATAAAGAGATCTCACGTCACGGCGCACAGTCGCGGTGCGTGCGGACGCGTCGACGCCGGTGAGATGTGGAGAGACCCTGGACCGTGGAAACATGCCCCGAATAGCGAAAATAGGGGGTGGGGCGCTAAGGTTGTCTGCGCAGTACGGCTGGATCCGTCCAGCCGACTGACTTCGCGCGCACCACACATGCTTATCCGCACGTCAACGCGGTGCCCCGCAAGGGGTCGTTGACGAACGACGGTGCGCCAGGGTGCAGGGAGAACCTGCACAAGCACAACCACTTCTAGAGAAAGCGAGGAAGGGGAGCAGCCGCGGCGCCGTAAGAGACGGTGTCGGACGTGAGGACTTCCCTGACACACTATGGCAGTTGTCTCCATGCGCGAGTTGCTCGACGCAGGCGTCCACTTCGGACACCAGACCCGTCGTTGGAACCCGAAGATGCGTCGTTTCATCTTCACCGAGCGCAACGGCATCTACATCATTGACCTGCAGCAGACCCTGACCTACATCGACGAGGCTTACGAGTTCGTCAAGGAGACCGTCGCTCACGGCGGCAACATCCTGTTCGTCGGCACCAAGAAGCAGGCCCAGGAAGCTGTCCAGGTCGAGGCTGACCGCGTCGGCATGCCCTACGTCAACCACCGTTGGCTCGGCGGCATGCTCACCAACTTCCAGACCGTCAGCAAGCGCCTTACCCGCATGAAGGAACTTCAGGCCATGGAAGCCGCTGAGGGCGGCTACGAAGGTCGCAACAAGAAGGAAATCCTCATGCTGACCCGTGAGCGCACCAAGCTGGAGCGCACCCTGGGCGGTATCCGCGACATGTCCAAGATCCCCTCCGCACTGTGGATCATCGACACCAACAAGGAGCACATCGCGATCGCCGAGGCTAAGAAGCTCGGTCTCCCGGTTGTTGCTGTCCTGGACACCAACTGCGACCCGGACGACGTCGACTTCCCGATCCCGGGCAACGACGACGCCATCCGCTCCTCGAACATCCTGACCCGCATCATCTCCACCGCCGTCGATGCCGGTCGTGCCGCCCGCGCTGAGCGCGAGCTGGCCGCATCCCGCGAGGCTGCAGGAGACGCAGAGGTCGCAGCTGAGATCGAGACCGCAGTCGAGGGCGACGTCCCGGCCGAGGCTCCCGCAGCTGAGCAGGCAGAGGCTCCGGCCGCGGAGTAGTCTCCGTTTCCGGACCAAGTTAACTCAACGAAAACAAGGAGAATAGCCACACATGGCGAATTTCACCGCTGCCGATGTCAAGAAGCTCCGCGAGCTCACCGGCTCCGGCATGAAGGCTTGCAAGGACGCATTGGTCGACGCTGAGGGCGACTTCGACAAGGCTGTCGAGACCCTGCGCATCAAGGGCGCCAAGGACGTCGGAAAGCGCGCTGAGCGCACCGCCGCCGAGGGCCTGGTCGCAGTTTCCGGTTCCACCATGGTCGAGGTCAACTCTGAGACCGACTTCGTGGCTAAGAACCAGGAGTTCATCGACTTCGCGAACACCATCGCAGAAGCAGCCGCAGCAGCCGGCGCGAACTCCCGCGATGAGCTCAACGCCGTGGTCATCGACGGCAAGTCTGCCGAAGAGGTCACCAAGGATCTCTCCGCCAAGATCGGTGAGAAGCTCGAGCTCTCCCGCGCTGTCACCCTCGAGGGCGACAACGTCGCTGTCTACCTGCACCGCCGTGCAGCCGACCTGCCCGCCGGTGTCGGCGTGCTCGTCGCTTACTCCGGTGAGGGCGACGACGCCGCTGAGGCCGCACGCTCTGCTGCAATGCAGATCGCTGCGCTGAAGGCTCAGTACCTCACCAAGGAAGACGTCCCGGCTGAGCGTGTCGACGCTGAGCGCGCTGTCTTCGAGAAGATCTCCCGCGAGGAGGGCAAGCCGGAGGCTGCACTCCCGAAGATCGTCGAAGGTCGCCTCGGTGGCTTCTACAAGGACGTTGTCCTCGTCGAGCAGCCGTCTGTCTCCGACTCCAAGAAGACCGTCAAGCAGGTCATGGATGACGCTGGCGTCACCCTGACCAGCTTCGCACGCTTCGAGGTCGGCCAGGGCTAGTTCCCCAACCGATCCACACTGAACCGCGGTTCCCGTCATAGACGGGAGCCGCGGTTTCGTCATGTGAGTTCATAAGACCACCGTGTGCGGGTAAGTTTGTCCGGGGCCCGTCGCCACGTCCGAACCGGAGCCGGTGGACGCGGGCCGAGATCATTAGAGCATTTGCTTCCGTCGTCAGAAGGAGAACCCCGTGAGCCCGGTAGACAGTTCAGAGCGTGCAGGATTCAAGCGAGTCATGCTGAAACTCGGTGGCGAGATGTTTGGCGGCGGAGCCGTCGGCGTCGACCCGAACGTGGTCGAGAACGTTGCCCGTCAGATCGCGGAGATCAGCCGCTCCGGTACCGAGGTCGCCGTGGTCATCGGTGGAGGCAATTTCTTCCGAGGCGCACAGCTGCAGCAGCGCGGCATGGACCGCGCCCGCTCGGATTACATGGGCATGCTCGGCACCGTAATGAACTGCCTGGCTCTGCAGGACTTCCTGGAGAAGCAGGGCATTGACACCCGCGTACAGACTGCCATCCAGATGACCCAGGTCGCAGAGCCGTACCTGCCGCTGCGTGCGGAGCGTCATCTGGAGAAGGGCCGCGTCGTCATTTTCGGTGCTGGCATGGGTATGCCGTACTTCTCCACCGACACCACTGCCGCACAGCGTGCACTGGAGATTGAGTGCGACGTGCTGCTGATGGCTAAGGGCGTGGACGGGGTCTACAGTGCAGATCCGCGCACCAACCCGGATGCTGAACTGTTCGCGGAGATCACTCACCGCGAGTGCATCGAGAAGGGCCTGAAGGTCGCCGATGCCACCGCGTTCTCCCTGTGCATGGACAACGAGATGCCCATCCTCGTCTTCAACATGCTTACCGACGGAAACATCGCCCGTGCAGTTGCCGGCGAGAGCATCGGAACGCTCGTCTCCGCCTAGCCGAGAACAATTCCACCCCGATTGCCGGCCGGGGTGCGCGGTGAGTCGAGTCAGCGACAAAGCCATCGCGCGAGCTGGTAGATTTTACTTCCGTGTGGCGGTATCCCAGGTACCGCCCGATCACCCACGCTGGCCTCACAGGCCGGACGTACCAGGACTTCGGACCCGAAAGAGGCGCCAATGATCGACGACATCCTTGTTGACGTAGAAGAGAAGATGGACAGCACCGTGGAGCACACCCGCGAGGAGCTGACCACCATCCGTACCGGTCGGGCTAACCCGGCAATGTTCAGCGGTGTCCTCGTCGACTACTACGGTGCCCCCACTCCGGTCACTCAGCTGGCCAGCATCACCGTTCCGGAGCCGCGCATGCTGCTTATCAAGCCGCATGATGCGAGCTCAATGAACGACATCGAAAACGCGATCCGCAACTCGGACCTGGGCGTGAACCCGACCAATGACGGCCACGTGCTGCGCGTGACGATCCCTCAGATGACTGAAGAGCGTCGTCGGGAAATGGTCAAGCTGGCCAAAAGCAAGGGCGAGGACGGCAAGATCGCTATCCGTAACCTCCGCCGCAAGGGCATGGACGGCCTGAAGAAAATCCAGAAGGATGGCGACGCAGGCGAGGACGAGGTCAAGGACGCCGAGAAGCAGCTGGACGGTGTGACCAAGAACTACGTCGAGAAGATCGATGCAGTTGTCGAGCGCAAGGAAAAGGAGCTCATGGAGGTTTAGGCGCTGCGCCTGACCTCTCCGAGTTCTATTTCGTGAATCCTTCGAAGTCACCCCGAGTCCAGTAGTCGAAAGGGCCAACCGACGTGTCACCTCAGAAAAGTGAGCGCCCTCGCGAGGAGTCGCGTATTCCGAAGCCTCGCAACTCCGCGGGCCGGAACGTGCCGGTCGCCATCACTGTCGGTATCGCACTGGCTGCGCTGGCTCTGTTTGCGGTCTTTATGGGGCCGTGGCTTTGGTACCCATTGCTGGCCGTCGTTGCCGCGATGGCGACCTGGGAAGTTACTCGTCGACTGAGGGAGAAGGACTGGCTGGTCCCCACCATCCCGTTGATGGTCGGTGGACAGCTGATCATCTGGTTGCCGTGGGCTTTCGGAGTTCTGGGGCTGGTGCTCGGACTTATCGTTACGGTCTTCGCCGTTCTCGTTACCCGGTTGTTCAACAATGGAGCGGCCGTTGGTCCGAACGACTGGCTTCGCGATGCGTCCGTCGGTGTGTTCATCGCAGCATGGATTCCCACGACATTGTCGTTTGGTGCGATGTTGTCCACCTTGGAGATCGACAGCGGGGTAGATCCGAGGCTCTACATCATCTCGTTCATGATGTGTGTGGTCGCCAGCGACGTCGGCGGATATGCCGCCGGAGTGTTCTTCGGTCGCCATCCCATGGCTCCGGCGATTAGCCCGAAAAAGTCCTGGGAGGGATTCGCCGGCTCGATGATCCTGGGCATCACCGCCGGTATCTGTGCCGCGCTGTTCCTCATCGACCGCCCCCTGTGGTTCGGTATCGCTTTCGGTATCAGCATGGTCCTCGCTGCGACGCTTGGTGATCTCATTGAGAGTCAGTTCAAGCGCGACCTCGGTGTGAAGGACATGTCCAACCTCATCCCGGCGCACGGCGGACTGATGGATCGTCTCGACGGGATGCTCCCGGCGGCGACGGTGTCCTGGATGCTGCTCGTGCTCGTCTGAGTGCACACCATGAAGAGAACCCCGGCCAATTGGCCGGGGTTCTTTGTAGTTGTGTGACTGTCCTTAGTGCTTGTGCAGTTTCTCCTGCTTCTTCACTAGGCGGCGTTGACGGCTGACCTGGAATCGGAGTTGGAACATGCGGATCAGTGCAATGCAGGCCATGAGCAATGCACCGAGGATGGCGGCGAGAAGCATCCCGACTCCAATGGGGAACTCCCAGGACAGATTGAAAAAGACCAGCTGCACGGGCTGTTGGTTCTGCACGATGAAGACCAGCAGCACGATCAAGGCGATGGCACCGACGATGATCGCGGCCCAGGCGCCGGTAGCGATGGAGCTGCTGACCTTTTTGTCCTGAGCCTTCAGCTGGCGGCGAAGCTTTTCTTGGTCGGCCTCACTTTTCGGAGCGGGGACATTCTCCGTCGAGCTGACGGCCGCATCCGGTTCCGGAACCGTGGCAGGCACGTTGGAGGGCGAAGTGGGGTCGGTCAGGGAGTCGTCGACGATGTCACCGTCGAGACGCGGATCGTTCGGAGGCGTCGGAGTGCTCATGCCTCAATTAGACATTAGAAATCAATCCTGCGTCACAGTCTTAGGAGTCACCTGGCCATTTGTGCGATGATGGGGCAATCATGACTAAGAGCCTCCCCCTCGTTTTCAAAGCCCCGAAACGCGGTCTGCCTGCCACCCACCTGGCGGACCTCGACTCTGACGGCCGTAAAGCCGCAGTGAAGGAGCTGGGCCTTCCGGCGTTTCGCGCTGACCAGATCGCCCGGCACTACTACGGACGCCTCGAGTCCGACGCACTGACGATGACGGACCTGCCGGCTGCTGCCCGGGAGAAGGTCCAGGAGGCATTGTTCCCTCCGCTGCTCAGCTCGGTTCGCAATGTGATGACCGACAATGGTGACACTCGCAAGACGCTGTGGAAGGCCAATGACGGCACTCTCATTGAGTCGGTCCTGATGCGCTACTCAGATCGCGCGACGTTGTGTATCTCCTCACAGGCCGGCTGCGGTATGGCCTGCCCCTTCTGTGCCACTGGTCAGGGTGGTCTGCAGCGCAACTTGAGCACTGCAGAGATCATTGACCAGGTCCGCGACGCGGCTGTGGCTATGCGCGATGGTGTCCTTCCAGGCGGTCCCGGCCGTCTGTCGAACATCGTGTTCATGGGTATGGGCGAGCCGCTGGCTAACTACAAGCGCGTCGTTGCGGCGGTGCGTCGAATCACCGAGCCGGTGCCGAACGGCTTCGGTATCTCTCAGCGCAATGTGGTCGTCTCCACCGTGGGTCTGGCTCCTGCGATCCGCAAGCTTGCGGATGAGGAACTGTCCGTGACGTTGGCGGTGTCCCTTCACACCCCGGATGATGAACTCCGCGACACCCTCGTGCCGGTGAACAACCGTTGGTCCGTTGCTGAGGTTCTCGATGCGGCTCGTTACTACGCTGACAAGTCCGGCCGTCGCGTCTCGATCGAGTACGCGCTTATTCGGGACAAGAACGATCAGGACTGGCGTGCCGACTTGCTCGGTAAGAAGCTCCACAAGGCTCTTGGTTCCCGCGTGCATGTCAATGTCATCCCGTTGAACCCAACTCCGGGTTCGGAGTGGGATGCGGCCCCCAAGGAGCGTCAGGACGAGTTTGTCCGTCGTGTTCAGGCGCAGGGCGTTCCTTGCACCGTTCGTGACACCCGCGGCGACGAGATCGCCGCCGCTTGCGGTCAGCTTGCTGCTGAGGGTGAAGAGTAGGACTCGCTTCCCGACGTCCACCGCACGGACCTCAACTCCACACGAAAAACCCGCCCCGGATATTTCCGGGGCGGGTTTAGTGCTGAAGTGCTGCGGCTACTTGGACTCTTCGATGATTCGGTTCCAGGCGCGAGCCTCGGAGTCATCAAGCTTGGCGTAAGCGCCGGTGAACTCGAGCTGGTCGCGGGACCACTGCGGTTCGATGTGGCCGAGCGGCTTGTTGCGAGCGGTCACGGTGGTGACCTGCTTGCCCTTCGGAGCGAACTGGTAGCCGAGGAGGCCGATGGCCATGATGGCGGCGAGAACGATCAGCCAGATGTTCTCGACATTGCCTTCGTGGTTGCCCCACAGCATGCCGATGAGGAATGCGACGGTGACCCAACCGGCGATCAGCATGGATCGCTTGGATTGTCCGCTCCAGCCCCACGCGGCGTTCGGCACGTCAAGCGTGCTCACACCGTTGTAATACTCTTCTTTCGGTTCAGCATGTCCCACGGTATTCCTCCTCTTCGCCACATACCTGTTATGGGTATTTTGGCACACTCTCAGCAGTTCTTGAGTATTCAAGGGAGCACTTTACCCCACCTGTGGGGAGGTTCTTCCTTCAGCATGACACCGCTACACTAGTGCGGTGTCATTTTTCCTCGGGGTAGTTCTGTTCGCACTCGGCATCGCCATCACCATCGCGGTCCATGAGTGGGGCCACATGACCGCGGCACGCATGTTCGGCATGCGGGTCCGGCGCTTCTTCGTGGGATTCGGTCCAACGGTGTGGTCTAAGAAAAGGATGCACAGCGGTGGCGGTGGCCATGAGACCGAGTACGGGCTGAAGGCTGTCCCACTTGGTGGCTTCTGCGACATCGCTGGCATGGCTGCCGCTGATGAGGTGACTCCGGAAGAAGAGCCCTACGCGATGTACCGCCAGACATGGTGGAAGCGCATCGTGGTGCTCTCCGGTGGCGTGATTGTCAACGTCCTGATGGGCATCTTCCTCATTTACATCAGTGCGGTGGCGTGGGGTCTGCCGGACCTTAACCATGAGCCGGACCCGACTCCGCAGGTGTTGCAGACCTCGTGCGTCTCGGCAGAGTGTGTTGGGGGAGGCCCCGCCGCTGAAGCTGGGATCCAAGAGGGCGATGTCATCCTCGAGATCGATGGACAGCCCGTGGGCGATTACAACCGTGTGCCCGGGATGATCCAGGGCGCAGGCACCGAAGGGTTTCCCATCACCATTGAGCGCGATGGCGAGCGCATAGAGGTCACTGTTGTTCCGGAAGAGGCTGAGCGAGTGGCCGAAGATGGAACGACTACAACGGTGACAGCTGTGGGCGTGAGCGTCGGGCAGCCAGCGGCGGAGAACATTCAGTACAACGCGGTCACTGCTGTGCCGGCCGCCTTCGTATTCACCGGGCAGATGTTTGACGCCGTCTGGCATGGACTCCTTTCGGTGCCGGAGAAGGTTCCCGGTGTGGTCGCCTCCATTGGCGGCGCAGATCGTGACCCGGAGTCGCCGATGAGTGTCGTCGGTGCCACCCGCGTCGGTGGTGAATTCGTTGACAACGACATGTGGCAGGCGTTCGTACTGCTGCTGGCGAACCTGAACTTCTTCCTTGCGTTCTTCAACTTGCTCCCGCTGGTCCCGCTGGACGGTGGACACATCGCAGTGGTGCTCTACGAGAAGGTTCGCGACGCGATTCGGAAGCTGTTCGGTAAGCAGCCCGGCGGGCCTGCGGACTACCGCAAGCTGATGCCCGTCTCGCTGGCATTTACCGCAGCCCTGATGCTGTTCGGTGGAATTCTGATCGTCGCCGACGTGGTTAATCCGATCATTCTGTTCAGGTAACGCCCGCCCGCCACCGCGTCCGGCGCGCCTGCCGGTGGTCTACGTCTCACGGCGATAGATTCTCCAAACATGACCGTTACGGGAAGCGATGGCACATTCCGCCGATGGATCCGATCGAGCCGGCGTGGCCCGCGGACCATCTCGCTGGTGCTGTCCTCAGTGTTAGCGGCGAGTGTGCTTTTCGCGTGTACACCGCGTGGAGATGCAGGCCAGGACGTATTGGAGCAGTTCCTCGGGGCACTGGCTGAAAATGACGCTGAGGCCGCCGCCGAGTACACGGACAACCCCTCGAAGGCAGAACCTGATCTGCAGGACGCATTGGAGGGACTCGATCCGAACGGCTTGGAGTCGCAGGTCATTGGCTCCGATGGGGGAGGCGAAGACCGCAGTCGCATCGACGTCGAGATGGATTGGTTCCTCCCAGGTGAGCGGGAGTGGTCCTACGAAACTCAGGTCACGATGCTTCGACTCGACAGCGGGTGGAAAGTACGGTGGGCTCCTTCAGCGTTGCACCCACAGCTGGGGTCGAATCAGTTTCCGTCGGTAAGCGTGGTTCCTTCATCGCGCACGTCAGTTGTTGGCTCTGATGGCGGAGCACTGTTGGTGCCGGGGGAGGTCTATCGCGTTGTCGTGGACCGTGACTCGGTGGACTCGGTCAGTCACACCGTCCGGCAGGTTGCAGACGCTGTCAACGACGGCTTCCGCGAAGTTGCTGGGGAGGAAGAACCGCGTATCGACGGCCAACGCGCCGCCGACGCAGCCTCCGGCGGGGCAGGCTCTTACTCAGTGATTGTCCTCGAGCAGTCCACTCCGCCGGTCATCCTCGATGAGCTCCGAAGCATCCCTGGAGTGTCGGTCAATGATGAGGCTGCGATGGTTCGTACGGACCCTTCTTTGGCCCCAGACCTGATGAGTCGAATTGAGCAGGTGACCGGGGATGCGTCGGGAGGCGTCGACGGTTGGCAGGTCAACGCAGTCACCGCAGACGGAGCGACAGTCTCGACTCTCTACCGGGAAGATCCGAAGACTGAGCCTGCGATTCGAGCTAGCGTCGATACCCGGATTCAGCGGGCAGCCCAAAATGCCGTGAACACGCGGCCTGAAGAGGAGGCAATGATCGTCGCGATCCGCCCCTCCACCGGCGAGATCCTTGCGGTGGCACAGACAGCGGAGGCGGACCGGCGAGGAGACCTTGCATTGTCAGGTCAATTCCCGCCGGGGTCAACCTTCAAGGTCGTCACCTCCGCAGCGGGAATAGACCGACAAGGACTAAACCCCGACTCGATCGTGCCGTGCCCGGGCACCATGGAAATTGGCGACCGCAGGGTCACCAACTACAACGGCTCCGGAGCCGGCGACATACCGCTCCGGGACGCATTCGCCCGATCCTGCAATACCACCTTCGGTGATATTTCCTATCACCTTGACCCTGGTGAACTTCAGGATGAGGCCGCCCGCTTTGGCATCGGTACTGACTACGACATTTCAGGACTTCTGACGGTGACCGGATCCGTCGACGCCAATGAGGATTCCTCCGAGCGCACCGACGCGGGCTACGGCCAGGGCATGGACCTGGCGAGCCCGTTCGGGATGGCACTGGTCGCAGCAACAGTCGCCAACGGCAGTACCCCAACGCCGACGTTGGTCCCACAGGCTGGCACCTACGCCTCCCGTTCAGCTGAACCGATCCCCGAGCCCACCCTTGGTTACCTGCGCGACATGATGCGTGCAGTCGTCACCAATGGAACGGCCGGGGTCTTGAATAGCAGGGGAGAAGTCCACGGCAAGACCGGCGAAGCTGAGACCGGTGGAGGCTCCCACTCGTGGTTCATCGGTTATCGAGACGACATCGCATTCGCGACGTTGATCGTCGAAGGCGGCGGCTCCGAGCATGCAGTGAACATGACGGACCGCTTCCTTAGCGAGGTGGACGGTGACTGATTTTCCCGGAAACCCCCGGAGTAGCATGTCCGACATGACTACGCGTGCACCCCTGACTGAACAGAAGCCGACCGCAGTCCGCACCGTTCCCGCGGACATCCCGCGGCCGGAGTATGCATGGAAGGACGATGTTCAGGAGGGCGTGGGTGAGCCGATCATCCAGACCCCGGACGTCGTCGATGCCATGCGCGAGGCGTCACGTATCGCCGCGGACGCACTGCAGGCCGCTGGCGAGGCGTGCGTGCCTGGCGCCACCACTGATGATGTGGACAAGGTGGTCCACGATTACCTGGTGGCTCACGGCGCATATCCGTCCACCCTTGGCTACCGCGGCTTCCCGAAGTCCTGCTGCGTGTCCCTCAATGAGATCGTCTGCCACGGCATCCCGGACACCCAGGTGATTGAGGAAGGTGACATCGTCAACGTCGACGTCACCGCCTACAAGAACGGTGTCCACGGCGACACCAACGCAACCTTCTATGCCGGTGAGGTCTCTGAGGAGAACCGTCTTCTGGTTGAGCGCACGTACACGGCAATGATGCGCGGCATTAAGGCCATCAAGCCGGGTCGTGAAATCAACGTCATCGGCCGTGTCATCGAGTCCTATGCGAAGCGTTTCGGCTACAACGTCGTCCGTGATTTCACTGGGCACGGCGTTGGCACGACCTTCCACAATGGTCTCATCGTCCTGCACTACGACGAGCCCTCCCAGAACACGGTCCTCGAGCCAGGCATGACCCTCACCGTCGAGCCGATGATCAACCTCGGTGCCCTCGACTACACCATTTGGAACAACGACTGGACCGTCCAGAACAAGGATGGACGCTGGACTGCACAGTTCGAGCACACCATTCTCGTCACCGACACCGGCTACGAGATCCTGACTCAGCCGACCACCGGCGAAGTCGACCCTGCCGAGCGCTGACCATGGGAGACGCCGTCCTTATTGCCGGCTGTACCTCTGATGCAGGTAAGTCGGTTCTGACGGCAGGCCTGTGCCGACTACTTTCGCGGCGTGGGGTGAGCGTCGCGCCGTTCAAGGCGCAGAACATGTCCAACAACAGCGCCGTCACTGCTGATGGTGGCGAGATCGGCCGCGCCCAGGCACTTCAGGCCCTCGCGTGTGGGCTGGAGCCTTCCGTCGATTTCAATCCGGTGCTGTTAAAGCCTGAGGCTGACCATACGAGTCAGGTCGTCGTCCGAGGTAAGGTCGATGGGAAGGTTTCGGCGTCCTCGTATCGGAGCCGTCGTAAAGCATTGCGTTCTGTCGTTGCAGAGACGCTGGCTGACCTTCGATCGCGTTACGACGTCGTCCTCTGCGAAGGCGCCGGCAGCCCCGCCGAGGTCAATCTCCGCACCTCTGACATTGCGAACATGGGCCTCGCCGATATGGCAGATCTGCCCGTTCTTGTGGTCGGGGATATCGATCGGGGGGGAGTCCTCGCTCACTTCGTGGGCACTCACGCGATCATGGCGGAGGCGGACCGCGCCCGGCTTTCTGGATTCATCGTCAACAAGTTCCGCGGGTCAGTTGATCTGCTGCTTCCTGGTCTCGATGTCGTCACTGAACATACGGGCGTGCCAGTGCTTGGCGTCGTGCCGCATCTCGACGGCCTCTGGGTTGATGCCGAGGACTCCCTCAGCACTGTCACCGGTGGGAGAGTGGGGCCTGCAACGGCTCCTCTTGGTGAGGATGTTTTGCCCGTTGCCGCTATCCGACTGCCTCGCGTGTCGAATGCGACGGATGTCGAGGCTCTTGCCGTTGAGCCCGGTGTGAACGTGCACTGGGTCGACGACCCTGCGAGCGTCCGGACCGCTGACCTCGTCGTGATTCCCGGATCCAAATCGACTGTCGCTGATCTGGCATGGCTCCGGGAGCGCGGCCTCGCCGATGCTCTGAGGGCCCGCGCTGAGCGAAACCGTCCGACCCTTGGCATTTGTGGTGGATTCCAGATGATGTGCTCGGCTATTGATGACCCTGTTGAGAGCCATTCCTCGACGCACGGACTGCGGATCTTCGACACGGATATCGCTTTTGAGGAGCCGAAGACCGTTAAGGCTCATCCGGACGGCTCCTACGAGGTCCACAACGGCCAGATTTCCCGCAATAGTGAGGAGCCTTGGTTCGACGGGGCCCGAAAAGGCATGCAGTTCGGTACTCATCTGCATGGCCTGCTGGAGGTGGATGGCATTCGAAAAGATCTGCTTAACGACGTCTCCAGCCACCTCTCCTCCTCCTTCATCACCTCACCTGACACCTCATTCCGTGCGGAACGCCTCCGGCAACTCGACCTGATTGCTGATGCACTCGAAGCGAATCTGGCTGGGCCTGCGTTAGTCGAAGCGACGGGAATCGCCGAGCTTGGATAAGTGCCTGATTGATGAAGATCGGGTTCCCGCACAGTTTTTCGGTTTTTCGTAGATTGACCCTTGTTTGACCTGCAATGATGCATTATGGTCGAACATGTTAGCGAGTTGATCATCAGGGGAGACCAACCGCATCCCACCAACACCACGCCATGTTCACTCATGCTTCACAGCGCCACCAAAGGGGGCTGATTTGTCATGCGAGCACCATTCGACACCACCGACACCAACTGCCCCTTCACCGCAGCACTCTCCACTGACGCACCACGGTTCACCCACGAAAACCCCGACGACGCCCTCTCTGCCATCTCCCTATCAATCAACCGCAGCACCATCGACCAGGCGCACCTATG
>NZ_ATYV01000017.1 GCF_000427865.1 Corynebacterium sputi DSM 45148 | reverse complement strand
AGCTCATGAGCAGGGTGATCAACAGCATTCGTAAGGGCCTACCGAAGGGGCTGGAAGAGCTCGCGCAACTGGGTCGGACATTGTGGCGTCGGCGTGAGGATGTCCTGGCGTACTTCGATATCGGGGCGTCCAACGGTCCGGTCGAAGCCATCAACGGACGGCTCGAGCATCTACGCGGGATTGCTCTGGGGTTCAGGAATCTCAACCACTACATCTTGCGGTCACTGATCCACTCCGGCCAGATACACAACCGGATCAACGCACTCTAAATCGTGAAGAGCCAGTTTAATGGTCACACACGGCACACAATAGCACATATCGAGCCTAGTGAAGTAGCTCAAGAATCCAAAATAAGCTCAGTTAATTTCATATGCTACCAACACGCCCCAACATCATCCATTAACACCTCAATAAAGGTAAACGGGAGAGATACGGAAGCCGTCAGGAACCTCAAAAATGTCATGCAAGAGAAGATACCAAGTATCACCTCAGGCATTTTGCATAAAACTAAGCCAAAAACCGTAAGGCAAGAGATCTCCGAGAATGGTCGATCAATTTCCGTAATATTCGAACCTGAGAAAGCCACCTCTATCGAATCACTCCTCAAAGAGCCCAAGGAACATATTCCCCGAGTTTTCATCTCCTACTCCCACGATTCCGAGGAACATAAGGAGTGGGTCGCCAAACTGGCGCAAAAGCTCAACTCGATCGGCATTTGGGTACTGTTTGACCAGTGGGATACAAATCTGGGCAGCGATCTTCACCATTTCATGAACTCAGGAATAAAGAACTCGGATAGAATCCTGGCGATCTGCACGGAAAAGTACAACGATAAGAGCGAAGAAAATCAAGGCGGTGCCGCTTACGAGCGAATGCTCATGACCCCTGAACTATTCAGAAATACTGCATCAACCAAGATAATTCCTGTCGTCCGAGGGGCACAGGAACCCAAAACTCCCTCGTACCTTACATCTCGGTTTTATATTGATTTTACCGATGACTCTCAATTCGAGAGTAATTGGCTGAAGCTAGGCCATATTTTACTCTCACAAGAAAGTCAGCGCCCAGCTTTCGGGGTCTAGTTATCCAATTAAGGACGATCGAGCCGCACTGAACTATTACTCGTTTAGGACACCATGGTGAAAAACGCCGAACTCCCCACTCACCGACTCTCGAATCGGCGAGTGGGGAGTCAGTCGAGGAGATAACTGTCAGGAACCCTGAGCTTCCCTAAGGATCAGTCACCAATCTGATCGCGACCGCGCTTGACGATCTGCGGATCAGGATCGCCGACTAGTTCGTGGTCCTTACCGGTGTATTCGAACTTGGACAGGATGTAGCGCATCGCATTGATGCGGGCGCGCTTCTTGTCATTCGACTTGATGGTGATCCACGGTGACTCATCGGTGTCGGTGTACCGGAACTGCTCTTCCTTCGCGCGGGTGTAATCGTCCCAGCGATCAAGAGATGCGATGTCCATCGGCGAGAGCTTCCACTGGCGCACCGGATCGACCTGACGGATGGCGAAGCGGGTGCGCTGCTCCTTCTGAGTCACTGAGAACCAGAACTTGGTGAGGGAGATACCGGAACCGAGGATCATGTTCTCCAGCATCGGGACCTCGCGGAGAAATTCCGTGTGCTGGGATTCGGTGCAGAAGCCCATGACGCGCTCGACGCCGGAGCGGTTGTACCAAGAGCGGTCGAAGAAGACGATCTCTCCGCCGCAGGGGAAGTGCTCGATGTAGCGCTGGAAGTACCACGAGGTGGACTCGCGGGGAGAGGGCTTTTCCAGGGCAACAGTGCGGGCACCACGGGGGTTGAGGTGCTCGTTGAAGCGCTTGATGGTGCCACCCTTGCCGGCGGCGTCACGGCCTTCAAAAAGGATGATGTGCTTCTGGCCGGTGTCCTTGGTCCAGTTTTGCCACTTGATCAGTTCGATCTGTAGCTTGCGCTTGGTTTCCTCGTACTCATCGCGGGTTACGCGTGAGTCGTAGGGGTACTGGTCCCGCCAGGTGTCGATCCGGTGCCCATCCGGGGTGACCAGTACCGGGTCATCTTCGTCGGAATCATCGACGATGTAACCCTCGGTGGCCGCCAGATCAACGACGTGGAAGCCCTCTTCATTCTTTTCCGCCATAGATGCAGAATACCCCCGAACCCCCTGGGCAGACAGGCGAAGCGATGGGTGTTCACCACCGCCACCCCCGAAAGGGAATCGCCCGATGAACATCTGGCAGACGCACGGGAAAACCCCGTTTCCCTCCGTGAAATACGTTGGGAAGCGGGGTATTCGAGAAAGCGCGGAAGAGCAGGCGCAGGAGGCTTAGAAGCCGCCCATGCCACCCATCTCGTCGCCACCCGGCATTGCGGGAGCGGCCGGCTCCGGCTTGTCAGCAACAACAGCCTCGGTGGTGAGGAACAGAGCCGCGATGGACGCTGCGTTCTGCAGTGCCGAGCGGGTGACCTTCACCGGGTCGTTGATGCCAGCAGCCATGAGGTCCACGTACTCGCCGGTAGCGGCGTTCAGGCCGTGGCCGACCTCGAGGCCTGCAACGCGCTCTGCGACAACGCCGGCTTCCAGGCCTGCGTTCAGAGCGATCTGACGCAGCGGTGCAGCCAGTGCGGCGCGAACGATGCGGACACCGGTGGCTTCGTCGCCGTCCAGGCCCAGCTCGTCATCAAGCACGTGAGCGGTCTGCAGCAGTGCGGAACCGCCACCTGCGACGATGCCCTCTTCAACGGCAGCCTTCGCGTTACGGACGGCGTCCTCAATGCGGTGCTTGCGCTCCTTGAGCTCGACCTCGGTAGCAGCACCTGCCTTGATGACAGCGACGCCACCGGAAAGCTTGGCCAGGCGCTCCTGGAGCTTCTCGCGGTCGTAGTCCGAGTCAGAGTTCTCAATCTCGGCGCGAATCTGGTTGACACGGCCTTCGATGGCGGCCTGGTCGCCAGCGCCCTCGACGATGGTGGTGTCATCCTTGGTGATGACAACCTTGCGAGCGCGGCCCAGCAGCGGCAGGTCAGCGGTCTCCAGGGAGAGTCCGACCTCTTCTGCGATGACCTGGCCATCAGTCAGGATCGCGATGTCCTGCAGCATGGCCTTGCGACGGTCACCGAAGCCCGGTGCCTTCACGGCGACGGACTTGAAGGTGCCACGGATCTTGTTGACGACCAGGGTGGACAGAGCCTCACCCTCAACATCCTCGGCGATGATCAGCAGCGGCTTGCCGGACTGCATGACCTTCTCCAGCAGCGGCAGGAGATCCTTGATGTTGGAGATCTTGGAGGAGACTAGCAGCACGTACGGGTCTTCCAGGACTGCCTCGCCACGCTCAACGTCGGTGGCGAAATAACCGGAGATGTAGCCCTTGTCGAAGCGCATACCCTCGGTCAGCTCGAGATCCAGGCCGAAGGTGTTGGCCTCCTCGACGGTGATAACGCCTTCCTTGCCGACGGTGTCCATTGCGGTTGCAATGAGCTCACCGATGGCCGGGTCCGCAGCGGAAATGCCTGCGGTAGCAGCGATCTGGTCCTTGGTCTCGATTTCCTTGGCGGTCTCAAGCAGCTCGGCGGTCACAGCGGCGACAGCCTTCTCGATGCCGCGCTTGATACCCATCGGGTTCGAGCCAGCAGCCAGGTTGCGCAGGCCCTCAGAGACGAGGGACTGTGCCAGCACGGTAGCGGTGGTGGTTCCGTCGCCAGCGACGTCGTCGGTCTTCTTAGCGACCTCCTTCACCAACTCCGCGCCGATCTTCTCGTAGGGGTCTTCCAGGTCAATCTCACGAGCGATGGACACACCGTCGTTGGTGATCAGCGGGGCTCCCCACTTACGCTCCAGAACGACGTTGCGACCCTTGGGTCCGAGGGTGACTTTGACAGCGTCGGCCAGTGTGTTCAGGCCGTTCTCGAGGCCGCGGCGGGCCTCCTCGTCGAAAGCAATGATCTTGGCCATGAGGCTAACGATCCTCCGTAGATGAAACGACACTTCGATGGGGCCGGCCTGGCGCCCGCGACGGCACGGAACCGGAAAGTGTCACCCGGAACCTCACCTGACCGGCAAGTTCTTGTTCGTTTTGTCTGCGCCCCAACCGGAGATCGCCACGCCCCATCGGTCCGGGGCCTGGCACTTACCAACTGAGAGTGCTAAATCCCGTTTTTAGCACTCGCGCCCACCGAGTGCAAGATTCGGGGAAGAGACAAAAGCCTTGCTTCCCGACGCCCCAGTCCACGACTCCTACACTCGACCCCATGAACACCACCACTTCTGGCCGGGATTCCTCCGGCAACACACTGACCGCGGCCGCCGATCGCGCCCGCGAGTTAATCACCAACGACATGGAGACGGTGAAGGCCCAACTGGCACACCTAATCTCCTTCGCATCCGTGCATGATGAACCCTCCACCGTCGATGATTGCGCAGGAGCCGCAGAGGCTGCGCGAGAATTCTTTGCTGAGGCGGGCTTCGATCTCACCGCACGCCAGACCGTGGATGGGTCGATCACCCTGCTGGGCCATCGCCCGGCACCGGAAGGCCGCCCGACGGTGCTGCTCTACTCCCACCATGATGTCCAGCCGGCCGGTGACGTCTCCGAGTGGACTGCGGATCCGTGGACGCTCGATGAGCGCGACGGCCGGTGGTACGGACGAGGCACGGCTGATTGCAAGGGAAACGTCGTAATGCATCTTGCAGCGCTGCGCGCGCTGGCCACGATGGGAGTTGACCTGCCGGGACTGCGGATTGTCGTCGAGGGATCAGAGGAGCGCGGAGGCGCTGACCTGGACCACCTACTGCGTACGGAGCCGGAGCTGTTCGCCTCGGACGTGATTCTGATTGCGGACGTGGGGAACGTGGCCGTCGGGAAGCCGACGCTTGTTACCACCTTGCGTGGGACCGCTGACGTGGATGTTCGCGTAGACACGCTGGCAGGGCCGGTGCACTCGGGAATGTTCGGCGGTGCGGCGCCGGATGCGCTTGCCACGCTGATTCGTCTGCTTGATTCGCTGCGCGATGGCGACGGCAACACCTCCATCGACGGTCTCGACTGCACTGCCCGGTGGGAAGGCAATCCCTATGACGCGGAGACCTTCCGCTCGGATGCGGGAGTGCTTGACGACGTTGCGCTGATGTCAGAAGTCTCCGACGCCTCCGTCGCGGACCTGACGTGGGCGCGCCCGGCGTTGATCGTCACTGGCATTGACTGCCCGCCGGCGACGAACCCGGTCAATGCGATCCCATCCACGGCGACGGCGCACTTGAACCTGCGCGTGCCCCCGGGAATGGACCCGCAGGCGGCTCAGGACGCGCTCGTGGCCCACCTGAAGGCGCACTCCCCGGCCAGCGCGAAGGTAACGGTGACTCGGGACATCGTGGCGAAGCCGTTTTCTGCAAACGTCGACGGCGCCGCGGTGCAGCACCTGCAAGATGCACTAACCGCGAGTTACCGCGAGGAGACGGTCCACACCGGCGAAGGTGCGTCGATTCCCCTGTGCGCCGGGCTAACTGAGGCGGTGCCGGATGCGGACATCATTCTGTTCGGAGTGGAGGAGCCACAGTGCCGAATTCACTCCGCAGATGAGTCGGTAGACCCGAACGAAATCCGCGACATTGCAGTGGCCGAAGCCGCGTTCCTGGCCACGATCTGACCGATAGCGGCTGTGCATGCGGCGGTTCAGGGGCAAAAATCGCCCCAACCTCCGCTAACACCGATCACTCTTTCCGAACTGTCCGGGTCAGCCCGTCGATAACCCCGGTCGGGGCTTTCCCGCCGGGGTCCTGATTGCAGTGCGAACACTCAATATCCGAGAGTGTGCGTCAGATCACCCCCACTCGGGTTGTCCCCGTTCACCTAGACGCAACAATTCCAGGGTCAGGGGGTTGCGATGTACGCCACAGTGGGTCTAGCGTTTCCTCCATGCTGAACATTCGACTTCGAGTAGCGAAGGCTACGAACCCCGGCGGAGGCAAGGACTGACCCCTCTGCTCGGGGTCTCTGGCCGCTACCAACACGCGCACCAAGAGTCAGTCGGGACATCCCAGACATCTCTCGACATGTGAGGAACGCAGCACAATGTTCACCAGCACCCGCAAGAACACGTCCACGTCCATGACTTTCCAGGCTGATTCAGCTGAAACCGGGACGCAGGACGAATCTTCCTTTACCCGCACGTTCGCGGAAGATCCCTTCCGTGCCCGCTTCAGCCACCGCCTGCCGCGCGGACTGCGCCAAGAAGCACGAGGCATGGACTGGAAGACGTTCACCGCGACGTACGCCCCCACCGGCGGCCCCTTGGAGATCCGAAACTTCGCCTCGACCCGTGGTCGCGCCGGACGCTCCGACTTCACCGCAGAGATCACCACCGCCCGTGGCACCGGCTCCGCCACCACCCGAGTCCGTGAGGTCAGTGCAATGGGCCCGGTGTCCGCCGCAACCAACCTGCTGGCTGACTCCGGCTACCGCGTCGAGATCGTCGAATTCCACCAGCTGGAGATCTTCGAGGCGACGGTCACCTTCATCTACGCCGCACACAACACCACTCGGGTATGGACGATGGGCTTCGGACAGACGCCGGAAAAGTCCATCATCTCCGCGATGACCGGCGCCGCGAACCGCCTTCACGGCTGAGAAAATCCTGAGTGTTTGGTCAGGCCTCTAAATAGGCGGAGTGTTCCTGAGCAGTTCCTTATCAGTGTTCCGCACTGCAGATAGGTCAATCCTGAACGCACCCCAGGGTTAATCATCATGAACTGTTGTTGCAGTATCACTGACTGATTCCGCAATATAGAGGGCATGACCGTCCTCCTCTGCCTGCTCACCGTGACGGCGGTAGCGGCGCCGTGGACGATCCGCCGACTGGGGACGCGTGCGTTCCCTCTTCTCGCACTTCCCCTGGCCGCCGGTGCGGTCTGGATGGGGATGCAACTGGTCGGATTGATCTCCGGCGACGAACCGCGAGTTGAACACTTCGAATGGATGCCGCTGGTCCATCTGGACATCACAATGCGGCTCGGCCCGATTGCCGCGTTCTTCGGAACGCTGGTTCTCGCGGTCGGCGTCTTGGTGCTTATCTACTGCGCCGGATACTTCCACAATCCACCACCTGGCAAGCGCCGCCGATTAGCCTTCTTCGCAGGTCAACTCGTCGGATTTGCTGCCGCGATGTACGGACTTGTTGTCGCCGACAACATGCTCCTGATGTACATCTTCTGGGAAATTACGTCAGTATTGTCGTTCCTCCTGGTGGGTTACTACGCGGAACGTGCGTCCTCACGACGGGCCGCGACGCAGGCACTTATGGTCACCACACTCGGTGGCCTCGTCATGCTGGTCGGCATCATCTTGATGGGACAGACCACCGGCGAATGGACCTTCTCCGGACTCACCCAGCTCACTGATACGCAGCTAAATTCCACTGCAGTCGCAGTCGCAGTAATCCTCATGGTGATCGGCGCACTGTCGAAGTCCGCCATCGCCCCGGCCCACTTCTGGCTCCCAGGCGCCATGGCCGCACCGACGCCTGTCTCCGCATACCTGCACTCGGCAGCCATGGTGAAGGCCGGCGTCTTCCTGGTGGCAGTGCTCTCCCCGACCTTCGGTGGAACGACATACTGGCACTTAGTAATCTTGCCTCTGGGCATCTTGACGATGATCATGGCCGGTTGGGTCGCCCTGCGACAGACCGATCTGAAGCTGATCCTGGCCTACGGCACTGTCTCCCAGCTCGGCTTCATCATCACGGTGACTGCCGTCGGCACCCGCGATGCGCTACTGGCTGGTCTGGCTCTGACTCTGGGTCACGCAATGTTCAAGGCTGCCTTGTTCATGACCGCCGGTGCGATCGACCACACCACCGGCACCCGTGACATTCGGAAGCTCTCTGGCCTGGGCCGCAAGTCTCCGCAGATGGCGATCATCGCCATCCTCGCCGGTGCGTCCATGGCAGGCATTCCGCCGATGTTCGGATTCGTTGCGAAGGAGGCAGCACTCGCCTCGACGATGGAAGCAGAGTCGCTTAACGGCATGCCTGCTGTCTTCGTGACCTTCGGCATCGTCATCGGCTCGATTCTCACGGTGACGTACACGCTGCGTCTGCTGTGGGAGGCCTTCGTCACCAAGCCGGACTCCCATCCCTCTGGCGGTGGCACCTCTCCGGCAGTGGCGAATATGTCCAAGCCTTCCCAGTGGATGCTGGGCCCGGCCTGGTTGCTCGCGATCCTCAGCCTGGTGCTCGGATTCATCCCGAGCGTCGCTCAGGCAATCTTCGATCCGTACCTCTACGAGCGGTTCCCGGATTCAGACCACTCCACCTACCTCGCGTTGTGGCACGGCTTTAACACCGCCCTTGCACTGACCGGCGTGATCCTGGTGTCCGGTTACATCCTTTTCCGCTTCCGGAAGCTCCTGGCCCGCGCATACTTCAACCCGCCGGCCCTCGGCGACGCGAACGTTATGTACGACAAGGTGCTCGACGGCGCCCGCAAGCTCTCACTCCGCGTCACCGCCGCCACCCAGAAGGGTTCGCTGCCGCTGACCGAGGCAATCATCCTCGGTGTGCTTATCGTGCTGCCGATCTCCTCGTTGGTTCTCGGCCAGCGCGACGACCTGGTGATGTACCTCTGGGACACCCCGGCCCAGGGCGCTGCTGCACTGATCATCGTGATCGCTGCGGTTGCCGCGACGCAGGCCCGCAACCGACTCACCGGAGTCATCCTCGTGGGTGTCACCGGTTATGGCCTGGCATTCCTGTTCGTCTTCCAGGGCGCGCCAGACCTGGCGCTGACCCAGATCCTCGTCGAGACCATCGTCATGGTCGTCTTCGTCCTGGTGCTGCGCACACTGCCGGCGTCCACCACCCGCTCTCAGCCGATGCTCGGCCGTGCCCGGGCATGGTTGGCGATTGGTGTGGGTGTATCCGTCGCAACGCTTGGTGCGTTTGCCATGGCTGCCCGCAACACGGAGGCAGTCTCGACCGTCATCCCAGAGCTGGCCTACGAGATCGGACACGGCGCCAACGCCGTCAACGTCCTTCTTGTCGACATCCGTGCGTGGGATACCTTCGGTGAGGTCTCCGTGCTGGTCGTCGCTGCCCTCGGTGTTGCATCCCTGGTCTTCCGTACCCACCGCACGTATGCGATCTCGCGTACTCCGGATGTGGGAACACGTCGTTCCCAGCGCCGTTCGCAGCGCTGGCTGTCGACTTCCGGAACCAAGGTGGACAAGGGCAAGCGTCCGCTGATGGTCGTGGTGGTGACCAGGTTCCTGTTCCCCACCATGATGGCCCTGTCGATCTACTTCTTCTTCTCCGGTCACAACGCACCGGGCGGCGGATTCGCCGGTGGCCTGGTCGCCGGCCTGGCCATCACCATCCGGTACCTCGCCGGTGGCCGTTGGGAACTCAACGAGTCGGTCCCGATCCTCACCGACCGCCTGCTGGGCATCGGTCTGATCGCTGGTGTCGCCTCGGCATTGTGGCCGTTGGTTCTGCTGTGGCCGCCGCTGACCTCCTGGTATACCACGGTCAACCTGCCGGGCATCGAGAACCTCAACCTGGTGTCCCCGCTGCTGTTCGACCTCAGCGTCTACCTGATCGTCATCGGCACCGTCACCTACATGCTCCGATCCCTCGGAGCGCGTATCGACATCGAGGCGGACCGTCGCGCCGAACGTGCTCGTTCCCGCCGCGTGAACCTCACGATGCTGGGACGCACCCGTCAGTACCGCAAGGGTGCCGAGCGCGCGGCCCGACACAAGCTGCCGGAAGACAAGCTTTCGCCACCGATCGGCCGTAAGGCCATGAAGTCCGCGGGTACTGAACCTCCGACCGAATCCGGGCCGACGACCGAAAGCGATGGTGATCACCAGTGAGTATCAACTTCATCCTGCTCGCCACAGTCGGCATTCTCATGGCCGCAGGCGTGTACTTGTTCCTCGACCGTGCCATCACCCGCATGCTCCTCGGACTGCTGCTGATGGGTAACGGACTTAACCTGCTGCTCCTGCTGGCCGGTGGCCCTCCGGGCAATCCGCCGATTTGGGGTCGCGAAACCGAACTATTCGAGAACACTGCGGACCCGCTTCCGCAGGCGCTGATCCTCACCGCCATCGTGATCATGCTCGGCTTGACCGCATTCATCCTGGCCTTGGCCTATCGCCAGCACCGTTACCGTGCCGGCGGCGACCAGGTCCAGGACGATCCGGAAGATCTCGCAATCCTGCGCAGGCAGCTGCGAGACCCGGCGCAGGCCCCGGACCGGGACCGTTCAGACGACCCCACCACCGGTAGGCCTACGGAAGCCGGCGACCAGTTCGGCCCCGAGAGCTTCGAGAAGCCAGTCGAAACCGCGCCGGAGACGGCCGACCAGACGGAGAAGGAGGAGAAGAATGACAATTGATCAGCTCATGCTCATCCTGATTCCGATGCCGGTCATCATCCCGGCCGCGACGGCAGGCCTGGCCCTTCTGTTCGCTAGGCGTCCCCGCCTGCAGCAGGCTCTGAGCCTCGCATCGCTGCTGATGCTGCTGTTCCTCTCGTTTGCGCTGGTCTATCTAGTGCAGGTCCACGGGATCTACACCGTCCAGCTCGGTGGTTGGAATGCTCCGGTGGGCATCACGCTCGTCGCCGATGGTCTGTCCACCGTGATGATCGCTGTTTCTCAGCTCGTCCTGTTCGCAGTCCTCTGGTTCGGCATCGGACAGGGTATTCGGGATGGCTCGGACGATGACCCGATCGCGGTGTTCATCCCCTCGTACATGCTGCTCAACATGGGTGTCTCCATGGCGTTCCTCGCCGGTGACCTCTTCAACATGTACGTCGGCTTCGAGGTTCTCCTCGTTGCTTCCTACGTGCTGCTGACCCTAGGTGCTTCCGCACAGCGAATCCGTGCCGGCGTCTCATACGTCATGGTCAACATGCTGTCGTCGCTGGTGTTCCTGGCCGCTATCGCGCTGGTCTACGCCGCGGTCGGCACCGTGAACTTCGCGCACATCTCCATCCGTATGGAGGATGTGCCCGACGGCACCAGGACAGCAATCTTCGCAGTCTTGCTGGTGGCCTTCTCAGTGAAGGCAGCAGTGTTCCCGATGGCCTCCTGGCTCCCGGATTCCTATCCTTCGGCCCCATCGATGGTCACGGCGGTGTTCGCCGGCCTGCTGACAAAGGTCGGTGTCTACGCCATCATCCGTGCCCGAACGGTCCTCTTCCCCGAAGGGGCGGGCTTGGACACGGTGCTGATGTGGGCAGGTTTGGCCACGATGATCATGGGCATCCTCGGCGCGATGGCCCAGACGGAAATCAAACGCCTGCTGTCGTTCACACTGGTCAGCCACATCGGTTACATGATTTTCGGTATTGCCTTGGGCAACGAACTGGGTATGTCCGGCGCAATCTTCTACGCCGTGCACCACATCCTCGTGCAGACAGCGCTGTTCCTGGTTGTCGGGCTCATCGAACGCCAAGCAGGTTCATCCTCACTGCGCAGGCTCGGCAGTTTGGCAAAGGTATCGCCACTGTTGGCGATCCTCTACCTGGTCCCGGCACTCAACCTGGGTGGTATCCCACCGTTCTCTGGCTTCCTCGGCAAGGTCATGCTCGTCGAGGCCGGCGCAGAGAACGGCTCCTCCCTTGCCTGGATCCTTATCGCCGGTGCCATCATTACGTCCTTGCTGACGCTGTACACCATGGTCATCGTCTGGTCGAAGGCCTTCTGGCGGGACCGCTCGGATGCCCCGGACGGCGACACTGTCCTGGCTCGTCCGATGACCCTGCAGGAGAACCCGGAGTTCACCAAGGTCGAGGAGCGCGAGGACGTCGGCCGCATGCCGGTCGGCATGCTCGCACCCACGGCTCTTCTCATCGCCGGTTCGCTGGCGGTCACCGTCTTCGCCGGTCCCCTGTCGGATGCGACGACAAGCGCCGCGGAGAGCGTCTCTGACGTTGATGCTTATCGGGCTGCAGTCCTGGGCACCGACAATGTGGAAGAGCAAATGGGCATCTACGATCCGGGCCGTACCCTGGACGACACGGTCCACGATCCGTACGGAGAATCGGACGACTCCGATGACCCGGAGATGCCGGGTGTCTCCACCGACGCGAACGCTGAAGGAGGCGGGCAGTAATGGCCACCACCCCCGATCAGCCGTCCAAGAACGGAAACGGCAATGGAAACGGCGTCCGCGAGCGGGCCTCTGAGGCTCGGGAGAAGGCGCGCAACGCACGGCCCTCAGCCTTGATGTTCCTCTGGATCGTCGTGGTCTGGCTCCTGCTGTGGGGCGAATTGACCCTCGGCAACATCGTGGCCGGTGTTGTCGTAGCACTCATCGTCACGCTGCTATTCCCGATGCCGCGCATCCCAGTTCGTCGCATCCGAATCAACTGGGTCGCGATGATCTCGATGTTCTTCGTATGGGCATGGGAATTCTCAATGGCCTCGGTGTCGGTGGCATGGCTCGCGGTACGCCGCGCTGATCCGCCGATGTCCGCAATTGTGAAGTTCCGGCTGTACACGCACGAGGAGCTGACCATCGCGGCGAACGTCGCGCTGATCAATCTCCAGCCTGGCGGTCTGGTCACTGACATCGACACGTCCAACCAGGAATACACGATGCATATCCTCGACGCGTCCTCTACCGGGCGGCTCGATCACACCATCGACCAGATCAACCACCTGCATGCACGGGTCGTCAGGGCGTTCGAGAGCAGAGAGATCGAGCTTCCCGACGCCTCATCCACCATCGCCGGCCACGTCGATACACCTCGGCCGGACACCGGTTCGGCCGCTGATTCGGCTACCAAGGAGGAGAAGCGATGAATCCCGATATCTACCAGACCGGACTGGGCATAGCCGCGTTCATCTACTTCGTTGCGGTGATGCTGGTCCTGGGCCGCATGCTCGCCGGTCCCAACTCGCTGGACCGTCTGCTCAGCCTCGAGTCCATGGTTGCCCTCATGCAGGGACTGATCGCCATGTACATCGTGTGGACGATGGAAACCTCTTGGGTGTACGCGATGCTCGTCACGGCACTCCTCGGATTCATCTCGTCGCTGGCTGTTGCTCGATACCGTGTTCCCGACGTCCGGAAGACGGATCGTGCCGGTGCCCCTCGCGGCTCTGAGTCGATTCCGAAGAAGGCTGAATCCGCCAAGGCCGAGGCCAAGGAAGCAAAGGAGGAGAACTGATGGATCTGTTTCTCGACATCCTGTCCCTGACCTTCATCCTGCTGGGCGCACTACTGGCGGTATCCACCGCCTTGGGCGTGGCCCGTTTCCGTGACACCGTCAGCCGGATGCACGCGTCGTCGAAGCCCCAGACGATGGGTCTGGCACTGACTCTGATCGGTGTGATTCTCCACATCATCGTGCACGGTGACCTCAGTATCCAGGTCCGTGGTGACCTAGGCATGCTGGTTCTGATCATGCTGTTCGCGCTGATGACGGCGCCGGTGATCGGTAACCGTATCTCCCACGTCGCGAAGCGCGAAGGTCTCATCGACCGCGAAGCGCTGTCTCGTGATGACGAGGCGACTACGATCAAACACTGATCTCCGCCCCGTCGGGCTTTGCCGATCGACCTCATTGCATTAGGTTTGGCTTACATGGCTAACGATGCAGTGATCGCGGAGCTCGACGAGGTCAACCCGCGGTTGATTAAGCACTACAACGACACCTACGCGGACGCCGTCGACATCGTCTGCCGTGCGCACCTGAAGCGTGACGAGGTCCGCAGCGCCCGTTTCATCGCTTTTGACGTAAACGGGCTGACCGCTCAGGTCACCGACGCTGCCGGGACTGACGAAGAAGTCCGCGTGGAGTTCCCCAGCCAGGTGACATCCCTGATGAACCTGGAGGAACTCACCCTCAAGGTCATCGCCGAGGCTCGCTCATTGCTGGGCATCTCCACGCTGACCACTCCTGAGCGTCAGACTCAGCAGGTCAATGAGATCAAGACCTACGTCACCTCTGTCGTGCGTACTGAGCAGGTCTCCCCCACTTTCCGGCAAATCACTTTCGGCGGTGGCGACTTGGCACACTTCGAGCCGGGCGGCCTGGACCAGTTCATCTATGTGATGAATCCGCCGCATGGAAAGTCGGAACTCAGCGTCGACAGCTCCTTCCGCAGGGAAGACTTCGGGTCCTTCACGGAGGAAACCCAGCCGGTCGGCGCTTATTACACGGTCCGTGCGTGGCGCCCAGAGCAGGCCGAAATCGACATGCTGTACGTCCTCCATGGTGCTGGCGACAATCACGCCCCTGCACCAGGCACGGCGGCCGAGTGGGCCATGAACGCCAAGCCCGGCGACAAGGCCGCGATGTGGGGACCTCGGACTGCCTACGAGCCGCCAGCGGACACTGACTGGGTTCTCTTGGCAGGAGACGAGACCGCGCTGCCGGCGATCAGCGTCATCCTGGAAAACCTCCCGGAGGGAACCCCGGCCCACGCATTCATCGAGATCGGTGACGACGGGGATCGCCTTCCCCTGCCTGAGCGCGCGGACATCCACGTGCATTGGCTCCATCGCGGTTCCGCTCACGCGGGAACCACGCATCTGCTTTCCGACGCCCTCCGCGACCTCACCTTCCCTGACGGCAACGTCTACGCCTGGGGTGGTGCCGAATCAGCAGAGATGCGCGCCGCAACGAAGGTGTTGCGTCGGGAGCGAGGCGTCGAACGCCACCGCCTGCGCATGGTCGGTTACTGGCTCCATGATGGGGCCGACGCAACCGACGACGACTAGAAGGCGCTAGTCCAGGATCGGGCGACCGAGCTTCAGCTCGCGCACGCCCAGATCCACCGCAGCCGCCCACGGAGAGGCCCCGAGGTCAGCCTCGATCGCACGGACCTCTTCCTCGGTTGCCAGTGCCGGGGCGGCACCTGCGCGCGCAGCAGCGGCGCGCTGGCGCTCATATCCGGCACCACCATTGATGATCTCGTGGATGATTCGGAGTTCAACGACGCAGTTGAGGTCCGCAGCGATCGGCTCCAAGGTGACGAGGAGATCAGCGAGATCATCCTTCACCCACCGTTCGGTGGTGTCCCGATCGGTGATGACCAGCGCATCCATGCCGTATCGAGCGGCGCGCCATTTGTTTTCGGCGGTGTGCCAGGGCTGGATTGACGGCAGCTCTTCGCCGGCCTCGTACATCCGGTCGTAGTGAACAACCAAGCAGTGAATAAAGGCGACGATGGCCGAGAGCTCACGCATGTTCGTCGTGGAGTCCGCCACTCGTACCTCGATGGTGCCGAGGTTCGACGCCGGTCGAATATCCACGTGCATCGACCCGGTGTGGTTGATGACACCGGACTTCGACTGGTCATGCATGTATGACTGCCACTGCTCCCAGGTGTCGATGGCAGGGGGCAAACCGGCCGTCGGGAGCTGCCGGTAGAGCAGGGATCGGTTGGACGCGTATCCCATGTCCTCACCGTTCCAACTGGGCGAGGATGCAGACATGGCCAGGATGTGCGGGAACTGCACCTGCAATGCGTTGATGATCGGCCAGACACGGTCCGCATCCTTCACACCCACATGCACGTGGATGCCCCAGATGATCATCTGACGGCCCCACCACTGAGTGCGCTCGAGAATTTCACGGTGAGCAGGCTTGGGCCCAACGATCTGGTCCGTGCCACGGGTGAAAGGATGCGATCCGGAGGACCAGAGATCAACTTCCAGCTGATCGGTGACACTGCGGAGAAGGTCCAAGCGGCCCTGCAAGTCCTTCACAGCCTGTGGGACATCCTCGCAAATGCCGGTGACCAGTTCCACCGTGTTCGCCAAGAACTCTCGATGGAGCCCATGCCCGGGATGATCGCGGTCGAGGATCTCCATCACCTGTTCCGCCACCGGCACCGTGTCACGGGTCTGGCGGTCGACAAAGACGAGCTCCCACTCCACGCCAAGGGTGGGGCGGGGCGATCCGGTGAAATTCTCGGTCATTGTCCTATTTCACCACATCCGCCACACCCGGCGCGTGGTCAGCGCTCGCCGGCGACGACGACGATGACCGAATCCATCGGCTGGTCGTTAAGGACGTCATTGCGAGGCTGCGTTACCCATCCATTGTCGCGGGCGATCTCTTCGGCGGCGACACGCTGGGCATCATTGCCCGGGTCGAAGAAGACAGTCGGTGCGGTGATGCCGGTGTTATCGCGGGCCAGGTTTCCGCCATTGACGTTCGCCCAACCCTGCTGGCCGAGGTCACCACCGGTCTCATCGGCCCATCCCGGAGAGGTGCTGTTGTTCAGGACCAGCACGTTCGTGGACCCGCGGTCAGCAGGTGCCGGGCCAGCCGGTTCCGGAGCCTCAGCGGGGGCGTCGTTGTCGGCGTTGTTGGTGTCGTTTTCGTCGGGAAGCGGTGCTTCATCATTGCCTGGGGCCTCTGCGCCGGGCGCCGGGTCCTGGGGCGCCGGAGCCTGCTCTTCCTCAACCACAACTGTCTCGTTCCCTGCCGCGGCATCGTCACCACTGCCAGAGAACATGGAGTAGAACGCCCAACCAACCAGGAGAATCGCAATGAAGATAAGGACCATCGCCAGACCACGCAACGGGATCGGACCGTTGGAATCTCCACTCGCTGTTGCAGTTCCAGCAGTAGCAGCCCCGGCGGCGGCGCCACCAGGGGTCGATTCCTCGATCGATTCGTAGTACTCGAAGTCACCGTCAACGCGGTGTCGGCCGGAGTCGGGGTTCTGGTTCAGGTTCTGATCGGGCACGTGCCCCATCGTAACGTCTCGCTACACCGGCTTTACCGGGTGTTCAAGAATTACCGTCGCGGAGTCGCTGCAGGCGGTGCACAGTCACCGGATCGGACTCCTCAGCCCCACGAGTCGAGATCAGACGATTTAACACCTGGTGGTACCTCAACGGATCCATCCCGAACTCAGCGCGCACCGCCTCTTCCCGCGCTGCGGGCCCGAAGACAGTGCTGGACCGGTCGGTGATCCAGGTCCGCTCAAACTGCAACATCCGCCACGCCAGATGCGCATCAATCCCCGCGGTATCCCCCTCGATCCGAGGTTCCGCTTCCTCACCGTTCATGGCGGCAACGATAACCGGCATCTGTGGCTCAACTTCTAGCCACCCTGAACTACCCTGTCCCCATGGCCATTCTTCCCATCGTCATCGCCGGCGACCCAGTACTGCACAACCCGACCGAGCCGGTCACCGAACCTGTCTCTGACCTCGCGGATCTTATCCGGGACATGTTCGAAACCATGGATGCCGCGCATGGTGTGGGGCTGGCGGCGAATCAGGTGGGCGTCGGGAAGCGACTGTTTGTCTATAACTGCCCCGATGACGAGGGAAAGTGGCACCGCGGTTGCTTCGTCAACCCCGTGCTGGAGACCTCCGAGATCCCCCAGACGATGCCGGACGACGGCGGCGACGACGACGAGGGTTGTCTCTCCGTGCCGGGACTTAGCTTCCCGACCGGTCGAGCCGCCACCGCTGTGGTCACTGGCCTGGATGAGAACGGTGAGGAAAAGCGCGTTGAGGCCGAGGGCTTCCTCGCTCGCTGCATGCAGCATGAGGTCGGGCATCTCGACGGATTCCTGTACACCGACACGTTGATCGGCCGCTGGAAGCGAGCCGCGAAGAAGGAAATCAAGCGCTCGGGTTGGACCGTCGCAGGCAAGACGTGGACTCCGGGCGTGGACCCGGATCCGTTCGGACATGAGGATGACACGGATGACTGACGGGTCGGCAGGCCCAGGCAAGTACTCAGCCGCCCGCTGGAACACAGTTCCGGTGGAGGTCGGCCGACGTGTCGTGGTCCGTCGTGCCCTGACCGAGGAAGAGCGCTCTGGGGGAATCTCCCAGCTCGCCACTGACGTGATCGGCCATGTCGTCTCCACTGAGCCGTTTGTGGTGCGCCCGCAGCTCCCAGGTGGCAAGCGTGCTGCGGCGGATGCACCGGTCGTGGACTTTTCCGAGCACGAGGTGTTGGTGATTAAGGCGTTGCCTGACCGTCCGGTGCGAAACTCGGACATCCGCGCCGTGGAAGTTGCCACCGCCAAGGCGTTCCCTGGCATCGAGCACACGTGGGCCGGTGGCTGGCTCATGCGCGCCGGCGATGGCATCACTGAACGCTCCAATTCAGCGATCCCGCTCGGCCATTCCGCTGGCACCACCCCGGTGCCGCTGAAGGACATCACCGAGTTCTACGAGCGCCATGAACTTCCCGTGCGCATCGCCGTGCCGGACCGGCTCTGCAAGCCCGCCGAGCAGCTCATCCTCGGCGATGGGTGGACCCGAGGGCCCGAGATCGTGGTCATGACACGGGATGTGGAAGACCTTCCGCTTCCCGACGTCTCCCTCATCCACGCCACCTTCCAATCCCTCGACCAGCCCGATGATGAGTGGCTTTCGCTCTACCACTTCCGTGGCCAGGCCCTTCCGCGCAAGGCGCTGGAGCTGCTCATGACGAAAATCGACGGACGCATGACGTTCGGGCGCTTGGTGGTCGACGGGCAGACGGTTGCTATTACTCGCGGAACTCTCACTGACTCCGATGACGGCCGCACGTGGATGGGTTTCTCCGCTGTTGAGGTCGCACCTGACTGGCGACGCAAAGGCCTAGGCACAGCTCTGGGCCTGCACATGATGCACTGGGGCGCGCAGCACGGCGCGGACGCGGTGTACCTGCAGGTCATCGCAACCAACGAGCCTGGCCTGGCCATGTACCAAGGGCTCGGTTTCGCCGAGCAGCACCGGCACCGCTACGCGGAGTGGACTGGCTAGACGCCTACCGGCGGATGGGTGGGCGCAGGACCACAAATCGACTGCACCCTCTTTTCGTTTTTCGCACCAGGCACTATGCCCCCTTTTCGTAAGCACCTACGGCGGCCCAAAACGCCCCTACCTGGCATTTTGCACAATCGCCTGAATAAAGAAGAGGGGTCCGTGTTTGGGGCCGGTTACGAAAAGGGGGCGGGGTCAAAGTGACTGGTGGGACGCGGCTCGTGAACCGGCTAGCTACGAAGGACGACCTTCGCGATTCCAGTACCCCAGGTAGCTCATATGGGTATCCGGCACTCCATACTGTGTCTCCATCAGAAGGCGAAGATCAGATACGTCCCGGATTTCTCCCGCGAGCCATACAAATACTCCGGGGTGCCACTCGTTGCGGAGAAACCACCGTCCGACCTCGGATTCGAGAGTCCGCTGGGGATCCTCCCCTCGCAGAATGATCGTCGGCTCAGGTAGGTCGATTAAATCTGCAGAACCAGCGTCTGCCAGTTCCACAATCGCCGACGTAGACACACCAGGTTTTCCGGATTCTGTGCGGATGATGTTCGACATTGCCGGTAGTGCCGTTTCATCACCAATGAGTAGCACCTGCGATATCGAAGCTGGGGGCCTGTAGTGGACCCCGTAGTCGTTTGCCCACGCCCTCAGGTCGGGGCCGGTAATGACTACCTGGTCGCCTACCTCGCAGATGCTCGCCCATCGAAGTGCGGGTCCGGAGGGCTCATGAAGATAGAAGTCCACATCAACTTCAGCTGACTCATTGCGCACTGCAGCCGGGGTATAGGTTCGCAGAATCGCCCTTCTGTCAGGGGGAATCTGGCGCAGCCGCTTTTTCCAGACATGAGGCTCCGGTGTCGGCTCGTCCAAAAGTCCAAAATCATCGAATCCCCCGCTAGGAGACGGGAAAACGATTTTGATCCGTAGGTCCGAATCAACTGGAGCAAACATCGCCAATTCCTCACCGGCGAAGGTGATCCGCACAAAATTCGGGGCGGGGCAAGACTTGGCCCGTACGGTGACCGGGAAGCCGCGGTACTGCCATGGCCTAGAACTGCGATTCACGCTTCTCACTTTCACACCACCGACACGTCACGAGCTTGTCGCAGCTCAAGTTATCGAACAACAATTACGCAGAGGTCAGCTATTGCCCTGCGCCGGTTCCGATCGCTTCTAGATCATCCAGCACGGCCTGACCTCCGAGCGGCCCCACGCCCGTGATCCATGGGGACTGATCCACGAGCTCCACCTGTCCGGTGTCAGAAGAGCGCTCAACACTGCTCGTCACTGTTTCAGGCATGGTGCTTTGATCCGACGGGTCGACAGAGGTCACCATAACGAGGTCAGCTGCGGCAGAACCCAGGTTTTCCTCGGAAACATCAACAAGAATGTCATCCCAGTCACGCTCCGGAAGTTCGTAACCTGCACACAGGAGAGTCGATCCCGCGAAGGAATCCGGACCATAGAGGCTGAAACTGTCGTCACGAGGTCGAATCAACTGAGCGGTGCGCGGCTCGTCGCCCAGTGCCTCGTCCACCTCGCTGCAGCGATCGTCGTACTTCTGGAGAACCTCTTCGCCCTTGGCCGTCTCACCCAAGGTCTCCGCTACCATCCGCACACTGTCCTGCCACGGATTGGTGTGATCGGTGAGGTAGACCGTCGGAGCGATAGCTTCGAGCTGCTGGTAGATCTCTGAATGGCGGCTTTCCGTGCCGAGGATCAGGTCGGGCTCGAGGGCGGCGATCGCTTCAACATTGGGTTCAGTCACTGTTCCGACGGAGGCGATATCTCCGGCATCGTCACCGAGGTAATCAGGCACTCCCAGGGTTTCGTTGAGCACCGCAGCGCCCACCGGAATCCTGTCAAGGGCCACTACCGTGTCCAGCTGGACTGGCTCGAGAACAACGATCCTCTCGGCATTCGCAGGCACGGATGTCTCTCCCCGAGCATGCGAAATTTCGCGCGATTCCGCCACCTGCGCCGTATTCTCCGACCCCTCTGTGGATGAGCACCCCAACACTAGAAGCGAAGCGATTACGAGAGAACCAACACCACGGGCGGTCCGCTGAACTTTGAGTCCATTATTTTTCACCAGGCAAAGGTTTGCTTAACCAAAATTGACCGGCAAGAAATAGCCCGCTCCCAGCATTCACCTCACAGCGCGCCAATCAGTTGAACCGCTAATTCCGCGAGGACCCGCGCTTTATGGCTTTGTTCTTCTTGTTCTTAACGGACTTCTTTTTACTCGACTTCGGCTGTCCAACCGGCTTAATCGGCTTCGGCGGTGTCTCGATGACTCGGGTTCCCACCCACCGCTCATGCGGACCACGGCCGAGCGGATCATTGCTGATGCCGGCAGCAATCCAGATCATCATGCCGAGCGAGACGAATAGGCCGAAAACCGGGACGACTGAGGTGAGCATCCACAGGTTCCGCTTGAACCCGGCGCCACCGCTGACCGGAAGGTTGTGCGGTCCACCCATCGAAAGTCCGAGCATGCGCTTGCCGGGGCTGCCCTCGAAGATGGCGTCGCCGGCTGAGCGGTAACCGTAAAAGCCCACCGGGCCAAGGACACCGGCGACGATCGAAGCGATGAGGGCACCTTCTGCCCCACCAGCGATTCCGGAGATACCGATGAGACCAGCGACAGCCACCAAATAGATCGCCATGTCGATCAGCAGCGCAGAGAATCGACGAACGATCGGAGCATTGACGACCGTCGGGTCATAGCCGAGCTGTTCGGCTGCCGCGACAGTTTGCGGGGTAATGCGGGGACTACTCGGCACCGGCGGGGCGTAGGTCGATGGCGGCCGCCGCATTTCCTCGGTGCGCCGCGGCTCCTGAGCGTAAGGGTTCAGTGCTTGCCGGCCTTCCCAGTAGGTCTCCGGCCAGGGGCTTACCGGGTCCTGCCCAGCGTTGAACGGCCCGTAGCGAGGGTCGTCGCCGGGCTGGTGCGGGTTTCCGGAAGCGTAAGGGCTCACGCCAGTAACAACGGCTGATCAGTGCTGATTGTTCCGATGCGGCGGTGCAGCGAAATGTGCTTGCCAGTAGATTTGTGACCCATGCGCATCTGCACCTGGAACGTGAACTCCGCCCGCACCCGGATCGACCGCATCGCTGCGGTACTGGAACGTCATTCGATCGACGTCCTGGCAATGCAGGAAACCAAATGCAAGGATGCCCAGTTCCCCGGCGCCCAGCTGGAGGAGATGGGCTACGAGATTGCCCACTTCGGGCTCAACCAGTGGAATGGCGTGGCCATCGCCTCTCGCGTCGGGCTGGAGGACGTCGCAACATCCTTCGCCGATCAACCCGGATTCACCAAGGATCAGGAGGCTGAGCAGCTTCTGGAAGCCCGCCATATCGCCGCTACGTGCGGTGGTGTGCGTGTGCACAGCCTATATGTCCCCAACGGACGTGAGATCGACGACCCGCACTTCGGATACAAGCTCCGTTTCCTCGAGGCGCTGCGGACCGCAGGTGTTGCATCGCTGGAGGCTGACCCGGAGCTGAAAGCTGCGTACGTCGGTGACTTCAATATCGCACCGCTGGACGAGGACGTCTGGGATATGGCCGCATTCGAGGGCAAGACCCACGTCACTGAGCCAGAGCGCGAAGCATTCCGCGCGCTAGAGGCAGCCGGCTGGGCTGAGGTCACTCGCGCCCACACCGAGGGCGAGTGGACCTACTGGGATTACCAGAAGCTGCGCTTCCAGAAGCGCGAGGGCATGCGCATCGACTTCCAGTTGGCCACCCCGGCGTTGGCCTCCACGGTCACCGATGCCTTCATCGACCGGGAAGAGCGCAAGGGCAAGGGCGCGTCCGACCATGCTCCGGTCATCGTCGACTACGACGTGTAGTCGCCAACTCAGCTCTGCCACCGCCTCCGCGCCCCGTCCGGTCCTTCGACCGACGGGGTGTCGCTAGTTATCCAGGGCCTGCGCTGCGGAGGGCCTGGGGCGTTCGCTGACTCGAGCCCAGACATAACCACCAACGGCGATGGCTGCGGATACCACCATCACCGCGCCCATCGTTCGGGCTGGATCGGAGCCAAGTCCGACCATCGGGGACACGATCGCCGCGACAATAAACTGGCCAGCACCAAGCAGAGCAGACGCGGCACCGGCGCGCTCCCGGGCGATTCCGGTGGCCAGCGCCGCGGCATTGCCCATCAGCATGCCCATGCCAAGCATGAAAAGCATGATTAGCGCGAGGATGATTGCAAGGGTCGGATGAGTCATCGAATCGATCAGGATCAGCACCGACGCCACGATCACGATCCCGAGTGAGGCGGCGAGAATCGTCCGCGGATCGAACCGGTCCACCAGTTTCACGTTGAGCAGGTTGCCGACCACGATCATCACTGATGCTGCGGCGAAGGTCATCGAGAACTGCCCAGCGGTAAGTCCGAGCTGATTCTGGATCACGAACGGCGAACCGGAGATGTAGGTGAACATCGCACCGAAGCCGAACCAGAAGACCATCACGTACCCGAGATAACCAGGCACCCGAACCACATAGGCGATGCCACCAATAAGGCCGCGCAGGCCACCGGCGCTGCGTCGTTCCTCCGGCAACGACTCACGGATCGCTATAGCCAATACAGTCATCGCGATGATGTCGAACGCCGCGATGAACCAGAAGATTGAGCGCCAGCCGAACGGCTCCAACAGGGCCGCGCCGATGACCGGCGCCAAAATCGGGGCGACGCCATTGATCGTCATCATCAACGACAAGGCCTTGGCCGCGGAGTTGCCCACCGCCATGTCCGCAACGACCGCTCGAGCAAGGACAACACCGGCGCCACCGGCGAGCCCCTGTACTAAACGTCCGGCCATCAGAAGTTCGACAACCGGTGCTAGCGCACAGATTACGGCGGCCACTGCGGCGATGCCCTGGCTGGCGATGAGGAGCTTGCGCCGACCCACCGCATCGGAGATCGGACCGATGAAGAACTGGCCTGCAGCCATGCCGATCATGAACGCTGTTAGCGTGAACTGTATCTGTGCATCAGTAGCGCCAAGCGCTTCCGCCATCACCGGAAACGCGGGAAGGTACGTGTCGATGGAAATTGGCCCGGCCATCGTGGCGAGGGACAGTGCGATCAAAATCCCAGGAGGAAGCGGATTTCTGTGCTTTCCTTCAATAAAGTTCCGTGATTCCGGCATTCTCGGATAGCTGACTTTCTACGATGAACAGATAAAGTTTAATGAATAGATACGACGCGCCCACCGGCCGCAGCATGCGGACGGGCCAGCTTGACGGCTAACACGGCACGAAGAGGAAAGGCTACCGCATGGTTTCCGTAAACACGTCCCGGAACCGATCCACAACCGGCCTCGACCCTGCCGCGAAGAGGATCAGTCTCGATCCGACGACGCAGGGAGATGTCCGGCGGATCGCCGCGGGACTGTACGACTTTCTCGCGGCAACTCGCCGTTTGGGGGAGCGTCCGAACCAGCGCCTAGACATCTCGCAGTCGGAGATGGAGGTGCTGCACTTTGTTGCACTGCACCCCGGGTGTGGCGTTTCCGATATCGCTCGGATGCGTTTCTTGCGTCCGTCCAATGTGTCGGCGACGGTTCGTCGTCTTCTGGACAGCGGGTTGCTCAATCGTGAGAACAACGCTCATGATCGCCGCGCGCAGGATCTTTACATCTCCGATAGTGGTCGGGAGATGCTGGAGCATGTCACCGAGCATTGGGGCGAGATCATCACGAGCATCGTTTCGACGATGGAGGCCCATGATGTCCGCGCGCTGATTAAGGCGGTGCCGGCGATGTTGAAGCTCTCGGAGCATTCCGAGAGCTACGTCGAGGAGCACCAGCGCCGCCAGTTGGACGTCTAGAAGCGAAAAACTTCGCTTCCCGACGTCCTGGTCGGCATCCCTCTCCCCCACTCATGACCGGGAGAGGGGAGATTGGTTACTTTGCTGCGTCGATATCCCGGGAGCGGAAGGTCAGCAGGCCCGCGATGAAAATGACCACGGCCCACACTGCAACGTAGGCGAGGCTGAGCCACGGGGACTCCCACGGCGGGTTGACGCCGTATGCCGGCACCTCGCCGGTGATGAACATGTTGAGTGCGTTGATCGGGCGCCACGGCGCCAAAATGTCGCCGAGCTCGGGGATCCACGGGGTGACGTTCTCGACGATGACGATCCAGAAGATCAGCACAACGATGGCGCCTGCGGTCGAGCGGAGCAGGAATCCGAGGCCAACGCCGACCAGGGTCATCACCAGCGCGGTGATCGCGGCGGTGAGGTAGATCCACAGGGAACCGGAGCCGAAGATAGCGATCTGTTCGGACAGTTCCGGCGGGAGCATTGCCCAACCGACAGCGACGGCCGCGAAGGTGGACACAGCCGCCAGCAGGACGGACCACACGCCAACGACGATGGCCTTGGCTGAGGCGATGACTGAGCGCTTGGGCACGACCATCGCAGTCGAGCCGATCAGCCCATTGGCGTATTCACCGGTGACGGTGATGATCGCGATGACAGCGATCAGATAAATACCGAAGTCAAGGAAGCCAGAGGCCAGCACCTCGGTATTGAGGCTCATCATCTGAGCGACGGCTTGCTCTGGGCTCTCAGCAAGGCCCTCGGCGAAGGCTGGATCCATGGAGAGCTGGTCAACCAGGCCACGGAAGGTGTTCGAGGCTCCAAAGGCCATCACCCAAGCCACACCGACGGAGACGAGCAACACGATGCCCGAGATCCACCAGAGGTATCGAGTGGTGCGGAGTTTGGACCATTCTGCGCGGAGTGCGTCAGTGAGCATCAGCGGTTACCTCCCTGGTACTGGACGTCGTCGCCGGTGGAGGCCATGTAGGCATCCTCTAGGGACCGGTGCTCGGTGAGCAGTTCGGTGAGCGCGATGCCACCGTCGAATGCGGCCAGACCGACCCGGTCTGCGGTGGCTCCGGCGACGCGCAGGACCGGGCGGCCCCGCTCGTCATTGGCCGGTGAGGGAGTGAAACCGGCAGTGCCGAGAACCGCAGCGAGAGCTTCCAGGTCCGCGGCGCGGACGAGTACGGAGCTCTGTTCGGTGCCGTCAACAAATTCGTCGACGGTGGTGTCGGCGATGAGCTTGCCTCGGCCGATGACGACAAGGTTGTCGGCCGTCATTGCCATCTCCGACAGGAGGTGGGAGGACATGAGGATGGTGCGGCCCTCATCGGCGAGGGAGCGCAGTAGATCTCGGTTCCACCGGATACCTTCGGGGTCGAGGCCGTTGGTCGGCTCGTCGAGCACGAGGTACTCCGGGTCACCCAGCAGTGCCTGAGCCAAGCCCAGTCGCTGGGCCATGCCGGTACTGAAGCCGCCGGCGGGCTTGCCAGCAACGTCGGTGAGGCCAACGAGGTTCAGGACCTCGTCAACGCGTGAGGCCGGCAGCCCGGAGGCTGCAGCCACCCACCGCAAGTGCTTTGCGGCAGGGCGCCGAGGATGCACCTGCCTCGAATCCAGCAGGGCGCCGATCACGGTGCCCGGGCGGCGCAGTTCCGCGAATTCCTTTCCTGCGATGGTCGCTGTACCCGCTGTTGGGCGGTCGAGTCCCAGAATCATGCGCATCGTCGTCGACTTGCCAGCTCCATTCGGCCCGAGGAAGCCGGTGACTACACCGGGCTTCACAGCGAAGCTGACGTCGTCGACGGCGGTGACGCTTCCGTACCGCTTCGTCAATCCAGATACTTCAATCATGCGGCCCAGTGTGCCACCGACCGCTCTGAGGGCAATCCCGGACAGAAACGGTCCAGGTGAGTACGGTGATGGTTATGGAAATGAAGCTGAAGAAGGCCACTGACGTCCAGACCGCACCGCTCATCGCGGTCGGCCTCATCGGTGGCTGGGTCACCGCACGCGAAACCGGAATCCGTCCCCTCGGCGGTGTCATTCTCGCCGCCGCTGGTGGGTATGCCGCCCGCACGTGGGCTGCCCGCAATGGCGCGGCTGCTACCGCTGGTCTCGTCGCCACCTACGTCGGTGCGTTCGGTGCCTCGCACCCGCTGGCAAAGAAGATCGGCCCGTGGCCGTCGGTCCTGGCTGTCACCGCTGTCTCTGCCGGTGCGGCCGCTGTCGCGGACCGCGCATAAAAAGACTCACCACTGCTTAACGACGTCCTAGTGGGAGGCCGCAGTGCCTCCACGTGGACGTCGTTAAGCTTTTTTTAAGACTGCTCGTCGAGCAGACGCTCGAGCGTCTGCCGGACGCCGTTCTCCCAACTCATGCGGAAGCCCGGATGCAGTTCCAAGGCCTCAATCTCGGCGATGGGGGTCCACACCAGCGCGAGCGATTCTTCATTCGGGATGGTGTCCACCGGATCTTCGGTGAAGGCGTAGACGGTGCTGTAAGTCCAGTTGCCGGACAGGTCCGGTCGGTCCGAGTCCTCCGGGAATGGCCCGGAAGTGACCTCCTCATGGAGGACCGTCACATCCGCGCCGGTGATCCCTGTTTCCTCGAAAGACTCGCGCAGCGCGGTCTCTTCCGCAGATTCGTGGGAGTCACGCGCGCCACCGGGAAGACCCCAGGTCAAAGGCTGGGAGGTCCAATCCGCGCGGTGCTGCATCAAAACCCGGCCGTCCCGGGTGAAAGCCAATAGGCCCGCTGCGCCGAAACGACCCCACAGCCGAAGCCCGTTGGGGCCTGCGGACCAACCATTCCCGTCATTGAGCATGGCCTTCACATTACGCGAGTGGTTGCCGTGGTCGAGGGGCACGTGTCACCGCTGCAAACGGGTACCTGCAACCTCAATTGACCACTTCTGTCACATGCTGTGTTTTCCCTCACAGGAGAACAGGTCTAGCATAGAAACCGTGCAAAACTAGCTGCGATAACCGCAGCCCGATGCTCCGGAGGTGAGGCATGGTCGACGGGAAATCGAACCCGGCCGACCCGGCAGGTGCCCACTCCGGCGAGAATCCTCGTCGTCGACCTCGTCGGCGCAGGTTCTCCGGCCGAACAGACCATGCCACCGGACTTTCCGAGCATCCTGATTCCGCCGGCCAGACCCCCACTGCAGCAGCTGCGGCGGGCACTTCCGAGCCCGTCGAGACAGGGGGCAGCCCCGTGGCAACCGGTGTGGGCCAAAACCACACTTCCGACATTGATGTTGAGCCACAAGATCCCGCGGCAGTGACCGAGGAAGACGCTCACGTCGACAATTTGGGGCTGCGCCACCAGCGCGGCCTCTTGGTCAATCAGTTCCTCGTTGCCTTCGAGCGGCCCCGTCAGGTCATGTCCTTCATGTGGACTTCCCCTGGGCGGATCACATTGGTGGCGTTCATTCTGGTGATCGCAATCCTCGCGGCTGGTCTTGCTGTGGCCGGCAATACCAACAACCGGCAGACTGCCCTGGCGGATCTGTCCGCCCAGTCAGAGCCGATGGCCAATGCCACGCAGCACCTGTACTCCGCATTGTCGGTGGCCGATGCTGCGGCGAATACCGCGTTCAGCCTCGGCCTTGGCACCAATGACAGTGAATTGCGCTCAGACTACGACGACGCGATTGCGCAGGCCTCCATCGCCGGCACCCGTGCGGCCGCCGGAGTTAATGACGTCACTGGCGAACAAATGCAGGCGATCACTGAGGTCCAACGCTTG
Source organism: Corynebacterium sputi DSM 45148 (assembly GCF_000427865.1). Lineage (GTDB taxonomy): Bacteria > Actinomycetota > Actinomycetes > Mycobacteriales > Mycobacteriaceae > Corynebacterium > Corynebacterium sputi. The sequence goes on along the minus strand of NZ_ATYV01000017.1, from coordinate 41,684 downwards.
GTTCCGCTGTATACAGGGTTGATTGAAACTGCCCGCACCAACTCTCAGCAGGGCAATCCGGTCGGTGTCACGTATCTGATCGAGGCCTCTGAACTGATGCAGAGTTCGATCCTGCCGGCTGCTGCGGAACTGTATCGGCTCTCATCTGTCCAGGTCGCTGAAGAGAGACTGATTCAGACCAGTCTGCCGTGGGTTCCGATCTCCGGTCTGTTCGCCGCTGTATTGATGCTGTTGGGGACGCAATTGTGGCTGACTCGCCGCACGCGCAGGTTGGTCAATCCGGGCCTAGCCTCAGCGACGGTACTAATGATCACCGCGTTGGGGGCGATCAGCATCATGCCGGTCACCGTCTGGCGCGGTGCCGACTCAATCAGGCAGGCGCCACCGGTGGAGCTCCTCACCGAGGCGCGCATCACCGCGCAGCAGACCCGCGCAGCGGAGACCCTCGACTTGGTCAACCGCCGTAGCGACACTGGCGGTGAGTTCAATGAATCCACCACGCGTGTCGACACCCTCATCGCCGAAGCCGCCGACACCGCCGGAATCGTCGGCGACACCCGCGAGAGTCTGCGGGACCAAGCGATCTTGGACGCCTCCAGTTCCCTGACGCAATGGCGCGCTGCCCACAACCAGATGGTCGACTATCGCGACGCCGGCAATTACGACGCTGCCACGACCATCGCTTCCGGGGACGGTCTGCGGGGTTATTCCTCCGCCAGTGCCTTCTCTGAACTGGACGAATCACTGCAGATCGCCATCGCCGAATCACGCGCGGACCTGCGCGCCCGAATTGAAGACGCCCGAGCAGCTACCGCTGCCCTGTCCTCGATCGTGGTGTTGATCTCCATCGTGTCCACTACCTGCGTCGCCTTCGGGTTCCGCCAACCGATGCTGGAGTACCTGTGATGCCGCGCCCGCTGCCTCGACCTCGTCCTCGCCTGCGCCGTCGGGCTGCGGGCTCGGCTGCCATGATCACCGTGGCTGCACTTGCTCTGACCGCGTGCGCTGGCAATGAGCCGCTTGTCGACGACCCCTTCTCGGACATCATCAACAGCGCCTCCGGCAATCGCCCACTTCCGCCCGGCGCGTACTACGAAGCCGCGGACAGCCGCGCCCCGGAGGAAGGCGACCGGAGTGTAGCGACGTCTTCGTACGCACCAGGCACAGGTACCGCTGAAGACCGCATCCCAGAGATCGTCGACCGGGGACGAATCATCGTCGGAGTTGACCCCTCGCTGAACCTCATGAGTTTCCGCAATGCCACCGGCGAACTGTCCGGATTCGAGATCGATCTGTCCCGGGAGATTTCCCGAGACATCTTCGGCGACCCTGATCGGGTGGACTTCCGGTACATCAACTCCGGTGAGCGGAGCGAAGCAATCGAATCCGGCACCGTCGACGTGGTCATTCGAACCATGACGACCACGCCCTCGCGCAATGAGGTCGTTGACTTCAGCACGCCGTATCTCACCTCGTCGACTGGACTGTTGTCCACAACCACCTCCGGAATCGAGTCTGCCGAAGACTTGGGAGGTCGCACCGTATGCGTATCCGGGAACACCACCTCCGAAGAGGTTGCCCGAGAAATCGCCTCTGACAGCATGCTGCTGATCGTGCAGAACTGGGGCGATTGCCTCACCTCGATTCAGCAGCACCAGGCTGACGCGGTCATCACCGACACGGTGATTCTTGCCGGCTACGCTGCCCAAGATTCCAGCCTGCAGATCGTCAATCAGCAGTTGACCAGTGAGAACTTCGCCGCTGCCGTGGAGAAGGGCAACACGGGTTTGGTGCGCCAGATCAACTCGACGTTGGAGCGCATGCGTGGCGACGGTTCTTGGAACAGCATCTTCGACACCTGGCTCGGCCCCTACCTCCCAGCCAAGGCCCAGCCCCCGTCAGATTTCATTACCGAGACCGAGTCGGACGCCGACTCCGGGTCCGGCACCAACTCCGGTGACAGCGCCGACCAAGAGGATTCGTAGCCATGGCCGACAACACCTCTGACCGGGACACAACCACCAATTCGCAGGCACCGGCTGATGATGTCGCGGGTGGGTCGACGGCGGAGACGGTGCGGGGTGGGACGGGGACGTCGGGAAGCAAGAATCCTGATTCCGCACCCACCGCGGGTGGCCCCGCCACCGCACCCACCGCATCGCCGGACCCGTTGGACCAGGACTCGGTACCGATGTCCGCGGCGACCGGGCCAGGCACCGAAGCGGTGCCGTATGACCCGTTCGCCGACGACGATGACGACGAATTCGCCGAGTCCATCGAGATCGCCGAGCTTCTCGGCGTCTCCTCCACCCGCCCGGATCCCTCTGCCGAGTCACACCGGCAGGCACTGACCACCTTCCGCGAGCGGCGTACCCGCGAGCGCCCCGGGCGCCTCGTCGCCGACGGCATGGTGCAAGTGCCGTACATCCCGCCGACGAACCCGCGGGATGCGTTGATGACCCAGGAGCAGATCGACTCCACCGGGAAAAACCCGCCGCGTCTGCACCGCGGAGACATCGTCGCCGACCAGTACGAGATCGCCGGCCCTATCGCGCACGGCGGCCTCGGCTGGATCTACCTGGCCGTGGACCACAACGTCTCCGACCGCTGGGTCGTGCTCAAGGGACTGTTCGGCAGCCCGCAGCAGCGCGACAACACGATCGTGCAGGCAGAACGTGAGTTCCTCGCGGAGATCACCCACCCGGGAATCGTGAAGATCATCAACTTCATCGACGTCGATAGCGACGCGGACGAGACCGGCTTCATCGTCATGGAGTACGTCGGTGGCCCCTCGATGCGCCAGCGCAAGCGGATTTACGCCGACAAGTTGATGCCGGTCGATCTGGCCATCGGCTACATCCTGGAAATCCTTCCGGCGCTGGACTATCTGCACTCGCGTGGCGTGGTCTACAACGACCTTAAGCCGGACAACGTGCTGCTCACCGAGGATCACGTGAAGCTCATCGACGTTGGTGCTGTCACCGGCATCGGTGCGTATGGGCACATCTATGGCACGCCCGGTTTCCAGGCACCGGAGGTCTCTCGTACGGGACCGTCAGTGGCATCGGACATTTACACGGTGGGCCGCACCCTCGCGTCGCTGACGGTGAACCTGCCGCATACCGACGGTGTCTTCGACCACGGCCTTCCGACGCCGACCGAGGAGCCGCTGTTCCGCCGCAACCTCTCGCTGTACCGCCTGCTGCTGCGCGCCTGTGCCGAAGATCCGGAAGAGCGATTCCACTCTGCCGAGGAGATGTCGCATCAGCTCACCGGCGTGCTGCGTGAGATCCTCGCCATCCGCGACGGTGTGCAGTACCCGCATCTGGGGTCGCTGTTCTCCCCGCAGCGTTCGACCTACGGTACGAAGCACCTGGTGTTCCGCACCGATCAGCTCGTGGACGGCATCGCCCGCGAGGTCATGATCACTCCCCCGGACATCACTGCGGCCCTTCCGGTGCCGCTGGTCGATGACGGCGATCCTGGCGCGCGGCTGCTGTCTGCGGCGTCCTACACCGAGCCCGGCGAACTGATTGAGACCCTCACCGCGGCGATGGGTAACCCGGACTTTTCCGGTTCCACCGAGATACCCCTGGCCATCGTTCGTGCGCATCTAGACCTCGGCGATGTCGAGGACGCCCGCGCGATGCTGAAGAAAACGCCGATCCATGGCCTGCGGAATTGGCGCTACGACTGGTACTCGGGCATCACCGATCTGCTTCTCGACGACTACGCCTCCGCCCTCGAAGACTTCAACCACGTGCTGAGCATGCTGCCGGGTGAGCCGGCTCCAAAATTGGCGCTGGCCGCGACACTAGAGCTGATCCTGCAGCAGGACGGGCTCAGTGAGCGCCAGCTCCTGGAGCCGTCAGTTGCCCACTCGCTGGCGAAACTAGACCAGACCTACGAGGATCTGCCCGAGTCGATGCTGTCGAAGATCAACGATCGCTGGACATCGGAGGCCAACGATCCTGTTGCTGTGCGATTCCACGCGATCCGCCTGTACGCGATGGTGTGGACGACCAACCGCACCACGATTTCCTCGGCCTTCGGTCTTGCCCGTCAGTTGGCTGCCGAGAAGCAGCGTGAGGCCGCCATCACGACGCTCAACCGGGTCCCGATGAACTCCCGGCACCAGCGCATGGCAAAACTCACGACGATCTTGTTGCTCGTCTCTGGCCCTGCCACCCAGCTCACCGAGTCGCGCATTCACCGCGCTGCTCGACGGCTCGGCGAAATCCCCACCAACGAGCCTCGTTTTGAGCAATTGCGCATCGCTGTACTTACCTCGGCGCTGAACTGGCTGCGCGCTAATGACTTGGATCGGGCCGCTTCCCCAAACGCGCTTTTCGACGTCCCCTTCTCCCTCTACGGCCTCCGCACCGGACTAGAAACTGGACTACGGCAATTGGCTCGTTCCTCGCCGTTCACCAGGCACCGGTACCGGTTGGTGGATATGGCGAACAAGATCCGCCCGGCGACGCTGCTGTAGCCGGTATTCACGAACTTCGTTCGGACACCGCCGCACATTAAGCGGCCATGTCCGGCCGATTACGTTCTCGGACAATAGTTTCCGGGCATGAATCTGAGGTTCACCACTGTGTTCGGGGGTAATTTTCCGTTGTTCATAACCTGTGTTCAGCCTTTATGGTTGTTCCATGAGCGCGAAGCACAGACGACCTAACCGACTCCGTCGTTCCCTGTACGCAGCGGCCCCGGTCGCCGTTGCACTTGGAATCGTGGCCAATCCGGCCGCTGCCGGAGCACAGCCGGTGTTGAGCAACACCGATGCGACCGACGCCCTCGAGCGTGCGGGCATCCAGGTGCCGCAGGACGTCCAGGACACCCTGGACCGTTTCCTGCCGAACGGCACCCCGGAAGCCCCCGCGCCGGCACCGGAGCCCGTCATTGAGGAAGAGGCTCCTGCTGAGGCAGCAGTCGATGACGCAGTGGCGACCCTCCCGGAGAGCCCCTGCCCCGTCACCGCCAAGGTCTGCGTCGATGTCGATGGTGAGCGCACCTGGTTGCAGGACGAGAACGGTCTGCGCCACGGCCCGGTCGCCATGAAGCCGGGCAAGCCCGGTGAGGAGACCCCGCGCGGCGACTTCAACGTCACCCGCAAGGTCAAGGACGAGGTTTCGTACCTCTACGACATGGCTCCGATGCCGTACGCCGTGTACTTCACCAACAACGGCCACGCCTTCCACGAGGGTTCCCTCGAAGGCGAGTCCGCCGGCTGCGTCCGTCTGCAGCAGCAGGACGCCATCACCTTCTTCGACTACCTCCAGGTCGGAGACCAGGTCTTCATCTACTAATCCCTCCGGCTGATCCGATCAGCCCGGCCACCTCCACGTGGCTCCCCTCCGCCCGGTACACAGTCTTCGGATTGTGTACCGGGCGGAGCTTTATCTGCTGCGCTCGGGACCATATCTGTGCCTGACCACTCACCGTCCCACCATGAAAGCTCTTTGCCGGCCGGGGCAATCTTCGTCAGCGCTGAGTTCCAGCAAGTCGCTGCACTGCGTCGACGAGAATCTCCGCTCCTCTCACGATGTCCTCGGTGCTTGAGAACTCATCTGGCGTATGACTAACTCCGCCATTGCCGCTGGGAATGAAGAGCATGCCGGTCGGGCAGATCGTGCTGACCATCTGTGCGTCGTGGCTTCCCCCGCTGGGGAGTGAACGCGACTGAACTGACTGATCCTGGCACGTCTCGGCCAGAACCTGGCGGACCTCAGAGGAGAGCTCCCGCGGTGCTGCATCGGCAAGTTTGCGTGTAGCAATCGCGACCGATCGTTTGTTTGCGATGGCCGTAGCAATCTCGATCGCATCGCGGACCGTTTGCTGCTGCCGCTCCTCATCGGTATCGCGAACGTCAACGGAAAAGACACAACGACCAGGGATCGTCGTGATGGAACCGGGTTGCACGTCCAGGCGGCCGACGGTGATGCGGGTGCCGTCGTGAAGCTCATCGTTGGCCAATTTCTCGAACTCGACGAGGATCTCTGCTGCTGCGGCGAGGGCGTCGCGACGCAGATGCATCGGCATTCCACCGCTGTGCGCTGCAATGCCAGTCAGCTCGACTTCGAACCGACTGCTTCCGGAGATCACATCGACGATGCCGATGGGGATGCCTTCAGACTCAAGGACAGAGCCCTGTTCGATGTGCAGTTCAATGAAGCCGGCCCAGTCCTCCGGGCTCCAGAGCGTTTCCTCGACGGCCCTCGAGTCAAAGCCGAGGGCCGACATAGCTTCGGCGACACTGACGCCGTCAGAGTCCTTGAGTCGTTCTAGGTCGGCAGAGGTCGTGAGACCAGCAACGATGCGGCTGCCGATACAGGCCTGGCCGAATCTCGCGCCTTCTTCACAGGCAAAGACAACGAACCGAATGGGATGACGATGGGTGATGCCGCTGCGCACAATCGCCTCAGCACTGAGCATTGCAGCGACAACGCCGACGACTCCGTCGAACCTGCCCGCTGACGGCACGCTGTCGAGGTGAGAACCGGTACCGACGGCCGGATGATCATCCTCGGTACCCGGGATCTCGGCAATGGTGTTGCCGACGGCGTCCGTCCAGACCTTCAGACCAAGGTTCGCCATGAAGTCCGTGAAGAGCGCATGCGCCTCACGCTCTAGCGGCGTGTAGGCCAGACGAGTCACTCCCGGGGTGACGACGGATTCGTCGGTCAGGGCGGCGAAAGTTGCGATCCACTCGTCCACTCGCTGTCCGTCGATGGGAAGCGCCGTCTGGTTCTCAGTCATTTTCTCACGTTACATCCCGCGTCGAGACGGTCGACGGATGAGGAGGCCAGTTACGTCCGAAACTCGCTGATTTCTACGCCTGGCAGAGCGGGGTGATGTCTTGGCGGCCGTCGGTCTGCGGGGTCGTTAGGAAGGCGCAGCTCCACCAACCCCGGTCGGTGACCACGGAATTGATGTTCTGCCACTGTTCAGCGCTGATCGAGGGCGTTCGGCTGAGCACGAAGCCGGAGAGTCGATCGGGATCTCCGACGACGGCCAACGAATAGTCATCGTCGAGGTAGGTGACTCGGTAGTTCACCGAGCCGTCGAGCGACTGACCGGGAGTGTCGTCGAATGCGACTCGCAAAGAAGCGGGCTGATTAGGGTCCTGGATCTTCGCAGAGCCAGAGATCGATGACTCGCCTCCCCACACCGTGGAACATGAGTTGGTCACTGAGATTGTTGAGTTATCAAGGACTCCATAATCAGCAGTCGTATCGGAATAGCACTGCAAGGAGAAAGGCTGAGGGATCGCGGCGACCTGATACCAGCGACCTGAGTACCGCTCAGGATCCAACTGGTCGACTTGGCTGAGCTCCTGCCCGCCGATGGAGCCTGCAGAGAGTCCGTCAGGCAATTCGATATTGGAGAGCCCCGACGCGATCCGTCCGCCGTCTGTGAAGTCCAGGTTTGTGCTCGCGCCGGCAGCAGGTGCCAGCGTCGCAGCGATGAGTCCTGAACCAAGTATGATTGCGGCGGTCCGAACAACGGTGGTTGTCTTCGACATGGCAGAGCCCTTTCTGGAGCCAGATGCTGATCAATCACGTGGAACTGAGTAAATCCTGCCTAGGAAAACTAGGTGGTCGTTATCCTAATTGATACTTTTCACTAAGGTAAAGGATTTTTCGCCTCAGACGCAGCTTTCGGTCAGCACGATGAAAAATGACCCCACCGATTCTTTCGAATCAATGGGGGCACTTTCGTAACGGGAGCTCCGCGCGAACTAGTCGACGTACTCCATTGAGTAGCGGGCGATGGCCAGTTCCTCATTGGTGGGGATGACCATCACGGTGACAGCGGAGTCATCGGTGGAGATGACTCGCGGGCCATCGTTGGGACCGGAGTTACGCTCCTCGTCCATCTTGATGCCGAAGTTCTCCAGCTCTGCCAGAGCGTCACGACGAATACCGACATGGTTCTCGCCAACACCGGCAGTGAACACGATGGCGTCGAGGTTACCCAGCGCCAGCATGTAGGAGCCGATGTAACGACGCAGCTGGTGCACGTACATCTCGTAAGCGGCCCAAGCATCCGGGTCGTCATTGTCCATGCGCTGCTGCAGCTCACGGAAGTCATTGACCCCGGAGACGCCCTTCAGTCCGGACTGGCGGTTGCACATGGTGTCGATCTCATCGATTGACATTCCATTGCGGTACAGGTGGAAGATGATGCCCGGGTCGATGTCACCGGTACGGGTGCCCATCATCAGACCAGCCAGCGGCGTCATGCCCATCGAGGTATCGATCGCCTCTCCACCGCGGATCGCGGAAGTCGAGGCACCGTTACCCAAGTGCAGCGTGATCTGATTGACGTCACCGGCATCCTTACCCAGGAGCTTCGGCGTCTGCTGGGATACGTACTCGTGGGACGTCCCGTGGAAGCCGTAGCGGCGGATGTCGTACTCCGCAGAGACCTCGGCGTTCAACGGGTAGAGGGCCGCGGCAGGCGGCATGTTGTGGAAGAAGCCGGTGTCGAAGACTGCGACGTGGGGAACGTCGGGAAGCAGCTTTCGTGCTTCCTCAATACCGACAATGTTCGCCGGGTTGTGCAGCGGAGCCAGCGGAATGAGGTCGCGGATCATATCGACGATCTCATCGTTGATCAGCTCCGGAGCGGAGAACAACTTGCCGCCGTGCACAACACGGTGCCCGACCGCGGCAATGTCCACGGTCTTCGGTCCACAGTTGTGCTCATCCATGAGCTCGAAAGCCTTGTCCAGGCCGTCTGCGTGATCGGAGATCGGTCCGGTGAACTCGTATTTCTCGTTGTTCGTCTTGAGGACAATCTTGCCGTCTTCTTCACCGATGCGCTCAACCAGACCGGAGACATAGGGAGGTTCAGTGGCGTCACGTTCCGGGTCAACGAGCTGGAACTTGATGGACGAAGAACCGGAATTGATGACGAGTGCGTGGCGCGACATATATTAGTTTCCTCCAGCCTGAATGGCGGTGATGGCGACGGTGTTGACGATGTCCGCGACGGATGCGCCACGGGACAGATCGTTGACCGGCTTGTTGAGTCCCTGCAGGATCGGTCCGATGGCCAGTGCACCACCGCAACGCTGTGCGATCTTGTAGCCGAGGTTGCCGGCATCCAGATCAGGGAAGACGAAGACGGTGGCCTGACCGGCAACGTCCGACTCCGGCATCTTCTTCTTAGCGACACCACTGTCGATGGCGGCGTCGAACTGCAGCGGTCCGTCGACGGCCAGATCCGGGTTCAGCTCACGAGCCTTGGCCAGACCTTCGACAACGCGCTCGACGTCTTCACCTGCACCGGAAGCGCCGGTGGAGTACGACAGCATTGCAACCTTGGGATCGATGCCAAAGGCGGCGGCGGTCTCTGCGGAGACAACCGCGATCTCACCGAGCTGGTCCGGGGTCGGGTTCGGCAGGACTGCACAGTCCGCAAAGCCCCAGAGACGATTGTCCATGACCATCAGGAACAGCGAGGACACCGTCGATGCGCCCGGGCGGGTCTTGATGATCTGGAAGGACGGCTTAATCGTGTGCGCCGTCGTATTGGCGGCGCCGGAGACCATGCCATCTGCCTGACCCTTGTGGATCATCATGGTGGCGAAGTACGAGATGTCGTTCATCGTCTCGCGGGCTTCGTCAACGGTCATACCCTTGGACTTGCGCAGTTCAGCGAACTCTTCTGCGAAGGAGTCGAGGTGCTCCGAGGTCTTCGGGTTCGAGAGATTCGCCGCAGAAATATCTGCACCAAGCATCTTCGCCCGGGAGCGCATGTCCTCGGGATCACCGAGGATCGTCAGGTCGCAGATATCCTCTTCCAGAAGCTGCGAGGCAGCCAAGAGAATGCGATCGTCTTCGCCCTCGGGCAACACGATGTGGCGACGGGCCTCCTTCGCCTTCTTCATCAGCCACCACTGGAAACGCTGCGGGGACATGACGGGCTCGAGCTGGCGCGAGAGCGCATCCTTCAGAGAAGCCTCATCGTCGAGCTGAATAACCGGAATGCCGATGTCGAGAGAGTCAGCGGCGTTGTCGCCGACGACGACCACTGCCAGCGGAGTCGCCAGACTGGCCTTGGCCGCAGAGACGGCCATGCGCAGGCGGGTAACGACAATCGGATCGTCGCAGGTGGAGCCGTTCACCGTGATAACGACGCCGGAACCGGTAGCTGCGGCGACGCGAGCATCAAAGTCCAGGAAGCCAACGGCCGTGAGGACCTGCGGGACATTGGACTCATCGCGGCCGGATTCAACCTTGGCCACGATGTGAGCCAGTGCGATATCGGGCGATGACACAGCTTCGGCGACGGTGGCAGAGCCTGGGGTTCCGACAACCTCAACGTGGTTGGCACCACCGAGGGCGTCTGACACAGCCTTAATAACGTTCTCGTCGACGGCGGTTCTGTCGATTCCGGTCACAAGTACTGAGGTGGCTCTGGTTTCGGTTTCGCTCACAGCTTCAGTTCCTCTCCTCCGTGAACCATGTCGTCACACGGAAATTCGCATGGGTGAGTGCTGGCTCATAATCCGGTTGGATATGTGTCGGATATTACAGATGAATCACGGATCAAAACATTTGTGGGGGGGGACAAACCTGCCGTTTCCAGCGGTTAACGGCGCTCACCACTCCCCCGAAGCACCCCTGCGCAACGAGTATGGGTTCCCTAACCTGTACTGCATCTACAGTGGAAAGAGAACCACGCGACGTCCCAATCCCGCCACGCCACCACCCAGGCGTAAAACGGAGACGAAGGCCCAGAAGCAAAGAGCCGCAAGGAAGGTACCGAGCAATGTCGAATCGCCAGAACCGCCCCATCCGAGTCGCCGTGATTGGGTCCGGCCCCGCCGGTGTCTATGCCTCGGACGCATTGATGAAGTCGGGGCGCGAGGTGCAGATCGACCTTTTTGAGAAAATGCCGGCGCCGTTCGGCCTGATCCGCTACGGCGTCGCCCCTGATCACCCGCGAATCAAGGGCATCGTCAACGCCTTGCACCGAGTGCTCAGCAAGCCGGAATTGCGGCTGCTCTCCAACGTGGAGTTCGGCACCGACCTGACGGTCGAAGACATCAAAAAGCATTACGACGCTGTCATCTTCGCCACTGGAGCCGTCGCCGACCGCGACCTGACTGTGCCCGGCGCGGAACTAGAAGGTCACTTCGGCGCCGGAGAGTTCGTCGGGTTCTACGACGGCAACCCACTCTTCGAGCGTGACTGGGATCTGTCTGCGGAGAAGGTCGCAGTAATTGGCGTCGGCAATGTGGCTTTGGACGTCGCACGCATTTTGGCCAAGACTGGCGACGAGTTGAAGGTCACCGAGATCCCCGACAACGTGCACGCGGCACTGTCGAAGAACCAAGCCCGCGAGGTCCATGTCTTCGGCCGCCGCGGTCCGGCGCAGGCGAAATTCACTCCCCTAGAGCTCAAGGAACTGGACCACTCCCCGACCATCGAGGTCGTGGTTGATCCGGAGGACATTCAGTACGACGAGGCGTCCGAGGCTCTGCGCCGTGAGTCCAAGGTCGTGGACCAGGTCGCCACGATCATCGAGAAGTACGCCATCCGTGAACCGAAGGGCGCTCCACACCGGCTCTTCATTCACTTCTTCGAATCCCCGGTGGAAATCCTCGGCGAGGACGGCAAGGTCACCGGCCTGCGGACTGAGCGCACCGAACCAGACGGCAACGGGAACGTCGTCGGTACCGGCACCTTCCGCGACTGGGAGGTCGGTGCTGTCTACCGAGCTGTTGGCTACCGCTCCGAAGCACTTCCTGAAGTTCCCTTCGACACGGTTACTCACGTCATTCCCAATGAGGCCGGCCGAGTTCTCAACGCCGAAGGTGCTCATCTCGAGGGTCTCTACACAACCGGCTGGGTCAAGCGCGGTCCCGTTGGCCTGATCGGAAACACCAAGGGCGATGCCAATGAGACCGTCGCCTGTCTCATCGAGGACCACGAAGCAGGCCGTGGCGATGACCCGGAGGCGCCTGGCCTGGACGACATCGAGGAGACGCTGCGAAAAAAGGGTGTCGAGTTCATCAACTGGGAGGGTTGGCAGATACTCGACGCGCATGAGCGTGCACTCGGAGAGGCAGAGGGCCGCGAGCGCAAGAAGGTCGTCGAGTGGGACGAGATGGTCGCGCGCTCCCGCAAGGAGTGAGTGGTGTGGGCCGCAAGCCGTCCCGCGTCCTCTCTTCACTAGCGCACCCGCAAGTCGGATACGTCCAGAAAGTTAAGGCAAGAATCTAGGCGATTTCTTGCAACCAAAGGCCGAGGACCTCTGCGGAGCGGTGCTCCAGGTCGGGTCCGTATGTCTGAGCATCACGACGGATTGGATCTGGGGAAAGCCCATGTCCAGATAGTTCCCCGGAATGACCGATGAGCCACTGCTCGATCCGACGGTGATCAACCTCCGGGTGAAACTGCACAGCGAGGATCCGGTGTCCGATCCTGAAGGCTTGATTCGGGAAGCCGGGCGTCGATGCGAGGAGCTCCGCGCCGTCTGGAATCTCGAACTGGTCGCCGTGCCAGTGCAAAACCGGCACCCCGTCAAGAGCCTTCAACGGGCTGGACTCCCCCGCTGCCGTGAGCGTTAGTGCGCTGTAGCCGATCTCGACCTTTCCGGTCGCGGCGACATCGGCGCCGAGTGCCTTCGCGATCAGCTGGGCCCCGAGACAAATACCTAGTACCGGACGTCCATCCTCAATCCGGCGGGCAATCGCTTCCATTTCTTCCGACAGGAAGGGATAGGAATCTGCATCGGAGACACCGATGGGGCCGCCGAGGATGATGAGGAGGGAGGCGTCGTAAAGCAGATCTTTATCGAGGGGCTCGACGCCTGCGTCGAGGTACCGGATGTCATAGCCGTGGTCACGCAGCGGCGTCGCGAAGGTGCCGAGATCCTCGAAGAGAACGTGGCGGATGACGACGGCTTTCATTGGGCGCTCCAACGGTTGATGACGACATTCGACAGAAGGTCCCCGAGGGGATCCGCGAAGGTGACCTCGCAGGGGAAGAACTGCTCCGCAGCGCGATTGACCACGTTGTCCCACAGCAGCCCGGGCGCAGTAAAGAGTGGAACGACCCTGAGCGAGCGGCCCATCCTGGCAGCCTGACGTGCGGCGGCGAGTACGGCATCAATGCCCAAAGGCTGGGGCGCAGCGACGGTGAAGGCTGCGGTGGCCTGCCCTGGGATCACCGAGTCGACGTCTCTGGCGAAGGCATGAATTGCACCGTTGGCCTCAGCGTTGGAGGAGCCTACGGCCATGATGAGGACGTCGTCGGTGGTGTTTCCGATTCGCTCCAGGAGGGCGCGCCGGACGCCTTCGCCCAGGCCGAGGCCATCGCGGGTCTCCAGGGAGATTCCAGTGTCACGGGTGGCGGCCTCAACCTGCTCCGGCAGATCGACCGTGCGATGAAAGGCCTCGGTGAACAGCAACGGGACGATGATGGCTGAGTCTTCGCCCTCTGCCTTCAGGTCACGACATGCCTGGTCAAGGGATGGCTCGATAAGTTCCAGCCAGACGACGCGGACGGAAGATGGTGTCTGGTCGTCGTAGCCGTTGGCAGCGAGACCGCCGGAAGGGCTCGCGAAAGACAGCGCCTGGCGGACACTGGTAGCCAATCCTTCGAGCACCGCGGCGGTGCCAGGATGCCTAGATCCGTGGGCAACGAGAAGAAGCGCGGTCATGTTCCTCCGGTCGGTGGGGTGTGCAGTGATGTGGTGTGGAACTTCGGGCAGTCCTCGCAGCAGCGCCTGAGGTGACCCCGGTCGGTGACATTTCGGGCCAATCAAGGGGCTTTTTCTCACGGAATGGGGTCATCGACTATTTGCCTTCGGCTAGCCGAGCAATAACGGAACCCCGGGGCCGATCGGATCGGTCCCGGGGTCCTGTGGCACTGCGATCTGGTTACTTGACCAGGCCTGCGGTGAGCGAATCACCGGTGCCGGGCTCAACCAGGAGGAATGCGCCGACGCGACCGCCGGTGCGGTACGGCTCGATCTCCAGGTCGGCGGCGAGTTCAACGGTGATCTCGGCGACGTCGTTGACCTTGAGCTGATCGGTCGATCCGGTGGAGTCACCGGTCTCGATGTCGATCAGGGCGTCGACGGAGGAAATACGACCGCGCACCAGGGCGGGGCCATAGCGAACCTCGACGACACGGCCGACGGCCAGCGGAGCATCTGCCAGGTGCACCGCGGTGGCGGTGAAACGACGGGTCTTCTGCGGAGCGTTGACGGCGATCAGATCGCCACGGGCCAGGTCGAACTCAGAGTCCAGGGACACCGAGACGGACTGACCGACAGATGCGGACTGTGCCTCATCGCCAGCGATGGAAATCGCAGTGACGGTCGCAGTGGAGCCACCGTTGACCTCGACGGTGTCCCCAACTGCGACGGAACCGGCAGCGATACGGCCGGCGTAGCCGCGGTACTCGGTCTCGTAGTCGCGGATGACGAAGTCGATCGGCAGGCGCAGCGGAAGCGACGCATCCTCGTTCTTGTCGGAGGCGATGTCGAAGTTCTCCAGGAGCTCCAGCACCGAGGGGCCCTCGTACCAGGGGGTATTCGCCGAGCGGTCGACGATGTTGTCGCCCTGCTTGGCCGAAGCCGGGACGACGTGGACGCTGCCGAGCTCCAAACGGCCGGCCAGCGCCAGTGCGTCGGACTCGATCTGGCGGTAAATGGACTCGTCGAAGTCGACCAGGTCGATCTTGTTCACGGCGAAGACGATGTGGCGAATGCCCAGCAGGGCTGCGACGGTCGCGTGGCGACGGGTCTGGGTGACGACTCCGTGGCGGGCATCGATCAGCAGCACAACGGCCTCGGCGGTGGACATGCCAGTAACCGTGTTGCGGGTGTACTGCTCGTGACCCGGGCAGTCCGCGAGGATGAAGGAGCGGACATCGGTAGCGAAGTAGCGGTACGCCACGTCGATGGTGATGCCCTGTTCACGCTCAGCGCGCAGGCCGTCGACCAGCAGGGACAGGTCAACGTCTTCCTGGCCGCGGGCCTCAGAGGTGGCCTTCACTGCGTCGTACTGATCCGCGAGGATGTTCTTGGTGTCATGCAGCAGACGACCGACGAAGGTCGACTTACCGTCATCCACGGAACCGGCGGTACACAGACGCAGGGTGCGGCGCTGACGCGGGCGGGACGGATCAACCAGGTCAGTGGTGGCGTCGCCGGGGGTAGCAATGGCGGAGCTCATCAGAAGTAGCCCTCCTTCTTGCGGTCCTCCATCGAG
The DNA here is from genome assembly GCF_000427865.1 of Corynebacterium sputi DSM 45148. Taxonomy (GTDB): domain Bacteria; phylum Actinomycetota; class Actinomycetes; order Mycobacteriales; family Mycobacteriaceae; genus Corynebacterium; species Corynebacterium sputi. The sequence continues at coordinate 26,440 of NZ_ATYV01000017.1, read as the reverse complement.
GACTCGGACAGTTTGTCGTCTGCGCGGGTAGCACCGCGCTCGGTGAGCTTCGACTTCCGGAGCTCTTCCATGACCTCGTCGATGGTCGTGGCGTCAGATTCAACGGCGCCGGTGCAGCTCATGTCGCCGACGGTGCGGTAGCGCACGGTGCGGGTCTCAAGCTCCTCGCCGTCCTTCGGGCCACCCCACTCGCCCGGGGCGAGCCACATGCCACCGCGGTTGAAGACTTCGCGCTGGTGGGAGTAGTAAATCGGAGGCAACTCGATGTCGCGAGCTTCGATGTAGGCCCAGACGTCAGCCTCGGTCCAGTTGGAGATCGGGAAGACGCGGATGTTCTCGCCGGCAGCGTGGCGGCCGTTGTACAGGCCCCACAGCTCCGGGCGCTGACGGCGCGGATCCCAACCGCCGAAGGAGTCACGCACAGAGAAGACACGCTCCTTAGCGCGGGCCTTCTCCTCGTCGCGGCGGGCGCCGCCCATCACGGCGTCGTAGCCGCGGTCTGCGATGGTCTCCACCAGCGGAACGGTCTGCAGCGGGTTGCGGGTGCCGTCCGCACGCTCCTTCAGCACACCGCGGTCGATCCAATCCTGGACCTCGGCGACGTGCAGCTTGATGCCCGGCTCAGCGGCGACGGAGTCACGGAACTCGATGACCTCCGGAAAGTTGTGTCCGGTGTCGACGTGCAGCAGCTCCAGCGGCGGAGGTGCCGGTGCGAAAGCGCGCTTGGCCAGCTCCAGAACCAGGACGGAATCTTTGCCTCCGGAGAAGAGCAGCGCAATCTTGTCGAACTGCCCGGCGGTCTGCCGAATGATGTCGATGGCCTCGGCCTCCAGCGCTGCCAGGCGTGGATCGAGGACTGCCTGGGCGCCGGTGGCGTCTGGGGCATTCTGAGTGGTGGTGGGAGTGCTCACAGGTGAAGTCCGCATTCAGTCTTCTCGGTTCCGGACCAACGTCCAGAACGGGGGTCGGCGCCCGCTTCAACGCGGGCCGTGCAGGTGGCGCAGCCGATGCTGGGGTAACCGGCGTGCGTCAGGGGGTGGATGATGAGGTCGTTGCCCTCGATGTATCGCTCGATGTCCTCGTCGGTCCACGCAGCGAGGGGGTTGAGCTTGATCCGGCCAGTGCGGTCGATTTCCAGAACCGGAGTGTTCTTCCGGGTCGGAGCGTCGACACGCTTCAGTCCGGTGACCCAGCCCTCGTACGGACGCTTGACCGCATTGAGCGGGTCAACCTTCCGCAGGCCACAGCAGCGCGCGGGGTCGGTCTTGTACAGGTCAAGGCCTTCCTCGTCGTCCTGCTGGGCACGGGTGCGAGCCGGGGTGATGGTCAGCAACCGGTTCGGGTAACGGTGCGACACACGGTCGGCCACGTCGAGAGTCTCCGGGAAGTGGTAGCCGGTGTCCAGGAACACCAGGTCCGCACCCGGTGCGTGCCGGGACGCCAGTTCCGCCAGGACGGTGTCCTGCATAGACAGGGTCACCGCCAGAGGAGTCTGGAGGTGCTCCTCGCCCCAGGCGAGGATCTCGCCGGCGCTGTAGGTCTCCAGCTTTCCGGTCCAGTCCAGGGCCAAGCCCATCAGACGCTTTGCGACGTCCGGGTTCCCCAGCACATCATCCTGCGCGTTCGCCTGGGTCGTATTGATCGTGACGTTGGTCATCGTCCCGACTCCTTTCCGGGTCGGTTGCTCTGGTAGCTCCGGCGCTCATCCGTCGAGCGGGTATCGGCGGAATCGTCAGCGCGGCTGTCGCTGTAGCTGACATCCACGTTCCGGGGCTTATGGCCGTGCAATTTTACCGTGAAAACCCGGCAACATTCGCGGCAGTTCCACGCGTAGCCGGTCTCAACGTCCGGCCACAGGTTCTCCCCACCGCAGTACGGGCAGTGCATGACCGCGCCGCGGTTGGGGTTCGGGTGTGCGGACTTGCCGCCGATGCCCAGGCCTTGATCTGCGGCCGGGGCACTGTAGAGATCTACCGGTGAAGAGTTGTCTGAAGTGGAGTCACTCACTGCAGGTCCTCGTCGGTTGCGCGGACCAGCCACTGGCGGAAGAGTTCTCCGTCCTCGCGCTGCTCCTTGAAGTTGCTCACCAAGCGCTCGACGTAGTCGCCGAGTTCTGCAGAGGTCACCTTGTGTCCGCGGAGCTTGCGACCGAAGTTCGCGTCCATGCCCAAAGTTCCACCGAGGTGGACCTGGAAACCTTCGACGCGGTTGTCGTTGTCATCGACGACGATCTGACCCTTCAGTCCGATGTCCGCGATCTGGGTGCGGGCGCAGGAGTTCGGGCAACCGTTCAGTGCGATGGAGATCGGGGTGTCCAGGTCGCCGATGCGCTCTTCGAGCTCGTCGACCAGGGTGATCGCGCGCTCTCGGGTGGTGACCAGAGCCAGCTTGCAGAACTCCAGGCCGGTGCAAGAGATGATGCCGCGCTTGAAGGCCGAGGGATTGGCCGACAGGCCGAGCTCGTCGAGCTCTGCCATCAGCGGCTCAACCTTCTCGTCCTCAACATCGAGAAGGATCAGTTCCTTCATGACGGTGGTGCGGATGCGGGAGACACCGTACTTCTCAGCGATGTCCGCGAGCTTCACGATGTCAGAGCCGACAACACGACCAACGGCAGGCTTAACGCCGACGTAGTTCAGGCCATCCTTCTGCTTGTGCACGCCGATGTGGTCGCGGTCCTTTTCCCAAGGCTCGGGAGCGGGACCGTCGATAAGCTTGTAGCCGAGGTAGTCGTCCTCGAGCACCTGGCGGAACTTCTCAGCACCCCATTCGGCGACGAGGAACTTCAGGCGAGCGCGGTTGCGCAGGCGGCGGTAGCCGTAGTCACGGAAGATGCGGCACACTCCGGCCCACACCTCCGGAACCTGATCCTCCGGGACCCAGGCGCCCAGGCGGACGGCCAGCATCGGGTTGGTGGACAGGCCACCGCCGACGGTGATGTCAAAGCCAGCGCCGTGCTCCGGGTGGTTCACACCAACAAAGGCCACGTCCTGGACCTCGTGAGTGACATCCAGGCGGGGGCTACCGGAAACAGCGGACTTAAACTTGCGCGGCAGGTTCGAGAACTCATCGCCGGCAAGGTACTCATTCTTGATCCGACGGATCGCGTTGGTGCCGTCGATGATCTCGTCCTCGGCAACACCGGCAACCGGGGAGCCGAGGATGACGCGCGGGACGTCACCGCAACCGAAGTGGGTGTCCAGGTCGACTGCTTCGAGCTTGTCCCAGATCGCCGGCATGTCTTCGATGCGGATCCAGTGCAGCTGCACGTTCTGACGGTCGGAGAAATCCGCCGTGTCCCGTGCGAAGTCGCGAGAGATCTCACCGATAGCGCGCAAGCCTGCGGTGGACGTCTGTCCGCCGTCGAGGCGGATTCGGAGCATGAAGTACTCGTCCTGCAGCTCCGCGTTGGTTGCGACACCGGTGTGCTCCGGGCCCATGTCCTGCTTGCGCTGGGTGTACAGACCGATCCACTTGAAACGGGGCGCCAGGTCCTCGGCGGGAATCGAGGAGAAACCCTCCTTGGAGTAGCAATCGATAACTCGCTGCTTGACTGCCAGACCAGCGTCTTCCTGCTTAATCCGCTCGTCGTTGTTCAGGGGCTCACGGCCGTCGATGAGCCACTGGCCCTGGGGCTTCGGCTTACGTGCGGGACGGGAACGGCGGGCCGGCCGCTCGTCGGATCCCGACTGAGTTGCTGTGGTCATGGATGAAACGTCCTTGAATCGTATGAACCGACCTGTGAACCAGTCAGTCTATTCTCTCGTGTGGACAACCCTAGACATACCAAGCTGTCTATTGCAATCAGGGTGAACTATTTATTGCTTGGTCGCGTCGTCGACGGTCTCTACACCGGCGCGCACTGCCCGATCCGAGTCCGAATCTTCGGCCTCGTCGGCAGTCTCAGCGGCCGCCAGTTCCACGCGCTCACGCAGAGACTTCGGCGTGGAATAGTTCATCGCCCAAATCAGGATGCTGATGACGATGACCGCCCAGGTGCCCAGAATCGTGGCGAGAGCCCAGGTCGGAACGTGGTCGCTCAGGAGCGTCAGGATGTTCAGGGACACCAGCACACCGCCGACGACGATTCCGAGGAACCGGGGATTAATCTTGCCGACCAGGTACGCGGCCAGCGGAGCAGCGACAATGCCGCCAATGAGCAGTCCGATGATCGGTGCGGTGTGCTCCATGAACTCCTGGCGCAGCATCGGCAAGAAGCCAACAACCGCAGCACAGGTGACGATGAACTCCGAGGCGGAGACGGTACCGATCACCTTGCGAGGCTGATCGGCTTCGACGCTCAAGAGGGTCGAGGTGGTCACCGGACCCCAGCCTCCACCGCCGGTCGCATCCAGCATGCCGCCGGTGAAACCGAGGGCGCCAAGCTTGCCGGATCCCAGGTCAGGGCTCTTTCGCTTACGTCCATGCAGGAACGCGAAGCGGATTAGCACCCACAGTCCGAGACACAGCAGGATCGACGAGGTCACCGGCCGAGCGGCGTCCGTGTCCAGGTTCGACAGGAACGTAGCTCCCAAGAATGCGCCGACACCACCGGGAACACCCAGGCGAATGACGCGCTTCCAGTCCACGTTTCCAAAGCGCCAGTGAGAGACGCCAGAGACGAAAGTCGTACCGACCTGCACAACGTGCACAACCGCCGACGCGGTGGCAGCACCGGTGCCGGAGAGCATGAACAGCGTGGTGGCCGTAACTCCGAACGCCATGCCCAACGTGCCGTCGACGAGCTGCGCGCCGAGACCGATGAACACGAAGATCAGAATTTTCTCCATCGGGGCTGCCTTTCCACGGTCCGGGTGATTGACCTGTCTTACTGGCCTACGCGGGCCGCACGACCCCGAGGGACCGTTACCTTGATGTACTTGGGCTAAGCACTTGCACCGTACAGACCGGGCAGTCTATATTCGGCTGTTGTCACACTAGACTGAGCGGTGCGGTTCGGTCAACGGAGGGCCACACGGTGCCCCCTGAAGACCGCCGGGAAGTGTTACGGGCCGCCCCACGTAGCCTTCTCTGCACCGGTCTGCCCATGATTGAAGCCCGAAAGACCAGATGTATCCCGTGTTCCGGAGACGACCGGACGCGACAGACTCGACCTCCAGGAGCGATCGAATGACCAACACCCCTGAAACTCCGGCTCGCACTCTGCGGGTTGCCGTCGTGGGCTCCGGCCCTGCCGGCGTCTACACCGCTGATGCTCTGCTGAAGTCGGGCCAGGACGTGTCCGTCGACATCATCGAGCGCCTGCCGGCTCCGTTCGGCCTGATCCGCTACGGCGTCGCCCCGGACCACCCGCGCATCAAGGGCATCATCAAGTCCCTGCACCGCGTGATGGACAAGCCGGAGATTCGCCTCCTCGGCAACATTGACGTGGGAAATGACGTCAGCGTCGACGAGCTCGCACAGCACTACGACGCCGTGGTGTTCGCCACCGGCGCCGTTGGCGACCGCGACCTGAACATCCCGGGCTCGGAGCTCAAGGGCCACTACGGCGCCGGTGAGTTCGTGGGCTTCTACGACTCCAGCCCGGAGTTCTCCCGCGATTGGGATCTCTCTGCAGAGTCCGTGGCAGTGGTTGGTGTCGGCAACGTCGGCCTGGACGTCGCACGTATGCTGGCCAAGACCGCCGATGAGCTGAAGGTCACGGAGATCTCCGACAACGTCTACGAGGGCCTGGCCCAGAACGCGGCCAAGGACGTCCACGTCTTCGGCCGCCGTGGCCCCGCCCAGGCGAAGTTCACCCCGATGGAGCTCAAGGAGCTCGACCACTCCCCGACCATCGAGGTTGTGGTGAACCCGGAGGACATCGATTACGACGCCGCTTCTGAGGAAGAGCGCCGCAGCTCCAAGATCGTTGACCAGGTCTGCACGATCATCGAGAACTACGCCATCCGCGAGCCGAAGGGCGCCCCGCACAAGCTGCACCTGCACTTCTTCGAGAACCCGGTCGAGCTCATTGGTGAAGAGGGCCGCGTTGTCGCGATCCGCACCGAGCGCACCGAGCTCGATGGCAACGGCAACGTCGTTGGCACCGGCAAGTTCACCGACTGGCCGGTTGGCGCCGTCTACCGCGCAGTGGGCTACCGCTCCGACGCCATCGACAGCGTGCCCTTCAGCGACCAGACCCACACCATCCCCAACGAGGGTGGCCGCGTGCTGCGCGAGGACGACTCCGCTATCACCGGTCTTTACGCCACCGGTTGGATCCGTCGCGGCCCGGTCGGTCTGATTGGTAACACCAAGGGTGATGCCAATGAGGTCGTCGGAAACCTTGTCAAGGACTTCCAGGGCGGCGTGCTGCCGGCTCCGGCCGAGGGCAAGGGCGACAATGACGCTGTCATTTCCTTCCTCGAGGACAAGGGCATCGAGTACACCACCTGGGAGGGTTGGTACCGCCTGGACGCCCACGAGCGCGAGCTTGGCGAGGCTGAGGGCCGCGAGCGCAAGAAGGTCGTCGAGTGGGCTGACATGGTCAAGCACTCCAACGATGAGGCTCGCGTGACCGTCTAGTCAGCCCGCTTTTCTTCGTCGTTAGCGGCGTCGTCCCCTCTGGGGACGGCGCCGTTTTCGCTTCCCGACGCCCCCATCTCCACTGCCCCTTCCCGCCCACCAGACCTCCGCTTTTTCACCGTCAATAACACTGCACGTATGATCCCTTCATGGCTTACCATGCGGATTCCACAGACCTGGACACGAAGGAAGTTCTCACCTGGGAGGGCTTCGGCACGGCGCAGCGCGAACTGGCTCAGAGCATTGTCGACAGCGGTTATGAGCCGGAGATCATCATCGCCGTCGCCCGCGGTGGTCTGCTCCCGGCTGGCGCCCTGTCGTACTCAATGGGAGTGAAGCTCTCGGACGCGATCAACGTCGAGTTCTACACCGACGTCCACGAGACTCTTCCGGACCCGGTCCTGCTGGAGCCGCTGCTGGACATTAACTCCATCAGCAACAAGAAGCTGCTGGTCGTCGATGATGTCGCCGACTCCGGCCGTACCCTGGCCCTGGTCCTGGACCTGCTGGCCTCCCACGGCGCCGAGGTCCGTTCCGCCGTGCTGTACGCAAAGTCTGCCTCTGAGGTTGACCCGAGCTACGTGTGGAAGCGCACCGACGAGTGGATCGTCTTCCCGTGGTCGGCCGAGGAGCCGGTCACCAAGACCTCCTAACTGCATGTCCGCGGCGCCATTTCTCACGTCCTTCACACTCATCGAACCGGATAGGTCGGTTGAGGATGAGTATGTAGGGGAGCTGGGCGTCGTAAAGCATCTTCGGCGCTTTCCCGTTTTTCCCTTCGATTCTCCCGTCACCTTTGTGACCGGGGAGAACGGCGTGGGCAAATCCACGCTGGTGGAAGCGATAGCAATTGCCGCCGGAATGAACGCCGAGGGTGGCTCGAAGAACTTCCGTTTCAGCAACCGTGCTTCGGAATCCGTCCTGCATAACCGGCTGAAACTAACCCGCGCGAAGAATCCGCCGGATACATTTTTCCTCCGGTCCGAGACACAACATACGGTGGCCACGGAGTACGAGGAGCTCGGCGATGTGAATTACCTCGACCTGCATCTGATGTCTCATGGTGAAAGCACGATGGAGATAGTTCGCAGGCGCTTCGGCGAAGGCCTCTACGTGCTGGACGAGCCAGAATCAGGGCTGTCCCCCACCCGGCAGATGCAATTATTGGCGGAGATGGCGCGGCTGGTGGATGAGGGAGCTCAGTTCATCGTTGCGACGCACTCGCCCATCCTCCTGGCCCTGCCCGGCGCCCGCATTCTCCTGATCGATGATGAGGGCGTCCGGCCAGTGCCGTGGTCCACGCACCCGTTGGTGCAGGACACGCGCGAGTACCTCGCCGACCCGAAGGCCGCGCTGAAGGAACTGCTCAACGACGTCCCCAGCGAGGACTAAGCCTGCTGCTGCGCGGTATTCACAATGTGGACGTCACACGGAGCATCCGCCACCAGCTTGCGGGCGATGCTGCCCAAGACGCGACCGATGCCCTTGATGTTCTTGTTACCCACCACGATGGTGTCGGCGTTGAGCTCATTGGCCTTCCGCAGGAGGGCCGCAGCCGGAGGTCCACCGACTGCTGAGGACACAACCGCCAGATCCGGGTATTCCTCAGTGAGTACTCCGGTGACCGCATCCGCGATCAGCTGAGCGGCCTGGGCACGGCTCGACATCAGCGTCTCGTACGCAGCGGCAGCCGAGGCGCTACGGTCCCTGACCATCATTGCCTGGAGGCTGTCCGAGGTGGCGGTGCTATACGCCGTAATGACGTGCAGCTCTTCGCCCGTACCCGCAGCGATCTTCGCGGCCTTACGCGCGGCGATGAGCGCCGTCTGGCTTGCATCGACTCCCGTGAGAATGACGTTTCCCATTATGTCCCTTTCGCTGTATGCCTTGCTCATTTCCTGCTTATTCGAATCTACAGTGAATACCGAATCATCCGGGGACCTAGACAAGCGAACGGGGCACCCCAGGCGGCGAAGCCGGGATGCCCCGTTGTCAGGACCAACAGAGGTCAGTCAGATCACTGGTGTGCGGTGTTGACGATGTACACGTCACACTGTGCTTCAGCGACGAGCTTGCGAGCGACGCTTCCCAATACTCGGGAGAATCCCTGCACATTCTTGTTACCCACCACGATGGTGTCGGCCTTGACCTCACTGGCGTGCTTGAGCAGTGCGTTCGCGGGCGAGCCCTCCGCACCGGTGGCTAGAACGGTCAGTTCCGGGTTCTCTTCGCGAAGCACCGCAGCGACCGCTTCGGCGATCTGCTTTGCCGCTGCTGCCTGGCTCTGGGTGAGGTTGTCATAGGCATTGGAGGTCGAGGTATGTGAATCCCTCATCGACAACGACTGGAGGGTATCCGAGGTACTCGTGCTGTACGCGGTGACCACGTGCAGCTCGGCGCCAATGCCATCTGCGAGTTCCGCTGCCTTCTGAGCTGCGCTGATCGCCGTCTGGCTTGAATCGACTCCGGTCAGGATGATCTTTCCCATTGTCTCCCTTTCACTACGGCTGGTTGTGCAGCCTTCTCAGTTAATTTTACTGACAATACCGGTCGCCCGGCATCGCCAGCCCTGCACCGGGATTAGGTGCCCGGGTTGTCTCTACGGTCGGTGTCCGAGTGGTCGTTCGAGAGCCCGTCGACCGTCGGTGGAGACTCACCGTTCGACTCCGGGGTGGCCGGTCTACCTGCCGCGGTGTCTGCCGCCGCCTCCGAATCCGCCACTGTCGTTGAGGTTGCTGAGGCTCCGGTGGAGCCTGCTGCCGCGGATGCAACGGAGGCTTCCTGCAGTTCGTGCTCATGCACCTCGTGCATCTCGTGGGCGTGAAGCTGAGCCTGCTCAGCCTGCTGAAGAACCTTCGGCTTGCGGATGGCCTGCCAGATGGCGAAGCCAATGGACAGCACGGTGAGGATTCCCAGAACCAGCGGGATCGGCTCGAGCATCCAGACGAGGCTGCCGTCGTTGATGATCATTGCGCGGCGGAAGCCGCTCTCTGCGATGGGTCCAAGGATGACACCGATGATCAGCGGAGCCAGCGGGTAGCCGCCCTTGACCATGATGTAACCGAGGATCGCGGCCAGGAACATGACCAGGACATCGAAGATGTTGGAGCGCATTGCGTAGGAGCCGACAACTGCGAGCACGATAACCGACGGCCACAGCAGACGCGGCGGCACCGACTCGATCAGACGGACCCAGAAGCGGGTGCCGACCCAACCGAAGACCAGCAGCACCAAGTAGACAAGTGCGAAGCCAAGGAACAAACCGTAAATCAGGTCCGGGGAGCCGGTGAACAGAGTCGGTCCCGGCTGCAGGCCGTGTACGGTGAGCGCACCGATCAGAACGGCAGTGGTGACGTCGCCGGGGATACCCAGCGTCAGGGTCGGCACCATGGCGCCGGCGGTACCAGCGTTCTTGGCGGACTCCGCCGCCGCGATACCGCGGGGCTCACCCTTGCCGTACTGGGACTTATCCTTGGCCAGTCGCTTGGACTCGTTGTAGGCAACGAAGGCACTGATGTCTCCACCGACACCGGGGATAATGCCTATGACGAAGCCGACGATCGAACCACCGAAACCGGAGGGTGCAATCTTGCGGAACCAGGACGGGGTAGCGCGGAACTTCTCCGGCTTCATCTTCAGGTTCAGCTTGGTGATGCGCTCCACCTGGAGGAATGCCTCAGACACGGCGAACAGACCGATCATCAGCGGGATGAACGAGATACCGGAGATCAGATCAGAGTTGCCGAAGGTCAGGCGCGGGAAGCCCTGGATGGTGTCCAGGCCGATCATCGCGATGGCCAGACCGATCAGGCCGGCGACCAGGCCCTTGACCATTCGCCCCTCAGAGATCGAGGCGATGATGGTCAGTGCGAACAGTGCCAGCATGAAGTTGGCGGACGAACCGAATCCGAGGGCGAAGTCTGCAATGACCGGCGCGAAGAACGCCAGCAGCAGCACGCCAACAAAACCACCGAGACACGATGCCAGCAGTGAGATCTTCAGGGCCTGAATGCCCTTGCCCTGCTGGGTCATTGCAAAGCCGTCCGCGACTGTGGCCGCGGAGGCTGGTGTACCTGGTGTTCGGATCAAGATGGCGGGAATTGAACCGGCGTACACCGCACCACCGTAGATACCGAGCAACAGGATCATGCCGGTCAGTGGCTCAAGCGCGAAGGTGAACGGCAGCAGCAGTGCCACACCGACGGTCGCGGAAATACCCGGAAGGGCACCGACCACGATTCCGACCAGCACGCCGAGCACCAGCATGATTATCGCCTGGGGGTCCGCCAGGGCGTTGAAACCTTCTATCCAGTTGTTCATGGCATGATCCCCTCGATGATGCCGGAGGGCAGGTACACGCCCAACGCTCCGGTGAACAGGTAGTAGACACCGATTGACACCGCGAGCGGGACAAGAACAAGTCGCAGTGCGCTACGGACTCCCATGATCAGCAGACCGGCGACCATGAAAATCAAGGTCGACAGCAAGAAGCCCAGCGGCGTCAAGACCAGCGCGTAAGCAATGCCGGCGACGACGATGAGTGCGGTGCGTGTCCTGGCACCCTTCTCCGGGAGGAAGATATTTTTCTCCGCATTAAAGAAGAGCATGATGCCCAGGGCCAACAGGCCGAAACCGATCAGCTGCGGCAGTGCTGCAGTGCCCGGATCCTCGGGCTGGCCTGGATCCGGGAAGCCGAATGCAAGATAGAGGAGAATCAGTGCGAGGACGACGGACACCGCGGCGATGATGCGGTCACCCAGCTTCGTTCCTTGCGTGTCAGACTCCACTGCGGTGCCGTCGACGAGAGCGGCATCAGGCACTTCCGTACCTGTCGCATCCCCGCCGTTTTTCATGTCAGATGCTTGTGTCATCAGTTTCCTCCCAGACCAGCTGCGTCGACCACTGCCTGGTATCGGTCGTATTCCTCAGAGAGGAACTCATCGAAACTGGCGGCGTCCTTGTACTCTTCGGTGAATCCCAGGTTCTGCATGTAGTTGGAGAACCCTTCTGACTGACGTGCCTCGTTGAAGCACTCATTGAGCTCCTCGATCGCCGCATCCGGAGTTCCGGCCGGCGCGAACAGGCCTAGGATCTCGTAGCTCTCCCAATCGAGACCGGCTTCCTGCAAGGTGGGCACACCCGGGAGGAATTCCTCAATCCGCTCGTTACCTGCGATGGCGAGGGCGCGAAGCTGATCGCTCTCCACGAATGGGGCCATCTCGGCAGCACCGACGGAGACTGCACGAGTCTCACCACCGAGCACTGCCTGGAGCGCTCCGGCTGCACCGCCGTACGGCACGTTGCGAAGGTTCTCGTCCTGACCTGATTCCTGGGCCATGCCCGCGAATCCCATGTGGTAGATCGAACCGGTACCAGAGGTCGCGAACGGAACATCTTCGTCCGTCGTCAACAGCTCGTCGATGTCCTCAATGGAGGAATCCGGCAGCACCGCGTAGGCGACGGGCTGCTCGCTGTACTGCATGATTCCGCGGACGTCATCCGGGCCAATCGGGGACACTCCGAGGTGCGGGAGGATCGATAGCTCGATCGTCGCGATCCCGATGGTGTTTCCGTCTGCCGGCGATGACGCCACAGACTGGAATCCCACGGTTCCGGAGCCACCGGACTCATTTCGAACGATGATGTCCCTGCCACAGGCCTGCTCCGCGTACACGGCCAGCTGACGGGCTGTGCCATCCGCCGATCCACCCGGGTCGAAGGGAACGACTAGGTTAATCGGCCCCCCACCTGCCGTTGATGCGCCTTCTTCTCCTTGCGAGCCCTCGTCGGAGCAAGCAGCAAGCACTAGTGCGCTGGTCAATACCACCGCCGCTGTAGCTCGTCTTTTCACCCTTCCGGCGCCCGCCCTTGTCACTTGCGTTGGGATCTGTCCACTCATTGACGTGTCCTTCGGTCTCAACCAACAACGATTGTTCGCAATGCGCACGATCGTTCGCTTTCCGGTTCAAACCTACCTGGTGTGACGTAACATACACAACACCTGATTAGCGCCTGTGAAATATCTGACAAACTCCGGTGTAATCCAAAATTCTCCCAGGTCACAAGAAGTACCGCGTACGCTGCATACACCGTTCACTACGGCTCGTCGCGTCGGTCGAAAGCTTTTTTCCTCATCGGGGGCACCTGCTACCGTGATGTGCATAAAATCTTGTCGACCATGTGGTTTCCCCATGGTGATCTCACGAAAAGGTGTTTGATGTCCCGGCTAGCGCCGAGTGCGCTCCACACAACCGCTGTCTAACGCGGACCCCCATCCACGCGCGGGTGGAGACATCAGGCGAACCCACTCGGCCTGCTCTCGTTGCCATTAATTCAATGTTCTTTTTCGGGAGCACAGGTGTCTCACTACACACCACACGACCATTCATTCATCTGCCCATGGTGCGGCTTCACGCCAGAATCTATGGAGCACAGCGCGCACGCGCGCACCCACTGCCCCTCGTGCCTCGACGGCGTCCACGCCGTCGACCCGCACGCCCCGGATGACAGTGCCTGTCTCGGCAAGACGATCGTCATAGCTATCGCTCCGTCGAGAAGCGGAGGGTGGAACCTCATCCACCGATGCACCGCCTGCGATGAGCTCAGGGCCCATCCAGTGCGAGAGGACGACAACCGGTACATCCTCATCCGCACGGCGATCGGCCCGATGTCGAATCCGCCATTCCCCCTCGACATGCTCGACCGACCCTAAAGAAAGGAGAAAATCGATGCCACGCAAAAACCATCCGGATCACAGCAAAGGGAGCCGGCGACGGACAACAACGCCTCTGCGGCACCAAATAGCAGGAAGCGGAGCGAACTTCCGGTGCGTCGGGTGCAAGTTGGAGATCCCCTGGCAGGCTCCAGGCACGACCCACCGCAACCATTGCCCGACCTGCCTGACCAGCCTCCACGTGGATGCACGTGTACCCGGCGACCGCGCATCAGACTGCCGAGGCCGAATGGCTCCGATCGCGCTTAGCTCACGGGCCGATGGCAAATGGCTGATCATCCACGAATGCCTGTCCTGCGGCGAACTCAGCGCAAACCGCAGCGCCGGCGGCGACAACGCATTCACGCTGGTCAGCATGGCGACAACGGCCCTAGTAACTGTTCAGAGCACTGCCGACGCCTTAGTGTCGACGTAGGGGGACGCCGGCGGCGGAGTCTTAGGACTCCGCAGACTGGTCCTCGGTGGCCTCTGCTGCGTAGGCACGATCACGTGCCTCGTCGTGGGTCAGCACCTCGATGGAAGATGCCGCCTGATCAGCGCGGACTCTCGCCGACTCAACGTCTTCGGCCGTCACCACTGCAACTCCCAATCGACGACGCTCAGACCCAAAGGGCTTTCCGAACAACCGGATATCCGCTTCCGGAACCTCCATCGCTGCGGCCAGGCCTGCGTACGCCGGGGCGTCGATGTCGCGACCGCCGTAAACCACAGCGGAGGCACCCGGGGAGGTCAGCGTGACATCAACCGGAAGTCCAAGGATCGCACGGGCATGCAGCTCGAACTCAGAGAACCTTTGAGTTCCCATAGTGACCAGACCGGTGTCGTGCGGACGGGGGCTGACCTCGGAGAACCACACGTCATCACCACGGACGAAGAGCTCCACACCGAACAGTCCGCGCCCACCCAGTGCACCGGTGACACGCGCTGCGACGGAGCGGGCATTATCCAGCGCAATGCTGGACATTGGCATCGGCTGCCAGGACTCCACGTAGTCGCCGTTCTCCTGGCGGTGCCCGATCGGCTCGCAGAACCAGGTGGCACTCTCACCGGTGGACGGGTCGATGGATCGAACCGTCAGCAAGGTGATCTCGTACTCGAAGTCGACAAAGCCCTCGACGATCACCCGACCGGAGGCCACTCGCCCACCGCTCATCGCGTAATCCCATGCGGCGTCGATCTCGTCCTCGGTCTTGATCGTGGATTGGCCCTTGCCAGAGGAGCTCATCACCGGCTTGACCACACACGGCAGTCCAATGAGGTCAATTGCCGTACGGAATTCCTCGTAAGTGGAGGCGAAGCCGAACCGGGACGTCGGGAGGCCGAGCTCTTCGGCGGCAAGACGCCGGATGCCCTCACGGTTCATCGTCAGCTGAGCAGCGCGAGCGGTCGGAACAACCGTGGCAGTGCCGGCGGCCTCAACGTCGACGAGGGCGTCCGTCGCCAGAGCCTCAATCTCCGGGACGATGAAGTGCGGCTGCACCTCCTCCACCAGCGCGGTCAACGCCTCCGGATCGGTCATATCGACCTGGTACCACTGGTGCGCGACCTGCTGCGCCGGAGCGTGCGAGTACCGATCCGCCGCATGCACCTCAACCCCGAGGCGCTGGAACGCGATCGCGACTTCCTTGCCGAGCTCACCGGACCCCAGTAGCAGCACCCGCAGCGCTGATTCGGTGTACGGCGTGCCCGTGGTTGTCGGAATGAACATTCCTGAGCTCCCTCAGAGACTTTGCTTAACGACGGCGCCTTCAATCCACGCCCTTTCCTTAGAAACACTAGTCAACATGGCTGGCGCCAACAGGTTTCCGGGAGGATCATGGTCGAGGTGGACTGGACAATCCTCTTATTTGGAGCAGCCTTCGCCGGCTGGGTCGACGCAATCGTCGGAGGTGGCGGACTCATTCTGGTCCCCCTGCTGATGATGTTTGGGCCGGCAGTAGCCCCGGGATTCCAACCGGTTAATGCCCTGGCGACGAACAAATTGGCTGCGGTATGGGGCACCGGAAGCGCGGCAATAACACTTGTCCGGAAGGTTCGACCGGAGCCGCGACTGGTCGTTCTATTGGCCGCCGTCGCCGGTATCGGCTCTGCCTTCGGCGCGCTGCTGGCGACATTGATGTCCAGCGACATGCTCCGCCCCGCCGTCATTGTGTTGTTAGTGGCAGTCGGAATCTTCGTGGCCTTCACCCCGAGCTTCGGCACTACCGGCGACGATTCCTTGCCTCTGACCTGGCGAATGGTCGCGCTTGCCGCGTTGGCCACTACCGCGATCGGAACCTACGACGGCTTCTTCGGCCCTGGCACCGGCACCTTCCTCATCCTCGCCCTAACCGCGATTCTGGGGAGGACGTTCCTCATGGCCTCGACGTTGGCGAAGGTCGCAAACACTGCCACGAACCTCGGTGCGCTCATTGTCTTCGCACTCGGCGGTCACGTGCTGTGGTTGCTCGGCCTAGCGCTGGCGATGGCGAACATCGCCGGCGCTCAGATCGGAGCACGGATGGTGATCGGCAGAGGCGCGGGATTCGTCCGGATCGTGCTGCTGGCCGTGGTTGTGGTGATGGCCGCCAAACTCAGTTGGGATCAATGGGGCGATGCGCTGGTCGGGTTCTTCTGACCATTTCATCGGGCCCGCAGCGGCCGATGCTTCGCGGTTGCCTGCTCGGAACCTCCGCTGGACACTCATCGCCCCAGTGATGACTGATTCCGATCACTTCGATATTCCGCGACCTGGGGAAATGCGAATCCGAGCGATCGGGATCAGTCACCTCTGGTAGCCAGGGAGTCATGTTTGATCTGCCTGACATCAGCGAAATCCTCGAAGACTTCGCATCAGAAGCTCGGACGACCGTTGACTGGATGATCTCCCGTGCCGAGCACTACGGGATCGACTCTGACTCGCCTTGGAGTGCGAAATCTCTACGGTCGGTCGGGGCCCGCTACCTCGATGACGACGTCGAGTTCACGATCGAAGAGTTAGGCGCGTTCCTAGGCGAGGGGATGATCCGGGAACACAACGGCCGGTGGAGGGTCCTCATTACTGAGGGCGATGCCCCGATGACTCGAACTCTGAGGTTCTCGGTCAGGTTCGAAAAATCGGGAGCACACCCAGTTGGATATGTCGGGATGCTCGTCGAGAACAACGATCCAGAGGTACTGGTCGCCCTGATGGAGTCCGTAGGGCGCTGACCCCTGTTCCGTAGGAGGCGGTACCTCGTCCCGTAGCTGATGGGTAGGCGCTACCTGGGGAAATGCTCCTACCCAGCTACGAACTGAGGTATCGGATCGTCGAGATGTCGGGGAGTCAGGGGCGGGACAGGAAGTAGCGGGGCCGGGTCAGGTCAGGAGGTGGCGCCGGTGTGGTTGTTCAGGAGCGAGTGGAATGTGTCGCCGTCGAGTTCGAAGGCGTCGTCGAAGGCAGCTCCGAAGGCACCTGCTGAGTCAGTGTCCGGGCTCGGCCCCGGGGACAGCGACGGCGAGGCCGAGGTGGCACTGCTTGCCGACGAGCCAGTGGCACCAGCAAGGGCAGCGACGATCTCAGTGGCAGCGCGCTCATAGCGTGTGGTGAGGCTGTCCGCGCCACCGAAATCGTCGGTGGCGGCGAAAACACCGGTCGGGAGGACTGTGGCCTGCAGGTATGCAAACAGCGGTCGCATAGCGAAATCCAAGACCAGCGAATGGCGTGCGGTTCCTGCGGTAGCGACAAGGGTGACCGGGATTCCCGCGATGGCGGTCTTGTCCACGGTGTCGAAGAACATCTTGAACAGTCCGGAGTAGCTGCCTTGGAATGTGGGGGTCGCGGCGATGATGGCGTCGGCGGATTCAAGGAGGCTGTGGGCCTGGGAGAGCGCCTGAGAGGGAATCATCGTGGTCATGAAGGTGGCCAGATCCCCTGCGAGGGAGCGCAGGTCGATGACCTCGACCTGGACGTTCATCTGACGCTCGACGGCAGCGGCGACGCCAGAGGCGACATCGAAGGTGGTCGATGGGGTGCTCAGGCCAGCGTTAACGATGACGAGGTTCTTCATAGTTAGTTCTCCTTCTTTGCCGGTTCGATGAGGTGGTACGGGGTGTGCGGGCCGTCGGCGACGAGGGAGGTGTGCGTCGGCGGGCCGCTGGGGACGTGCGCGGGGCGACGGGCCTCAAATTCCTTGCGCAGGACCGGGACGACCTCGGTACCGAGGATCTCGATCTGTTCCAAGACAACCTCCTTGGGCAGGCCCGCGTGGTCGACGAGGAAGAGCTGGCGCTGGTAGTCGCCGACGGCATCGGCGTATCCGAGGTATCGGTCGATGACCTGGTCGACGGTGCCGACAGTCAGCGGAGTCATCTGGGAGAACTCCTCCATGCTCGGTCCGTGGCCGTAGACGGGGGCGTTGTCGAAGTAGGGGCGGAAGTACTCCTTAGCCTTCTGCTCGGTGTCGCCGATGAAGACCTGACCGCCCAGCCCGACGATCGCTTGGTCGGCGGCACCGTGGCCGTGCGCTTCGAAGCGACGGCGGTAGCTATTGACCATCTTCTGAGTGTGCTCGATGTTCCAGAAGATGTTGTTGTGGAAGAAGCCGTCTCCGTAATAGGCAGCCTGCTCAGCAATCTGCGGAGACCGAATGGAGCCGTGCCAGACGAATGGCGGGGTGTCATCGAGCGGACGCGGCGTCGAGGTGAATCCCTGCAGCGGCGTGCGGAACTGCCCCTTCCAGGAAACGTTCTCCTGCCGCCAGAGAGTCCGCAGCAGATGGTAGTTCTCCACTGCGAGCGGGATCCCCTGTCGGATGTCCTGGCCAAACCACGGGTACACCGGCCCGGTGTTGCCGCGGCCAAGCATCAGGTCGATGCGGCCGCCAGATAGGTGCTGCGCGTAGGCGTAGTCCTCGGCGAGGCGGACAGGGTCGTTGGTGGTGATGAGGGTTGTGGCCGTGGAGAAGCGGAGCTTCTCGGTCTGGGCGGCCAGGTGCGCCATCAGGATCGGCGGGTTGGCCGGAGCGACGAACGGCGGGTTGTGGTGCTCGCCGGTGGCGAAGACGTCGAGGCCAACCTCTTCCGCCTTCTTTGCGTACTCGACGGTCGCGGCGATGCGCTCATGCTCACTGGGTGCGCGGCCTGTAGTGGGGTCCGGGGTGACATCGCCGATGGTGAAGATTCCGAAGTCCATTGCGCTCTCTTTCCTGGTTGGTACCGCCGTGGTTGGTACCGCTGAAACTACTCTTCCATTTACATGACATGTCAACAACATGTGGTGGCGGTGTATTCCCCGAACTCTGGTACCAATGTCACATGAAGTCACCGATACCCGATTACCTGGACAAAGTCCTCGTCGACATTCGCGCTGACGGCGACGGTGGTGAACGGGCCGACCATATCCCGGAACTAGCTGATGCAGAACCAGACCGGCTGGCCGCAGTAATCGTGACGACCGATGGCGAGATCTACGCCTGTGGCGACTCGGACGAAGAATTCTCGATCCAGTCCATCGCCAAACCCTTCGCCTACGCGCTGGCAGTCCAGGACCGCGGCTGGGACGAAGTCCACTCCAAGGTGGGCGTGGAGCCCTCCGGCGAAGCCTTCAACGAACTTTCCATGGACTGCGAGGGCCGCCCCTACAACCCGATGATCAACGCCGGCGCCATCACCGTGCACTCGATGCTGGTGGGACCAGAGGCCTCCCCCGAAGAGAAACTCGACCGGGTCATCAAGGGCTTATCCGCGTTCGCCGGGCGAGAACTATCAATCGACGAACGAGTCTGTGGCTCTGAACTTGACCACGCGCACCGCAACCTCGCGATCGCCCACATGCTCAGCGGATATGAAGCTCTCGAGGAAGAAGCCACCGACGTTGTCGAGGGCTACACCAGACAAAGCTCTCTGCTCGTGACCACTCGCGATCTGGGTGTCATGGCAGCGACGCTTGCCAATGACGGGGTGAATCCGGTGACGGGAGAGAGGGTAATTGGAGGGGACGTCGTAAAGCAGGTTTTGAGCGTGATGACCACCTGCGGCATGTATGACGCGGCGGGTGACTGGGTGACTCAGGTTGGTATCCCTGCGAAAAGCGGGGTCGCCGGCGGTGTGATCGGCGCGCTACCGGGACAGCTGGGCATCGCGACGTTCTCACCGCGTCTCGACGAACACGGCAACAGCGTGCGCGGCGTCGCACTATTCGAGCGGATGTCCGCGGATCTGGGACTTCACCTGATGCACGTCCCGGCGATGGACCGCTCGGTGATTCGCGACATCACCGTGATCGACGCGAGCGGAGGCGCATCAGGGTCGAGCGGTGAAGTTCGTGTCGTCGAGGTCCAGGGCAGCATCCGATTCTCTGGCGCTGAGCGGCTGGTGCGGCAGGTCTACGAAGGAGTCAACGACGGTGAATTCACGGAGAAGGGCATTGCGCTCGACCTGACGGCGGTGCATGCGATCGACATCGCGGCGCAGACCCTGATTCTGGAAATCCTCGAACGACTCTGCGCGGACGGCAAGGACGTCTATCTGATCGACCCGGACGATGTCATTCCCGAGGCGGAAGCGCGAGGCGACGGCACACTCACGGTGATCGAGACCCGCGAGGAACTGTAAGTCGCGTCCTCAACCTGGCTGGTGGAACGGTTCCGATAAAAGCGACTTTACCAGGGGAAATGCCTGGCCAGAGGAGGCCCAGCAGCCGTTAGGAGCACCCGACAGAACGGCGCACGAATAGTCGGACATCACCCCTAGGCTTGATCGTAGTTTTGGTGCATCGGGGACAAACGCCCCGATGATGATCAGGTACCGCGTCAAGCACGCCGCTTGCGACGAGGGAGTGTCAATGGACAGCTGGAACACCGCCATGGGGCTCATCGAAGAACACCTCACGGTTGCCGATGGCGACTTGGACATTAACGATCTTGCCCGCACCGCTTTCACGACGGAGCATCACTTCCGCCGCATGTTCTCGTCTCTTGCTGGGATGCCGTTGTCTGGGTACATCCGGCGTCGTCGGCTGACGGTCGCCGCCGCTGAGATTGTCGACGGTGACGACGCGATTCAGGACATCGCCGTGAAGTACGGGTACTCCTCCGCCGATGCGTTCAGCCGGGCTTTTCGTGTCATTCACGGAATCGGCCCGACCCAGGCCCGGGAGACCGGGGCCACGCTGTGGGCGCAACCTCGCCTGATCATCACACTCACCATCGACGGAGCAGAACAAGTGAACTACCGCCTAGAAACCAAAGATCCATTCACCGTGGTCGGACGTAGCCGGCGCATCCATCTGGTGTGCGAGGGGCCAAATCAGGAGATGATCCAGTTCCACCGCGAGGTCGGCTTAAACACCACGCGCGCGATCGCGGGTTTCTCCACGATCGAACCGGCCGGAGTTCTCAGCGTCTCTACGGACATCGCGGAGGACCGCGCCGAGGGCAGTACTCTCGAGTACTGGATTGGCGCCGCGACCGACGCAGCGCCTGCGAACCCGCAGGCTGGAAATGAGCCTTTCGACGTCCTTAACGTCCCCGCCCACACCTGGCTCGTGCTCACCTCCGACGGTCCGGAGACCGAGCAGATCGAGCAGCTATGGGTTGACGCTTACGGAAAGTGGTTCCCTGCGAACCCGTACAGCACGGTGCCGGGCCCAGAGATTGTCACTACGCTTCTCGACGCCAACGGCCACCACACCCACTCCGAGCTCTGGCTCCCCGTGGAACGGGACTCATGAATTCCCGTTGATTTCACCGGAGACTTGCACCCCTAGCTCGTCGGAATCTGCGTCGGATTCGTTGAGTTCATGGCTGAGCTTGTCTTCGTCGTCACTGCTGAAGTCATCGCCGTTTTCTCGCTGTTCGGTGAGGTCTCTGATGATGTCGCGATGTCCGGACTCTAAGCGTCCTGGACAGTGCCGGGTGCGAGATCCGCCGACAGAAGCTGTTGTGTTCATCCGCGAGGAAGTAACTGCCCAAGTGCAGGATCACCGCGCCGGCCACCGCCATCACCACGCCGGATAGCAGCGCGCCCCACAGACCATAGAAACCGAAGGACACGAAGTACTGGATCACCTCGAGGCCGGTGGCAAAGCCCGCACCGACCAGTAGTCCCAGGAATGCCATCGATATCTTGATCTGATCCTTCACCGGTCCATATCCTCCTGAAGTTGTCCTGAAACTTTGAATAACAGTTAGATCGCCGGAGGTTACCGGAAAACGAGGATCGTCCGGATTCCCGCTGGTCACGGCATTCCACACCGAGCTACAACGCTAGGACCCGCCTCAGCTCTTCGTGGACTTCTGCCGGATCCACGTCCTCGATGAGTCTCACGTTTGTTCCCCGTGAAACCTCGCCTTCAACGACCTCCGCCACCTGCACTGTTCCGCGCGCGCCCTCAACGCTTTCCAAACGAACCAGACGAGATCGCTTCCCGACGTCCCCAACCCCACCCGACGCCACCATCGCCGCATACAGGTCATGGACCTGCGCTAAATAACCTTCGCCCTGCGAGCGGTGGAACCCGAAGTAGAAGCGCAGGGCTTGCTCCACCACCTCGCCAAGTTCACCAGGAATGGCCCAGGCCTCCACATCTGTGGGATCAACCGTGACCTGCTCGGTCACTTTCAGCGAGCACAGCGTGAATTCCAGGTCTGAATCCACCACGGTTTTCACAGCATCCGGGTCGACCCAAAAATTCCATTCGGCGGTGGGAGTCGTATTCCCTGGGTGATTCACCGCACCTCCCATCACTGTCACTCCGCTGAATTCGCTGGCAAGGTCCAGGTGCCGGGCAGCTGTGGTCAAGGGTCCGGTGATGAGGAGGTGAGGTGTGGGGAGGGAGGCGTCGGGAAGCGAGTTTTTCCACAACCCTGGCGCGGCGCCGACGGCGTCGCAGGAGCCCAGGCTGGCTGACGGCGGGCGGGCGAAGCCGAGGCCGAACTCGCCATGAGTCTCCGGGGTGGTGGTCAACGGCACGGACAGCGGCGCTCCATAACCGGCGGCGACGGGGATGTCGCTCGCGCCGCACAGATCGAGGATCCACTGTGAGTTCCGAGCCGCCTGGCACACCGTGGTGTTGCCCGCGGTGCACGTGACCGCGACGAGTTCAATTTCCCCCGCGAGGTGACGTTTAGCCAGGTAGATGAGGGCGAGCATGTCGTCGATACCGGTGTCGACATCCGCAACAATGCGTGGCTGATTGGTGCGGGCGGTGGAATTCGAACTGGTCATGGCTGCCATCGTAGGAGGCCACGAGGATGATCAGGACCTTGCGCTGCTCCCTCGTCCCTGCCTATGGTCACTGACATGCAGTGCAACATCTGGGTAACGAACCCCGCGATCCGTATCTGGTCCCTCCGCTGACGGCGGCGGACCATACGTTGATCTTCTAACTCGTACATTTTTGTAGTTCGCCAGCCGTCCCGGAAAAACATCCATTCCGGACGGCAGTTTCCGCATGCCCGAATGATCTTCGGCCCATGCGATAGCGCGCAGTCGCCCCCTGCCGTCCTCATCCCACGAGGACACCATGCGAAACACCCACCCCAAGCCCACTGAACCCACTTCCAGCGCCGCCCACATCCGGGCCGACAACATCAACGTAATGCTCGGCGATCGACAGGTGCTCACGGACAGTAGTGTCACCGTTTCTGCGGCGAATCGGACCAGACTCGCCATCGTCGGCGAGAACGGCCGCGGCAAATCCACACTTCTCAAAGTCCTTGCTGGCGAACTGATTCCAGACAGCGGAACCGTCTCCCGAGCAGGTTCAATCGCCGTCGCCGAGCAGGAGCTGGGCTCCCACTCTTTCGATGGCACCGCCCGCACCGTGGGCGATCTGATCAGTAGTCACATCCGCGAGTCTCTCGACGCTCTCATCGCTCTCGACCACGCCACTGTTGCTCTCACCGAGGGCACTCCTGGTTCCGACGACGCCTATTCTCACGCCCTCGACCACGCCACTCGCCTCGACGCTTGGGATGCCGAGCGACGCGTCGATATTGCGCTGGCCAGACTCAATGCCTGCACGGAGCGTGCGCGTGTGTTGACGACCCTGTCCGTCGGGCAGCGCTACCGCGTGCGCCTGGCGTGTGTGCTCGGCGCCCGCCCAGACATCCTGTTGCTCGATGAGCCGACCAATCACCTTGATGCCGACGGAATCGATTTCCTCACCGCGCGCCTGCGCGAGCACCCAGGAGCCGTCGCTGTGGTCAGCCACGACCGCCAATTGCTTTACGACGTCCCCCTCACCTTCCTCGACCTCGACCCCTCAATCGACCTGCGACCCAGGTCCTACTCCGGTGGCTACGACGGGTGGCGCGAGGGCCGACGTCGCGATCGTGCCGACTGGGAGCAACGCTTCGCGGACCAACAAGCCGAGTCGCAGCGCCTGGAGTCAGCAGTTGACGACGCCCGCAGCCGGCTCAGCACCGGCTGGCGTCCAGAGAAAGGTCACGGCCGACACGAGCGAGCGAACCGCACCGCCGGTGTCGTGCAAGCTTTCAACCGCCGAGTCCGCGACTTGGAAGAACACGCGGTCGATGTGCCGCCGCCTCCCCTTGACTTCCGCTTCCCGGAGCTGCCAGCGCGCACCGGAAAGTCCGTGGTCACCGCTTCCAACCTGCTTTCCGACGCCCACTTCCACCCCGATACCCCACCCATCTCCCTATCCATCTCTGTGGGAGACAAATTCCTCCTGGTCGGCCCCAATGGCTCAGGCAAGTCCACGCTGCTGAACCTGCTGACCGGACGGCTAGATCCAACCTCCGGCTCCATCACCCGCCAGCCCGACGCCCAGATCGCCTACCTCACCCAGGAAGCCCCTAACTGGACCGACCCACAGAACTCCGATGCCACACCCCGCACCATCTGCCCAGCCGCATCATCGATGGGACTGCTGGATTCCACCGCAATGAGAACTCCAGTGAGTCGTCTGTCCGAAGGCCAAAGGCGGCGACTGCAGATCGCCGAGCTGCTCGCCGGCTCGCCTGACTTGCTGATCCTCGACGAGCCCTCAAATCACCTGTCCACCAGCCTCGTCGACGATCTAACGGACGGCCTGAAGAACACCGGTGTCGCGGTCATCGTGGCAACTCACGACCGGAAAATGCTCGTCGATCTGAAGGAGTGGCCGCAGCTCTCTACTTATCCCACTGCCGTCAACGGACGTTCTTCTGCCGCCAGCCGGTAGCCACGCTTGTACACAGTCTCGATGATCTCTGGAATGCCCAGAGCTTCCCGGATTCTCGCGATCGTTACTTCCACCGCCCGCTCAGTCAGGCCCCCACGCTCAGCGAGATCACCCCGGGAGAGCACCACACCGGCATCCTCGGCGAGCAGTCGGAGTAGATCAGTCGCTGTCCGGCCAAGTTCATAGAAAGCACCGTCCAACAGGACCCCACCTGTTCGGACGTGCATCAGTCCGAACTGGGTCGCGGTGCCGGTCTCCTCGCCAGCCAAGTGACTGACGACGATTCGCACCAGCGCGCCCAACCTGAAGCGCTCCGGTGTAATTGGTTCAATGCCGCAGAGCTTCAAGGGATCAGCGGTTACCGAGCCTACGGCTGCAAATACCGTGCGATCAGCGGCGGCCTCCACAACCTGTGGAAGTGTCCCGAGCTCTTCGGCGTGACGCAGCCAGGACTTCGCGCCCGGCGCGGAGGTGAACAGCACCGCATCGAAGTCTCCAGCTGCGACCATCCCGGTGGTACGTCCCACCAGGTCAGGATCTGCGGGTGGGCCGTTGCGATAGATAGTCAGCCCGCGGATTTGTGCTCCGGCGTCGGTGAGCATCTTTTCCATCCGGGTGTCGCCATCCCCGTGGTGCTGGATGACTATGTTGCATCCAGCGACACCTTCGGTGATGAGGAATTCAACCAGTTCACGGGAGGTTTCCGATTCTGCGACCCAGTCCACGTCCAGGCCCGCCTGTTGGACTGCTCCTCGTGCTTTCGGACCGCGGACGACGATTTGGGCCATGCTGATGGCGTCGAGAAGGTCCTCGCCAAGTCCGTCAGTTTCGGCGACATCCATCCATCCACGGAATCCGATGCCCGTTGTGGCAATGACGATGTCTGGTGGATCTTCGATGATGCTTCGGGTTGTCTCTAACAATTCGCGATCATCGTAGTGCGGGATGATTGTCAGCGCCGGTGCCACGGTGGTCAGAGCCCCGTGTCGTTGCAAGGCTCCTGCCAGTTCACTGGAGCGGCGGTCGACCGGTAGCAGGATGTCACACCCAGAGAGCGCCTCGGAGATCTGCCGAGCTCCCGAGCCTCGTTGCTCGCGCAGCCTAGTGCGCTTCGCCCTCACCGCGGTCCCGTTTCTGCGGTTTCGTGGTTATGGGCCCCAGCCTTGGTTCCACTGCTAACCAGGTTGTTCAATCCAGAGTCTACTAGCGCCGCAACGTCACCGATGACAATGACAGCCGGGCTCTTCACCGTTTGTTCAACAAGCGCCTGGGCTGCATCGGCCAGGACCGTTGAGGTAGTCCGCTGATTGCTGTGGTGAGCGTTTTCTACGAAGACCACGGGGATCTCGCCGGGAACTCCAGCTGCCAGTGCGGTGTCCGCGAACGTCGGAAAGAAGCCAACTCCCATCAGAAGCACGACAGTCACCGTCGGATCCCTCAGTGCCGCCAGTGTTGCCTCGCCTGGGGCGTGGGTTCCGTTGACTATGTGCACGGCATCAGCGATACCTCTGTGTGTCACGGGCACACCCGCTGCCGCCGGCGCCGCGATCGCACTGCTAATGCCAGGGACCACCTCAACATCAATCCCTAAAGCCCGACATGCCAGCGCCTCTTCGCCACCGCGGCCAAAGACAAAGGGATCTCCACCTTTAAGCCTTACGACGTTCAGTCCTCGCAGCGCCCGTTCCACAATCAGTGCATTGATCTGTTCCTGCGGAACAGGGTGGTGCCCCGGACGCTTCCCGACGTCCACTGGTTCGCCCCGGGTTTAATGGAGGGTAAGAAATTGGAAAAGGAAACCTTCACATGCCCGTCAAGTACACCCCGGAGCTCAAGCAGCGTGCTGTAGAACTCGTGCTCCGCGCCCAAGCCGATCCGGCAACCGCCCACGGCGCGGTCACCCGCATCGCCAATGAGCTCGGCCTCAGCAAAGAATCCCTGCGCGTCTGGGTCCGCAACCACAAACAATCCGGCGCCGACAGCCCCGCTGAATCCCTCGACCTGGAAGCAGAAAACCGCAGACTACGAGTCGA
>NZ_ATYV01000016.1 GCF_000427865.1 Corynebacterium sputi DSM 45148 | reverse complement strand
CCATGTCGTGCATCTGGCAGCGGACAAACTGACCAAGACCCGGCAGCGGATCCAGCAGGCCACGTGTGGGCATCGCGGCAGGTCCGGGGATCCGTTGTACGGGATCCGGCGGATCATGCTGACCCGGATGGAACTGCTGACCGAGAAACAACTCACCAAGCTGAACACTGTGTTGGCGGTNGAAGACCACGCCGCGGTGGACGTGACTCACCACATCTATCAGGACATCATCGCCGCGTACGGGCATCCGAACAAGAAGATCGGGAAACGTTGGATGTACAAGGTGCTGTGTCGGATCCGCACCGGCCTACCAACAGGGGTCCAAGAGCTGGGGCAGTTGGGTAGAACGACGTGGAAACGCCGACACGAGATCCTGGCCTACTTCGACCACGGGGCGTCCAACGGGCCGGTCGAAGCGATCAACGGACGCCTGGAACATCTACGCGGCATCGCACTGGGTTTCAGAAATCTGACCCACTACATCTTGCGGTCCTTAATTCACTCCGGAGGACTCCAGGCCAAGATCAATGCACTCTAAAACCGGAAGGGCCAGAAATACACCAACGCGTATCCGCCAATCTGGATGGCTGCCGAGCTAATGAGTTTCGGGCTACTATCCAAGTGGTTCGCCAACCTGAAGGAAGATAGCCTGCAAAAATCCATTGCTCGCGAGGCCGGCTTGAGCGCCCCTGTCTTGCGAAGTTTCCTTAGGTTATTCTCCGTTCTCCGAAACGGGGCCGCACACCACTCACGCCTGTGGAACCGCCATACTGCACTTCGAGGCGTGCCTGAGTTATGTTCTGTCCATCGCCGTCTACGTTGTTCGGCAGGTCGATCCTGGCAATGTTGTGATCTCCGAACTCCGAGAGCACTTGCACGGCGCAAAGGAAGAGTGGCTTGCGGAAATGGACTTTCCTCTCGGATTCTCAGACGACCCCCTGTGGCAGCCCTAGCCAAGGACTGGTGCGGCCAGAATCAGCATCCAAGAACTCAACGTTGCACTCTTGCCGGGTCCGTTCCAGCTCACTACGCTCGCCGCCATGACGTCGCGACGGAAATCCAGGTCATCCAGAGCCTTCGCAGGCATGGCCGCGTGCATTCCGGTGTTCTCGGTTGCCGCCTGTTCCATGCCCTGGTCAGAGAGCCCGGTCGACGAATTCATCCGAGCGGTCAATGAAGGTGACTTCGCTGCCGCAGCGGAACACACCACCGATCCCGAGTCGACCGAGTCCTACCTGACGGGGATGCATGAGGGCATCGGAGAGACCAGCGTGAACGTCTCTCTCGACGATTCTGACGAGAGCGAATCTCGGACGAACACCACGTGGACCGTCCCATCCGGGGAGGCGGTCACCACCGAGGGAACTGTAAACGTCGACGACGACAGCGGGCTGATCAACTGGAGTCCGTCTTTCCTGGACAGCGCGGTGCCGGATGATGCGACCATCATCTACTCGGAAGACCGCGACTTCGACACCCCGGTGGTGGATCGCACTGGCAATGAAATTCTCACCTGGACCCCGGTGACCGTCGTCAGTGCTGGTCCAGACCAGATCCCTGCTGCCAGCCAGATCGCCGAGGCTGTTAGCGGCATCCTCCCGGATATCTCACCGGAGTGGATTGAAGAGCAGATCAACTCCGCCGACGGCGATACCGCGACCCTATTCACCCTGCGCGCTGAGGACATGGACCAGGTCAGAGGCGCACTCGAAGGAATCGACGGTCTCGACCTACGTGAGGACGGTCAATTGCTGCCGGGCTCGCGCGACTTGTCCACCCCGCTCGACCCGGGTCTGACCGATTACTGGAATGAGACTCTCTCCACCTATGCGGGATGGAGTTTGCGAGCAGTCACCGATGAGGGCCAGCAGGTAATCGCTGGTGAGGAGCCCGAGCAGATCGAGCGGATCACCACGACTGTGGATCTTCCGATGCAATCGGCCGCCCAGCGTGCCGTCGACAACGAGGACCGGCCGGCGGCGTTTGTCGCCGTCGCCGCTAATGGGGATGTGCTCGCGGTTGCTCAGAACGCCGCCGCCCGTGATCAAGGCGCCATCGCGCTGACCGGCCTATACCCGCCGGGATCCACGTTCAAGACCGTCACCACGGCCGCGGCGCTGGAAACCGGAACCGTCGGACCGGATGACATCGTCGAATGCCCCGCCACTGCAGAGATCGACGGCCGCGTCATCCCCAACAACGACAACTTCGAACTCGGCAGCGTCCCCATGCACACCGCGTTCGCTGACTCCTGCAACACGACTCAGGGCTTCATCTCGCAGGACTTCGCTCCGGAGACAATGCGCGATACTGCGCTCAGCCTGGGCCTCGGCGTCGATTTCGACGCGCCCGGCTTTACGACGGTTACAGGTTCCGTCCCCGTCACTGACCCCGGTGCCGCTCGCGTCGAGGCTGCCATTGGACAAGGAGAGGTTCTAGCGTCGCCGTTTGGACTGGCGTTGATGGAGGCGTCGTTGGCGAATAACGGAGCTATGGCCGTACCGAGGCTAATCTCCGGGGTGGAGGGGCCCGCGGACGCCCAGGTCGCAGAGACAACCTCCGACCAGCAGCCGGCGCCGTTATCCCCGGAAACGGTCGCCGCACTGCGGGCGATGATGGTCGAAACTGTGACCACCGGTTCCGCCTCCGCGCTGAGCGATATTCCGGACCTCGGCGGCAAGACCGGCACTGCTGAAACTGGTGAGGGCGCCGCTCATGGCTGGTTCACGGGAATTGCGGGAGACGTAGGATTCGTCAGTTTCGTCGAAGGCGGCGACTCTTCCGGTCCTGCTATCACCGTCGCAGGAGATTTCCTGCGTGATGAGTGGCGAGGGAACTGACCTCCGGCAGGTCCACGTGTCGCCCCTCAGGGGACGGCTTCGGACCTCGTTTCGGCAGCGCCGACAACGGCACCGCCAGTACTGACGCCAGCACGAGGGCCAGGGTCGGGGCGCCCACTGTCCACCAAGCGCGTTCGAGGTAGTCGATGCCATCGCCCAGGATGAGGCCCCATTCCGGTGTGGGTTGCTGCGGGCCCAGCCCGAGGAATCCCAGCGCCGCCAACGCCAGTGCGATGCCCGGGAGGCGAAGTACCGCGTGCCGAGCCACCGGCGGAATCGTCGCCGGAAGGATGTACCGGAACATTATCCGCGCCGGTCCTGCCCCAAGTACCGGCAGAATCTGCATGTGAGGTTGGGACCTGGCCTCTGTCGTCAGCGACGCGGTATGCGCCGCCAATGGCGCCCAACTCACCGCTGCTACTGCCAGCGCCGAGCCCTCAATGCTAGATCCCCAAACTGCGGCAACAATTAGCCCGGCGATGATCGGCGGAGCTGCGTTAGCCATCTCCGCGAATCCCGTCGAAACCCTAGGAAACGACCCCAGAACTAGTCCCACCACCAGGCAAATCGCCACCACCGCAGCGGCAGTGCCCAGTGTGGTCAACGCACCGTGGCCAACGCGGGCCAAGAGATCCCGGGAACTTGCGTCCGCGCCAAAAGGCAACGCTAGACCCGGCGCCTCAAGACGACCCCACGCAGAGGTAAAAGGGTCTCGGAGAAGCCCTGCCACGATGATCGCACCCAAAACCACAGCGATAACTACCGGAGTCACCAGGTCAGAGGCCTGTCGGTACCGCTGATCTGTCTGTACCGGCACGGAGCTGGAGCGGAGGGAGGTGCCGAGCAGGAGACGTCGTAAAGCACTAAATAAGGCACCGACCAGCACTGCGAGAACGAGCAATGCGAGTACTCCTGCCTGCAGTGCCGGGATATCTTGTGCGCTGGCGGCACCAAGTGTGGCACGGCCCAGACCGGGGATCGAGTACACCTGCTCAACCGCAACAGCGCCTCCAGTCAGGCCGATGAGTACTAGTCCGACCTGTGGCAGAACAGGTGTCACAGCACGTCGAAGCACCGCACGGATGAGAACGCCCGGGGAGGCACCTGCCATCCGCCACGTAGCCACCCACCTTTCGGTGAACGCCGCCGACAACGAATCTGACATCAGTCTTCCCACCAGCCCTCCCGCCGGAATGCCCAGCGCCAGCGCCGGCAGCACTACGTACACCGGACTGCGCCATCCGTACGGCGGGAACCACCCAAGCCACACCGATCCGATGACCAGAAGTACCGCAGCCAGCAGGAACTCAGGCAGCGCCGTCATCGTCACAGCAGCCGCACCCGTTCCACGGCTGGGGCGCCCCTGCATGCCACGACGGATCGCTGGCAAACACAACAATGTCGCGAGCACCGCAGCCACGGCGAATGCATAGCCCATCAGCGTCAGCGACACCGTCAGAGCTTCCATCGTTCCAGGAAGCACCGGTTGAGCGTTGATCCATGATTCCCCAGGGTCCCCTCGTACAATCCCGACGAGCCAGTCGCCGAAGATTGCCCAAGCGCCGCGGTCGAGTCCGAGCTCCTCTCGTACTGCCGCGAGGTTCTCTGGGGTCGCTTCCAGTTCTGCGTATCTCGAGCGCAGGATCGTGTACTCAGCGCTGTTCCTCGACAGCCACGGCAGCATGCCGATGAGCAGCACCACTGCTGCGCCTGCCGCCATCCGGGAGCCAGCGGTGACCGGCCCGGAGAATCGTCCTCCCATGTCAGTATTCCGACTGTCCGGGGGCTAACGGGCTTCCGCGGACACCGCGGAGTCACCGGTGATCAGCATGCGTTCGCGCGGGTCACGCTCTACCCCGCTAGCGCCGGAAACCTCTCCTTGGATGACCCGCTCGTGAAGCATGGGCACTGCGGCATCGTGCTGCAGGATTAGCGCCTCAGCCTGCATAATTGCCTCCTGCCGTTCCGGTCCCGGCTCGATCGCGGCGGCATTGGCAAGCGCTTGGTCCACCTCCGCGTCACAGAACTGGGAGATGTTAAAAGACCCATCGCAGGCGAAATCGCTGTACATGTAAGCAACCGGATCTCCTGAATCCAGGACCGTTGCTCGGGAAAGTATGAACGCGTCGAACTCGCCGTCGATCGCATCCGCCTCGATGTACTGGTACTCGCGCACGTCTTGCGTCACGGTGAATCCGGCAGCCTGCAGTTGCTGTTCCAATCGAACCGCAACTTCCGGCAGTTCCGACCGGTCGGTAAAGGTCCCCAAGGTGATCGCAGCGCCGTCCACCTCATCCGGGCGCGCCGGTTCTACCTGTTCAGAGAGGATCGAGGTGTACGGCGACTCTTCCCGCAATTCAGCCGCCCGGGGAAGGGCTGGTCCGAGTAATCCGGCGGCAACGTCGGCACGACCTTCGTAGACAGTGTCCACCAGCGTCGCGCGATCCACCGCCGCCCTCGCCGCTGCGCGGATCGCCGGATCTGCAAACGGTCCCGAGGAAGTGTTCAAGTAGAGCGTGTTTGTCCTCGGCATCGGCACCTCGATGATCAGGTCGTCGTCGATGTGCATCGCTTGTCCCACCGGAATGGTTTCGACGACATCGGCCGACCCTGTGCGCAGTGCCGCTGCCCTGGCGGTTCCATCTGGCACGTATTCAACGTCTACGCCGGATGCCGCAGCCGTGCCGCCCCAGTAGTCCTCGTATCTGTCAAGAGTCGCCGACTGGGTCAACGGAGCTGCCGTCAAAAGCCTGCGGCGCGAGGATCGACAATTGCGGGCTCGACAGACGCTGCGGTACTAACGGATCATTATGGGCGGTGGTCACAACCACGTCTGCGCCGTCTGCTGTGGCTGTCATATCCACTCCATCGAGGATGCGTGGGGTGGGGGTCGCTTCGGTTGCGGCAGTTAACGACGCGGCCACGTTCTCCGCGGTCAGTTCCGTGCCGTTGTGGAACGTCACCCCGTCACGGATGGTGAATCGCCACGTGGTGGGGCTCTCTCTTTCCCAGTCGGTGGCGAGGGCCTCTTCCGCGTTGCGGTCGTCGTCGAGGACAACGAGCGTTTCGGCGGTGCTCCACCTCGATAGTTTGAAGGCGTCGTCGCTAAATGGGGTTAGTCCGCTGCGCGGGGGTTGCAGCATCGCTACGGAGATTCGGTCCTGGTCGTCGCCTCCGCCGTCTCCAGAGAAGCAGCCGGCGGTGGTCAGCGCCAGCGCTCCCACCGTGACGGTGGATGCGGTGCGCCTGAGGGTCTTTTTCATGTGGTGTCTTCCTGTAAAAGATGCGCTTCCCGACGTCCCCTCCTCCACACCCTCACTCCCCCATTCCGGCGGACCGGAGGATGTGTTCGGGAACTGAGGGCACGGAGTCGAGAAGCATGCGGGTTTCATTGGTGGCCGGGTGGTCGAGCAGGGTCGTCAGTGGAGCGGATTCCACGATCTGGCCGCGATGCATGACGAGGCCGCGCTCGCACAGCCTGCGAGCGGCATCCAGATCGTGGGTGACCATGAGGAGTGAGATGCCGCGGGATTCGGAGATTTCCCGCAGCATCTCGACAACCTCGTCGCGCAACGGCGGATCAAGTCCGCTGACCGGTTCATCCGCCAGCAAGCAGGTGGCACCAGTGGCGATGGCCCGTGCGATAGCGACGCGTTGCGCCTGCCCTCCGGAAATCTGTGACCTGGTGCGGCCGAGGAATTCTGGGCCAAGATGCACCCCTGCCAATGCTTCTGCGGCAATCTCCCGACGGTCGCCCGGAATATTGAGCCGCCGCAGCGGTTCAGTGACTAGGGCCTCCACCGTCATGCGCGGGTCGAGACTGCTTGCCGGATCCTGCGGGCTGTATTGGACGTCTCGGCGATACCAACGAAGTGTCCGGACAGGCCCGGCGGTCACCTTCCGGCCGCCGAACTCCACCGACCCTGAGTCCGGTCTCTCCATCGCCAGAAGCATCTTGAGCACCGTTGACTTGCCGGATCCGGATCTGCCGATAAGCGCGACCCTCTCGCCGGGAGTGAGGGAAAGGCTGACCCCATCCACTGCTGTGATGTCTGGCCTTGCGCCCCTCCGCGCCCGATAGACCTTCCTCAACGATTCGCCAGTGAGGGTCCCACCGCTCACGCGGCCACGACCCGGGCGGATTCGGCGGCCTCCACCAGTTCGCCGACCAGGTGCCTGGTGAGGGGGTGCTCAGGTGCGGTGAAGATCTGCTCCACCGGCGCATCCTCCACCACGTGACCGGTGTCCATGACGATCACGCGGTCACACAGGTCAGCTGCAACCGGGAGGTCATGGGTGATGAATACGAGGGTTTCCAGGCTCCGGAGTTTCTCGACCACATTCGACTGGCTCACCACGTCCAGGGCGGTGGTGCACTCATCCATGATGAGCATTTCCGGCTCGCAGGCCAGCGCCAGTGCGATGCACACGCGTTGACGCTGCCCTCCGGATAACTCGCCGGGATGGGACGATAGAATCCGCGAAGGTTCCTCAAGGCCGAGGCCCGCTAAGAGCCGATGAGCTGCGTCGTGCGCATCCGGTCCGCGGAGCCCCCGCCTGCGCAAGGGAATCGCCAATTGGTCGGTGATGCTGACCAGTGGATTGAGTGCGTCTGCACTGTCCTGGCGGGCAAAGGCGACAGTCCCGAACAGCGCCCCCGATATTCCGGTGACGGCTTCACCACCACGGATGTGTCCGGCGAGCGTAATCTTCCCGGTTACCGAGACAGCCGCGGGAACGGTCCCGGTCAACGCCCCGGCCAGGAGGGACTTACCGGCACCGGAGCGGCCAATCACAGCGACGCGCTCTCCGAAACGGATCTGCAAGTGCGACACCCGAACTAAGGGGCACTTGCCGTGATTGATCCTCAGATCCTCTACCTCAACTGCAATATCAGCGCACCAACCCATGGCGGAACCTCCTTCTCGGCCCAGTTCCGTCAACACTATTGAAAATGATTTCCATTATCGAGTAGGAAACAATGAGCTGTGGTCCAATACATGAAAAAGCGCCATGCCATCCGTGGATGACATGGCGCCGATCGATCCGGGGAGGGTTAATGGTCAAAATGTGTGTCCGCTGACAGGGACTACCCCCAGGCCACAGCACAAAAACAAGCCTCCAATAGCTCGCTTCGAGCTATTAACTGCCCTTTCGTGACATCAGGGTGCACTTGTGCATGCCGCAAAGTCGCTTGAGAGCTACCGACCGGTTGGAAGACATCCCAGGTCAGCAGCCATATGCGCAAAACGGGATAGCTGCCCCATCTACACCTTCAATGACAGCGGGGGCAACACACGCCCAGGCCAGACACACATTTTGACCATTAACCCGCCGGTGACGTACGCCTAATCCTCCCCACACCCCGAGGAATGAGAAAGACCCGGTGGATTTCTCCACCGGGCCTGCCATGACTGTAGGTGTCCCAGACAATGCGCTGACAGGGGCCTTTGCGACCCCTCCGGTTGAGCGAGGTACGCCGTAAGTTCCGGAAACCGTACAGGCGCTCGTGTCACAGCGCTCCAGTTTCTCGGCATGACGGAATGTCAGTCCCCTCTGACAGCGTGTAGGCATCGAAGGCCGAGTCTGGAGGAGGTGAACATGAGCAAGGGCGACATCGAGACGTACCACGAGGACGGCCAGTGGAAGAACCGCGCGCAGGGCAACAGCCGGGCGAGCAATGTCCACGACACCAAGGCGGCAGCGCAGGCGGCTGGCCGCGAGATGGCCAAGGACCGAGGCGTGGAGCACGTCATCAAGAAGATGGACGGCACCATCGGTGAGAAGAACTCCTACGGGAGGGACTCCTACCCGCCGAAGGGCTGACCGGACTAGAACCCCGCGCTTTTCGCTGGGAGGGCGCGGGGTTCTGCATCTCGTGTGATCAGCGACGACAAGAACTGTCTCGCTAGAGTTGCTGAGGATGTCGGCCAGCCTGGCTACAGTCCAGGCGCATGAGAGCGACCAACCAGCAGTCCCTGATCTCCGCCGTCTTCGAGGTAGCCGAGCGCGCCACGAATGACCTCACCCACCTCGTCCCCGACCTCGACAAGGACCGCACCGAGTACGCGCTGGCGTCGGTGCTGCTGGAGGAGGCGTGGGTCAGCGGTCTCTGAGTCCGACCTCACTCGCGAGGAGCCGCCCCGCCGTTCGCGAAGCCGTCGAAGGACCGGATGTCTCGCTTGGGCTCGGGAAGGCCGTCACGGCGGCGCTGAGCCTCCTTGCGGCGGTCTTCCCGGTCCTCGGCCTCGAAGACCTCAGCGAGGGCTTCCAGGTCGGCCTGGAGGTCGTCGTTGGGGTGGTGCTGGGTCATGACGGTCCCTCCTGAGGTGGACTTGCGTTGCTGGGTGCTATCGAGCGTAAGGAGACAGGTGTACGAGCCGGGTTGCGCGGCCTCATCCCATCTGTCTGCTCTCGCCTGTACGGTTAGATCATGACGGCAACGGGGCTGGAGGTTCGCCTCCATGAGGGGCGCGAGCGGGCGGAGGCAACCCGCGTCGCGAAGACCCTCAACGAAGTCGTCTGGTCACTTCAGGAGATTGACAGGGTTCATCTTCTGCGGGGCACGCGCGCGACCTGGGTGATGGCTGACATGGACCGTCAGAACCAGAACCTGATCCTGCGTCTGGAGCCCAGGAACGTGCCCGCCAAGCGGGACATGGTGGACATGCTGGTCCCCGCCGAGGCTCTAGTGAGGGGTGCCCACACCCTCACCGAGCAGCCAGTCGTGCCGGAGTTGTTCGCACCCAAGACTGTCACTCGACTAGGTGCACTGGCCGAGCCCCGCGACGGAGTTCAATCCGTCTCCTTGGCCACCTACAACGGGAGGACAAACGAGGAGGTCGTACTCTCCGAGCCTGTCAAGGACAATGCAGCGGCAGCCGTCAAGCCGTTTGAGGTGGCCTACGGCTCCGTATCGGGGACGCTCTCTGGTGTGCGTGATGCCAGGGGCAAGACAGTCCGCGTCACGGTGCGAGACACCATTGGTAGACAGGCCATCGAAGGCATCGTTCCCGAGTCCATGGCCGAGGAACTGCGTTCCGCATGGCGACATCGCGTGGCGCTCTCAGGCAAGGTGCGCAGGAACGCGCGCGGCCAAGCCATCAGGATCGACGTTGATCGGCTCGAACTACTCCCCGAGGGCAACTCGGGCCGTCCCTCGACAGACACGCTGCTTGGGATCGGTGCCGACTGGCTCGATGGCATGACCGTTGACGACTTCCTACGCGAGGTACGTCGTGGCTAAGCCGAAACCTCTACGCATCTACGTCGACACCTGTGTGTACCTCGACCTGGTGACGAAGGAGATGACACCGCATCCGGATACGGGTGAACCGCGCTGGAAGAGTGCGAAGGCCCTCTTCGATGCGGTAAACGATGATCGGGTTGTCTTGGCCGCATCAGCACTCATCGAGGCCGAGGTCCTCTGCGTCCCTGCCGTCAGGGACCGAGCGCAGGATGCCATGGATCAGATCCGGGGCTGGTTTACTGCCGAAGCCACGCTCTGGACCGACGTAGATCGGTTCCTGGCGCGGGAGGCCGTTCGGCTGGCGGGTCAATGGCACGATAAGAGGACCGACACGGGGAAACGTCTCGGCGGGGCCGATGCCACGCACCTCGCTGCTGCGGTCCGCCTGGGCTGCGACTACCTGATGACGACCGATGGCGGATTCCCCATCGGGCATGAGGTCGAGGGCGTCAGGGTCCAAAGGCCAGAGGTCGTCTGGGCAGAACACCTACTCGACGGGCTGGGTTCCTGACGCCTTTCCCGGCGCTGTTGGAAAGTGCGTGGCCGCAAGAATGCAAGCGTGACTGAGTTCACCGTTGTCGTTCAATGCCTTCAAGAGGCGCTCTTCGGACAAGCCCATTTCAAGCAAGATGTTCAGGAGGACCACCGCGCGCGTTACCCGCACCGTGGCGTACAACTTGATGGCGTCTTCGCTGGACCTCCCGGAATGTGACAAGTTGTGCCGGGCACGCTTGGCAGCGACCGCCCACGCGGATGGGTTGGGGAGTATGCGATCGCGGCAGGAGACTGGCAGCCTCTCTGCGAGTCGCTCCAGCCGCTGGCCAAGTGAGAAGCCACTCGGAACGAATGACTCAAGCCACTTCCTGTCCGCTTCGCCAAGGGCATCTAGTGCTGGCCTTAGGCGTTGCAAGTTGTGCTCACGGGTAGCGGCAGACTTCTCCTTCAAGTCGCGATGAAACGATTCGGCTGCTGCTACGGCCACGATCAACATGGTCTCGATGTAGTGATCGGCTACGTAGCGTCCACCAACGATCATGTTGCACGAGGCCCAGAACCGTTCATGGACCTCCCACCAGCGCGGCACGGCCTGTGCAAACGCTAGGTCGTCAAGGGTGAACACCATCGTGTGGGCGTCCACGGCCTTCGCACTAGGGTCACCCTCACCACGACTGCGCGTGTAGACATCGACCTCCCTGCCCATGTTGCTTGGAGATGCCTCCTCGGAGGGGTTAGGGCGGGGAAGGTAGACCTTCATCCAGAGCAAGGCCGGACCCCTCCCCGTCGCGAGTGACAGCAGGTCCTGAAGCGTTGCTACGTAGACCATCAACGAGGCGAAGGACGCTCGCTTGTCAGTACGGACCGAAAGCACCGGCTTGTGCTCGACTCGTGCCCGAGATCCTCCTCGCATTGTGTCGAACGTCGGGAGGGTCAACCAGTGCGCCAGCGTAATCGTGGCTCCCGGCACCTTAGCCGTCTGATCGTCAACGGGAGACATCTCTATGGTGGCCTCTCCGCTTGGGCGCTCACTCTCCTTGTCCCATCCCCACTTCGCTTCCAATGCACTGGTGGCGGACCAAAGCCAGATGTCCTCAATCACGCAGTTGGCATGATCGAACAACGCCTCGTCTGTGCTTCCTGCGTGTACCCCGACAAGGGCAGTCTGAGCCTTTAGCGTCTGCTCGGATGGACCACCGTCAAAGAAGCCGAGGTTGTAGGTGAGACTGTTGGCCGAGTAGGCACCAAAGAGCGTGATGTCCCTGTTCCCGGCGCGTCCGTACACCACCGGAAAGTCCTTGGTCTCGGCCAACACCGTCCATGCACCCGGGCCGATCTGCTCCCGTACTTGCGCGTCAAAGCCGCC
Source organism: Corynebacterium sputi DSM 45148 (assembly GCF_000427865.1). Taxonomy (GTDB): domain Bacteria; phylum Actinomycetota; class Actinomycetes; order Mycobacteriales; family Mycobacteriaceae; genus Corynebacterium; species Corynebacterium sputi. The sequence goes on along the minus strand of NZ_ATYV01000016.1, from coordinate 63,153 downwards.
CACCAGTACGAGTTCGAGACCCGAAGCCGGGTCGTAGGTCAAGAAACCGGCATGCCGGTTGGTGGGGTCTTCCGGAAGCCACCACAGCCCCCGCCACGTCTGCGTCTCGTGCAGCCATGGGGTTCCCACGTCAGTAGTTCTCTCGAATGTAGGCGTAGGCACGGTCGAACAGGTCTCCAGTTAGGGGCAGGCTGAACTTCTTCAAGACCTGACGCAGTTCCTTGCGCACGGTGCGGTCGCCTCCTTGGTCCTGGGTCCAGCCCGAGTACGAGACCTGCTTGACGATGGTGTCGATGCCGCGTACCACGTCATCCACGATGACCGGGGTGTCAGCGGGCTTGTATTCGTTGACGATCTGGGTGAGTGCGCCGATGTTGGGGTCGAGAAGAGTGACTGCTGCGTCCAGGTCTCCGTCTTCCTCCAACCTCTCGGCTTGGACTGCGGTCTTGGCCACATCGAGGGCCTTCTTCAGGAACTCGATGGTGTCGCTGGCGGACTGGGCAGCCTGCTTGCGGAGTCGCTCGATCTTCTCGGCCAAGGTCTTGTAGACCTCGTGCCCACCCGACTCCTTCAGGCGGCGCTGCACCCGGGCGTCGATGGTGTCGAAAACCTCTTCGAGGGTCACCGGGTCCTTCAACAGGTCTCGCTCGGGGTCGATGTCGAGTTCCCCCTGCTCGGCCAACTTTCTGAGCCGCTCGATGCTGTCGGGATCAACAATGACCTCTTCAAGTCCCGTGCCCGTGACCTTGATGTTGGACATGTGGCCGTGCACGAGCGCCAGCGTCTTGGCCCCCAGTCGCTCCCACAGGATGTCCTCAGAAGCCTTGCCGGGCTTTGACGCCTCGTAAACCTGCGCCAGCCACTTGTAGAGCGGTTCGTGTTCGCCCAGTTCGTCCCGAGGCGCGAGCAACTCCCATAGGGTCTGGACCCCCGTGAAGTCCCGCCAGAACTGCGCTTTCTGTTCCTGCCCCTTGATGCGCTCCATCGCGGCCATGAGCGCCTCGTAGGAGGAGTCCGCCAGGTCGATGCCCTCGAACCGCTGAGAGGTCTGGGCGAGCCGGGCTAGGAACTCGGGGATCAGTTCGGCTACATCCACCGGGCGCTTGCCCCCGGCTTCGGGGTCCGCTGCCTTCAGCGCGGCTGCGATGGCCGGTCCCAGCCCTATGTAGTCGACCACAAGTCCGTTGTGCTTCTCCTGTCCCGTCACGGGGTTGGTGAAGCGCCGGTTGGTGCGAGTGATCGCCTGGAACAGCGTGTGCCGGGTCAGCGGACGATCCAGATACATCACCTGCTCGATGGGCGCGTCGAAGCCCGTCAGCAACTTCGCCGTGACCACAAGAAACGTCGGCGGTTGACCCACCTTGTTGAACTCACGCTTGACCACCGCCTCTTGGGCGCGCGTGAGTTCGTAGGTCTTCCATTCCTGCTTGTCGTCCTTGCCGCCGACCGTCATGACGACCTGGGTCGACAGGTCCAGACCACCCTCTGCGATGAGCCGGTTCAGTTCCTGCTCGTACAGCACCACGAGGTCCCGGTCATAGGCCACCACCTGGGCCTTCATCCCCAGCGGTGCCACCTTGGCCGTGAAGTGATCGAGGATGTCGGTGCACACGGCTGTGATGCGCTCCGGGTTGAGCAGTACGGTCTTCACAGTTCCGCCCCTGCGGACCAGAACGTCGCGCTCCTCTTCGGTGAGGTCCTCCTCTTGGGCCAGAGCGTCGAACTCGGCCTCCATCGCCTCCTTGTCGAGGTGCCATTCGACCAGCCGGGTCTCGACGTGGACGGGCACCGAGGCCCCGTCAGCGATGGAACGCTCCATCGAGTAGGTGTTCAGCACGTAACCCGGGTCGGTGTCCGAGCCGAACAACTTGAAGGTGTTCTTGTCCTTGTGCGAGATGGGGGTGCCCGTCAGCCCGAAGAACCTAGCGTTCGGCAGCGCGGTCCGCATGCGCTCACCGAGTGATCCTTCTTGGGTGCGGTGGGCCTCGTCCACCATGACGATGATGTTCTGGCGGTCGTTGAGCACACCCGCGTCCTCGAACCGGAAGATCGTGGTGACCACGATCCCTCGATGGTCGTCGCGCAGCATCTGTGACAACTGGGCTGTCGTCTCGGCCACCTTCAGCATCGGCAGACCCGTGGTCTTGAACTGCCGGGCCACCTGCTCGACAAGATCGAGGCGATCAAGGACCACCAGTACGGTGGGGTCGCCCACCTCGGGATCGTGAAGAAGGCGCACTGCCGCGAAGCCCATCAGGAGGGTCTTGCCCGTCCCCTGGTAGTGCCAGATGAGGCCCCGGTCCCCGCCGCTGATCACGCGCTCGTGGATCGCTTCGACCGCCTCCACCTGCGGGTAGCGAGGGATCAACTTGCGCTTGCCCGACTCGGTGTCCTCAAAGAGGGTGAAGTCCCGCAGGATCGACGAGACACTCTGTGGAGTCAACAGAAGGTCGACCGAGCGCTCCACGCGCGGCAGACCGTCGAGGTCGTAGGGGTCCTGTGTCGACCCCCACATCAGCCACTCCGTCGCGGGCTGACCGATGGCTCCGTAGTGGAACTCCTTGCCGTCCGTAGCGGCACACAGCACGTTGGGGGCGAAGAACGACGGACCTTCAGGCGCATACACGTCTGCGATGTCCTTCGCGCCCTTCAGCCACGTCACCGAGGAGTTCACCGGAGTCTTGGCCTCAATGACCACGACCGGCATGCCGTTGATGAACAGCACCACGTCGTACCGGCGCTCATCTCCAGGAGGGCCAAAGACAACCTCGTCAGAGATGATGTAGGTGTTGTTGGCGAGGTCGTCGAAGTCGACCAGCCGTAGGGGCACGTCGTGAGGGGTCCCGATGTACCTGTGGTTCACGTCCCCACGCATGAAGGTCACCAGACGCTCGTTCGCCACCACGAGCCCGTCCGTGCTGGCAGCCGTCACAGCACCCCGGATGCGCGGCAACACCTCGTCCAGCCGCTCCTCGTCCGCGCCGATGGCGGGATTGAGCACGACGAGCGCCTCCATGAGGTCTTCCTCGATGAGAACGTCGGTGTTGGAGCGCTGGAGGTGGGTGACCGGCTCGTAGGTCCAGCCCAGGCTTACGAGCCGCTTGACCAACCAGTTCTGCACGGTGTGCTTCTCATCGAACGCCATCACGCAGCCCCTTCATCGCGGATGAACTCATCGTAGGAGGTCGGAATCTGATGCAGCCCAGAGAGGAGTTCGCTGAGTAGTGCTGCCCGGGCCTGTAGGAGTTGACTGCGCTCAGCGGCCAACTGCTGACCCAGAGCATCAGCGGCGACCAGAGTCGCTGTCTGTCCCTGCTGATCTTCGAAAGGAACTTTGGGGACTGGAAGTGCTTTGGCCCTGCCGAACCCTAGGGCACTGATTGTTACCCCTTTGGCCGTTTCACGAAACAACCCGGTCTCAAACGCCCATCGACACCACTGGTGGATGTAGTTGGTCGTAGACATCCCTTCCACTGGGCGCAACCGGATCACATGCTTGTCGAAACCGACCGGGCCTTGGATTTCCTCCTTCCAAAGAGCCGACTGCCCGACGGTGCCACCTTCCGCCAGAAGAACGTCACCGGAACTGATTGCATACTTGTGCTGCTCATCAGGCTCGAAGTTCATTTCCTGCACGTCATCGAGACGCAAAAAGCCATCCGCGATATTGCCAGAACGGATATAGGGAATGACGTGGCTACCCACAGACTGCCGCGCCGACTTCTGTCGCCCCAGTAGCATCCCAAATAGTGAGGCGGCGGGCGCAAGTTCAAACTGATCACTCCATGCACCAAAGGCTTCATTCCTGAGGGATCGCGCCATCCGTTCGACCGATTCGAACTCCTCTGCGAGGCGCTCTATTACTGCATCCATATGGCTCATCAGGTCTACGATGCGTCGCTGCTCCTCGATGGGAGGCAACAAGAAGGGGTACGCCTCAATGTCGCTCGACCGGACTGCCGGGTAGTTGCTTCCGGTCTCACGCTCGACCAGCCAATCGGTGAAAGCGTGATGTCTCACAACCTGCCACACATAGTCCGGCAGAATCGCTTCTGAGTCACGCGCGCGAAGCACGCAGAGGCCCGTAGAGGCTACTTGGCCAGCGAGAGAAGGCGGCACTTGGCCCATGGCTCGCAGTCGTGGCCTAACGGTCGACACCACTACGTCCTTCTCGTTGATAGGACGCCGAGCCCTTCCGGGTGCTTGACCGAATGGCATTTCGGCCACCGAGCAGATGTCAATGCCGGTGTCCCAAGACACCGACGAAATGTCGACATAGCGAATGACGTCGTCGGGAGAGACTCCCTTCAGCCGCCCAGGGTTAACTGCCGTCACCTCCCCCAGCGTGGTCTCGATCCATCCGTCACGCATCGAAACCAGCCGCCTTCAGTCGCTCAACCATGGCCTCTTCGGCAGCAAGGCGCTCTGCCCGGGCTTCCTGCCATGCGGTCAGGGCTTCGGTCACGTCGACCGCTTCTGCCTCCGCCCCAGCCACGTACCGTCCGATGTTGAGGTCATAGCCATTCGCTTCGATCTCGGACAGATCGACCAGCCGGAGGTTCACACCGCGCTCGCCGTCTGGGTCCTCGCCTTCGTGGAATGCCTTCAAGATGGCGTCCATGTCATCGTCGCCCAGTTCGTTCTGCGCTCGCCCAGTCTTCACGCGCTCTGTGGCGTCGATGAAGAGCACCCTGTTCCTGCGCTCCTCGACCTTCTCGTTGCGGAAGATCATCAGGCAGACCGGGATGGCAGCGCCGTAGAAGAGGTTGGAGCCGAGGCCGATGACGGCCTCCAGCAGGTCCTTCTCCGCCAGGCACGCGCGGATAGAGCCTTCGGCTCCGGCCCGGAACAGCGCGCCCAGCGGCATCACCACGCCGACGCGGCCTCGCTCCTCGTCCATCGAGGAGATCATGTGCTGGATGAAGGCGTAGTCACCCCTGTCCTTCGGGGGCACCCCGCAGAACGCGCGAGGGTCGGACTCCCAAGTGTCTCGTCCCCAGTTCTTCAACGAGAAGGGGGGATTGGCGATCACCACGTCGAACTTCTGGAGGGTCCCGTTCGGGTTCCGCAGTCCCGGGGCGCGGAGCGTGTCGCCACGGACGATCTTGAAGTCCTCGATCTCGTGCAGGTAGAGGTTCATCCGCGCGATGGCGGAGGTGGTGAGGTTGACCTCCTGCCCGTAGAGCCGGAGGGTGCGGTGGTCCTCGCCGCGAGCCCGGATGGCATTGATGGTCTCCATCAGCATCCCGCCCGAGCCGCAGGTGGGATCGTAGATCGTCTCCTCCGGTTGGGGATCGAGGAGGCGCACCAACAACCTGACCACCTGACGGGGGGTGAAGAACTCCCCAGCCTTCTGGCCTGCCCCTTCCGCGAAGTATTTGAGCAGGTACTCGTATGCCTGCCCCAACATGTCGTGGGACACCTCATCGGGGTTGAGGTTGAGCCCGTCGAAGGATGAGATGAGGTTGCGGAGGTGCTCCTCAGGCAGGCGCTCCTTGTTGCCCCACGCTGCGTCACCGAAGATGCCAGCCAACTTCTCGGCGTTGGCCTGGGCGATTTTGTCCAGTGCCTTCTGGATGCGCGTCCCGAGGTTCGGCAGCGTGCTGCGGGCCACATCGTTCCAGTGCGTGCCCTCCGGGAGATCGAAGCGGTGGTAGTCCGCCTCGATCTCGTCGTTGAGAGCATCTCCGAAGTCCGCGACTGCCTGCTCGTGCTCCCACGTCCAGGTATCACTGATCCACTTCCAGAACAGCATGGGGAACATGTACGTCATGAAGTCGGCGTGGGCCACGGGGCCGCGAAGCGCATTCGCGGCTGACCACAGGCGCGACTCCAGGTGCTGCTGGGAGATGGTCACAGGTGCTTCCTTGTGGATGGTCGGACGACGGGCCTTACAGGACCCATGAGTGAAGACTACAAGCCCGGCGGCGCTCGGGGAGGAGGCTTGGCCGCATGGTGTCCACCTTCATCGCCGCAGGGTAAACTGGTCGCCCACAAAATCCTCCGGCCTGAACGGAATCGCGATGTTCAGCACGATCCCAACCTTGCCGATGTCGGACAACCGCATCGGTAGGTGGCCGTTCAGCAGTCGCCCCAGCCGCGTGTAGTCCATCCCCGTCTGCTCGGCCAACCATTTCCTGTTGTGCCCGTGCCGCTGGAGGGTGCCCCGGACGACGATGGCGAAGCGGTGCTGCATGAGGCTGGCATAGGCCAGCCCTCGTCGTTCGTCACCGTCCGGGTAACGAACGAACTTCACGGTGGGGTTGCGCCCGAACAACTCCGGTAACTGGCAGAAGTCCCGTGGTGAGTAGGCGGGCGGAGAGGGCACCAACCCAGCCTGCCTCACCCAACCCTTCCCCCTAAGCGCCCACGCTGAGTCCTGAGAAATCTGCGCCCTAGGCGCAACTTCTGATCCTCCCTGGCGCCTCAATCACGACTCTGGGGTGGGTTCGCCTGCGTCTAGCATGATCGAGAACTCACTCTTGCTCCTGTGCGGAGCGCATCTCCGCTCCCGGCCACAAATCCGCCCCCAGCCACTGCTCCAATCGAGCGAGGGCCCCGAAGTCCGGCAGCGCCTCTCCTGCGAGCACCCGCTCGACAGTTCGCCTGCTCACCTTGGCCTCTCGCTCGATGCTGCGCAGCGACGGGGCCCCTTTGGCCTCCAGAGCCTTCAGCAGCCGGTTGACGAACTCCTGCGCGTAGATCGCGCTTACCGGTGCGTCCTTGCGGAGCCTGCCCGTGGGCCACTGGCCACGCGCGACGTACTCGCGTGGGGCGGCGTCTCCTCCGGACCTGGGCATGTCCTCAGCCTAGAGCCAGTCGCTCTCGATTCCAGGATTGTCGGGGTTCCTTACTATAGTTGTGTCGATGGGTCTTATAGGACCCACGCGCACAACGGAGGTAGGCCATGCCCAAGCATCGCGTCATCGGAGGCGTCGTCGTGACGACCCCCGAAGGCGTGTTCGCCAACTACCGCCCTGCGGCCCACCTGATCTCAGCAGAGGTTTGGGAACGGGTGCGCCCCATCGCCATCGACGCCTGCCGCGCCGCCGACTACGCCTCGGTCGCCTCGGCCCTCCACTGCCTGGGCACTGTCACCAACTTCCTCGCGTGGGCTCACTGTGAAGGACTGTCACTGGAGCCGGAGGCGGTCTTCATCCCGGCCCACGTGGAGCGCTACTGCGCCACCGCGCTGAAGCATCTGTCCTCGGTGACCCAATCGACCCGACGCGGTTACCTGCGGCGGGTGGCACGGGCGTGCACGAAGAAGGCCCCGTGGGCTCCGCCTCCCAAGCCGTTCGCCAACAACCACACGATCCAGCCGCCCTACCAGGCGCACGAGGTCGAGGCACTCTGGGCTGCCGCACGGTCCCAAGCCACCGAGCATCGCCAGCGCGTGGCCACGGCCATCCTGACCCTCGGCTTGGGCGCTGGGGTGAAACCGGGCGAGATGATCTCCGTTTGTGCCGAGATGGTCGCCCGTCACCCGCATGACCGCCGCCTGGTCGTGATCCTGCTGGAAGACCGCGTGGTGCCCGTGCGCTCCCAGTACGTCGAGGAACTGCTGGACCTGTGCAGGCGCTTCCCCGAGGGTCCGCTCGTCGGGGCGCACAAGGCGACCGCCAAGGACCCGCTGGGAGCCCTTCGCCAGAACATGCGGTGGCCCGACTGGGTGGCCTTCCGTCCTGCACGGCTCCGGACCACCTGGATGGCCGACGTGCTGGCGCAAGACGTGCGCATCAGCGAGTTCATGAAGATCGCTGGCACGGTGTCCTCCAAGTCCCTGGAGGTCATCGCGCCCTACGTCGCGCAGCGCATCGAGCGGGATGAGTACCTCTTCGCGGCTGCCGGGTTGGTGCGCCGATGAGGTGGCGCACCGGACCCGTGGACACCCCCACCTTCAACCGCGCGCGAGCCATCGTCCGCGCAGCGCGGGTGACCCAGCGGTGCCAGCAGGACATGACCGCTCATCGCGGGCGCAAGCGTTCCTACACGTATGAGGCCCTGTTCACCGTCTTCCAGATCGCCGCCATCGAGGGCTTAGGAGAACTGCTCGTGTCCGATGCCGCCCAGGCGCTCGTCCGGCTCACCCCGAGTCAGCGCGAGACGCTCGGGATCAAGCACCAGTGGTCCTATGACCTCGTGGAGCAGGCCGTGGCCGAACTCGGTGCCGCCTTCAAGGAACGGGTCGACCTCACGACGGGCGAAGTGCGCGATCCCCGACTGTCGGTGACCTTGGCGGAGTTCATGACCTCGATGGCCAGCGACTTCATCCCCAGCCAAATCCCCCAGTCCGACACCCAAGCCATCGACTCCACGGACTACGAGGCCCACGCCCGGAGGCGATCCTGGAAGCACCTCATGAAGGCCGACATCCCCGAGGACTCCCTACCCGAGTTGGACGCGCTGGGAGGCGACGCGCCCAAGAACGAGCCGGGCTGGCCCCTTCAAGGTGCTGACGGGCGGCATCAGCACACCGTCGACCCCGACGCCCGCGACGGCTGCCGGGCAGGGAAGAACCGCAACCGCAAGGGCGTCTTCTGCGGCTGGGACCTGCACCTGTCCGTGGACGTGCCCGACCTGGGCGGTGACGCTCGCCCGGGCCTGATCCGGGGAGCCTCCCTGGTCCCTGCGGGAACGTACAAGGCCGAGGGCGGCCTGTCGTTGATCGACGCCATGATCGCCGCCGGCAGGAAGCCCTCGACCATCCTGGTCGACCGTGGCTACACCTACCTCGCCACCGGCCAGTGGGCACGCCCCGTATGGATGCGCGGCATCGAGCAGGTCCTCGACCTCCACACGACCCAGCGGGGAACTCGCCCCGGGCCGATCCCCGGCACCATCTTCGTGGACGGGGGCCTGTTCAAGGAGACCCTCCCGAAGGACCTCCGCTCGCTGGGCGGCTTCTCTCTGGGCATGAGCGCCGAGGCCAAGGCACTGCTGGCCGAGCAGTACGACCGGCGCAAGTACCACGCCTTCACCCCCATGGGAGCGCCGAACTACGAGCGAGCCACGCAGCGCTACCGCGACCCGGTTCTCTCCGGCACGATGCGCTGCGCGAACCACCCGGCCTCGCTGCGCCTCGACGCGGCCCGTTACCCCCAGACCCAGTGCGTCGAAGGTGAGCCGTGCCACTGCGGCACTACCGTGACCCTCGGCCCCGACGACCTGCTCAACCTGCGCCAGCGCGTCCTTTACGGCACCACCAAGTGGAAGGCTTCCTACGGTCGCCGCTCCGCCGTGGAGTCGACCAACGCTTGCGCCAAGGTGCACCACGCCCGCCTCACCCGGCACTCGACCCGCGTCCGAGGGACAGAGCGAAACGGCATCCTGCTGTCGTTCATCCTCGCGGCGGTCAATGCCTCGATCCTTCTGACGCGCTACGGCTACGACGTGGGCGATCCACCGCAGGTCGCAGACGACGAGGTGATCGAGCCGCTGCCCAGCGCGAGGCCGACGAAGGCCCTGCATCGCCAGCGGAAGTTCAGCCGACCGCGACGGGCCCAGGCACCACCCGGCCCTGCACACACCGGACCCCCCACGGCGCCCTGGGTCACGGTGAAGCGGACCGCCAAGTCCCCCGGCAAGAGAAGCGTCAAGACGATGTAGCACCCCACAGCGATGGCCCCTGCCCGGAAACACCCGGGCAGGGGCCGTTTTGCGTCTGGAAGCGGCCCGCGCACCCTCAACCGCCCACCAAGGCGGCGTGGATGGTGCGCTCAGGGTCCGAAGCCGTGAGATAGGTCTGGCCAGAGGGCCCGAAGGACCTCTGGCCAGCCATTTCCTGAGTCGATGGGGCCACATTGACTGTGACACCTACTGTGCGCCCGAAGGGATTCGAACCCCTAACCTTCTGATCCGTAGTCAGATGCTCTATCCGTTGAGCTACGGGCGCAGTCCGTTGCGGTGACATCGTCGCTGCAACGAAATGTAACAATACCCAGGCACCACCAACCAGACAAATCCCCTGGTGAGGGGTGATGGGAGGTGAGGTGGGCGTCGGGAAGCCGGTAGTTTTACACCAGCGCCACCAGGACCTCCTGAACGATGATGAACACACCCATCACCATGACGAACCAGCCGAAAGCCTTGCGCAGCGTCTGCTCCGGGATCCGGGAGGCGAGCAGGTACCCACCCTGTGCGCCAACAATCGCGATAGCGGAGAAACCGAGGACCAGCGGCCAGTCGATCTGCACGTTGACGAGATATCCGCTGAGTCCTGCGGCTGACTTCATGGAGATGACCAACAATGACGTGCCAACGGCGGCGGTCATCGGCAGGCCAGCCAAGAGAACCAGCGCCGGGACGATCATGAATCCACCACCAGCGCCAACGACACCAGTCGCGATTCCCACCAGCAATCCGTCGATGGCGATCCGCACTGATTGAAATGGCGCCGGCTCACCACCAGGTGAAGTGCGAGAACTCGGCAGTCGACGCGGCCGGAGCATCGCCGCCGACGTCGCGATCATCATCACCGCGAACGCCACCATCAGTACCTCCCCTGGGAGGACTCCTCCGAGGAGCCCGCCGAGGAATGCTCCAACCATTCCCGCGGCACCGAAGATCAATCCGATTCGCCAACGGACCCGTCGAGCCCGGGCATGCGGAATCATTCCGAACAGCGCTGTTAAGCCAACGATGACAAGCGAGGAAGCGATCGCCTCGTGCGGCTCCATACCCAGCACATAGGTAAGGACCGGCACCGTCAGAATCGATCCGCCACCACCGAGCACACCAACCAGCACCCCGACGATTACTGCCGCCAGTACCGCTATCACCATCACCACGATTCAAACCATAGCGCCCCACACCGGTTCTGATCCCAAGCACAGGTGATGACACACTTGTGCCGATGCTCCGCCGCTATGCGGAGCCGCACGGTTCACACTGACTGCCCGAGGATTGCCTGCATGAACACGAAGACCGTATCCGCCGCTACCGCATTGCCGGTCGTAGCGCTGCTGACGCTCACCGCATGCGGTGACGCGGACACCGACCATAACTCCATCGGAGAAGCCTTGGCTGACGACTTCGTCGCCGCACTTAGCTCCGGAGATGCAGGTCTTGCCAGCGAGGTAGCCTGCCCGCCCATCGCGGACCAGATGGAACAGGTCGTAGCCCTGGCGGGCATGGAAGACATCGACGGCATGACCATCGATGAGTACGGCGAGGCCACCTCAACCGACGAGGACGGCGGCGAACACGCCTTCTCCTACCCCATCGAGTTCACGACTCATTACAGCGACGATTCGGACGATTTCTCCGAATCACTGACGCTCGACATCGAGAACGTCGATGGTGACTGGTGCATCGCGAACCTGAACTGACCGTCCGCGTGACACACTGCCCGCCAACTCTGAGACCGGGGACGACACACATGAAAAAGACCACCGCATCCACGATGATCGCGCTGCCCGCCACCGCACTGCTCACGCTGAGCGCCTGCGCATCGGACGAGGTCGACCACAACGACATTGGACAGTCCCTAGCCGATGAGTTCATGGCCGGAGTCGACGCGAACGACACCGAAAAGGCGACCGGAGCTTCCTGCCCCGACTTCCAGGGACCGGCTACGCAGCTCATCACCGCAACGCAGGACCAGATGGACATCGAGTCAGTGACCGTGAACGAGCACGGCGATGCCGTGACCAATGATGGCGACGATGATGCCTTCGACTACCCGGTCGAGATCACCACCGCGTTCAACGACGACGCTGCCGACGTGGTGGAGCTACTGACATTCAACATCGAGAATGTCGAGGGCGAATGGTGCATCGCCAACCTGAGCTGACCTGATCAGGGCCAAAAAACGCACTTACTGTTGGCAACAAAAAGAATTAAAATGGTGAATATCGGCGCTGGTGCCGATCCCTCAAGAGGAGATTCGCCATGGCAACGTCACACCCTCTCACCATCACACTGACTGCAGTGCTCGCCGATGCCGCGGGCGTGCTAGATATCCCTGCCGAGGACATTGACGTCCTCGAGGTGACCTCCATCGAATGGCCGGATTCATGCCTCGGAGTGCCCGGCACAGACGAAATGTGCGCCGAGGTGATTACACCGGGCTACCGGATCACCCTGGCTGGCGGACTGATCTATCACACAGATCGGCAGGGCAACTTCCGTCAGGCCAGATGCCACCCGGACGACGAAACAACCATTCGACTTAGCTACCTGGTCATCGGTGGCGTAGGCGGTTGGTCCACGAGTTTTGAGACCGACAGTTCCCGCCTGACTGAGGCGGAGGACAAGGAACTGCGGCGACTGATCGCGGACGCCGACTTCTTCAATGTGCCCAACGTTGAACCCACAACAGTCATCATGGACGGATTCACCGGCCGCTTGAAGATCGCAGTGGGGCGCCGACACCATGAGGTCGTCCGGGGCGACGGCATCGAGTACGAGGACACCGCAGAATTCCTGGCGCTACGGCAGTGGGCCCAGGACCGGACACCGCCACTGCACGGCAGACCGTTCACAAGAATCGAAGACTGAGCGATGCGGCCCCATCAACGCAAAGACCCGAACCCCGACCCTGTTTCCAGGGCCAAGATCCGGGTCTTGGCTGTTTGGTGCGCCCGAAGGGATTCGAACCCCTAACCTTCTGATCCGTAGTCAGATGCTCTATCCGTTGAGCTACGGGCGCGTGGCGGAGGCGAGAGGATTCGAACCTCCGGCCCACTTGCGTAGGCAACTCCTTAGCAGGGAGCCCCATTCGGCCGCTCTGGCACGCCTCCACGCACGAAAAACCTGCAAAGCAGGTCTTCCGCTGGTGATTCTAGCCGCCCTTCCCGGATCAACAAAACTGCCCCGGTCAACCAGGTCAGCGGCCCTCGGCGCATGAGGTCACGGGCGTGGCGCGTAGTGTGTTCCCCATGATTCGCGACCTCTCACAGCTTCCTGCGTACGTACCCGGCACAGCAGCACCTGAGTCGTTGAAGATCTCCAGCAACGAAATGGCACACAACCCTCTGGAGTCGGTGCAGCAGGTCATCGCCGACACCGCGGGCCAGGTCAATCGCTACCCCGACCTGACTGCCACGTCGCTGCGCACCGAACTCGCGGACTACCTGGGGATCACGTTCGACCAGGTTGCCGTTGGCTGCGGCAGCTCGGCGCTGTGCCAGCAGCTGGTTCAGGCGACGTGCCAGGACGGCGACGAGGTCGTCTTCCCGTGGCGCAGCTTCGAGGCCTACCCGATCTTTGCCCATGTCGCCGGCGCGACTCCGGTGCCGGTGCCGTTGACCCCGGAGTTCCGTCATGACTTCCCGGCATTGCTCGAGGCAGTCACCGACCGCACCCGACTGGTGTTCCTGTGTAACCCGAATAACCCCACGGGCACTACGTTCTCCACCGCTGAGTTGGAAGAATTCTTGGCGAAGGTGCCGAAGGATGTCGTGGTGGCTCTCGACGAGGCATACATCGAGTTCGCAGACGGCTTCGACCCGCGCGATCCCGGCGCGATTAATGGCGAATTGCCGAACGCCGTGGAAACGATCACCAAGCACGACAATGTGGTTGTCCTGCGCACGTTCTCCAAGGTGTGGGGCCTGGCTGGTCTGCGCGTTGGTTATGCCTTCGGTCCGGTTCCGCTTATCGACGCCGTGAACCGCGTCGCAATCCCCTTCTCTGTGAACATGCTCGCTCAGACCGCCGCGGTGGCATGCCTGCGCCCTGAGGCCCGCGACGAACTGCTCAACCGCGTAAAGGGTGTGACAGAGCAGCGTCTGCGCACCACCGAGGCAATCAATGGCGCCACAGGTGTCAAGACCGTTGTCACCGGGACCCAGGCGAACTTCGTGTGGATCCCTGAGGACCGAATCCCCGCGCTGTCGGTCATCGCTGGCACCACCGGCGGCGGCGAGGCTCTCACCGCCGTGCTGGCCGAGCGCTTGGTGAACGTCCGCCACTTCCCCGGCGAAGGCATCCGAATCACGGTCACCACCGCAGACGAGGTGGACCGCCTTCTCGCCGCCCTGCAGGTCGGCTAGCGCGGCCACGTATCGCTATGCGGTGCAGGAACCGCCCTGCACCGGGTGCTGCCGGATGACGGCGGCCAGTTCGTCGAGCATTTCCTGCGCCGTCTCGTAGGTGCCGTCACCAGGCTCCACCGCGACCGAGATGCCCAGGAAGCTCGAGGGCAGCGGGTAGGCGTCGTACTGCGTGTAGTCACGGTCCTGCGTGCCGACGCCCTCAGTGCGCGTTGTCGACGTCGGATCCTCAGAGACAGGAACCTCGTTCTCAGTGACGTAACTTGATCCGGCACCAGGGATGACACCGAATTCACGGACGAAGTAGTTACCGTCATCGTCTGGCGACCAGCCGCCCTTAAAACGGGCGCCGTCGATCGTGCCAAGGCCATACCGCTGCTCCTGGACGACGTGGCCCATGACCTGCGAAATCTCCTCGCCACCGTCAATGCACGGCAGGTTAGCGCCAAAGGTCGCCTGATCAACCAGCGACCATTCAGTCAGTCCGAACGGGGTGCTGCCACCGGCATCGTCGCTGCGCTGGAACTCGGTCTCCATGTCGCCGCCATCGCGAAGTACCTCGTCCACACCATCACCGGTGCCAGACCAGTCGCCGAGGCTGTTCCACAGCGCTTCAGCGGCCTCATTGTCAGACCACGCCAGGGACGCTTCAAGCGAGTCGTCAATTTCCTGGCGTTCCCGAAGCACGGCGACACCGATCGGGACCTTGGCGGTTGACCAGGCGGGACCGTCGAGAAGCGTTCCTGCGAATGCTGCTGCCGGCACATCCGCTTCGAGCCCGGCTCCTGGCAGTGCCATCGCCAGCCCAACAGAGCCGTCGTACTTGTTTTCCACGGCCGAGACCGCGTCCGCCCACTCCTGCGGAATCGCCTCACCCCGAGCGTTATCGGCGGGAACGGTCGTCTCGCCGGCGGCACCGTTGTCCGCTCCACATCCGATCAAAAGTCCAGCGGCCACCACGAGAGCCGTGACGCCGGTGAACCGACGACCTACGGCACTGTGGCTAGCCCGATGACGAAAAATCTCCATACCTGAAAAATACGCCCTCCGGTGCCGGTCAACTAATCCTCACGCGTGTCTTCGGCAGCCCTGAAGGAGCACTCATGTTTTTGATTCGAGAAACGCAAAGCTGCAGTTGAGCAAACAAAAATGCTTCACGACACCACGAGCGCCTACCCGAGACCTCCCCCAGCGAAGGTCCGGACCTTAGACGACCTTGACGACAGCGTTATTGCCACCCTCACAGGTGATGACAGTCCCGTCGTCATTACACGTCATGGTGTATTCATCACCGGTGACTGGACTGCGCACATTCAGTACCGAGTTGGTTTCCCCATCGGTGTCGTGAAAGTGCTCTGCCACCGCATCACGCACTGCCACGGAGAACTCACAACTGGTGACCGTGGTGGCCGAGTACGCGTAATTCAGCTGACCCAAATCACCGGAGCCACCACACTGGGTCCAGGACGCCGGTGGTTCGAATCCGTCTGCGCGCCCGCCGGCATCATCACCATCGTTATCGGTATCGGTCGGAGCGGCAGGCACCTCCGTGAGATTCTGCGCCTGGGTCTGACCATCATCGTCGGTAGTAGCCAGCATGAAGCCGAACACTCCGATGACCGGGACCAAGATGAGCGCCAGCACCACGATCAAGGCAATCTTCGTGCCATTGCCACCGGGCTTCTGGTACTGCGGCTGCATTTGTGGCGGCATGGGCGGCTGTTGGCCGTATCCGCCGGGAACGCCCTGACGAGGCGCGGTCCCCGGGAACGGTGCACGACCGGCCTGGCCCGGCTGCGGGTAGCCCTGCTGACCGGGGTAATTCGGACCACCAACGAGAGCCCCATAGCCGGAGGCGCCATATTCCTGGTCCCACATATCGCCGCCGACCTGCGGTTGTTCACCGGTGTCTTGAGCTGACGGGCCGACGCGACCGCCGGAGCGGGAGGGCCCAAAATCGCTGTTATCGGACCATGCCTGACCCGGTCCGGACCATGCGTCTCCCCAATCATCACCACCGGACGACCTATCGGACCCTCCCATAGCTCCTCCGATCAGCTCTGCCGACGAGGTCCTGCCCCTGCGGAACTGCTGCCGGGACCGGCCCCACATTGCGGAGATGGAGGGATTTGAACCCCCGGTCCGGTTAAGGACGCTCGCTTTCAAGGCGAGTGCATTCGGCCGCTCTGCCACATCTCCAACTGTCTTCCTCCAGCCATGGGAACCCCATGACCAGAAAGACCAGAATCAGCCTACCGTCAACTGCTCTCAGTTCCGAACTGAATGGTGGCGTGTCCCCGAAAAGTCCCAACAACCCCTAAACGACACCCTTGTGTCCTAGGACACACTGCAGGGTTAGGGTGGTTCTCATGAAGGCCATCATCCAGACCGATACATCCAATCCCCGAGCACTGGAATGGGGCGACACCGACACGCCCACTGCAGGACCGGGCGAGGTCCTCGTCAAGGTTGCCGCGACATCCGTAAACCGCGCTGACCTGCTCCAAACCCGTGGCCACTACCCACCGCCGGAGGGCGACAGCGAGATCATCGGGTTGGAGTGCACCGGCACCATCGCCGAAATCCCCGGCGACACAGACTCCACTGGCTGGCAGGTCGGCGATGAGGTGGCGTGCCTGCTCTCTGGTGGCGGTTACGCCGAGTACGTTGTCGTCCCGGTCGGGCAGCTGATGGGAATCCCGGAGGGATTCTCGCTTACCGACGCCGCAGCCATGGTCGAGGTCGCCTGCACCGCCTGGTCCAACATCGCGATGACTGCGGGGCTCAAAGAGGGCGAAACCGTTCTTATCCACGGCGGCGCTGGTGGCGTGGGAACTTTTGCGATCCAGATGTGTAAGTACCTGGGTGCCACCGTCGCGGTGACCGCGGGGTCTGCTGAGAAGCTGCAGACCTGCCGTGAGTTGGGCGCGGATATCCTCATCAACTATCGCGAAGAGGAATTCGAGGCTGTCATGGCCGAGCACGGCGGCGCGGACGTCATCCTCGACATCATGGGGGCCAAGTACCTTGATCGGAACGTCAAGGCCCTGGCTAAGGACGGCCGACTGGTGATCATCGGACTGCAGGGTGGTATCAAGGGTGAACTCAACATTGCCCGCCTGCTGTCGAAGCGAGCCTCTGTGACCGCAACTGGCTTGCGCTACCGGGACCGGGACGGCAAGACGAGGATCGTCTCCTCTACCGAAGACACCGTCTGGCCGCTGCTGGCCGATGGCACCATCAAGACCTCCGTCCACACCACCATGGACATCAAGGATGCTGCCAAGGCCCATGAACTGCTGGATTCGGGTGAGGTGACCGGAAAGATTGTTCTGACCGTCGGGTAAGCCCTTCTGTCATTCAGCTCTTCCGGTCTCGCCGGAACGCTGCCCTGCCAGGGACTCTGCGCGGGCAGTGACCCACTGGCGCACCGAAGAGATCTCAGCGTCGATGTCCTCCTGCGCCAGCCCCTCAGTGGCCGGGACCGCCCGGGCGAGCGAATCCACGATGGCTTCCGCAGCACCAGAGCCATACATCTGGCCATACAGGCGCCAGTAGGTCTCGGTGTAGAGGTCAGCGAACGCGTCCGATTCCAGGAACCGGGATTTCAGTTCATTGCCGCCCATCCCGGGCCCACCCTGGCCGTCCATGCCCGCGGGAGGTTCCATCCCTTCGGGCATGTTTGGCATGTCGGGCATCTCTGGCATGGCCCCCATGTCAGGCATCTCGCCCGTATCCGGCATCTCGGGCATGTCACCAGGCATACCGCCACCACCGCCACCCATCGTGGTGTCGTCATCAGGTCCGGCGTCAGTGGATCCCATCATCGACATGTTGAGATCCCAGGAGACAACGCTGATCAGGCCAGTGTCTCGGTCCCACCACAGGTAATAGTTCTGACCGGGCCCGGCCATGTCGTCGCCATTACCGAGCAGATTCTGCGTGGCCAGATATTCGGCAAAGCTCTCGACGTCGACATACTCCGCCAGATGCTCATCAAATTCCGCATCATCGGCGGTATCGAGCCACTTCAGCAGATTGATAATCGGCTGCAGATCCCCGTCGCCATCGCCGTTTTCTTGGGTGAACTGGCTGGTGTACGCGCTTTGGTCGTCGCCTTGATAGGTGAAGGAACTACTGGCGTCGGCCTTGTAGAGGATGCCGTTGCCGAGTTCGGCCGCGTAGTTCTCGTCGGGTACCTCGATGACGAGGCGGATGGTGTCGGGGCCGCCGTTGATGGAGTACGTCGTATAGGCGAACCGTTGGCTCGGCTGATCAGTCTCAGCCGTCAACGCCAATGCTGTGGCCTCCTCCACGACCGGAGTTCCCGGTCGGACCGATAGTTCGGTGAGCCCCTGGTAGACGCGGCCGTCGACGTATTTGTCGAAGCTAAGCAGCAATGGATAGGTAGATGGATCATCAGCGTCAACGCCGGTGTTCATCATCCCGCCGGGACCGCCATCGGACGATTCCGTCGCGTTCAGGGAACCAAGCGTCGAGTTTCCCTTCAGGCGCACGCCGACATCGTCGATAGTCACTCCATCGATCACCACAGTCGCCTTGAACCACGTCTTGTCGCCGTCATCTTGGTAATCCGAAACCATGTCCTCGAGGTATCCCTCTGGCAGGTCGATGGAGATGGAGTGGGATGAGGCGTCGAAAAGCGAATCGTTTGCCTGTCCCACATCGATGGTCGCCGTCGCCTCCTGCGTCACCGACACGGAGGAGGTGACGTATGGAACCACCGTCGCGGTCCCCGCCAACGCACCGACGCTCAACACCCCAGCAGCGGTTACGGCAACCAGCCGCCGGTTCATCCGCCACACTGACTTTTTCAGCTCCGGCATCACTACACGTCCGTCTGATCGTGACCGGTCAGCACGGTGGCTTTCTGCCCCATATTCACTTCACGCAGCTTCCCGACGACTTCAGCGCCCGTCACACCCTTCTTCATATGGGCCGTGTACGCCATTTCGGTGAGCGCGCCGCCGCGAACCAAATCAACGCTGACCAGCTCAAACTCATCGCAATTATCAGCGAGAATGCGCTCGACGGCCTCGGTGTAGGAGGTGTTCGTGCCGTCGTCGGCTGGGACCTGAACCTTGATGAGCTGGCGCTGGATGTCGAGGTGGAACCAGTCGAAACGGTGCATGATCAGCAATGCTGCGCAGATGAAGATGGCCGCGCCGATCGCGAGGACATAAAAGCGCGTTCCGACGGTCATACCAATCGCCATCGCCAAGAACACAAAACCCACATCCCTGGTTTCTTTGATCGCGTTGCGGAAGCGGACCACTGAGAGCGCTCCGACAAGGGCGAAGGCGCGGGCGATGTTGGAGCCGACCACAAGCATGATGACGGCGAGGACCATTGCCACCAGTACCAGCGTCTGCACGAAGGACTGGGAGTAGGAGATGTTTTTGTGAGTGCGCTGGTAGACGGTGCCGATGATCGTCGTGAGGACGAAGGACAGGGTCAGCGCGATCAATACGTCCGTAACTGAGAAGGTGCCGGACAGGTCCTGGAAGTCCAGGGAGAACAGGTTGTTGAGATCCACGGGGATTCTTCTTTCAGGAAATAGTGCAGGGAAAAGTGTGTGAATCGGTGCTGGGTCTGGATCAGAGGATCCGGTCGACAGCGCCTGCTGCGGAGGCTGGCATCACGTCGTATTGGTCAATGGCCCGGCAGTACTTCGACATGCGTATGACGGTGAGACCGCAGCGGGCGGTGACGTCGGTAAGCCAGAGCGGGACCCGCTCGTCGGCTTTGATCTCCATGACGACGCAATCGTTCGGAACCAGCGGGCGGTTGGTCGTGTCCGGCATACCGAGGCGAAGATCTCGGTCCCGCCCGGTGACTGCGTGGTCAAAGGTGACGCGGACGCCATCTTCGAGGTCACGGCCGACATACGGCTCGCGCCGATAGGCCGTCATCGCGATCGGCCGCAGGTCACAGGTATCAACGAGCGTCTCGATCTCGCTGAGGAGCCCGTGGTGTCGGGGCTCGGCGACCGGGTAGAGATCCTCCGCACGAAGGCGGGTGCCGGTGGAGGAACCGGAGGCGTCGCACAGCGACAGTGCCTGCGCCAACGGCAGCTCTAGGCGCCGTTTCTGGGTGACGCGGTTCATGCGCTGCTTAATCTCTACGGTGACTGGAGACTGGGCGGTGGTCTCGCCCTCGCCGTAACGGCGCACGCGCAATTTGCGGCGGAATTTCAGACCCTCGATCTTCTCCCAATAAAACCGCAGGTCCTGCGAGTCGTAGTAGAGGGATTCGACGCGGTAGCCCGCCGGCGGTTCCATCGGATCGCGGTCGAGGTAGTCCGCGAATTCCTCACGAAGCCTCGGGAGATCCTTTTCCGCGACGAGGTACTTGATCTCGTAGCGATTGAAACGGTGCGGCACGGCGGTCGCAGATGTCCGCGTCGGCGGGTTCGGCCTTGTCGTGTTGGTGCTGTTGAATGCCATGCCGAGCAATTAACTCGCCGACCGTGTGAGGTCGTATGGGTCCACCTGTCAGCTATCTGTGAGTGTCGTTCCCAGCAAACTCACAGCGACCTTCCAGCGTCGTCGACGGGATTGCACCGATACTTGCCGTATGACTTCGCACAAGATCCTGGTGGTCGATGATGAACTGAGCATCGTCGACCTGCTTAGCGTCAGCCTCCGCTTCCAGGGGTTCGACGTCCGCACCGCCGCCGATGGGCGCGAGGCGCTGACTGCGGCCCTCGACTTCTCCCCGGACGTGATCATCCTCGACGTGATGATGCCCTACGCGGACGGCTTCACCGTCCTGGAGCGTCTGCGCGGCTCCGGCTCGGATGCCCCGGTGCTGTTTCTCACCGCGCGTGGGGATGTCTCTGACCGCGTCCGGGGCCTCACCGCTGGCGGCGACGACTACGTGACCAAGCCTTTCAGCCTCGAGGAGGTCATCGCGCGCGTCAACGTTCTGCTGCGCCGAGGTCCCGTGCTTGACGACGCCCCCACCTCCACCATCGAATTCGGCCCTATCGAGCTGGACGAGGACGCTCACGAGGTCTTCAGCAACGGCACCCTAGTCGACCTGTCCCCCACCGAGTTTTCGTTGCTTCGTTATCTCCTAGTCAACCAAGGTGTAGTGCTGTCCAAGGCGAAGATCCTGGACCACGTGTGGAATTACGACTTCGGTGGTGACGGCAACGTCGTGGAGACTTATGTTTCTTACCTGCGCCGCAAGCTCGGAGAGCCGGCGGACGGGTACCTGCAGACGGTGCGCGGCGTTGGTTACGTGCTGCGTGAGCCTCAATGAGGGAGGTGGGGTCAGTGTCGACAACGGTGGACAATACCAGGGGTTTTCTAGATCGGCAGCCACTGAGAAGGCTGCTTGTCATCGCGGTCACGGTGATTACCTTCGCGGGGCTTGTGGTCTCTGGGATCGCGGTGACGCTGACCATGCGGACGAGCCTGATGGACGGGGTGGACGACGATCTCTATGCCGCCTCCGCCGACTGGGTGCACCGACCGGCTCCTAGTCCGGACGTCTTTCCCCAGGAGCCGCCCAACCCTGACCGGCCGCCGTCTCGGTTCTTCGTGCTGCGCACCGACGGCAGCAGTACCGGCGCGGAGACGGTCATCAATGACAATGACACCTCGCCCGACCTCGGCGATCCCATGGAGCTGGCCACTAGTGAGCCCATGACCGTCCCATCCGTCGACGGCAGCAGTAGTTGGCGGATCGTTGCTGTCGACACGGCGGACACCGGCCGGATGGTCCTCGGCATTCCGCTTGATGACGAGGTCAGCGGCACCGTCAATCGCCTTATCCTGGTGCAGGTAATCGTCAGTGTGCCCGTGCTGTTGTTGCTTGCAGCCGGTGGCACTCTTTTGGTCCGCCGCTCACTACGTCCGCTGGACGAAGTGGAGACTGCTGCCGCTGGCATCGCCTCTGGTGACCTCAGTACCCGGCTGCCGGAGCGGCCCTCCGGCACCGAGGTCGGCTCTCTGACAGAGAGTTTCAACGAGATGGCAGAGAAGGTCCAGACCTCCTTCGCCGAGGTAGCTGCCTCTGAAGCCACTGCCCGATCTTCTGAAGAGCGGATGCGCCGGTTCGTCGCCGATGCCGGACATGAACTGCGCACTCCCCTGACCTCGGTCGTAGGATTCACAGACCTACACGCCCAGGGAGCGGTCCCCGCGGACTTCGCTTTTGAACGGATCCGCGGCGAGTCGGCCCGAATGTCCCAGTTGGTCGAGGATCTGCTGACCCTCGCGCACTTCGACGAGGAACGTCCCATCGAGCATGGTCCGGTCGACCTGGTGACGGTGATCGGTGACTCGGTCGCCGCCACCCGGGCCGCCCACCCAGACCTGGATGTGGAGGTCCGCATCAACAGCGCCACCCAAATCAGCGGTGACAGCGCGCGCCTGCGCCAAGTGCTGATGAACCTGCTGACCAATGCCGCAAAGTACACCCAGGAAGGGACCCACGTTGAGGTGACTCTCGACGAGGACCCTCAGAATGCGTCAGCGGTCATCACCGTCGCCGATGACGGCCCGGGAATGACGCAGGAGCAAGCTGCGACGGTCTTCGACAGATTTGTGCGGCTGGATGAGTCACGGACTCGCAGCGGCGATCGTGCCGGCGGATCCGGGCTCGGTCTAAGCATTGTCCGCGGGATCGTGGAATCCCACGGGGGACGCGTCACACTAGACACGGCCCCGGGCCAGGGCTGCAGTTTCAAGATCGAACTGCCGCTGAACTGACCCGGGGCCGCGCTCTGAGGACTATGCCTCGGTGATCTGACCGACCAACTCCTCCAGCACGTCTTCCAGGGCCACGATGCCTGCAACCGTGTCCCCATCTCGCACAACTGCGAGGTGAGTGCCGCTCTTTCGCATCTTGTCCGCGACCAGCAGGACCGAGACGTCACGCTTGAACTCAAGCAGCGGACGGATCATTTCCTTGGTGAGCGGGCGGTCTCGATGTTCGGCAGCCAAGGTGTCCTTGACGTGGACGTATCCGAGCATGCTCGCACCGTCCGTGACCGGGAACCTGGAGTACCGCTCCAGCGCTGCAGCCTCGACTTCATTGGGAGTCGAGTCCACCGGCAGCACCGACACCTCAGCGATCGGGATGAGGATCTGCCCCGCAGTACGGGTCTCGAAGGAGAGGGCGTTCTCCAGGAGATCCGCTTCCTCGGGGTCGATCAGGCCCTCTTCGTGAGATTCCTTCACCATGTCCGACACCTCTTCGCGAGTGAAGGCACTGGTCACCTCGTTCTTCGGCGTGAAGCCGAACGCGCGGAGGATCAGGTTGGCGATGGAGTTCATCATCCACAGGAACGGCCGCAGCACGGTGACGATCAGAAGCAGCGGCGGAGCCAACTTCAAAGCGAGCTTCTCGGGTCCGGCCAGCGCGATGTTCTTCGGGACCATCTCGCCAAGCACCACATGCAGCACTGTCACCAGTGCGTACGCGACGGCGTAGGAGATCGTATCGATCCAAACCGGTGGCACACCGGCCAACTCAAGCGGCCCTTCCAGAACCGTCTTAACCAGTGGCTTCGTCACGAAGCCGAGCACCAGTGAACACACGGTGATACCCAACTGAGCACCTGCCATCATCAGCGAGACATTCTCCATGCCACGAAGGGTCAAGCGGGCAGCGCGGTTGCCCGCTTCCGCCATCGGTTCGATGATGCTTCGTCGTGCGGAGATCAACGAGAACTCCGCGCCAACGAAGAAAAAGTTGCCGGCAAGCAGGACAATCGTCCAGAAAATTCCCATCAGGTCCATTACCTGCTCACCTCCGCAACGACACGGACAACGGAGAATTGATCCATCTCCATCACCCGAAGCACGACTCTGGACTCACTGAGATCGTCATCAACAGTCACTTCGTCACCGACCTCAGCGATTCGACCCAGTTCGGTAGTCACGAGGCCACCGATGGTCTCGTAGTCGTCACTGTCTGGCAGGTCCACACCGATAATCTCGGCGACCTCGTCGGGCCGCATGTATCCGTCAAGGGCCCAGGCGTTGTCACCAACCTGGGTGAATCGCCCGGTGCCAGGGTCATGTTCGTCGGTTACTTCGCCGATAATTTCTTCCAGCACGTCTTCCAGGGTGACCAGGCCGACAATGGAGCCATGTCCGTCGATGACCAATGCACAGTGCAGCGGTTCGCTGCGAAGTTCGCCGGCAAGGTCGTCGAGCGGGATGCTCTCGGGGATCACAGCGGCGTCGTCGACGATCTCTGCCACGGGCGTCGTCGCACGCTCAGAGACCGGGACCACCAGGGCACTGCGCAAATGCACGACACCAACCAATGAATCCTCGGCAGCATCGATGACGGGGAAGCGAGAGAAGCCGGTCTCGGCGACTCGCTCTAGAACATCAGAGGCCATCGACTCCGCAGAGATGGCCGCCATGCGTGAGCGTGGGGTCATCACCTCGCGGGTCTTACGTTCAGTGAAGGTCACAGTGCGGTGCAGGAGCTTGCCCGTCTGGGCGGTGAGCGTGCCTTGCTTCACCGAGTGCGTGGCCAGTGAGGCCAACTCGGCGGTGGAACGCGCCGAGGCGAGCTCTTCCTGCGGCTCGATGCGCATCATCCGGAGGATGCCGTTCGCCATCCCATTGAAGAACTTCAACAGAGGTGCCGTACAGAAACTGAATCCGCGCTGGAACCAGGTCACCTTCCGCGCAGTCCACAACGGCTTGGCGATGGCGAGGTTCTTCGGGATCATCTCGCCAAAGATCATCGTGAGGAAAGTGGCGATCACCAGAGCCAAGGTTACCGATACTCCCCTCGCCGCCACCGGATCCAGTCCGGCGTCAGTAAGGGGCGTGACGAGGAGGTCCGCGATAGCGGGTTCAGCGATGAAGCCGATGCCCAGGTTGGTCAAGGTTATGCCGAGCTGAGCCCCGGAGAGCTGCGTCGAGAGTGTCTCCACTCCCTGCAGGACACCTGCGGCACGTTTGTCACCGCTTGCTGCGGCTGCTTTGACCTCATTGCGATTGACGGTGATCAGGGAGAACTCGGCTGCGACGAACAAGCCGCCGGCGATGATTATCGCCGCGGCCGCCAGCAGGTAAACTATTTCCACGATCCTCCCTCCCGTCTTCTGACGAGTTCCTTATACGGAAGGGAGCCGGTACTAAGACCCGGACTGTCGCTGGGGGCGTCCATCATTCCTCTCACAAAGTGCAAAGTAGTTCACGTTCGTGACCTAATGAGATAACGATACCGGAAATCCCCGGCTTACGCCGTTAGCCCAGCGAGCGCACTGCGCGGACCAGTTGATCGACGTCGTGGCGGAGGTTAAACGGCTGCAGCCCCACGACCACAGCACCGCCCTCCTCAAACACGCCAATCGCCTCTAGGAGGCCAGAGTTTCCACGCTCTGCGATGGAGGTAACCACCCCGTTGTCCATGAGCCTGCGCACCACAGTTGCTGCGGGAACTCCGTTGACGATGAAGCTCACGCGTCCAATGCGATCGACCCCGCCTTCAGCCTCGTCACCGTCCATGCAGACGATGTGGACGCGGTCGAGGTAGCGCAGGCCGTCGATAAGCCTGTTGGTAAGCGTCTCGACGTACTTCTGCACCTGCGGGACCGACTGCTCAATCCGGCGGCGACGAGTGCCCTTCGCTTCGCGATCCAAGGTCGCAACATGCTGGACGGACTCGCCGACTCCACCGAGCAGACCCGGCGCGGCGCTGTCGACTTCAAGGCGCTGGGCACCTTCTGCGGCGGGCGTCAGTGCCACCGACGAGAGCTTCCGGAACATCATCGGGTCGCGGAAGATGAGTGCGGACACTTCCGGTCCACCCCACTGGGCAGCATCAACCAGCACAATGTCTGCGCCCAGAGCCTGCATGTCCACGACGCGGTGAGCGGCGAAATCAGTCGCATCAACCAGAAACCACGCTTCGGGGTTCTGATGCGCGATGTCTGCGATCTTCCGCACCGGCGAGATCGCACCGACGTGCGGGTCTGCGGCAGAAACAACAACCAGGCGCGTGCGGCGGTTCACCAATCCGTCGAACTGCCAGGACGGAACGACACCTGTCGACAAGTCGGCCTCTGCGTAGCGCAGCTTCGTGCCGAACATGTCTGCAGCCCGCTCAACCGGGATGCGAGTAGAGGGGCGGCCGGTGCGGGAGAGCACCAGCTCGGTGCCCAGGGTGAGCCTGCGACCCATGGAGTGCATGAGCTGCTGCATCAACTGGTACCTAGAGGACCCGAGCACCACGTTCGATGCCCGGCCCCCGACCATGTCCGCGAACGCACGGCGTGCGTTCATCGCCATCTCCGCAGCTGCCGAGCTTCCGGCCTCCCGCGAGCGGGAGTGGATACCGGAGCTCGGCTCCGACCGCAGCTTCTTCGGCGCGGACCGGAACGAGGTGGATACCGCCGCCGATGTCCGCGCGGGAATCTGAGGGCGTTCGGCACCGTTCAGGTACGTCCAGCCGTCAGACAGGGAGGTGTAGGTGCCGCGAGTCGTGGGGACATCGAAGGTCATGTCCGTCCTCTCTGTGGTGTGAACTTTCCGCGTTCACACAATCTTGCGAATCGCTGTTCTGACAAAGCAACCATAGCCCCCACCCCGGGTTGTTGGGGAAGCCACCAGCGCGCGGCGGGTAGGTTGGGGTCCGTGGAATCAGAGAACGAACCGACACCGCAGCCCGCCAACGGCGTGACTGCCCGGATGATGGCAGTCGAACCAGAGGGCTCGGCACCTACATCAGACTCGCGTACTTTCAAGGCCGCGTGGAGGGATCTCTCCCGCGGTTTCCAGCAGCGTGAACTGTGGCTCGAACTCGGACTGCAGGACATCAAACAGCGGTACCGCCGGTCGACGCTCGGTCCGTTGTGGATCACCATCGCCACCGGTGCGATGGCGTTGGCCCTGGGCTTGCTTTATTCGATGCTGTTCCAGCTCGACTTAGCCTACTTTCTCCCGCACGTGACTGTCGGCCTTATCATCTGGAATTTCATCTCCGGGTGTGTCCGTGAAGGCTCCCAGGTCTTCATCGACAACGAGGGACTGATCAAGCAACTGCCTTCTGCGTTGTCAGTGCACGTGTACAGACTGGTGTGGCGCCAGCTGCTCTTCTTGGCGCACAACATGGTGATCTGGGCGATTCTCGTGGTCGTTTTCCGCCCTGACCTGGGCTGGAACTTCTGGATGTCCATCCCGGCACTTTTGATCATCGTGATCAACGGCGTGTGGGTGACCATGTTCTTCGGCATCCTGGCAACCCGCTACCGCGATGTCGCCCCGCTGCTGGAGAGCCTCATTCAGCTGGTCTTCTACATGACCCCCATCGTGTGGTCGACCCGAACGCTGTACGAGCAAGGTGGCGCTGTGGCCGATCGCGCCCGCATCGCCGAGATCAACCCCCTGTATCACTACCTGGAGATCATCCGCGGCCCCCTGACCGGGCAACATGTCGCCGCGTACCACTGGTGGATTGTCCTAGGCTGCACCGCCGGTGGACTCATCCTCGCCCTCGTCGCGATGCGTCAGTGGCGCTCCCGCGTGAGCTACTGGGTCTAACCAGGTCACGAGCGCACAAGCTAAGGAATCACAGGAAACACCATGGTCAGCATTGACACC
This sequence comes from Corynebacterium sputi DSM 45148, assembly GCF_000427865.1. GTDB lineage: Bacteria > Actinomycetota > Actinomycetes > Mycobacteriales > Mycobacteriaceae > Corynebacterium > Corynebacterium sputi. The sequence continues at coordinate 35,555 of NZ_ATYV01000016.1, read as the reverse complement.
TATAACGCTTGCGTCGACTTCCCTATCTTCGACGCAAAGTCCCGATCGATGAAAAAGGCCTTCCTCGGCGCTGCCGGTGGTGCCATCGGCCGCAACGAATCTAACGTCGTCGTCGTCGAGGCGCTGAAGAACGTCAACCTCCACCTGCAGACCGGCGATCGCGTCGGTTTGGTCGGTCACAATGGCGCCGGCAAGTCAACCCTCTTGCGGTTGCTGGCGGGCATTTACGAACCGACCCGCGGCTCCTCTGACATTCGCGGTCGTGTCGCGCCAGTCTTCGACTTGGGCGTGGGCATGGATCCGGAGATCTCGGGCCTGGAGAACATCATCATCCGTGGCCTGTTCCTCGGTCAGTCCCGCAAGCAGATGAAGGCGAAGCTCGATGACATCGCGGAGTTCACCGAACTCGGCGACTACCTCCAGATGCCCCTTCGCACCTATTCCACCGGCATGCGCATCCGCCTGGCGCTGGGCGTGGTCACCTCCATCGAGCCGGAGATCCTGCTGCTCGACGAAGGTATCGGCGCCGTCGACGCTGCATTCCTCGCCAAGGCTCGAAATCGCCTGGAGGAGCTGGTGGAGCGCTCCGGAATCCTGGTTTTCGCCTCGCATTCCAATGACTTCTTGGCGCAGCTCTGCGACACGGCGCTATGGGTTGACCACGGCGAAATCCGGTCGGCCGGGGCCGTCGACGATATCGTCGAGCAGTACGAAGGCCCTGACGCGGCGAATCACGTGCGCCGCATCCTCGAGGAGAAGAACCGATGAGCGAGAACGTGTCTGTGGCGGCGGTCGTCGTCACGCACAACCGCCTGGAGTCCCTGGTCGGTTCCTTGGACATCCTGGTTGGGCAGAGTCATGCACCGCAGTGGATCATCGTGGTCGACAACGCCGATGACCCAGCAGTGCGCGACGCCGTGGAGTCCCGGAATTCCGGCGCGATCCAGACGATCTACCTCGGCTCGAAGACCAACCTCGGCGGTGCCGGCGGGTTCGCGCTTGGCATGCTCACGGCGCTGACGCTCGGTGCGGACTGGGTCTGGTGCGCGGACGATGATGGTCGCCCCGAGGGCCCGGAAGTCCTCGCCACACTCCTGGAGTGCGCTGACCGCCATGGTCTGGAGGCGGTCTCCCCCGTCGTCTGTGACATCGACGAGCCGGACCGGCTCGCTTTCCCCCTCCGCCGTGGTCTGGAGTGGCGTCGCTACCGGTCGGAGCTCACCGATCCGAAGGCAAACGACAAAGATTCGCTTCCCGACGACCTCCTCCCCGGCATCGCCTCCCTCTTCAACGGGGCCCTTCTCTCCGCAAGCACCCTCCAGCGGACCGGTGTTCCGGACTACCGGCTGTTCATCCGGGGCGATGAGGTGGAGTTCCACCGTCGTCTCCAGCGCACCGGCGTCCCGTTCGGCACGTGCCTGACCACCGCATACTTGCATCCCTCTGGCACGGAGGAGTTCCGACCGATCCTCGGTGGCCGTATGCACACGCAGTACCCGGACAACGAGGCCAAGCGGTACTTCACCTACCGCAACCGCGGTTACCTGATGAACCAGCCGGGCATGCGGAAGCTGCTGCCACAGGAGTACGCCCGCTTCGGGTGGTTCTTCCTGGTGCAGAAGCGTGATATCAAGGGATTCCGCAACTGGCTCTCCCTGCATAAGCAGGGTCGCGAGGAAAAGTTCGAGCCGTACTCCGGCTAAGCCTAGTCCGGACTGAGGCCGCCCCGACGCCGCGAATACAGGTGCTCCGGGCGGCCTGACCTGCCATAGCGCAGGCGAACGTGAACGGCACCTTCTGAGGCCATCGCCGCCAGTCGGCGTTGCGCAGTCGCCCGGGAGACACCTGCACGTTCAGCGGCGTCTGCGGCGGCGAGTTCGCCGTCGCCGAGGGCGTCGAGAAGCAGCTGTTCAGTCGCGGACCGCGACGCCCCAGCGGACTGACCCGGCGCGTGCAGCAGTCCCGAGCCCGCTGGTGCCGGCGATCCTGCTGCTGGTCTCCCTCGCCAGCGTCCCGCTCGGCGATCACCACCGGAAGGTGCTGTGGCCGGCCTTGGTGGTCTCCCTGGTGATGCTTGCGGTGGGAATCGCCGTCGGTGTCATCCCGCTGGTGGCCTAACTACACACTGCCGCCGCGCCTTCGCCGGGGTCACTCCCCGGCGAAGAGCCTGCGCCAGTTGTCTCGGTCCACCAGTTCTGGAACGGCGGCCTCGTAACTCATCGCCACTTCAGGTCCATCCGACAACAGTCGCTTGGACACTTTCGCCAACTTGGTGAGCAGATCTTTAGCTTTCTCCGCATCTCGGGTGCGGTGTCGCACAGCGGATTGAGAAGCGTCGGTGACGAAAGCTTCCCCGTACAACGAGACATTCCACCACTGAGAATCCTCGAACGGGACAACAACTGGGCCCGGTGCAACCTTTCCGGCAAGTTGCTTCGCAGTTCGTTTGGCCAGGACTAGGTCCCTGCGGTTCGGTGCCGGGGGGAATCCCGCACGTGCCACGGGGATCACGTCAGGGGTTTCGGACGGATCCAAGGGAATGGTCTCGGAGTACTGCTTCCGCTCCGCGTTGACCTGTCCCAATGCGGAGGTACCGCCGTCCTGCAGGAGGCCCGGCCCCTCTAGGAAGTCTTCCACCGCCTTCAAGTGAGTATGCGCCAGTCCGTATTGCATCGCGGCAATAGACCGCGCGATCTGACGAGACATTTGCTTCGCCACTCCCTTCGCGTCGAACTGGCCCCGCACCGCCGCAGTAATGAGCCCATTGCGCATCGCGAAGTAGTGACCGAATCCGTCCACGTCCTTCCAATAAAACTCGGCGTGCCAGACTGCCGCACCAGGAAGTGTCACGGTGGGAATCCCGTAGTCCCTGCCTCGCAGGCTGTACTCCACGTCGTCCCATTGGAAAAACACCGGCAGCGGAAGGCCGATTCGTTCCACGACCTCCCCGGGGATCAAGCACGACCACCAACCGTTGTATTCGGTGTCCGCACGTCGCTCTGGGAGCGGTCCGGTAACCAAGTCGAAGTTATGAACGGTGTACTTGTCCGTCGGCAATCCCCTCTTCAACGACTGCAGGTTTGCTCCCTCTGCAGAGGCAAGCAGGTAATCCGGGTTGAAGAGATAAAGCATCTGAGCCCCGAGAATCGTCGGCTCGGTGGTGAACTTCGCCATTCCCGCCAGACGGAGCACAGTTTCAGGTTCGACTCGGACATCGTCGTCCATCAGCAAAACGTCCACGCCATCTGTGCCCTGTTCGGTTGCCTCCACGATCCCGCGGGTGAAACCACCGGCCCCGCCCAAATTGGCCTGCCGGATCAGTACCAAGGTTTCTCCGAGGGCCTCGCTGGCTCGCTGGAAACCTTCCTGCTCAGCAACTGGCTGGTCACCCTGATCAGTGACATACAGTCGGTGGATTGCAGAAGCCACCTCATCATCTGCCGCGATCGTCTCGACGGTAGTGGCACAGTCAACAGGCCGGTTGAAGGAACACACCGCAATTGACAGCTTCCTGTCCTGCGCGCTGTCAGCAACCGTCCACCGGACCGCTGAAACCTTCACCTCTGCCGCAGAGGTACGGAACTCCGTCCACATAGATCCGCCGTCGAGGAAGGTCGTCAGCGGAACTTCAATTGACGCGGTGCCGGACTCTGTCACGATCGTCGATCCGAGGGTACAGACGTGCGCTCCGATATCTGAAGCCCTGACCAGAACCTCCACCGGCTCGCCTGCCAGTTGCAGCTCACAGCTCAGTGTCACCGCCCGGACGCGGGTCCACCGCTGCCAGTATGACGCCGGAAATCGGCCGAAATACGTGTCTGAGGTGAACGTGGATTCAGCGGCGATGGTCACGGAACCGCGTCGCTGAACCGCCGAGCCTCGAAGTACCTTGCCGTAGAGATCCGGGTTCACCCACTCGGTGGGTCCGGCGAACAAGGTCCGTTGCACCAGAGTCATCGGACCTGTGGCGCCGTCTGTGTCAGTCATGACTGTGAAGCTAGCAAACGACGATCCACCTGGTAGATCATCACGCCGTCATTCTCATACACGAGTCGGAAGGCTGGGCTTTCATCCAGCTTGAAGAATCCGCCGGCAGTTGCATCCCGGTGGAATACGCGAGTGGGCCCGTACATCACCCACCTCACATCCAAGTCTTCGATAGCCGTCTCGGCATCCTCGCGGTAGACCGCACCGGGCACCCCCGCATCATGGGCAAATTGGTTGAGCAGCACCCGTTCTGCGCCGTGCTTTACCTCAGCGTTTCGCCCCAGCGGAACGTTGAAAACTACGGGGATCCCGTACAAGGAATACAGCCACGGGGAACCGTCACTGGCATCATTGAGGACCGTTCCACCCCGGTAATGGTCCGCGAGCCACGCATATGCCTCAAGTTCGGCGTCGGTAACTAAACGGTCATCTTCTACCCAACCGATGGAAGCGACTTCGCTTCTCGACGCCTCCGTCGTCACCGCCACCGTCGTCGACCAGACAACCAGAACAACAGAGAGCAGCATCGGCACAATCCACTGGGTCCGACCCGCCCGATTTTTCACGATAGCGGCCACCAAGCGCATCAACGCCTGTGCCCCGACCGCAGCCGCCGCCACCCAGGCGATCACGCCGATTGCAGCTAGTCGCCTCCAATCATTCCACCAGAGGTAGGTCAGCTCCTGCGTCCACTGCGAGTCCGAGCCTCGGCACAAAATGGCCAACCAGATCGCGACTGCTCCGACGAGGACAGTCGGCAGTGCGCGCCGGAATCCCGAACGCCACATGATGATGCCGACCAGACCTACCGCAGCAAGAATCAATACGAGGATCCGAACCGCGTCCGGGCTGCCCGCCAAGAACGCTAGAACATTCACCGAACCCTCGATGGTGTCGACCGCGGGCCAGCTGAAGGTGCTGAGGTCACCTGCGATCCCAGTTTGGACCGTCGTGAGAGTCAGCGCTCCGGCCAGAGCTGCAGCGAGGACAACCCAGATAACGGATCCGGGCCGCTCCACATCGACGCCACGACGGCGCCGGCACCAAGCGATGGCATTGCCAGCGACAGCTCCCAGGCCTTGCAGCAGTGCCACCGCGATCACGATGATTCCGACGGACGGATGCAGCGACACGATGCCGAGAATTCCCAGTGCGACGACGGGGACGGCGCCTGGAGAAGGACGTCGTAAAGCAGCGGCAACCGCCGCTATGACGCCCGGTAGAGCGGCCACCGCCATGCCGAATGGGGCAAGTTGCCCATAGGAAACCAGTTCCGTTGGGAAGAACGGCAGAATCACCGCAACGATGGCGGCGACAAACAAGGCGACATTGCGCGCTCCGAATTCCGAAGCCATGGCAACAGAGCCGAGGACGAATACCGGTGCGGTGAGCACAATCAGCGCCACGTAGGCACCCGGGAGCTGCCATCCGGTGAGTAGGACGCCAATGGCTCCGACAGCGTGATAGGCCGACGGATAGTACGGATTCGGGTTCTCCGGTTCGTTGACCTCAGCCAGGCACGTCGCGCAGGCCTGACCGTTCTCCGCGATCCAGCGCATTGCCGTGGAGTGAAACAGCGCGTCAAAGGTGGGGACCGTTGAATCCAAACCGCCAACCGCACGCATGATTGATCCAGCCGACAGAACCGCAACCGCCCCGACTCCGAGCACTGTCGCCGTACCAACCGGAATCCGCCAGCGGCGCCGGACAGCGACGGCCCCGTCAGGGAAACTTCCAGGATCTCCGGCGTCGGCTCGCCCACGCAGCCGCGAGTTGACGGTCCCTGCGATGATCCACAGCAGACCGCTGAGAAGCACCGATACGACCGTCAGCCCGATGAAACCCCATGTGAATGAGGTTCCGTTCCAGCGGACACCGCGATCGTCGAAGAGCCCGGTGAGGAGGCTGGCTCCACCGAACGTAACTGCCGGAGCCGCCGCAAGCGCAACAACGACAAACGCCGGGCCGGGCCTGCTGAGTCGGTCGGCCTTGCGTTCAGGTCCAGACATCACAGATGCCACAGCCACCACTAGACCGGGAACAAAAATAACCAGAGTCACAGCTCCGAGGAGGACCCAGCTGTGAAGCGTCGTCAGGCTCAATTGGTTGCTCAAGACCACGTCGGTGCTCATTGTGGCCTCGCTACTTCACCCGGAAGATGATCGCCCGCTGGACGATGAAGTTGATGACAGTGGCAACACCTTGCGCGACGACGAAGGCGCCAAACTGGGCCACTGAAGCGGGCCAATCCAAGTCGTACAACACCGGCAGGAGGACTTCGAAGATGCCCACCTGAGCGACAAACGTGATGATGTACAGCACCGCGACGGCGACGAGTCTGCGCACCGATGCCTCCGCTTGGAACGTCCACCGGCGGTTAATCATGTACGCGGTAATGGTGCCGGCAACCCAACCGAAGGTCTTCGCCCAGAAGGACGTCAGGTCAACCAGATTGAGGAGGATCCACGTCAGACCGAAGTCCACAACTGCCGCGAGCACACCAGACATCACAAACCGAAGGATCTGGGTCCTCAGATCCAATCCGGTGGTGATCTCGACGTGGTCTACGTCGTCTCCGGCTGCGGCAGCGGAGCCGTTCAGCCTGTTCGAAGGTTCATTCACGGGCTGAACTATACCCCTGAACTGCGGTGAAAGATCAGCGTCGCAAAGACTCGCGCAGCAGATCCAGACGAATGTCCGTTGGCTGCGGGTTGTCGCCCAGTGCCCCGACGTCCTGCAACGCACCCAAGGTATCGGCGCACAGTTCGTCGATGTCCTCCCCACTTAGGGGGAACCCGTCTTCGCGGCACCACATCAGGCGGTCCATGGTGTGCGTGGCGATGTCGTGTCGCACATCGTCGTCCACGAGCGCCGCGGCGCACAGAAGTGTCACCCACGCGGCGTCCCGGCCTGCCGCATTGTCCTCCGCCGATTCTCTCGGCAGGGACCGCATGAAGGCGGACTCGGTGGGCCCAACGCATGTCTCTCGGCGCAGGTCCAGTGCCTGCAGCAGCGGAACAAACTCCACTGCACCACAGCGCTCAATCAGTTCACTGACCTCCTCATGGGCCCCAGAGAGGGTCCTCGCCATCGTGTCTTCACCGGTCAGGTCGGCGTTGATCGCGGCGATGTCTACTTCTCCAGTGCCACCCAGCGCGTCCGCACCGTCGACGGACCCGGATCCGCCGATGCACAGCACGTCCGGGGTCGCCTCGTCTCGAGCGAAAGCTTCGCGGACCTCGAGGTTGTGTTCCCACAGCCCCCAGGTCCAGGTCAGGCAATCTTTCGGCTCGGTGAGCACCTCCCCTACGCGCCAGTCCGGCGGGACCACAGTCCCGTCCACCAGGAACCTTTGCGGCGCCGCGTCCCGCGTGGACCAGCCGAACAGGCGACAGAGAGCGTCGCCAAGCTCATGCATGGTCAGGGAGTCATTGACCCCGAAGGTGCGGGTGACCGAGACCGGTTCCATCGAGAGCGCAGCACCGATGATCAGGGTGGCGGGCTCATGCGCCACCCTGATCCCCGGGAACGCCACAACGTTGTCGGTATCAGTCGGCATGGCCCCAATCGTAAAGACGAAACGATCCTTTCGCCGCCAACGTCACATTCGGGTAAAGCTGGCACTCCCCCTGTCCCGTAGTGCTCCTGACCCGTATGCGCGCAGATGCGTACACTCGCGCTCACAAGTTTCGGACGACAGAAAGGATCGACTATGGGACTCGATGACAAGATGAAGAACGCAGCAGAGAAGGCTGGCGGCGAAGCCAAGGAGACCTTCGGCGAGGCCACTGACAACGAGCAGCTCCAGGCAGAGGGTAAGGCCGACAAGCTGAAGTCCGATGCCAAGGAGAAGTTCGAGGACGTCAAGGACAAGGCGGCCGAGAAGTTCAACAACCTCACCGATCGGGACTAATTACTCCTGAATCCGCCGAACCCCGGTTCACTCAGAGATGAGTGAGTCGGGGTTCGCGCGTTTTTCAGCACTATCGGCAGCGGCTGAGGCTGAGCACCGGCCGAGCCCTGCAGGTAGCGGCGCCGCCGACGCTGGGAATCAATTTCGGCCCACGTCTCAGTGAGCTCCTCAATTCCTCGGGCCCAGGCAAGTGCGCCTGCGGCAGCTTGCTTCCCGACGTGCGGAAACTCCACAGCCTCAACCTCCGACACCGCAGGAAACCTCGGCATTGTCAGCGAGGCTTTGCCCGGCTGGGACTTTTCTTCTTCCGCGCGTGCCTTAAGAACCGATACTTCGTCACGGACGCCCGCAACGGTTGCCGGAACATCCACGCGATGCGGACCGACGGCGTCGAGCACTACCTGCGGGAGTTCGTCGCTCACCTGTAGGACCGCGCAGCCAGCGGTGATATTCCGAACGGTATCGGCCGCGTCGACGGCGTCTGCGTCGACAAGCCACGCCCCGGACATCCGGTCCCCAGAACTCGACGGCGCCAACTGCACATGCCATACGACGATCTCGGAACCGACCGCATCGACAACCGCGACGGTCTGGACAGAACCTTCAGCTACCTCACCCATGAATCCAGAGGCTACCCTGCCACCATGTTCGGAATCTTCCGCAGGAAAAAGGACGACAACAAAGACGTCCACATCGCCGCTGAGCGCACAGAGACCCCCATGTCCGGTCCCATGACGCTGATGGTCTCCCAGGAGATGCCTCTTTTGGACTCCTCCAGCCGGGCGCGGGTCTACGAGATCCTGCGCAACTACGACGGCCCGACTATCACCAGCCAAGAAGAGATGCCTCAGGAGCTGCGCGAGATCCTGGACCTCGAAGAGGGCCTCGAGCGGGGGGAACCGGAGGTGCGGGGGCACTCCGGCTAGGAGCAAGGTCACGGTGGTTTTCCGCGCTGTCCTACGGAAACCCTCAGAAAACAGAGGTAGCCTCATGCCTGATGTCGACCAACACGGGCACGTCCAGCACCGGAGCTTCGAACGGTGCCACCGGAGCCTTTCACACAGAAGCGAAGTCCCTGACCGGTTGGGGCCGCACCGCCCCCAGCACCGCTGAGGTGCTGTCGACGCCGGACGTCTCCGTCATCGCAGACGCCGTCCGCGCAGTCGCCGAGCAGAACGACGGCAAGCCTGCCCACCTGCGCCGCGGCGTGATCGCCCGCGGCATGGGCCGTTCCTACGGCGATCCTGCACAGAACTCCGGCGGACTCGTCGTGGACATGCAGGCACTCAACCGCATCCACACGATCGATCCGGATAACGCGATCGTGGATGTCGACGGCGGCGTGACTCTCGACCAGTTGATGAAGGCCGCGCTGCCCTACGGCCTGTGGGTTCCGGTACTGCCGGGCACCCGCCAGGTCACTATCGGTGGCGCCATCGGACCGGACATCCACGGCAAGAACCACCACTCCGCCGGCTCGTTCGGCAATCACGTGGTCTCCATGGAACTGCTCGTGGCTGACGGCCGCGTGCTGCACTTGGAGCCAGAAGGCACCGACGACGATCCGAAGGGCACTCTCTTCTGGGCCACCGTCGGCGGCATGGGATTAACCGGCATCATCCTGCGTGCCCGCATCCGCATGACCAAGACGGAGACTGCCTACTTCATCGCGGACGGTGACCTGACGCAGAACCTCGACGAGACCGTCGAGTTCCACTCCGATGGTTCCGAGCACAACTTCACGTACTCCTCCGCCTGGTTCGACGCGATCTCCCCGGAGCCGAAACTCGGCCGTGCCGCGATCTCCCGAGGATCTCTGGCGACCTTGGAGCAGCTCCAGGAGCTCTCCCCGAAGCTGGCGAAGGACCCGCTGAAGTTCAACGCACCTCAGCTGGTAACCGTTCCGGATATCTTCCCGTCCTTCACCATGAACAAGCTGTCTATGGTCGCGATCGGTGAACTCTGGTGGCTGAAGTCCGGTACCTACAAGAACCAGGTCCAGAACCTCACGCAGTTCTATCAGCCGCTCGACCTCATCGGAGAGTGGAACCGCGGCTACGGTTCCAAGGGCTTCCTGCAGTACCAGTTCGTGGTTCCCACCGAGGCTGTCGACGCATTCAAGCAGATCATCCGGGACATCCAGAGCTCCGGTCATTACTCCGCATTGAACGTGTTCAAGCTGTTCGGTGAAGGTAACCGAGCGCCGCTGTCCTACCCGATGAAGGGCTGGAATGTCTGCGTCGACTTCCCGATCAAGCCGGACCTGGGCAAGTTCCTGGACGACCTGGACCAGCGCGTCAACGAATTCGGTGGACGCCTGTACCTAGCCAAGGAGTCCCGCACCTCCGCGGGCATGTTCCATGAGATGTACCCGGGAATCGACGGCTGGCTGCAGACCCGCCGCGAGATCGACCCGACGGGTGTCTTCGAGTCGGACATGAGCCGCCGTCTGGAACTGAGCTAGTTCCCGCCATCTATCCCTGATCCCTCTAGATCCACCGGAAATCACCGGACTACAAGGAGCACCATTTCATGATCAACGCAGTCGGCGCGCCCCAGTCGATCCTCGTCCTGGGCGGAACCAGCGAAATCGGCCTGGCCATCACCGAGGAGTACCTCAAGCGCGGCCCCGCCCGTGTCACCCTCGCGGCTCTGCCCAATGACCCGACCCTGGATGCGGCGACCGAGAAGCTCCAGGCTGCCGGCGCCTCTGAGGTTCGCACCCTCAACTTCGACGCCGGTGACTTTGAGTCCCATCCGGCTGTCATCGATGAGGCTTTCGCCGCTGGCGACATCGACATCTGCATCGTTGCTTTCGGTCTGCTCGGCGATGCCGAGGAACTGTGGCAGAACCAGAAGAAGGCCGTCCAGATCGCCAACATCAACTACACCGGCGCTGTGTCCGTCGGTGTGCTGGTCGGCGAGAAATTCCGCGCGCAGGGCCACGGCCAGTTCATCGTGATGAGCACCGTCGCCGGCGAGCGCGTCCGTCGCTCCAACTTCGTCTACGGCTCCACCAAGGCTGGCCTGGACGGTTTCTACCTCAACCTCGGTGAGGCACTGGAGAAGGATGGCGTCAAGGTTCTGGTCATTCGCCCGGGACAGGTGCGTACCCGCATGTCCGCTGGTGTGAAGGATGCGCCGCTGACGGTGAACAAGGAGGACGTGGCGCAGCTGGCTGTGAAGTCCGTCGATGCCGGCAAGACCCTGGTGTGGGCGCCGCCGGCCTTCCGCTTTGTCATGCTGATCTTGAAGAACATCCCGCGCCCGATCTTCAAGTACCTGCCGATCTAAACACCTGACGGAGACCGACCTCTCCGCGTAGCCGGACCACCCTTCGAACGTTGCAGAACCATCTGTGTTGTGCAGCGTTCGAAGGGTGTTTGAGCTACGAAGACAGGGCATCGAGACCGATCAAGACAAAGGACCCACCCAGTGACCGAACAGACCACCTCCTCCACTGACACTGCGGTGTACAGCCCGGAGGTGCTCGCTGCGATTCAGAAGCGCACGCTACGCGTCGTAGTGTTCAGCCAGGTACTCGGCGGAGCGGGACTCGCCGCTGGCATCACTGTCGGTGCCCTGCTGGCGCAGGATCTGCTCGGGTCGGCGAACCTGGCCGGTGTGCCGACGGCGCTGTTCACCCTGGGCTCAGCCCTGACCGCATTCTTGGTGGGACGTGTGACTCAGCGTCGTGGGCGCAGAGTCGGCTTGGGCTACGGGTTCGTCGCCGGCGGTATCGGTGCAATTGGTGTCATCGTCGCAGCCACCGCGAATCTGGTGCCGCTGTTGTTCATCTCGCTCTTCATCTACGGCGCCGGCACCGCGACGAATCTGCAGGCCAGGTACGCCGGAACCGATCTGGCACAGCCTCATCAGCGCGGCCAGGCAGTCAGCATCGCGTTGGTGTCGACCACTCTCGGAGCCGTTGCCGGGCCGAACCTGGTCGGTCCGCTCGGTGGCCTCGCCGAGGGCTTTGGGCTTCCGGCGCTGACCGGCCCCTTCTTGCTCGCGGCGGTGGCATATCTCTCTGCCGGGCTGGTGTTCATTATTTTCCTGAGGCCGGATCCGTTTCTTGTGGGACAGGACGTCGGGAAGCAAGATCTTGTGCTTAACGACGCCCCCAGCGTCCGCACCGGAGCCTGGGTCGGCGCGGTGGTGATGGTGTTGACACAGGTGACGATGGTCGCGGTGATGACAATGACGCCGATTCACATGCGCGGCCACGGGCACGGGCTGGAGGCGGTGGGCCTGGTGATTGGCCTGCACGTAGGAGCGATGTACCTGCCGTCGCTGGTGACCGGGCGACTCGTGGACAAGATTGGTCGCGTCTGGATGGCCATCGCTGCGGGCGTGACGCTGCTGGCGGCAGGACTGGTTGCGGCGCTGTCGCCGGCGGAAGCCCTGGTCGGGATCACAGTGGGGCTCATGCTGCTGGGACTTGGCTGGAACTTCGGACTGATTGCTGGAACGACGATGGTGATCGATGCGACTGATCCGGCTACTCGCCCGAAGGTGCAGGGCTCCATCGATGTGCTGATTGCTCTGGCCGGTGCAGGCAGCGGTGTGACGGCCGGACTCATCGTCGCATGGCAGGACTTCCCCACCCTGGCAATTTTCTGGGGTTCGGCTGCACTGCTTGTAATTCCGGCGCTGCTGCTCCTACGAGAACCGAACCGTGAGCGACCTGAGCAGGCGCTAACACTGTAAGCAACGGCTCATATGCAATGCTTACTTTCATGAGCAACACCCCTTCTGACGACTCAGGCACGGCCCCCGAAACGCCGGCAGACACTACCGGCGCCGCCGCGGCCACGTCCGACGTCGATACCGCAGACCCGCGGGAGCATGCAGGGGACACACCCGTCGACACTGGAGCCGCGGCCACGGCCATGCGAAAGCTCGGATTCGACGACCCGGTGGGCGAGGTCTTCGCCGACGATCAGATGCGGCTGCGAAACGCCGTCATTGGTGTCGCCGCGGCTGCCTTCGGTAGCGCTGCCCTGATGATGGTGGTCTGGTTCGTGCTGTCGCGGATGTCGCTGCCGGCATTTGGCGGCTCGATGATGACGAGGGCATTGTCGACGGCGGGGACCGTCGGGATGCTGGTCGTTGTCACCGTTCTGATGGGTTGGTGGGCGTACCGAGGCAGCTCCAGCCCCCGCCCCTTGCGAATGATCTCCTACGCCGCGGCGTATCTGTCCCCGGCGGCTCTGGTCGCAACGACCCTTGCTCTGCCGCTTGGCTCCACTCGGCTGTACCTGGACGGCATCAGTGTCGACCAGGAGTTCCGTACCGAGTACCTGTCGCGGCTGACCGCTGAGCCGGGACTGCACGACATGGCGTACATGGACGTGGCGTCCTACTATCCCGCTGGCTGGTTCTGGCTCGGTGGTCGGTTCTCCAACTTCCTGGGTATGCCTGGCTGGGAAGCGTTCCAGCCGTGGTCGCTGGTCACCCTCGCCGTAGCCGGTTCGATCCTCGTTCCAGTGTGGCAGCGCCTCTGCGGATCTCTTCCCGTAGCCACCGCGATCGCCCTGGTCACCACCGCAATTGCACTGAGCACCACCGCTGACGAGCCGTACGCGGCCGTCGTGGCGATGGGACTTCCGGCCATGACTGTTATGGCCCGCCGAGCACTCAGTGGCGCGCGCTCCGCGATGATCGGCACGACGGTGTTCTTGGGTGTCTCCGCGACGTTCTACACGCTGCACACCGGTGTCGGCGCGCTGATCGTCATCGTGCTGGCGCTGCTGATGGCAGTGCTGATCAAGTCCCTCGTGCCGGTGATCCGACTTGTGATTATCGGAGTCGGCTCGATGGTGATTGCCGCGATCGTTTGGGCTCCGTACATCCTGGCTCGACTGACCGGTGAGCCTGCTTCCGGTGCCACCGCGACGCATTACCTGCCCGCCAATGGTGCGAGCGTGCCGCTGCCGATGCTCTCCGGATCGATCATTGGTGTCCTGTGCCTGATCGGTGTCATCTGGCTCGTGGTCCGCGCCGTGGACCCGGATACTCGTGCGCTCGGCATGGGGGTGCTAGTGATGTACGGCTGGACGATCGCCTCAATGATCGCGACCCTCGGCGGCCAGACCCTCCTGGGCTTCCGCCTCGCCGCTCCGATCACGATGGCACTGGCCACCGCTGGTGTGTTCGGCATCGCCGATATGCGCCTGAACGGGGTACCTCGACTGTGGCCGCACATGGTCCGAGGCGATATCGCCGTGAAGATCAGCGCAGCACTTGGTGTCCTGGTCCTCATTGCCGGAATCGCCTACGCGCAGGCGATTCCGAACCGACTGCACCACCCGATCGACCTCGCGCACACCGACACGGATGGATACGGAGAGCGCGCAGACCACTTCTCCCCTGATGCCGGTTCGTATTACGGCGAGATTGACGAACTTCTCACCGACGCTGGGCTGGTCCACAGCGAAAACGTGGTCCTCACCGATGAGCGAAACTTCCAGGCATTCTTCCCCTGGTACTCATTCCAGGCCCTGACGAGCCATTACGCGAACCCGCTGGGTGAGTTCGATAAGCGGAACCAAGCCATCGAAGAGTGGACCGCAATCACTGACCCGGAGGAGCTGATCCAGGCGATCGACGACACTCCGTGGGCTGGACCGGACGCGATGGTTCTGCGCGGTGACCTGGATAAGCCGACCCTCACGATCGACCTGGCCGATGACATCTACCCGAACAACCCGAACGTGCTGTTCCGGGGCGTCGCCTTTGACATGGATGTGTTCTCAGACGAGTACTGGGACACCGAACAGGTCGGCCCATTCGTTGTGCTGATCCGCAAGTGAGCCGGGGTCTACGGACAAGGATCGCGGCCAAGTAGCTTCCGGGTGAATCGACTTATTTGTATATGCGGGTGAAGTACTTCATTTGTCTAGGGCTTTAACCTGCCTGTCACGTAAGATCACGATTCGTGATTGCTGAAAACCCAGATCCGAATGGCCGCCGCGGCTCAGGCGACTCTGAAGATGACGTAGCAGGAGCCGGTGCCCCCACGCGTGACACCTCACTTCCGCCGACGGAAATCGAGAGCTCGGTCGTCGCGTCAGAGACGGTTCAGGTTGATTCCGTCGAGCGCCCCGCCATGGATGGACCGACTCCTTCGCCGCTGGTGAACTGGACCGCGATCATCGCGGGCATCGTCGGATTCGTCATGTTCGTCGCGCTGCCGTTCCTGCCCGTCAAACAGGAACAGACGTCCCTGACGTGGCCGCAGAACGACACCCTGAACTCGGTGTATGCGCCTCTCATCTCGCAGGCACCGTCTAATCTCGATGCCTCCATCCCGTTGTCGTTGGTGGACGAGCTCGACGAGAGTGATGTTCTCTTCGGCACCCTTCCTCCACGCACTGACAACGCGACGAATGACGGGATGCAAGTTCGCATCACCGAGGATTCCTTCGACGTCATCGTCCGGAACCGGGTGCTGCTATCCCTCAATGAGGAGCAGCTGAGTGAGAACATCGGCAGCAATCTGCGGATCTACTCCGATGCTGAGAACACCTGGGCGGAGGTGGAAGGCGCCACCAACGACGAGGGCGAGCCACTTCGTGGCGGGCTGACCGGTGACAGCCGTCCACAGGTCGTCGGTATCTACACGGATCTTCCAGCAGACGAGAGTTCTGCCGCCGCAGTCTCAGACGGGCTGAACGTCCACGTCGAGATCGACTCTCGATTCACCGCGAGCCCGACCTTTATCAAGGCCGCGTTCATGGTCGTCGGGCTGATCCTGATGATCGCCTCGCTGTGGGCCCTGCGCCGGATCGACCTGGTCAATGGCGGAAGTCTGCCAAGGTGGCTGCCGCGCAACGCCTGGCGTCCACGACTGCTCGATTACATCGTCGTCAGCACCCTGCTGATCTGGCATGTCATCGGCGCGAACACCTCCGATGACGGCTACATCTTCACCATGGCCCGCGTGTCCGAAGGCTCCGGGTACATGGCGAACTACTATCGCTGGCTCGGAGTGTCAGAATCGCCATTTGGTTGGCCGTTCTACGACCTCCTGGCGCTGATGGTTCAGGTGTCTACTGCCTCGATGTGGATGCGCCTGCCGGCACTGATTGCCGGCATTGTCGTGTGGTTCACGTTGTCCAGACTGATCATTCCGCGTCTGGGCAAGGGGATCTCGTCCCGACGAGTCGCGTACTGGTCTGCCGCCGGCGTTTTCCTCTCTTTCTGGCTGCCGTACAACAACGGTCTTCGTCCGGAGCCGGTCATTGCCTGCATGGCGCTGCTTGCTTGGGTGTTCATCGAGCGTTCGATTTACACCCGACGACTGTTCCCTGCCGCGATCGGTGTCATCATCGCGACCCTGGCGTTGGGCTCCGGCCCGACCGGCCTCATGGCGCTCGCAGCCATCCTCGGTGGACTGCCGGCGCTGATCCGTATCGTCGTCGAGCGGCACAAGGCTCTCGGTGGCGGATGGAAGGCACCGGTCATGCAGATTGCGCCGTTCCTCGCCGCAGGCACCGCGATCCTCATCGGCGTGTTCTCGCAGCAGACACTGGCGACGGTCCTTGAGGCCACCCGTGTCCGAGGTGCCATTGGCCCGAACCAGGCCTGGTACGAGGAGCCGATCCGCTGGTACTGGCTGATCCTGCAGTCTGTCGATGGATCCATGACTCGACGCTTCGGCGTGATGATGGCAGTCCTCTGCCTGGTCATTACGATCGTTGCGCTGCTGCGTCACCGCACCGTGCCGGGTGCCCTGGCTGCGCCGACGACGCGCCTGGTGTTCATGTTCGTCGGCACCATGTTCTTCATGACATTCACGCCGACGAAGTGGACCCACCACTTCGGCGTGTACGCCGGTATTGCCGCAGCCCTCGCTGCGTTGGCCGCCGTCGCGATCAGCCACTGGTGCGTTAACTCCCGTCGTAACCGGGTGTTGTTCTCTGGTGTGATGTTGCTGATCCTCGCGTACACCTTCACCGGCATTAATGGCTGGTGGTACGTCGGCGCCTACGGTGTCCCCTGGTACGACAAGACCGTGCAGCTAAGCGGGCACGAAGCCAACTCTGTGATCTTGCTGCTGGCGATGCTGGTGCTGGCCGCCGGTGTCATCTTCGGCTTTGTCGACGAGTACAAGGGACAACCGGAACCGTCGACCGTCGCAAAGCGAATGCGCCTGGGCACTTTGTCCGCGTCTCCGATCGCGGTAGTGACCTTCCTGATGGTGGCCTTCTCTGTCCTGTCGATGCTCAAGGGCATCCAGGGCCAGTGGCCGGCCTACACCATCGCGCAGGGCAACATGCGTGCGCTGACCGGCAATAGCTGCAACCTTGCTGACGACATCTTGGTGGAGCAAGACTCCAACCGTGACTTCCTCTCCCCGGTCAACGGATCCCTTGGGGATTCCCTAAACCCGGGCGACAACGGCATTGGATTCTCCCCCAACGGTCTACCGAGCGACATGACTGCTGACGCAGAATGGGTCGACGACGGCACCAGTAACTCTGATACCAGCGAGCTAGATGGCAACTGGGCCACCGGTGACGCCGCCGGTACCGACGGTGGATTCAGTGGCATCGGCGGAATCAACGGTTCGCGCGCGAACCTTCCGTTCGGACTGTCCCGAGATGTCGTTCCGGTCCTCGGTACCTTCTCTGAGGACGTGCAGGTCCCGGCGTCCCTGGAGACCGAATGGTACGAGCTGCCGGAGCGTTCCGACGAGCAGCCGCTCCTGGTTGTCACCGCCGGTGGCCGCATCGCGCACCACGACTACAACGGTGTGCAGCAGTCCGGGCAGGACCTCCTGTTCGAGTTCGGCCGTGAGGTCAACGGCGAGTGGGAGACCCTCGGCACTGCCGAGCCGATGGACATCGGCCCGCAGCCGGCTTGGCGTAACTTGCGCCTGCCGATGGACCAGGTTCCGGAGGAAGCAACTGCAGTTCGCCTGCAGGTCGAGGACACGAACCTCACCCGTGGTGAGTGGATCGCAGTGACGCCGCCACGTGCGCCAATTATGGAGCCGCTCAACGACGTTGTCACACCGGAAATCCCGACTATGGTCGACTGGGCTGCAGCATTCCAGTTCCCGTGCCAGCGTCCGTTCGATCACTGGGGCGGCGTCGCGGAGAACCCCGAGTACCGAATTATGCCGGACCGCCCACTGAAGCTAATTCAGGACAACTGGCAGTCTGGCGGCGGCGGTGGACTCTTAGGCCTGACCAACGCAGTCAACCGCCAGCAGACCCTGTCGACGTACCAGCTGAACGACTGGGGCCGTGACTGGGGCTCGGTGGAGCAGCTGTCACTTCGCCCGAACCGTGATGGTGCGCTGCCGGACAAGGCCGCCATCGACGTCGAACAGATGACCCGCTCCGGCCTATGGTCGCCCGGCAAAATGCTCGTCGACAATGACGGCGCGATGAGCAACACCGTCAAGAGCGACAGCGGTGATGAGCTCGAAGAAGGCACCGAAGGGGAGAACTAACCCCTGATCAATTGCTTATAACGCCGCCCCTGGGATTCCCTGGGGCGGCGTTATGCTTTTCGCATGAGTGAGTCTAGGTCCGAAAACGTTCCAGCAGAGACGATCATCGTGGCGGCCTGCGTCATCACACGTGACGACGGACGGGTCCTGACAGTCCGCAAACGAGGCACCGACGCATTCATGCTGCCCGGCGGAAAGCCGGACACGGACGAAACACCCGTCGAGACTGTCACCCGCGAGTTATCCGAGGAGCTGGGGCTCTACTTGGACCCGGCACTGCTCGAGGAATACGGGACCGTCACCGACGCTGCCGCTAATGAACCAGGAGCTCAGGTCACCGGCCACCATTTCCGCTGGCGCGGGCAGACCCCAGACCCGTCTCCAGCCGCAGAGATCGAGGAACTGCGTTGGGTCGACCCGATGGTTCCGGCCGGCACTCTTGCCCCCATGCTGGTCAACCACACGCTGCCGATGCTCCGGGCGGAAGCGGCTCGGAGCCAGACATCTCCGTCAACATTCGACCCGGCACCAGTGCGGACCATTGGGTCGGCGACAGTCTTCGCAGGTTCAGGCGACGGAGCAGATCCGCTCTGGCGCCGCACCGCTAACCAGCTCGGGGAGATTCTCGGCCGGGAACGGATCGAGGTGGTTTACGGTGGCGCCGCAGTTGGGCTCATGGGCGCCGTGGCGGACTCTGCGCTGTCCACCGGCGGTCGAGTCACCGGTGTGATGCCTGGCCTGCTCATAGACCGGGAGATTGGGCATCGGGGGCTGACACATTTCGAGCGGGTCGGGACAATGGCCGAGCGCAAGCAAAGGATGTATGAGCTTGGCGACGCTTTCGTCGCTCTCCCAGGAGGCGCAGGCACCCTAGAGGAGCTCTTCGAGGTGTGGACCCAGCAACACATTGGTCTCCACGAGAAGCCGGTTGCGCTGGTCGGTCCAGACGGGTTCTGGCAGCCATTGATCGACTTGTTGCAGTCCTTGGTCGAAGCGGAGTTCATCCGCGCGCGTTCAGTGGAATCCCTCATCGTCGTCGAGGACGTTGCGGATCTTCTCCCGGCACTGGCGCAGTGGGCGTCCCCCGGATCGAAGTGGTCCTGAGTCCCCGGTCTGCAAGCTCAAAAATGCCCCGCAGCCTTCCCCAGCTGCGGGACATTCTCGGTGAGGAGACCCGGCTGACTTCCCTCAACCGGGCTTCCTCAAGTGGTGACAGGCTGGAGTGCCCCGCCACCAAGTATGTGTGGCTGCGTTAACGCAGCGAACTGTTCAGCACGTCGATCAGGTCCGAGATGGTGAACTCGAAGTCGCCGGTCTCAGTGATGTCCAGCATGCCGCGCAGCATGCTCAAGAGGTTGTCGAAGCGAAGCTCCGACAGGTACTCGATGACCTGCTCCTCGGTGAGGTCAGTGGCCTCGGCGATCTCAGCGATCTCCTCATCAGTGAGGTCGTCGACGTTGATCTCCGTGGCTTCTTCCTCGGTGCCTTCGGTCTCAGTGCCCTCGGTCTCGGTTGCCTCGGTGCTCTCGGTCGGCTCGGTGGCCTCGGACTCGGTCGGCTCCGTCGTCTCAGTCTCGGTCGGCTCCGCCGGGAGGACCGTCGCGGACGGTTCGTCGGTAGAGGTCGAGGTCTCAGACTCGGTGGCCGTATCGGATTCCGTGGTCTCCGTCTCGGTGGTGGTCTCGGCGGGTTTCGTTTCCGTCGACGTCTCCCGGATATCCACGGTTCCGCCGGACGAACCGGCACCCTCGGATGCGGAGTTCACCAGTGAGAACAGGACATCGAAGATCGAAAGAATCTGGCCTTGCTCGACACCGTCCTGCGCCATCGTGTCTAGCATGTCGATCAGGTTGCTGATCATGTCTGCGGAGATGGGCTCGTTGTAGGACTTGTCCGAGGTCGACCCGGAGGCCATGATCTCGGAGAAGGTGTCCGTCAGTTCATCAGCTGTCTTTTCCTCCTCGGCGAATGCCTTGAGGTCCGCCTCGGTGCCGTTGAACAGGTTGAGGTCAACCGGAGTGATCAGGCCGTCGATCTTGCCGGTCTCCGAACGCTGCCAGATGGTCATCTGGTCCCAGCCACCCGGGATGTCGTCTGTCGGCGGCTCATCCTGGTAGGCGGCGAGCCACAGCGGGTACTCCGAGAAGTCAGTGGTGTTGTCCATCTCCACGCGCCAGAAGGAGCGGTAGGTGTACATCATCGGCTGGCGGCCGGTCTGCTCCTCGACGCGCTCCATGAACTCATGAGCCCACTCATTGATCTCTTCCGGGCTCTGGCCGTTGGCCAGTTCCAGGTCGAGGACTGGGGGCAAAGTGGTGGCGCCTTCGGGCTGCAGCTTGAGGGCTTCAACGAAGTCGTCGGCCTGCTCGGTGGCATCCAGGTCCGGGTGGGCCTTGTGGTACGCGCCGATGATGAGGCCGTTGGCGTGGGCCTCGGCGGAGTCGTTTTCGAAGTTCGCGTTCGGGCCGTCGACGGGGTCGGTGGCCTTAATGATGGCGAAGGACTCGCCGTTGCCTGCAACGCGCTCCCAGTCGATGGATTCGGGTTCCGGGTGCTGCCAACGAGAGACGTCGATACCCCGTGCGGACTCGTCAGTGAAAGCCTTGGCGGTCGGAACCGGGGCGACGAACGACATCAGCAACGCGAGCGCAGCCGCGACGGCGACGATTGCCGCTGCGGATCGGCCGCGCGGAACTGCGGTGATTGTCTGATTTCTGACCATGACTCCACATCTAACCACAACTTTCACATTAGTCACAGCAGAATCATCAAGAACATTGATCACTTCCGTTATGCGGGGCCGACGACAACCTCCCTAGACTCCTAAACTGGCCGCATGAGCAACGCGACCAAGCTCCAGACCACACTCCCCGCAGCAACCGAGGATCTCTTCCGCCATGAGAACGGCGAATGGATCGACCAGCACTCCATCCCCGCAGATCGCTCCATCGACGGCGCGTTCCATGCATTGCGCGATCGTGCCGAGTCAGATGTGCGAGTGATCATCGAAAACGCTGAGCCGGAGTCCGCGATCGGCAAGCTCTACGGCGGATTCATGGACGAAGACGCGATCGAAGCCGCCGGCGTGGACGCGCTGGCCGCTGACCTGGCGGAACTTGAAGTCGACGACAAGAACGAGCTCGCACTGGCTCTCGGCCGCCTGGATCGGGCAGGGGTTGGCGGACATGCCGGCTTCTACGTCGCCAAGGATGCGACGTCCGATCTCGCTCGCCTCTACTTGGTGCAGAGCGGTCTCGGGCTTCCCGACGAGGCCTACTACCGCGAAGACGTCCACGCCGAGGTGCTCGCGGAGTACCGCGCGCACCTAGCCCGCCTCCTCGAGGTGCTTGACGACGCCACGGTCCACGCCAACGACTTCGAAGGTTCCACCATCGCCGACTCCTTCGATATCGGAGAGGCTGAGGAAGCGGCCAGGCGGGTTGTGAACGTCGAGAAGCGGCTGGCCGCAGGCCATTGGGACGTCGTCGCGTCACGCGACGCGATGAAGACGCACAACCCCACCACGATCAGCGAGCTTCCGAACGGTTTCCCCTGGTCCGAGTGGTTCGCCGAGATGGGTGTCACTGCGTCCGTCGTTGACCCGATCATCGTGCGCCAGCCGAGTTACCTAGATGACTTCGTGAAGCTCTGGGAAGAGACCGACCTGGAAGACCTGCGACTGTGGGCCTTGGTGCGAGTGCTCAAGGAGCGTGCTCCGTACCTTCCCGCAGCCTTCGTGGAGGAGAACTTCGACTTCAACGGTCGTATTCTCACCGGTACCGAGGAGATGCGCGCTCGGTGGAAGCGCGGCGTCGGATTTGTCGAAGGGGCCGTCGGCCAGGAGGTGGGCAAGCAGTTCGTCGCCGAGCATTTCCCGCCGGAATACAAGGAGCGCATGCTCGAACTGGTCGACTACTTGATCGCCGCGTACCGCCAGCGCATCGTCCAGCTGCCGTGGATGACCGCGCAGACTCAGGAGCGCGCACTGGAGAAGCTCGGCCAGTTCAAGGCCAAGATCGGATACCCGGACACCTGGCGTTCCTATGACGACCTCGAGGTCACCGGCACTCTCATGGACGATGTGCGCGCAAGCAGCCGCTTCGACCATGACTACGAGGTAGCGAAGCTCGGCAAACCTGCCAACCGGGACGAATGGTTTGCCACCCCGCAGACGGTCAATGCCTTCTACAACCCCACTGTCAACGACATCACCTTCCCCGCCGCGATCCTGCGTCCGCCGTTCTTCGCAGCCGAGGCCACTGATGCAGAAAACTTCGGCGCCATCGGCGCAGTCATCGGTCACGAGATCGGCCACGGTTTCGATGACCAGGGATCGCAGTATGACGGCTCCGGCAACATTAGCCAGTGGTGGACCGACGAGGACCGCGCAGCCTTCGAGGAACTGACCGGCAAGTTGGTTGACCAGTTCGACGGCCTAGTTCCCTCAGTACTCAAGGAGGCTGGCAAGACCGATCAGGGCGTCAACGGACAGTTCACCCTCGGTGAGAACATCGGCGATCTTGGCGGTCTCGGAATCGCGGTCGTCGCGTACCGCACCTGGCTCAATGACAAGGGACTGGACGATTCACCGGAGGCATTCCGCGGCATCTTCGAGTCCTGGGCGCTGGTGTGGCGCACGAAGATTCGCCCGGAGATGGCCGCTCAGTACCTGGCCATCGATCCGCACTCCCCCGCCGAGTTCCGGTGCAACGTGATCGTCTCGAACATCGACGAGTTCCACCAGGCCTTCGGTACCTCCGAGGGCGACGGCATGTGGCGCTCGGAGGATGACCGCGTGATCATCTGGTAGTTCCCAACCGGGACCGGCCGCCTACTTCACGTGCTTGGCTGCCAGGTCCCGGAAGACGGCGGTGTTCAGGCGGAATGCGGTGACTGACTCATCGGCCAACGCTGCACGGGAAGACTCGCCGGTCAGCGGGAGTTCGTCGAGCTGCACTCGGTAGGCATCGCGATAGGGCTTGATCTTTCCGATGGCTGCGAAGTCGTAGAAACGGGCTCCGTCGCCATCGATGCCGTAGTGGTCGCTGAGGCGTCGGCCGATGACCTGACCTCCGGAAATGTCACCGAGGTAGCGCACGTAGTGGTGTGCAACGACAGCTGCGGCGTCACGCTTTTCGGCCAGGCCCTCCAGGTGGCGGACGTAGGCGGCGGTGGACGGATCGGCGGTGATCTGCGCGCGCCAGTTCTCACCGAGCAGCGCAGCCAGGTCCAGTTCCAGGGCCGGGACGCGCTCCAGGCGAGGGTCATAAATACCTGCCGCGATCGGATCCTCAGACACCTCACGCACGGCATTTTCCAGCGCGACATAGATGAACCAGAGCTGCGCAGCCAGGTCGGCGGCAGCGGCCGAGTCTAGGTCGCCGTCGAGGAGACGCGACATGAAGCCGGAGTTCTCGGCCTCATCGTGAACCACGGCAGTGGCCTCACGAAGGATGACGGACAGCGGGCGTTCGGTGTCCGTTGCGGACTCCTGGGTAATCGGGGACATCGCGTCCCTCCCTTCCATATTGTTTTTATTGGTGTAGTTCCGAGCCTTTGCCGGAACGATAACGGCATTGCCTGCGGAGTCGCGGAGAATTTCCACGGGAGTTCCATAAATTCTGCTGACCAGGTCAGCGGTGAGCGTCTGCTCCGGGGCTCCCCTGGCCACGATTTCGCCTCTCTCCAAGACGACCACATCATCGGCGTGTGCAGCAGCAGCGGACAGGTCGTGGAGCACCACAATCACCGTCGCACCAGCGGCAGCGCGTTCAGCAGCAATCCGCAGAACGGCCTCGGCGTGGCGGAGGTCGAGGGCTGCGGTGGGCTCGTCGAGAAGCAGTACTGGAGTGTCCTGCAGCAGCACGCGCGCGAGGTGCACGCGAGACAGTTCTCCGCCAGAGAGCACCGTCACCGGCCTATCCAGCAGGTGTGCGATGTCGCAGGAACGGATGATCCGCGCACGCAGCTCGGGGTCCGCCTGCGCATGTGGGGCGCGCCCAAAGTCGACTACTTCACCGGCGGTGAAGGGCACGCTCGCGGTCTGCGCCTGCATCAGCACGGCCCGAAGTTCAGCGAGGCGACGAGCACCGAGCTTCCCGACGTTCTCCTCCCCCATCACCGCCTCCCCACCTCCTGCAGGGATATCACCGGCAATAACCTTGAGCAGTGTCGATTTACCGGCACCGTTTGGTCCGACCAAAGCGGTGACTCGGCCGGGGGATGCGGACAAGGAAACGCTAGAAAGCAAGGACCTATTACCGATGCGGACCGTCAGATTCCGGACATGGACGGGGACGTTGCTCATCGCCGCACCGCCCGTCCGCCGCGCAGCAGCAACCAGAAGAAGACAGGTCCACCAATGAGTGCGGTGAGCATGCCCAGCGGAAGGTCCGCGCCCGCGACGAGAGTTCGGGCGGCAAGATCTGCGGCGGCAGCCGCGACTGCCCCACCGAGGATGCTGGCCGGGATCAGAGCGCGGTGGCCTGGCCCGATGATCAGGCGCAGGGCGTGCGGGATGACCAAGCCGATGAAGACAATGATTCCGGAGAACGCCACTCCCACCGCGACGATGAGAGCAGTGATCGCGATGGCGATGCGACGCAGTTTCGGCACATCAACACCGAGGTGACCCGCCTGTGCTTCACCGAGGCTGAGCAGGTCAAACGTACGAGCCATGGACCACAGTGCGGCAGCGCCCGGAATCGTCACGACAGCGACGATGATGACGGCGCTCCAATTCGCACCGGCGAAACTGCCCATCTGCCAGAAGACGATCCGATCTCGTGCCGAGGAATCTGCGACGAAGGTCAAAAGGCTCACCAAACCACCGCAGACTGCATTGACGGCAACACCGACGAGGATCACGCGGGCGACATCACGGCCGCCTCTGGCAGTCACAGCCACAATCGCGGTGGCGACGGCCCCGCCAAGAAACGCACCACCAGCGATCATCCAGTCAGATCCAGACGTTCCCAAAAATGCCGGAAGAGCAGCACCACCAGCGACTGTCATCGCCGAGGCACCCACTGCGGCACCGGAGGAGACACCGATCAGACCGGGCTCAGCCAGCGGGTTTCCGAAAATCGCCTGCAGCGCCACACCAGAAATCGCCAGACCTGCGCCAACCAACAAGGCCAGCACGATCCGTGGCAGGCGCACCTGCCACATCACCGCGTCCAAGCCAGCGCCCTCAGCGGCCGGCGCCGCCAGACCGAATACCCGCAGCAGCGAGTGCAGCGACTCCCCAACCGCACTTCCGTACTGCCCGACAACGACCGAGGCGAACACAATCCCCACCAACAGCACACCGAGTCCGACGTAGGTAGCGGTCACCTTCCGGGTGCGGCGCGAACGGGCTGCGGTTTCGACCGCGAATTCCCCGTGGTCGAGGTGGGGTGGGTGGGTGCTGGGGGCGTCGGGAAGCATCACTGTTCGTTCCCATACAACGCCTCAGCCATAGCTGTAATGACAGTCGCGGTGTCCGGGCCGAAGGAGAGGAGTTGCGAGTCGGGTACGTCGAGGACGCTGAGATTCTGCCCGGCGGGAGTTTGGGACATACCGGGAAGTTCGTTGATTGCCTCGGCGCCGCCGATGGATTCAAGGCCGCCGCTCATGACGATGACCGTGTCCGGCGCCGCCTGGACCAGCGCTTCCGGGGTGAGGTTGGTGAAGCTGCCGCCGATGCCGATGTCCTCAGCAGCGTCGACGCCGCCGAGCATCTCGATGAGTTCTCCACCGCCGCTATCTGGCCCAGCAATCATCGCGACGGAGGTACCGCGCAGGTAGAGGACCAACATGCGGCGGCCGTCTGCCATCGACTGCGCGGACTCGGCGGCGTTGTCGATACGCGAGTCAATCTCCTCAGCAACGGCATCCGCATCTGCGCTGAGCCCAAGTGCTGCGGCGACTTCATGGACCAGTTCATTGACGGTTTCCGGGGTGCGATCCCCATCGACCTCGACGACGGCCACTCCTGCCGCGCGCAGAGTCTGCAGAACCCGAGAGGGCCCGATGCTTCCGTCCGCAATGACCAGGTCCGGGCGAAGTTCCATCACCGTCTCGGCGTTGATGGAGTGCCCGCCTGGGGTCACCTGGGGAAGATCTTCGACAGCAGGGAAATCAGAGGCGGTGTCACGGCCAACGATTTGGTCGCCCATCCCCAGCGCATAGACCATGCGAGACAATGCCCCGGCGCGATCGAGCGTGAGGATGCGGTCGGTGCTCTCGACGGTGACGTCGCCATCGTCAGTCTGGACCGTGGTCGGCAATTGAGGATCCGGGTCGCTCAAGAGGATGTCCGGATTGTGGGACGGAAGATCCCCCGACACATGCCCGGTGGCGTTGATCTCCTGGTCAGAGGCACGCCCAGTCCCGGAGCACGCGGTCATTCCAAAGAGAAGAACCGTGACGAGAGACAGAACCGCGACCGCGCCCGGCCGCCGGGAAACGCTGCTGGACAACCGGGAACCTCCGACTAAAAATATCTACACCTAACAACTCCCAAAGTGTAGCATTAGCCTAACCTTAAACCGCATGGATTAGGAGTCCTAACTTATGGCTACCGCTCGCTTCCGCCGCAGTGTCTTCGCCGTCCCCGCGATCATCGCAGCCACCGCCTTAGTGGCGTGTGGATCTGACAGCAACAACGAGGTCGTCGAGGAGGTCATCGAGACCACCACCGAAACCACTGAAACGTCGACGGAGGACACCGCTGCCGAGGCCCCCGCAGGAGAAGTCGAACTCAGTGCCGCGCCGACTGAGAACCTCTCCGAGGGCGATCTCATCACCGTCGACCTGGCCGGACTGGTTCCTAGCTACGGCTACTACGTGGGCATCTGCAGCACCGAACGACCGGAAGGTTCCCAGGCACCGATCTGCACCGGTGATCGCTCTGGCGAGACCCAGGCATGGCTCGCCGAGAATGGCACCGTCCAGATTCCCGACAACGGCCAGGTCACGCTGGACCTAACCGCAGTTCCTACCGCCGAGGGTGAGGACACCGACTGCCGTACTCAGCAGTGCGTGCTGAAGGTCTTCGGTGATCACACCGAGGGCTTCGAGGATGTCGTCGAGGTTCCGGTTACCTTCGCCGCTTAAGTAGCCGCTGACCGGTGACCCCACTCGGTGACTTTTTCGGCCAATTAGCGCCGTTTTTTCACCGATCCGGGTCACCGCACTAGGTAACCTGACCGGATCTGCATCGATCGGATTCCAGCGCTGACAATGGCGAGCGATGCCAGCACAATCATCAGCGGCACCGGACCGTACGCCTGGGCGGCGACCTCGGTCAGCGCCGGCAGTCCGAACCCCAGGTACGCGGCAACGTAAAACACTCCAATCGCGGCGCCCCTACGAGCCGGCGGTGCTGAGGTCTCAACATCGGTAAGCCCCTGCCTCAGGCAGAGGCCGTAGGCAGATCCCATCAACACGCACACGATGAGGAACAACCAGATGGGCGGGGTGGCGCCGGCTAGACCTGCCAACAGGAAGCCCGCGGCGGCGCACACCGCGCCGACGACACCCGACCAGGGCCCCCAGCCGCGCCGACGGCCCAGAGCCTGGACGGTCAGTGCCGAAGAGAATCCGAAGATGGCAGCGATTCCCGGGACCAGGACAGCTGCGATAGGGACCTGCGGGGCCACCCGCCCTGCCATCACAACGAATGCGGTCGTCATGCAGGCGAACACCCACAGCGCCATCGGGACCGACAGCGCCATGCTCCTCGCGAAGCCAGTGGGCACTGCAACCTGCGCCGTGCTGCCTGGCACCGCAGCCTCGTGAGTTTCCAACGGAACGTCCCCCACGACCAGCGAGTAGCCCACAGCCAGCAACGACAACACCACGCTGAGGGCGAAAGCGACCGTCACCCCGAGTTCCGAGTTACCTCCAAATCCTGCCGCAACAATTCCAGAGGCGATCGGACCAAGCGCGAATCCACCGGTCAAGCAGATCCCGGCCATCGTCGTGCCTGCGACGCCTCGCAAACGTCCTGCCCACGCTGTACCTGCACTGACCGCGAGTCCCACACCCACGCCCACAAGCAGACGACCAATCATTAGCCCGACGCCGTCATTCCACGCCATCAAGCTCACATTGCCAAGCGCTGCCGCCACCGCACCGATGAGAACCACCGGGCGGGACCCGAAACGGTCCGCGAGGACTCCTCCACCGAGAAGGCTGGGAAGCAACCCAATCGCATAGACGCCGAAGGCGATATTCACCAGCAGCGGTGAGAGTCCCATGTCCTGCCGAAAGACAACGATCAGCGACGCGAAGTGGTTCGCCGCCCACCCAGCGGTGAGCAGCAACATCGCAACCGAGAAAAAGACCTTCGATTCGGTCCGGCCCGTGGAGGAAGTCACGGGAGAAGTCCGTCGAGAATCTCAGCGGCTGATGCCCGGCGCGCATCAACGAATCCGGTGCCGGCCCAGAGGTGGAGGTGCTCGGCGTCGTCAGCGACGGCGGCCTCGGAACGCATCCCTGCGGTCAAGTAATGCAGAGCCGGGTACTGCAGGGGCGCGTCATCGTTGTTCTCACGGATGAACTGGTTCTCAATGGCCCTGGCGGGCTTCCCTGTAAAAGCGGTGGTCAAGGTGGTGTCGCGGTCGCGGAGCTCCTCAATTGCCCGGCAGTGGGTTGGCTTCGTCCCAGCCTCTTCGGCGAGGAGAAACAGCGTGCCCACCTGCACCGCCGTCGCACCGGCTCCCAATAATGCGGCCACATCTGTGGAGCAGGAGACACCACCACCTGCAACGATGGGCTTGTCGGTGACCGATGCCGCATAAGTCACCAAGTCCACAGCCTCGTCCTCGGACTCATCGTCGAACCCGCTCACCGTCGCCCGGTGTCCGCCGGCGCTCACGCCTTGGATGCCAATCACATCAGCTCCCGACGCCCCCACCGCATCCACACCCGGACGACTCGTCGCATAAAGAACGACCGACTTACCTGCCGCCTGAATCCTCTGGATGTCCTCCGTCGAGGGGTACCCGAATACAAACGAGACGAAGGATGCGCCCGACTCGAGCGCGACCTCGATCTTCTCGTTGTAGAAGTCATCGGTCCAGACGGGCTCTTCCGGTAGCTTCTCCGGATCGATGTCCACTGAACCGAGCATCCGGTCGCGGTACGCCCGGTACTGCTCCTCATCTACGGCCGATTCGGTGACGTCCGGAACGAAGAGGTTGATGCCGTAGGGATGGCCGTCGATAAGCGAGGACACCTCTTCCACCTTCTGCCTCAGCGCATCCACACTCAGGTAACCGGAGGCGATGAACGGCAGTCCCCCAGCCTTTGCGACCGCGAGGCAGAGATCAGTTGTCGTCGGCCCTCCAGCCATCGGTGCGAGCACGATCGGTGTGGTGATGCCCCACTGTGACAACTGATCTGACATTGCGACCTCCCGGATTTCTCTGCGGACTCGTTTCGCCCGATCCTACGATCAACACCATGTCCCCCTCCGATTCCCCGTCCTCCACCCACCCCGATCGTCACATCGCGCTGCTTCCTGGTGACGGTATCGGCCCGGAGATCACCAACGCTTGCCTCCCGGTGCTGACGGCGGCCTTTCCGCACTGGCGGATCACCGCTCACGGAATCGGCTGGTCACACTGGTGCGCTGATGGGGACCCGGTGCCCGCGGAGACATGGGACGCCGTCACTGCAGCCGATGCGACGCTCATGGTGGCGATTACATCCAAGCCGGCCGCGACTGCAGAAGCAGAACTGGCAGAGGATCTGCGCGGCACCGGGCTGGTGTACCGCTCCCCTATCCTGCAGCTGAGAAAGAGCCTGGACCTATTCGCGAATATCCGCCCAGTCACTCTGCCTGGCGGCCATCGCATCACCGTCGTTCGAGAGAACACCGAGGGCCTCTACTCCCATGACGTGCGCGGATCTGACCTTGGCGGGGTATACGACCATATCGCAGAGGACCCGACTGTCCGGGAGACGTTAAAAGAAGGATCGCTTAACGACGTCGCCGTTTCTCTCCGCGTCTCCACCCTCCACGGCTGGCGCCGACTGCTCCGTTCAGCT
This sequence comes from Corynebacterium sputi DSM 45148, assembly GCF_000427865.1. GTDB lineage: Bacteria > Actinomycetota > Actinomycetes > Mycobacteriales > Mycobacteriaceae > Corynebacterium > Corynebacterium sputi. Next base: position 5,151 of record NZ_ATYV01000016.1, on the reverse strand, counting down.
GCAGAAATCGCTATCCGGGAGGGCCTGGATTCGGTGACGGTGGCCGACAAACCTAACGTGCTGCAGGCCTCCGGGGACATCGTGGTCCGAGCGATCGAGCAAGTATCTGCGGAACATCCCCAGGTGACATTCGAACTGGCGAACATCGATGTTGTCGCAATGAACCTGGTCACCGGACCGGAGCGGTACGGGATCATCGCTGCTGAGAACGTGTTCGGAGATATTCTTTCGGATATCACCGCGGGGCTCGGTGGTGGGTTGGGGGTTGTAGCGGCTGCGAACGTCGGGAAGCGTGGTGCGCTTTTCGAACCCGTTCACGGTTCGGCACCGGACATCGCCGGCACTGGCACTGCCGACCCGACTGCCTTCTTACGGGCAGCGATCATGTGCGCTGAGCACCTGGGGGCACCCGCTGACCTGGCCGGGGCACAGCTACTTACCGACGCCCTAGACCGGACCAAGCACAGCTTCACCGGGTCTACAGCGTTTTTCGCCGAAACCATCGGAGAATCCCTGCAGCAGAAGGGATGACCACATCTTCACTTTCGGCATTTTTCGTGCGTAGACTGGTCAAGTTCATCCACGTTGGATAGTTCTGCCTACATACCGTGTTATCACCGTCGGCACGAATCAGACCTGATTTCCGGAGTTCGTCACACCAATGCGTCCCCGCCGCGCGCACCTTCGCACCTCCGCAGTCCTCGCCGTAGTCTCCGCGCTCGGTGTGGGCGCTGTTGCCTGCGCACCTGCCTCCGCGGACAACGCAACAAGCGCTTCCACGACGACGGCAAGCGTGGATTACTCCAACCTCCCGCCGGTCACTCTCGATGGCATTAACGAGCGCACCCAGATCAGCATCATCCACCTGGGCACAGGTATCACCGTCGGGACAGAAAACCAGGACGAACCCCGCCCGGGCCTGTCGCAGAACAAGCTCTACATCGCGGACTGGGTGCTGCGAAACGGCACGGAGTCAGAGAAGAAGGACTCCATCAAGATGCTGAAGAATTCCCACGACATCACGGCGCAGACCCTCTTCCGCAAGTACGGGAAGAAGACGATCAGCGAGACCGCCACCCGCTACAACCTAGAGGACACCTACGCCAGCAGCCGCTGGGGATCAGCGCCGACGTCTACTGCGGATCTGGTGAAATTCATCCACACCAAGCTCGAGGAAGACCCGAACGACCCGCTGCTGAAGGCTTTGCGCACCACAACCTCGGTCGCCGCTGACGGCTATCCGCAGGACTTCGGTACCGCCAACATTTCGGGTGTCAAGGGCACCAAGTGGGGCTGGACGGACGACCGCTCCAGCGGCCACTCCTCCACCTCATTCAGCGACGACTTCATCATCTCTGTGCACACCTACGGTTCCCTGTCTGCCCACAACGCGGACGTGGCGCAGGCGATTAAGTCCACCAAGTCTCACTCCGGGTCTATGTCCCTGGATTGCTCACAGGAGACCGACGATGGCACCGGCACGCAGATTCTCGTGGAGTCGGTTCCGCTGCCGGGGCTTCCGGCGCTGTACCGCTGCTAGTTGCTGCCGCCTGGCGTCTCGGTCGCCGGGGTGCATTCGCGGTATCCGTCCGCCAATGACGTCAGGTTCGCTGCCGTCGCATCATCGACCGGGCGAGGGATTCCATCTCCTCCGATGAGCATCGGCTCCCAGTCTGCCTCGGTCACCAGCGGGCCGTCCTGCTCTTCATCCGAGGCGGGGATCTCCAGCTTCACGGCGAGAACACCAGTGTGACCTGCAGTATCGCGGTTCAAGTAGTAGATGAAGTTGCCGGTTCCGTAGTGAACGTAGGCGCCGTCAAGCCATCCGTGTCCGTTGACGCGGTGCTGGTGCCCGCCGACGATCACGTCCGCACCTGCCTCCTCCAACTTCTCGGAGGTCTCAATCGCCTGCTCACCTGGGCAGTGCAGCGCCTCGATGCCCCAGTGCATCATGACCACAACTGCGTCGTACTCAGCGTCCGCTTCCCGAACGGCAGTTAGCAGTCGGTCGCGCGGTGCGGCCGAGGCGATACCCATCTTGTTCTCGCCCGCCGAGTTGTACTCCAGCGTCTCCTCGTAGACCTCCGACGCGGCGATCACGGCGACCTTCGCGCCGTTGGCCTCGAGGATTGCCGGTTCGAAGGCTTCCTCAGCGTCGCGGCCGATGCCGATGATCGGGATCGGTGAGTCATCCTTCGCGTCGAAGGTGTCTTCAGCGCCGGACTCGCCGTAGTCGAAGGCGTGGTTATTGGCCATCGAGACGGCGTCCACGCCCGCGTTCTGCAGAGCGTCGAGTGCGGTTGCTGGTGCTCGGAAGGTGAACGGCTTGCCCGGGTACGCGGTGCCGCCCTCGGTGAGGGAGGTCTCCAGGTTCACCACCGACAGATCGGCGGCGCCGAGGGTGTCCTTCAGCTCGATCAGTGAGTTGTCGTTGCTGGCCAGCAGCGCGAGATGCTGCTCGAACATCACGTCCCCACCGAACGCCATCGTCAGCGACTTCGCCGGCTCGTACGCTTCTTCCTCGTTCTGTTCAGGTTGCCCCGAGCAGCCCGCCAAAAGACCAAGCGTCACGACGCCCCCAGCCACCCCAACCCACCGTCGACCCACCGGACCGTCTCCTAATATTGTGTTTTTCTACATTCCGAACTGGGAGAGGTCGATGCCTTCGAGCGGATCCGACTCGCGGATCTCTTCCTCCGGCGGCAACGGGACCTCACACAGGATGGTTGTTGCACCAGCCGGATCGACGATGGTCGCAACCGGTCCGAACTCCGTGTCCTGCACCGGAACCACGACCTCTCCGCCGAGGTCAACGACCGTATTGACGGCGGTGCCAATGTTCTCGACACCCAGGTACGAGATCCACCCTGCTCCGTTTCCAGGAGCCAGTGCGATTCCCGCGAACGCTGCATCTTCAGCGACGGCGATGGCGTAAGCCTCGGTTTCCGTCTGCAGTCGCACATCAATAGTCCAGCCGAACAGCTCGTGGTAGAACTTCACGGCTTCGTCGAAGTTGTCACCAACGACGAGTTCGAACCACACAGGCGCTCCGGGCTCACCAGCGGCGAACATTGCCTCATGGGTCGGCAGATCCAGCAGGCCAACGAGGGCTCCAGTGGGATCCTGAACAACGGCCATCGTGCCGCCATCAACCAGCGCGATCGGCTCCTGGACGATCTCGGCGCCCAACTTTCGAGCCTTCCCGACGGTCTCCTCCAGATCCTCCACATAGAAGTTCACCCGCCAGCGACTCTGCTCCTCGTCATTCGCCAGGAACGCCGACACCGGCAGTCCCTGCATCATGGCGACGCGTCGCTTCTCCCCTCCGTCTTCACCGCTGCTGCGGTACGACCATCCGAGAAGCGAGCGGTAGAAACGCTCGGACTTCTTCGGTGCGGCAGTCAGGAGATCGACGCGCACGGGCATACCGTCGGACGCGGGAAAAGCAGGCATTGGGGTCCTCCATGGTGACCTTGGCGTGTGGCCCGGGTTTCGTGGCCTGAACAGCATTCCTCAGGGTACTGCACCGGGCCAAGGCCCCGGATATGGGGCTTTACGTGCCCTTTTAAACGTATTACAATTACGTCGTGCGGATCATAATCTACACATCGGCCCGGGCCCACAGCATCAACGACGATGAAATTCGGGAGACAATAGAGTATCCGTACATTCGCTATCGCACCCAGTCACGAATTCAACCCGACGCCGAGACATACGTTTACATCGGCGGCCCGGACGGCGGACCATGGATCGAAGTGGCTGGCGAACAATTTCGCGATGAAATACACGTCTTCCATGCAATGTTGCTCACTCGTCGGGTCGCTGTTGAGGCATACCTCTTCACCGGAGAGACAATTTCACTGCTAGACGACATCGTTGGCCAACGAGATCAACGACCTAGAGAGGAGTAGAGAACGATGACCAAGTCCAACCGAACTCCAGATGATTATGCTGCAATGGCCGCAGAGTTCGAGCGCGGCGACTACGACCCCATCGGACCAGCGAACGTTAATTCTGAGTACAGAAAGGGCCGTCCTCGAAAAGGGGACTCGCGAAACTCGCACCCTATCTCGCTGCGACTAAACGAGCAGGATGTTGAGCGCCTTGAGAGTTACCTGCTGCAATCCCGCCGTGAACGCAGCGAAGTGCTTCGAGAGGCCATCAGTCAGTACCTGACTGAGCACGGAGCGTAGATAACCGGTGGAAACTTGCTTTCCTGCCGGTTGGTGTTGGGGTTGACCACCAGAATCCGGCAAGGACGCGACCCTGGCAACCACGACAGCGGTCGAGGCAGAGACCCTCAAAGAGGTGGCCGGAATCAGCGACTCGGCACTCAGCAAACATCTGCGTCGCCTCGCCGACGTCGGCTACATCTCACAGACCCTGGGCAGATCCCGTGGGCCCGGCCGCCCCGAATCTGGGTCTCTCTCACGAAGCGCGGCCACGCCGCCTACGGCCGGCACTTAACAGCGCTGCAACGCCTTACACAAGCACCCTCACACGCGCGGCCAGACCAGGGTGGAGCTATGCACGCATTGGGCCTGTAAAAGTAGTCGCGCCTTGATCGGCTTGTTTCTGCGGTTATTAGTCTACGTTGGCTAGATGCGGGTAAGCAGGAATGCCGAACATGTGGAATGCCTCGCACGGTTGGAACCCACTGGGAGCAATCTGGCGTGGGCACGAGCAGAACCCGGAGCCGTCCGCGAGGACTTCCTCGCGAGTGCGCCACGGAAAGCACGGTCACTATTTGACATAAGCAAAGACACAGCGCGCTCTACGGTGCTGGCCTGTGGCGGGACAATTTGCCCGCGCGAGCGCCAGTCATCTGGCTAGTTACTGCTCGAAGAGTTGCTCGGCCGCGTCCCTATCGATGTCCCCCTCCAGCGCGAGCAAACGTGCCACGTAGACAGCCTCAGTCATTTCCGTCGGGTCTGCTGCACGTGTAGGTGACATCTGAGTTGGCTTGCCCGGGAGGGTGGGCTGGAAGGATGTCATTGTGCCGAAGCCCTATCCCCGAGAGTTCCGTGACGACGTTGTGCGTGTTGCGAGGAGTCGTGAACCAGGTGTGACGATCGAGCAGATTGCGAAAGATTTCGGCGTTCACCCGATGACCCTGCAGAAATGGTTGCAGCGCGCCGCGGTGGAGGACGG
>NZ_ATYV01000015.1 GCF_000427865.1 Corynebacterium sputi DSM 45148 | reverse complement strand
TCATGAGCAGGGTGATCAACAGCATTCGTAAGGGCCTACCGAAGGGGCTGGAAGAGCTCGCGCAACTGGGTCGGACATTGTGGCGTCGGCGTGAGGATGTCCTGGCGTACTTCGATATCGGGGCNTCCAACGGTCCGGTCGAAGCCATCAACGGACGGCTCGAGCATCTACGCGGGATTGCTCTGGGGTTCAGGAATCTCAACCACTACATCTTGCGGTCACTGATCCACTCCGGCCAGATACACAACCGGATCAACGCACTCTAAATCGTGAAGAGCCAGTAAACCCTTCCACCTCTTCCCCCACTACGCCCGCCGCCTCTACACCCATGCCGTTGGGCAATGGCACTGGGTACTGACCGGACCGGTAGTAAACGTCGGCGAAGTTGAGCCCAACCGCATGGTGGCGTACTCGAACTTCACTAACTCCTGGAGCAGCCACCTCCACCTGCCTCAACTGAAGGACTTCAGGTCCACCTGGCTCGTCGAGGCGAATGGCGTCGGCCATCGATAACCCCTTATTTCCACGTAATTCCACGTCAGGCCTAAGAGGGCCCTCAATTAACTCCTGTGAAGATACTCCGAGGAACGGCGCACCGCAGTAATAAAAATATCGTCGCCCAATTGTTTGACTAACGTCGTTCGGAACTGTGTCCGGTCGGTCAAAGTCGTTGGCTCTCCAAAGTCGACGACCGCTGTACCCGCACCGAGCAGCGACGGAGCTACATAGGACTCGACTGCATCGACAAGGCCAGCCTTCACAAATGCGCCGGCAATCCGCGGACCGCCTTCGATCAGCACATCGATGACCCCAAGGTCCGCCAGGACCTCCACGACCTGTTCCATGTCGCGAGTCTGGATCTGACGAAAATTCTCGCCAGTGATTTTTGCTGACTCAGGAACTAGGCCGTGTCCGACCGCTACGCGGAGGGGCTGGTGTGGGTGGAGGGAACCGTCGGGAAGCCTCGCCGTAAGGCGCGGGTCGTCCGCAAGGACGGTTCCGGTTCCCACGATGATCGCGTCTCTACGCGATCGGTCCACGTGGACCCTCGCCCGCGACTGCTCGCTAGTGATCCACTGTGAAGAACCGTCCGATGCCGCCGCCAGACCGTCCAAAGTCCCAGCGGTCTTCAGTGTGATGTGTGGGGTGCGGGTGCGCTGCCAGTGCAGCCATGGACGAAGCACACCATCGGAGATTTCCTCCGACAACACCCCAGTGCGGACCTCGAGGCCCTTTGATCGCAGCCACTCGGCACCACCAGATGCGACTGGGTTTGGGTCAGCGGCGCCATACACAACATGTCGCACTCCCGATTCCCACACTGCACCAGTACACGGAGGCGTCTTTCCCTGGTGGTGGCACGGTTCTAGAGTCACCACGACGGTGCCGCCGGCTGCCCTCGCTCCTGCCATCGCCAGTGCCTGTGGCTCTGCATGCGGGCCCCCGGGAGGCTCCGTCCCTGCGATGCCGACGGGAACTCCCGCGCGGTCCAACACCACACACCCCACTGGAGGATTGGGTCGGGTGGTACCCCGGACTCGCTCAGCCGCGGCAATAGCCAGACGCATTGCCTGGTCTACGCTTAATGACCCTCCGGGGATCATCTCGGGGAAAGTCGGCACTACTTGCCTCCGAAGTTCCCGCGTTCGGTCGCAATGGCACGAAGCTCCTCAATGGCTGCGGCCGGGGACTCGGCACCGTACACAGCAGAGCCTGCGACAAAGGCATCACAACCGGCTTCAGCGGCGTCGCCGATGGTGGCCGCAGAGATTCCACCGTCGATTTCGATGACGGTGCCAAGGCCGCGCCCATTGATCTCTGTGCGGAGCAGTCGGACCTTCTCAAGCTGATCCGGCATGAAGGACTGGCCTCCGAAGCCCGGTTCAACGCTCATCACCAGGACGAGGTCAAACTCTTCAAGGTGCTCCAACCACGGTTCGATGGGGGTTCCCGGACGCACCGAAATACCAGCGCCGATACCGGATTCGCGCAGGCGACGAGCCAGCGCGATGGTGTCGTCGGCGGCTTCCACGTGGAAGATGATGGTGTCTGCGCCAGCCTTGATGTAGTCATCGACCCACTTCTCCGGGGCCTCGATCATCAGGTGCACGTCCATGTGCTTATCGGACACCTTGTCAATCGCCGCGAGGATCGGCGCACCGAAGGAAAGGTTGGGCACAAAATGCCCGTCCATCACATCGACGTGTACCCAGTCGGCGTTGTCAATAGCCTCGATCTCCCGGTCGAGCCGGGCGAAGTCCGAGGCGAGGATGGACGGGGCGATGATGGGGGCGTTCAACATTGCCCCATCATATCGGAGGCCGTTAGGCCACCGGCTTACGCAATACGGAGAAGAACATTGCGTCCGTGCCATGGCGGTGGGGCCACATCTGGACAGACGGGCCGGCTCCGACGTCGGTCATCGGCGCGACCAGTTCGCGAGCGTCAATCTCCTCCAGATCAAGGGTGCGCAGAGCCCGCTCGACGGTGCCACGAGTCTCCCGGATGTGAGGCGAGCAGGTGGCGTAGACAATGATGCCGCCGGGGCGAACCAGTTCTGCGGCGGAGGCCAATAGTTCTCCCTGAAGCTTTGCCAGCGCGGGGATGTCCGCAGGGCTCTTCTTCCAGCGAGCTTCTGGTCGACGGCGCAATGAGCCAAGGCCCGAACACGGTGCGTCGACGAGGACGCGGTCATAGCCCGGTTCGAGGCCGGGGTTGCGGCCATCGGCAACGTGAATGGTGACAGGAAGCTTCTCGACGGACCCGCGAATCAAGCCTGCACGCTTGTCAGAGATCTCAACAGCATCGACATGTGCGCCGTCGATCGCGGCCACCGAACCGATCAGAGCCGCCTTACCCCCTGGCCCTGCGCAAAGATCAAGCCAGCGGCCTTTATCCTCGCCGATGACAGGTGCCATGGTCAGCGCGCGGGCAATCATCTGAGAGCCTTCATCCTGAACCGCAGCCATTCCACTGCGCACAGGCTCCAAGTCACCGGGATCTCCGGACTCCAGGTGCACTGCATACGGAGACCACGGGCCTTCTTCACCACCGGAAATCAGCGCAAGTTCCTCTGCAGTGATTTCACCGGGGCGGGCCACCAAGTGCACCTGCGGGCGGGCGTCGTCGGCCTCGAGGGCGTCCGCTAATTCGCCGGCAGCTGGTCCGAGAGACTGTGCGAATGCCTCAGAGATCCATCGCGGGTGGGAGTACTTCATAGACAGGTGTCCGACCGGATCGGTATCTGCCGAGGGCGATACAATCTCGATCCACTCCTGCTCCTTCTTTTCAGACACCCGGCGAAGGATTGCGTTGACGAATCCCTTGGCTCCGCCGTGGCCGACCTTCTGTGCCGCAGCCACTGCGGTATCGACTGCGCCGTGGGGGCTCACGCGGGTGCGCAGAAGCTGGTAGGCGCCGAGGCGCAGGACGTCGAGAAGCTCTCCATCGACCTCGTCCAACGGACGAGTCGACGCCTCTGACAAGACCGCGTCGAGCAGTCCCTGCGAACGCAAGGTGCCGTAGGTGATTTCGGTGGCAAAAGCCGCATCACGTCCGTCGAGCTTGCGCTTGTTCAGCTCCTTCGGCAGCACCAGGTTCGCGTACGCGCCATCCTCACGCACCTTGGAGAGCACCGTGATCGCGGTGAATCGAGCCGGATCGACGTGGTCGGTGCGGCGACGCTGACCGCCACCTCGCTGACGACCCTGGCCGCTCTGTCCGGCCTTCTGCGGCGGCTTGTTGCCCTGCCCGCCACGCTGCTGATTGCCACGTGACTGTCCGCCGCGCTGCGGCTTACCGCCACGGGGCCCACGGTCCCTGTTGTCCTGAGCCATTTACTGCACCGTGCTTCCGTCGGGGCGCGCGCCGTTGGCCCACGCTGTTGCGTCCATCATTTTCTTGCCCGGGGCTTGAACGCCGCCGAGCTGTACCGGATCGGTTCCGGTGCCAACCAGCACTCGTCCCTTAAGAGCGCGGATCACACCGGGCTCTAGCTGTTCCTCGTCATCTGTGAGGCTGACCGGCCCGAGCTTCAGGCGATCCTCCCCCAGCATCGTCCACGCTCCTGGCGCGGGCGTGTGCGCACGGATGCGTCGATCAATCACGTGCGCCGGAAGAGTCCAGTTGACCCGTGCTTCTTCCGGCAGGATCTTGCCCACGTGACTGACACCGTCCTCCTCCTGCGCCACCGGCACGATTACACCTGCTGCGAGGCCGTCCATCGTCGCGGACAAAAGCTTCGATCCGGAGGTAGCCAACCTGGTCAGCAGGTCCTCCGAAGTGTCCGTTGGTTTGATGGTTTCAGTGATTCGGCCCAGCACCGGACCGGTATCTAGTCCTTCGTCAATCCGGAAAGTGGTTGCACCGGAAATATCGTCACCGGCAGCGATCGCAGCCTGCACCGGCGCGGCGCCGCGCCACTGAGGCAGCAAAGAAAAGTGAAGGTTGACCCAGCCGTGCTCGGGCAACTCCAGCAGTTCTGGGGGCACGAGATTGCCATAAGCGACAACGGCCACGCAGTCCGGCTGCAGTTTGTTCAGCCGAGCAATGGCGGCGTCTGATTCCTCATCACGTCCCTCGCGCAGCGTATTCGGGGTGAGCACCTCAATACCGTGCTTGTCTGCGACCTCACGAACAGGCGAAGGTCGAACCTTGCGGCCGCGCCCCACGCGGGCGTCTGGTTGCGTGAGCACAGCAACGACCTGGTGGTCATCGCTCTGCAGCAGTTCCTCCAGCGCCGGCACTGCTGGCTGCGGTGTGCCTGCAAAAATGATCCTCATCTCAAGCACCTCCCGCACGGAACCAGTCCAGCGAGCGCATCTCACGCATCGCTGCTTTACGACGTTCAGGTTCCAACCTCTTCAGAAACAGCACGCCGTCAAGGTGGTCGGTCTCATGCTGAATACACCGCGCCAGAAGTCCATCCGCATGGATTTCTACGGGAGTTCCGTCAACACGCTGCCCGGTGGCGCGAACCTTCGCCCACCGTTCCGTCTCTGCTCGGATCTCCGGAATAGACAGACACCCTTCGGCGTCTGTGACCTTGTCCTCATCGACCGGCTCCCACACCGGGTTAATCAAAGCGCCACGCTGACCATCACAGTCGTAGACGAAGATTCGCTGCAGAACACCGATCTGGTTGGCCGCGAGTCCGACGCCCTGTTCGGCGTCCATGGTCTCCAGCATGTCCTCCGCCAAACGGGCGAGGGAGGCATCAAACTGGGTGACCTCATCGGCCCGGCTCACCAACACCGGGTCTCCGAATAGGCGGACATCACGAAGTGCCATGCGGCAATCATCTCCTAGGGATAGACACAGATACCGATCCATCTTAGACCCTGGTTCTAGGCTCTAGCCGACACGCACCGGGTCCACCATGATGCGCACCGGACGTTCCTCTCTCGCCATCGCGCGCGTGGCCGCCGCCGCTCGCAGCGCCTTGCCCAACTCACGGGCTTCATTTCTAGGAACGCGCACGAGCAGGCGTCGTACTTCGGGCGCTTCCATCCCAGCTGGAGGACGCACACCTTGTGGAAGTTCAACGGGTCCGAGCACGTCCGCACCAGCAGGAAGTTCAAGCTCTTCGGTAAATCGGGAGATGGCATCTGGAGTGCCGTCGATCGCGGCCATCTGTGCCACCGGCGGGAATCGAACAGCGCCCCGTTCAGCAAGTTCCGTCTCGGCTGCTCCGACGATGTCCCAGTGGATGAAACTGCGCACGGTGGGGATCGCCGCATCTGCGTCGATCACTACAGAACCGCTTCCCGACGCTTTCGCCGCCGCCGATGCCCACGCCGCCAGCGCATCTTCAGTTGCGCGAAGGTCCTGGCGCCCGAGCATCGCCCAGGTATCAAGGAGAAGGACTGCTCCGTAACCGCCGTCGACATCCGGCTCTGCACCTGGAGTCGCCACGACGACGCGAGCTCCCGGCTCGATCCGGTCCAAGATCTTCTCCCCTGAGGATGACCTCACCGGATGAGGTGCGAACGTACGGCCGAGCTCTTCTGCAGTCCGATCAGACCCGGTGACCACCGCTCGGATTTTCATCGAACCGCAGGTCTGGCACCGGTGCCGGGGCTCGACGCGGCCGCACCAACGGCATGATGGAGCCTCGTCGGAGCGAATCTCTAATGGACCATTGCAAGCGCGGCAGCGTGCCGGCGTTCCGCATTCGCGGCAGGACAGTGACGGTTGGTATCCCTTTCGCGGAACCTGAACCAGCACTGGAGTGCCGTCTCTCAACGCTTGGCGAGCCGCCCGGAACGCGACAGCAGGAAGGCGAGTGCGAGAGGTGTCCTCGGCATCCACGCTGGTGTCAGCTGAGGCCGTCATGGTCGGCATCTGCTCCGCGAGGTGTTCTGGGGTCGGGACCAGCGTCGCTGCCCATCCTCGGGCTACTAATTGTTGAACTTCCGCTGACCTCGACCAAGACGCGAAGAGAAGAGCACAGTGCTCAAAAGCGGACCTGGCGGTGAGAATGTCACGGGCATGGATATACGGAGCTCGTGGGTCGGCCAGGTTGTCATCGGCGTCATCAACGAGGACCGCCAGGCGCAGGTCCTGCACTGGTGCGTACGCCGCAGATCTGGTGCCGATCACCAGCTTCGCTGAGCCGTGGATCACGTCAAGATACCGTCGATACCGCGACTCCGGTCCGAGATCCGCAGTGAGCACAGTGATCTGACGGGCAGACACCATAGTCCGGAGCTCTGCCTCTAGGGCATCAACTCGCCTCTGGTCCGGCAGCACGATAAGAGCACCGCCACCATCTCTGGCGACATTGACCGCAAGTTCAGCGATCCGTCGAAGCATCGGGTCTCCAGGTGCCGGATGCCAAGCCGCACGGGCTGGTGCGCCAGAGCGAACCGCAGCGACGAAGGATTCGCCCCATGCGTAGGTGGACCAGTTGTCGAGAGGGACGTCGGAAAGCTCAAGGGGACCTAGCTCCCGCCACGCGGGAGCCTCACCTCTCCCCTTCTCCACCCGCGCGTGACGGCCCGGAACCGCTGAGCGGATGATGTCCGAACGGACACCACCATAAAGCTCAGCCAACGAGTCCACGAGGACTCCCAACTGCGGCGGGTAAACCACCTCCGGGGAAATAACCGACTTCAAGTACGCCAGATTGCCTGGATGATCAGTCTCCGCGCTACGTGCGATGACAATCCCGTCGACGAGGCGACCCGCGAAACGGATCCGGACGCGCACGCCCGGCTGAGCGTCCGCGTCCATCTTCTCTGGAACGAGGTAGTCGAAGGTCTTATCCAGTTGCGGAAGCCCCAGCAACGGCAGGACCCGGGCCACCGGCTCCGTCTGCTGAGGCCCGGTCAAGGCTAAACTCCGGCGGCGGCCTTGAGCTCGCCGACGCGGTTCAGCCGCTCCCATGGCAAATCCACGTCAGTGCGGCCGAAGTGACCGTAGGCTGCAGTCTTCGCGTAGATCGGGTTGCGCAGGTCAAGTTCCCGGATGATCGCGGCCGGACGCAGGTCGAAGACCTCGCCGATGGCCTCGATGATGGTGTCCTCCGGAACGGTGTTGGTGCCGAAGGTCTCTACGTAGAGGCCGACCGGGTTTGCCCGGCCAATGGCGTAAGCAACCTGAACCTCGACGCGGTCCGCGAGTCCTGCTGCGACGATATTCTTGGCAATCCAACGCATCGCGTATGCCGCCGAACGGTCGACCTTTGACGGGTCCTTGCCGGAGAACGCTCCACCGCCGTGCCGGGCCATGCCTCCGTAGGTGTCGACGATGATCTTGCGACCGGTCAGGCCGGCATCGCCCATCGGGCCGCCGACAACAAACGAACCGGAGGGGTTAACCAGAACCGTCAGGTCAGAGATGTCGAGTTCCGGCAGTCCGTCTTCGGCCAGCACCGCTTCGATCACGTGGGTGCGCAGGTCCTTTTCGAGCTGCTCAAGCGAGATGCCGGGGTTGTGCTGGGTCGAGATGACAACCGTGTCGAGTGCGACCGGTGCATCATTGCTGTCGTAACCGACGGTGACCTGGGTCTTGCCGTCCGGACGCAGGTAGTCGAGCGTGCCGTCCTTGCGCACCTCGGTGAGGCGACGGGACAGGCGGTGAGCCAGAGCGATCGGAAGCGGCATCAGCTCCGCGGTCTCACGGACGGCATAGCCGAACATCAGACCCTGGTCGCCGGCACCGTCACGGTCCAGATCGTGAATGTCATCTCCACCGGAACGAGACTCGAGGGAAACAGTGACACCGTCTGCGATCTCCGGGGACTGCTCGCCGATGGACACCGAGACGCCACACGTGGTGCCGTCGAAGCCCTTTTCGGAGGAGTCGAAACCGATCTCACGAAGCCTGTCCCGCACAATCCGGGGAATCTCGACGTAGGCGGTAGTGGTGACTTCACCGACGACGTGTACCAATCCGGTGGTGACCACAGTTTCGACAGCCACGCGGGCACGCGGGTCCTGAGCGATCATCGCGTCGAGGATCGAGTCGGAAATCGCGTCACAGATCTTGTCCGGGTGCCCCTCTGTCACCGATTCGCTGGTGAACAGTCGAAGACGTGTCGTCACGTTAGCCTGGCCCTTCCCCGCGCTCTCACGCGGCGACGTGTGTCTGATGAATCGGTGCCAGTGTAGACCAAGCAGTTCAGTTCACGGGCAACAGGGCCGCTGCACGATCAAGGATCGCAGCAGCCACCGAGTGCTTCGTACCTTCGGGCACCTCGCTGACCTCACCATCGGAGGACAGCAGCCACCCGACGTTGTCCTCTGAGCCGAACGTGGCGCCACCTGAGACGTCATTACACATGAGCAGATCGCACCCCTTCTTCCGGAGTTTGACCTTGGCGTGGTCTAGCGGGGTGGCGTTGTCGTCACCAGTTTCGGCGGCAAAGCCGATCACCACTTGCCCTTCTCGGCGGCGAGTGACAACGCCGGCGAGAATATCCGGGTTTTCCGTGAGGACGAGTTTGGTCAGAGCGTCTTCATCAGAGCCCTTTTTCATCTTCGCGCCGGCTACTTCAGCCGGACGGAAATCAGCGACCGCAGCAGACATGATGACCATATCGGCATCGGCCGCAACTTCGCGGACGGCAGTGTCCATGTCCCTCGCGGAGACGACATCGACGATCGTCGCACCCGGTGGGACAGGAAGCTCTGCGGTGTCCCCACGCACGAGGGTCACCTCTGCCCCACGGTGAACGGCAACATCAGCCAAGGCGTATCCCTGGCGCCCGGAGGAATGATTACCGAGGTATCGGACCGGGTCGAGCTCCTCCCGAGTGCCGCCCGCAGAAATCACCAGACGACGACCCTCCAGGTTCCGCTCGAATGCCCCTGGTCGGGCAACACTCAGAAGGGCCATCGCGCCAATGTGCTCGGGGTCAGCCAAACGACCAGGGCCAGTATCGGCTCCAGTGAGTCGGCCATGCGCAGGCTCCAGAACGATCGACCCGTGCTCGCGCAGCTTCCCGACGTTCTCCTGCGTCGCCGGGTGCCGCCACATCTCAGTGTGCATCGCCGGTGCGAAAACGACCGGGCAGGTCGCCACCAGGAGTGTAGAAGTCAAAAGGTCGTCGGCACGCCCCTGGGCAGCCCGGGACAACAAATCCGCGGTGGCCGGTGTGATAACGACGAGATCCGCCTCCTGTCCGACACGAACGTGCCGAACCTCATCCACCGCATCGAAGACGGTGGTGGAGACGGGATTGCCGGAGAGCGCCTCAAAGGTGGCTGCTCCGACGAAGCTTAAGGCCGCAGGGGTGGGCACGACGTGAACGTCATGCCCCCTCTCGGTGAAGTACCGAACCAAATGGGCGGCCTTATACGCGGCAATGCCACCGGCAACGCCGACGACGATTTTCAGTGTCCCAGCTTTGCAGGTGGCATTCATGCGCTTACCTCCGGATTACCCTTCGGTGTGCTCCAACAGGCCTGCGTTAATTTCGCGCAGTGAGATGGAGAGCGGCTTTTCCGCCGCGTTCGGGGTCAGCAGTGGTCCGACGAACTCAAGCATTCCTTCGTCGACCTGCTGGTAGTAGTCGTTGATCTGACGTGCACGCTTTGCACCGAAGATGGCGAGAGCGTACTTAGACGACACCTTGTCCAGAAGCTCATCGATCGGCGGATTGGTAATGCCCACCGGCGGATCGAAGACTGCTTCCTGGTCGGCGGAGTTCTCCTGAGTCACGGAACTGTTCCTTTACTTCGCGGTTACTGATGTGTGTGACATGGCTTTAGCTATGTCCGAGCTCGCGAGCGACGTCTGCGACGGCCTCATCGAGGTCGTTGTTAACGATCACTGTGTCGAACTCATCTTGTGCGGCAAGTTCCTCTGCTGCGGTCTCCAGTCGCCTGCGGATCTGCTCGTCTTCCTCGGTCCCACGTCCAGTCAAGCGATCAACGAGGATCTCCCAACTAGGCGGGGCGATGAAAACCAGCTTGGCCTCCGGCATCGTCGCGCGGATACTGCGGGCTCCCACAAGATCCACTTCGATGAGCACCGGACGACCTGCCTCGACGGCGTCGACGACAGGCTGCCGGGGGGTACCCGACCGCTGCATGCCGCCGTGGATGTCCGCCCACTCGAGCATTTCACCCGCTTCGATCCGCTCAGCGAAGCTATCGGGGGACACAAAAAAGTAATCCTGACCGTCAACTTCACCCGGACGCGGATCGCGGGTGGTCATCGAGACACTGAAGTACAGTTCCGGAACCTCCGACCGCAGTCGTGAGACCACGGTCGATTTGCCGACCCCGGCCGGACCAGAGATCACGACGACGGGGGAGGTACCGGACATCGACTAGTCCTCGGCAGAGAAGCCGAAGCGCTCGAGCAGAGCGCGACGCTGGCGGTCACCGAGGCCACGGAGGCGACGGGTCTGGGCGATCTCGAGATCAGCCATGATCTCCTGAGCCTTCACCTTGCCGACCTTGGGGAGAGCCTCGAGCAGTGCGGAGACCTTCATCTTGCCGATGATCTCGTCCTCGTCAGCCTGCTTGAGGACCTCCGGCAGGTCGGTCGCGCCGCGCTTCAGCTTGTCCTTGAGCTCTGCACGGACCTTGCGGGCCTGTGCGGCCTTCTCCAGCGCTGCTGCGCGCTGCTCAGGGGTCAACTGCGGAAGGGCCACGGGTTCCTCCGTTATTTCTAGGGAATAGTTATCAGGGACGTTGGTCCGTCCCATGTTTCGCAACTGTGAACACCTGCAGCTCAGAAGTATGAACTGCGGGTGTCCCCGTCACGGACTCGGCAAGTGTAACACCGAAGAAGTGCAGGTCGGCAATCACCGCCCTGGTTTCCCCGCTGTTCAGGCGGGGTAGTCCCGGGATGCGGCCTCGACGGCCTCCCTGAGGGCGGACACGTCTGGACCGACCTTCAGGATTCCCCGGGAGATATTCGGAAGCGCATAACGACGTGCAGCTCCGGCGACCCAGTCAACGTCCTCGACACCGGCGCCTTGGGCACCGACGCCAGGCATCAGCACTGCTCCGCCGAGGTTATCAAGCACCGGCGGTTCGGTGACGGTGGCGCCGACGACGACACCAATCGGACCGACATCTTCATATGCCGCATTGACCTGCGAAGCAGCATCGACGATGGACTGAGCCACGCTTCCGCCGGACGCAGTTGTGGACAACTGAAGAGACGGACCCTCGGGATTTGAGGTCGCGGCGAGAACGAAGAGTCCACGACCGGTGTCCTCGGCCAGTTCAACGGCCGGGTCCAAAGACCCGAATCCGAGGTACGGCGAGACTGTCAGGGCATCACAAGCCAACGGAGATCCGTCGGAAAGCCACGCCCTAGCGTAAGCCGCCATCGTGGAGCCGATGTCGCCACGCTTAGCGTCTGCAACAGTCAATGCTCCAGCCTGAGATAGCGCCGCGAGAGTGCCTTCGAGCACTGCGAAACCACGGGCTCCGTACTCTTCGAACAGCGCCACCTGGGGCTTAACCACTGCCGCGGTGTCGCCGAAGGCGGCGACACAGATGGAGGAGAACTCCGCCAATCCCGCGGCGGAGACGGGCAGTCCCCAGGACTCGAGCAGGGCCGGGTGCGGGTCAATGCCGACACATAGTCGACCTCGCTCTGCGGTGACCTGGGTCAATCGGTCTCCGAAGCTGGAATTAGCGGTCATCTCTCCCCTACTTTCCCAGCGCGTGCAGTTCCTGCAGCGCGCGTACGCCGAGGTCGTTGTCCAGCAGTGCCTCGATGCCCTGGACTGCGGCGACGGTGCCCTGGCTGGTGGTCACGCACGGAACGCCCTTCTGGAGGGCGGCTGCGCGGATCTCATAACCATCGGAACGGGAACCGGCCGAGCCCAGCGGGGTGTTGATGATCAGGTCAACGTCACCGGAACGGATGGCGTCGACGATCGTCGGCTCTCCCTCAACTTCAGGGCCCTCGGTCGTGTACTTGTTGACGATCTCGCACTTGATGCCGTTGCGGCGCAGGATGCTTGCAGTGCCCTTCGTCGCAAGGACCCGGAATCCCAGGCCGGCAAGTCGCACGATCGGGAACAGCAGGGTGCGCTTGTCGCGGTTGTTCAGCGACACAAACACGGTGCCGGAAGTCGGCAGCGAGCTGTAGGCGGACGACTGCGACTTAGCGAAAGCTGCACCGAAGTCGACGTCGAGGCCCATGACCTCACCGGTGGACTTCATCTCCGGGCTCAGCAGCGAATCGAGCTGCTCGCCCTCCGGGGTACGGAAGCGGTTGAACGGGAGAACCGCTTCCTTAACCGCGATCGGTGCATCCATCGGCAGCGAGCCGCCATCGATACCGGTCGGAAGCATGCCCTCCTCACGGAGTTCTTCGATCGTCGTACCGAGCATCACCCGCGAAGCAGCCTTAGCCAGCGGAACGCCAGTCGCCTTGGAGACGAACGGGACGGTGCGGGACGCACGCGGGTTGGCCTCAATGACGTACAGAGTGTCGTCACGGAAGGCGTACTGAACGTTCATCAGGCCCTTGACGCCAATACCGAAGGCCAAAGCCTTGGTGGCTTCGCGGACGCGGTCGATAATGTCCGAACCAAGGGTCATTGGCGGCAGGGCGCATGCCGAGTCACCGGAGTGAATTCCGGCTTCCTCGATGTGCTCCATCACGCCTCCGAGGTAGACCTCGTTGCCGTCGCACAGAGCATCGACGTCGATTTCGATGGCGCTGTCGAGGAAGCGGTCAACCAGGACCGGGTGGTCGGTGGAGAGTTCCGTCGCACGGGTGATGTAGTCCTCGAGCGTGGCCTCGTCGTAAACGATTTCCATGCCACGACCGCCAAGGACGTAGGACGGGCGAACCAGAACCGGGTAGCCGATCGACTCGGCAACGCGGCGAGCCTCCTCGAAGGAGGTAGCAGTGCCAAACTTCGGTGCCGGCAGCTTGGCGCGGTCGAGGACCTTGCCGAACTCGCCACGGTCCTCAGCCATGTCGATGGCCTCCGGGGTGGTGCCAACGACCGGCACACCTGCGTCAGCCAGTCGCTGCGCCAGACCCAGCGGGGTCTGACCACCGAGCTGCACGACGACGCCGGCAACGGTTCCGGACTGAGCCTCCGAGTGGTAAACCTCGAGCACGTCTTCGAAGGTCAGTGGCTCGAAGTACAGACGGTCAGCGGTGTCGTAGTCCGTGGAGACCGTTTCCGGGTTGCAGTTGACCATGATGGTCTCGTATCCAACGCGGGACAATTCCAGTGCAGCGTGGACACAGGAGTAGTCAAACTCAATGCCCTGACCAATGCGGTTCGGGCCCGAGCCCAGGATGATGACCTTCTCACGCTCGGTCTGCGGGGCAACCTCAGTCTCTGCGGAGGGATCGAGCTCGTATGCCGAGTAGTGGTACGGGGTCGTTGCCTCGAACTCTGCGGCGCAGGTGTCCACGGTCTTGAAAACCGGGTGGACGTTCAGACGCCAGCGCAGTTCGCGGATACCGTCCTCGCCTGCGAATTCCGGTCGGAGCGCAGCGATCTGGGCGTCGGAAAGCCCCCAGTACTTTGCCTCGCGGAGGAGATCCTCATCCAGGGTCGGAGCCTCGAGAAGCGCGGTGCGGATGTCCTGCAAGTTCTCCATCTCGGAGATGAACCACGGATCCAGGCCGGAGGCCTCGTGGATCTGCTGGACCGAGGCACCAAGACGCTGAGCCAACTCAACGTCGTAGATGCGGCCTTCGGTCGGACGCTTGAGGTCTTCCAGAACCGCGTCGACGTCGGTCGCCCGGTCGCCGGCGAAGTACTCGTCGGTGGTGGTCCAGAAGCCTGCAGGCTTGTTCTCCAGGGAACGCATGACCTTGCCCAGCGCACCGATGTAGTTGCGGCCGATGGACATTGCCTCGCCGACAGACTTCATGGTGGTGGTCAGAGTGTCGTCAGCACCGGGGAACTTCTCAAAAGCGAAGCGCGGTGCCTTGACGATGACGTAGTCCTGGGTCGGCTCGAACGCCGCCGGGGTCTCACCGGTGATGTCGTTGTCGATCTCGTCCAAGGTGTAACCGATAGCCAGCATCGCGGCGAACTTCGCGATCGGGAAGCCGGTGGCCTTGGATGCCAGTGCCGAAGAGCGGGAGACACGCGGGTTCATCTCGATGGTGACCAGGCGGCCGTCGCGCGGGTTGATGGCGAACTGGACGTTACAACCACCTGCAGCGACGCCAACCTCGCGCAGAATCGCGATGCCCTGGTCGCGCATGATCTGGAACTCACGGTCTGTCAGAGTCATGGACGGAGCCACGGTCACGGAGTCACCGGTGTGCACACCCAATGCGTCGACGTTCTCGATGGAACAGATGACCACAACGTTGTCGTCGCTGTCACGCATGAGCTCGAGCTCGAACTCCTTCCAACCGAGGATGGACTCCTCGATCAGAACGTTTGCTTCCGGGGACGCAGCAAGTCCGCCGCCGGCGATGCGCTCGAGGTCCTCATGGTTGTATGCCAGACCGGAGCCGAGGCCGCCCATGGTGAAGGACGGACGGACGACGACGGGAAGACCGAGATCCTCGACCGTTGCGTAAACCTCGTCCATGTTGTGGCAGACACGGGAGCGAGCGGACAATCCGCCGATCTTCTCGACAATGTCCTTGAAGCGCTGGCGGTCCTCGCCGCGCTCGATGGCCGGGATGTCTGCGCCGATCAGATCGACGTTGTACTTCTCCAGGATGCCTGCGCGATCCAGCTGGATCGCAGCGTTGAGGGCAGTCTGTCCACCGAGGGTCGCCAGCACGGCGTCGACGGGGTGGCCTTCAGCCTTCTCCTTGGCGAGGATCTTCTCGATGTAAGCCGGCTCGATGGGCTCGATGTAAGTGTGATCCGCGAACTCCGGGTCGGTCATGATGGTGGCCGGGTTGGAGTTGATGAGGGTGACGCGGATGCCTTCCTCACGCAGCACGCGGCACGCCTGAGTACCGGAGTAGTCGAACTCGCAGGCCTGTCCGATCACAATGGGGCCGGAACCGATCACGAGTACGTGGTTAATGTCAGTACGACGTGGCATCAGTTACTGCCCTTCCTTCGAGGTGATGAGGTCGACGAAGTCGTCGAACAGAGTGTGGGCGTCATGCGGTCCCGCCGCAGACTCGGGGTGGTACTGCACAGAGAAAGCGCGGCCGGAGTTCAGGGCCACACCCTCAACGACATCGTCGTTCAGGCAGGTGTGGGTGACCTGGGCAGGTCCCCAACGGGTATCGAAGGTCTCTCCGACGGTGCCTTCCAGGGCGAATCCGTGGTTCTGAGCGGTGATGTACACGCGGTTCGTGCGGTGATCCTTCACCGGAACGTTGATGCCACGGTGTCCGAAGCGGAGCTTGTAGGTGCCCAGTCCCAGCGCACGGCCGAGGATCTGGTTACCGAAGCAGATGCCGAAGGTCGGCATGTCGTCGTTCATCGCCTCAGTGACGACCTCGACGAGGGCGTCGGCAGTAGCCGGGTCTCCCGGGCCGTTGGAGAGGAAGATGCCGTCCGGGTTGTGCTCGGACTTGGCGTCGGCATAGGTGGTCGTGGACGGAACCACGACAACGCGAACGCCGCGCTTGGTGAGCTCACGCGGGGTGTTGGATTTGATGCCCAAGTCCCACGCGACGATGGTGGCGATCGGCTCGCCCTCCGGCTCGACGGTGTAGGACTCATCGCAGGAGACCTCAGCGCTGAGGTTCGCTCCAGCCATCGACGGCTGAGCGCGAACAATCTCGACGAGATCCTCGACCGGCAACTTGGCCTCCTCGCCGGAGAAGACACCGGCGGCGATGGAACCATGGTCGCGGATGTGGCGCACGATCGCGCGGGTGTCGACCTGGCGGATGCCAACGATTCCCTGTGCGATCATCTCGTCCTCGAGAGAACGAGTTGCGCGCCAGTTCGACACGGTCCGGGAGAGGTCGCGAATGACGAAGCCTGCGGCCCAAATTCGCGCGTCGTAGGACTCGGAGTCTTCATCGTTCCAGCCGGTGTTACCGATCTGGGGTGCGGTAGCCACGATGATCTGGCGGTGGTACGAGGGGTCCGTCAGAGACTCCTGGTAACCGGTGATGGCGGTGTTGAACACAGCCTCACCGAGGGTGCGTCCGGTCGCACCGAAACCGCGGCCGCGGAATACACTCCCGTCCGCAAGGACGAGAACCGCTGGAGCAGCTTTGCTCACGTTGTTGTTGCCTTTCTCATGGGTATGGGAGGCGCTCATCACGCCTCCACGTTCTGGTCAGCACCGCGAAGTGCAGTGACCTTTCCTCGAAGGACAGTGGCGCTGACCGATACGGCCATCTCCATGTCCTCGTACGGGGTGTTGCTGGACTTCGAAGCCAGGTCCTCGCCGTTAACGGTCCAGGTCTTACCAGGATCGACAACAGTGAGGTTCGCGGGCTCTCCGACGGCTACCGGACGGCCATGGCCTGGCAGTCGGGTGATCTCGGCGGGGCGCTCCGACATAACCTTGGCGACCCAGCGCCAATCGCACGGGCCGTTCAGAACGAACTGCTCAGCGATGATCGGCAGTGAAGTCTCCAGGCCAAGCATTCCCGGCTTGGCGTGGTCGAACTCGCAGCACTTCTCCTCTGAGCCGTGCGGAGCGTGATCGGTGGCGACACAGTCAATGTCGCCGTCAATGAGAGCCTGACGCAGTGCATCAACGTCGCTCTGCTCGCGCAGCGGCGGGTTGACGCGGTACACACCGTCGTAAGTCTCTAGGACCTCGTCGGTCAGCAGCAGGTGGTGCGGTGTGACTTCTGCGGTCAAGGGGATGCCGTTGGCACGGGCCCACTTCAGCAGCCCCACGGTTCCTGCGGTAGACGCGTGGCAGATGTGCATACGTCCGCCGTAATCGCGGGCAAGGAGTGCATCACGGATCACGATGGACTCCTCGGCGACTCGCGGCCAGCCGCTCAGCCCGAGCCGCGCGGCGACAGCACCTTCGTGTGCCACTGCGCCAACAGTCAGGCGGGGATCCTCGCAATGCTGTGCCAGCAGGACATCCATGCCCTTGGAGTACTCCAGGGCGCGACGCATGATCAGCGGGTCATCGACGCACTTGCCATCGTCTGAGAACATCCGGACCTTCGCCTGGGAGTCGGCCATCATGCCGAACTCCGTCAGGTTCTTGCCGTCGAGGTCCTTGGTGATCGAGCCGACCGGATGGATGTCACACAGACCCACAGCCTGGGACTTGAGCCAGACCGCTTCTGCCGTGGAGGGATCATCAGTGACCGGCTTCGTGTTCGCCATCGTGAAGACAGCAGTGAAACCGCCGCGAGCAGCGGCACGGGAGCCGGTCTCGAGGGTTTCGGTGTCTTCACGGCCGGGCTCACGAAGGTGCACGTGCATGTCGACAAGACCAGGCAGGAGAATTTCTCCATCAAAGGAGAGAACCTGTGCGTCATCGGCAGCATCTACAGATGCGCCAATCTCTGCGATAACTCCGTCGCGTACGAGGACATCGACCGGCTCGCCTTCGCCATACGGTCGAACACCGGAGAGAACGAGCTCTTCTCTGGGAGCAGGACTCAGTGGCCCAACCTGCGGATAGTCGGTCACAGAACGGCTCCTTCGGTGACGGATTCAGAACCTGCGGTGAGCAGGGAGAACAGGACTGCCATGCGCACATGGACACCGTTGGAGACCTGCTGGAGCACTGCTGCACGAGGAAGATCAGCGACGTGGTCGTTAATTTCCATGCCGCGCAACATCGGTCCGGGGTGCAGGACGACGGTGTCGTCGCGAAGCATCTTCTCCCGGGCGCGGGAGAGTCCGTAACGGGTCGCGTACTCACGGTGGGACGGGAAGAATCCGCCGTTCATGCGCTCCTGCTGAACACGGAGCATCATGACTGCGTCTGCGTCGGGAAGCTCGGAGTCGAAATCGTAAGAGACTCGAACCGGCCAGGTCTCAACGCCGACGGGAAGCAGCGACGGAGGTGCCACGAAGACAACCTCCGCGCCGAGCTTCGACAGCAGATCGGCGTTGGACCGCGCCACGCGCGAGTGGAGGATGTCCCCCACCAAGACGATCTTGCGGCCCTTGATTTCACCAAGTCGCTGACGCAGCGTTACTGCATCGAGCAATGCCTGCGTCGGGTGCTGGTGCTTACCGTCGCCGGCGTTGATGACGTTGGGGTTCGACCCGTGCTCACCAACCCACTTGGCGATCAGGTTCGCAGCTCCCGAGGACGGGTGCCGGACGATGATGGCGTCCGCACCGATGGCGTCGAGGGTCAGCGCGGTGTCCTTGAGGGACTCGCCCTTGTTGACCGACGACGACGATGCGGAAATGTTGATGACGTCCGCGCTCATCCACTTTCCGGCAGTCTCGAAAGACGCCCGGGTGCGCGTGGAGTTCTCGTAGAAAAGGGTGTAGATGGTGCGGCCCCGGAGGGTCGGGAGCTTCTTAATCTCCCGGCCCGCCAACGCCTCGCGGAACCGGTCCGCCTCATCCATCAGCCCCACGATCTCGTCGCGGCTCAGGTCCGCGATCGAAAGGAGGTGCTTCACGTCAGTCTTCTCCCCGCGTCAGGACAACGGCATCTTGACCGTCGATTTCTTCGATGAGGACACTGACTTCCTCGTTGCGAGCAGTCGGCAGGTTCTTGCCGACGTAGTCCGCGCGGATCGGCAGCTGCCGGTGACCGCGGTCAACGAGGACGGCGAGCTGGATAGAGCTCGGGCGCCCGATGTCGTTGAGTGCGTCAAGGGCTGCACGAATGGTGCGGCCGCTGAATAGCACATCGTCGACAAGTACGACGATGGCGTTGTCGATTCCTGCGTCCGGAATGTCCGTCGGCTGGAGGGCACGGTGCGGGCGATCACGAAGATCGTCCCGGAACAACGTGATGTCAAGCGATCCGACGTCCGGCCGGATGTCCGAGTACTGTTCGATATTCTCGGCAAGGCGTTCCGCCAGCGGCACTCCCCCTGAGGGGATGCCCAGCAGTACTACCTTGGGTGCGTCGGATCCATCCAACGCGGTCTTCTCGATGATCTGGTGCGCGATGCGTGCGATTGTCCTACCCACTTCGTCCGCTGACAGCAGCTCAGTGGTCTGGTCGTTCTCGCTCATCGGGACCTCCTTCCCCGCCTCTCGGTGCGGTCCTTTAAAGGATGTCTGGTGTACAAGTACATCCGCAACCTTAGCACCGGGGCCCGGGGTGGAGAACGATCACTCGGTCTGGTCGTCATCCTTTTTCACAGTGACGGCCGCAGCAGCCAACCTTGCCTGGTCAGCGATGTCTGCTTCGGCGTCAAGAACCGCATTGATGTACGGGGGAGCAACGTCCGTGGAGTATTCCGCAGCGAGCTCAACTGCTTCCACCACAGCGACCCGGGGCGGGACGTCGGTGTGGAAGAGCTCCCACGTGCCGATCCGAAGAATCGCGCGATCGACGGCCGGCAGGCGGCGCAGGGGCCACTCCTCCGACAGGTATGACGCAATCGTGGAATCGATGCCGTGCTGCTCAGCTACGACACCGCGGACGATCTCCTCCGCGTATTCAGCCACCGGCGCAACACCCGACTGCTGATCGCGGGCAAGTTCGATGCGCTCTTCGACGACGTCGATCGCCGAAACATTGCGCTGTTCTGCCTCGAAGAGCAGGTCCACTGCTCGACGGCGGGCGCGATAACGGGCACCGCGCCGCTTGTAGTTGTTGTCCTTCATCGTCTCCCCGTGACTAGGAGTTGACGCGCGACAGGTAGGAGCCGTCGCGGGTATCGATCTTGAGGACTTCACCGGTCTCGATGAAGAGCGGAACCTGGACCTCGGCGCCCGTCTCGAGCGTCGCCGGCTTGGTGCCACCGGAGGAACGGTCACCCTGCAGACCCGGGTCGGTGTGCTGAACGACGAGCTCAACGGCAACCGGAAGCTCAGCGAAGAGCGCCTCGCCCTCGTGGAACGACACCTGCACTGGGCCGTTCTCGAGGAGGAAGCGGGCGGATTCGCCCATGATTTCGGGAGCGACGTTGATCTGGTCGTAGTCCTTGTCGTCCATGAGGACGTATTCCTCACCGTCCTTGTAAAGGAAGGTCATGTCACGGCGGTCCACGGTTGCGGTCTCGACCTTGACGCCAGCGTTGAAGGTCTTCTCAACGGTCTTACCGGAGACGACGTCCTTCAGCTTGGTGCGGACGAAAGCAGGGCCCTTGCCCGGCTTGACGTGCTGGAATTCGACGATCTGCTGAAGCTTGTTGTCGATCTTCAGAACGAGACCGTTCTTGAAGTCTGAGGTGTTTGCCACGAAACTCTCCTGGGTTGTGAAAATGGGCAGCACAGCCGCCGTCCGACGGTCACACGTTACCCCGTATGTACCGTCGGTAAAAAGCGGACTACAGTGTCTTGGTCAGCGGAACCAGGTTCTCTGGTTCTGCGTCAGTAATGATGACGGTGTCCTCGATGCGGACTCCACCGACTCCTGGGACGTAGATCCCAGGCTCGATGGTCAACGTCATACCTGCTCTGAGAGAGCCTTCCGAGCGGGTCGAGGCAAACGGCGCCTCGTGCACATCGATGCCGATGCCGTGCCCGGTTGAGTGCACGAAATACTCGCCGTAACCTGCGGCCACGATGATGTCACGGCACGCAGCGTCAACCACAGCCAGGTCGATTCCCGGGCGCGCAGCCTCCAGGCCGGCGAGCTGTGCCTGCAGTACAACCGAGTAAATCTTCCGGCGCTCCTCCCCTACGTCACCGATTCCGAGGGTGCGTGTCATGTCGGAGCAGTACCCGTCGACAAGCGCGCCGAAGTCGATTGTGACGAGGTCGCCATCCTCCAGGACGCGGTCGCCTGCTCCGTGGTGCGGACGTGCTGAGTTCGGACCCGAAGCGACGATTGTGTCGAAGCTGGGGCGTTCTGCTCCCCCAATCCTCATGCGGTATTCGAGGTCCGCCGCGATCTGGCGTTCAGTCCGACCGGCGCTGACACATCCATCGTCAATAAGCGACTGGAACGCATCAACGGCGACCTGAGCTGCTCGACGCAGTGCATCGAGCTCCTCGGCGTCCTTCTCCTCACGGAGATTCTCGATGACCTTGACCATCGGAACCGGGGCAATGTCGCCGTTATCGAGACTGGTGTACGCGGCGTAAGAGGTGTGCTCAGCCTCGAAACCGACCGTCTCGACCTCCACCTCGCCAAGGAGGGCCTGCACACACTGACGTGCGATAACACACCTCAGGTCAGGAACTTCGTTGGCCACCTGCGTGGTGTAGCGGCCATCTGTCGAGATCAACGCTTCACCGTCAGCGCTTACGAGCACGGCACCGTTAGACCCGGTGAATCCGGTAAGCCACTGCACGTGCTCCGGACGATCAATGACCGCCACATCGCACTCCAGCGTCCGCAGTTGT
Organism: Corynebacterium sputi DSM 45148; assembly: GCF_000427865.1. GTDB lineage: Bacteria > Actinomycetota > Actinomycetes > Mycobacteriales > Mycobacteriaceae > Corynebacterium > Corynebacterium sputi. Next base: position 54,522 of record NZ_ATYV01000015.1, on the reverse strand, counting down.
TCTGCTAGGGCTTCCCGACGTTCCTGGTACCGCATTTACCTCTCCTCAATAATGGAACGCAGAGCTAATTCATAGCCCTTCGTGCCACAACCGACAATGATGCCGGCGGCAATTGGAGACAGGTACGAATGGCCGCGGAACTCTTCGCGTCCGTGGACGTTCGAGATATGAACCTCGTGGAAGCCAGCGCCGTCAGCAACCTCTGCGAGCGCGTCGCGAAGAGCAATCGACGTGTGTGTCAACCCACCAGGGTTGATAATCACCGGCCAGTTGTTGTCAGCAGCCTCGTGAACCCACGTGATGAGTTCACCTTCATAGTTAGACTGGCGGAACTCCACGGTCTCACCGAACTCATCGGCGACAGCCTGGACCTTGCGAGCGACATCTCCAAGCGTCGTCGAGCCGTACACGTCCGGCTGTCGTCGGCCGAGGCGATTCAGGTTAGGTCCGTTCAACACCAGGATCATCGTGCCGAGTCCTCTTCTGCTGGATATCCGTTTTCATGGGTGAGGGCGTACGCGGCCCTAAGCGTCTCATCCGAAGGTCCGTCAATTCGCGTACAGGACCCCGGCGCTGTCAACGCGACAAAGCGTACCGTGCCCTTGCGGTTCTTCTTGTCACGGGTCATGGCATCGAAGAGCTCGTCGTAGAGTCCCTCATCATACGTCGTGGGAAGCCCAATGGACTCCATGATCGTACGGTGGCGATCCACCAAGTCCTGATCGATGAGCCCTTCAAGCTTCGCCAGCTCCGCTTCATAGACCATCCCGACCGCCACTGCGTGCCCGTGGCGCCACCGGTACTGCTCGTGCAGTTCCACAGCGTGAGCGAATGTGTGGCCGTAGTTGAGGTTCTCGCGAAGGCCGGACTCCTTGAGGTCCTCGGACACCACGTCAGCCTTGACCTGGACTGCTCGTCGGATCAGTTCCGGAAGCGTTCCATCGACGTCGACTGCCGCTTTTGGGTCGCTCTCATAGATGTCCAGAATCGCTGTGTCGGAGATGAAACCAGCCTTGATGATCTCAGCGGATCCTGCGACGAGTTCCGCATGCGGCAAAGTACGCAGGAAATCGAGGTCGACGAAGACTGCGCGCGGCTCATGGAAAGCGCCGACCAGGTTCTTACCAGCGGCGGTATTCACACCAGTCTTGCCACCCACGGCGGCGTCAACCATCGCCAGCAGGGTCGTCGGCACCTGAACCACGTCGATGCCGCGCATCCACGCAGCAGCTACGTATCCACCGAGATCAGTGGCGGCTCCACCGCCAACTGCAACAACAGCATCCCGACGTCCCAGTCCATGTTCACCGAGCTTCTCCCAGCAATCACCGGCGACAGCAAGGGTTTTTCCTGCTTCCGCATCCGGTACCTGGAGTCCGAATGCGTCAACGCCTCGATCGCGAAGCTTCGCAACGATTGTGTCGGCGGCATCAGCCACGCTGCCCTGATGGATCACCGCGACGACTCCCGCGTGCGCGGCGGCGTCGACAATGCCATCAGTCAGACCAGAACCGATCGTGACGGTGTACGGGGTCGGTCCACTCACCCTGATATCCGTGGTGTCGGTCGCGATCACGTTAGGGTCCTCTCCTCAAGGTTGGCTGCCTCCAGGAAGGACAGCACTTCAGCGACGACACGTTGCGGTGATCGCTCATCGGAACTAACCCGGTAGGTCGCTACTTCCTCGAACTGAGGATGACGTATGACCATTAGCCCTCGGTAGTGCTCGACGGGATCGTCTGCAGCTAGCACAGGGCGGTCCTGCTCACGCAAGGTGCGTCGGATTCCCTCTTCCAGGGAAATCTCTAAGTACACGACGGTGTGGCTCTGCAGTCGCTTCCGAGTGGCTTCGCTCATCACGGAGCCGCCTCCCAGGGACACGATGCCTTCTCTTTCCAAGGCGGAGGCGACTACGTCAGCCTCGAGCTCTCGGAATCGAGTCTCGCCGAGGTCGGTGAACACCTGGCCGCAGGGCTTACCCGCGAGTTCTTCGATGAGGTGATCGGAATCCGTCAGAGGCTCGTTCAAAGCGCGTGACAAGCGGCGTCCAATGGTGGACTTTCCGGCACCGGGCATGCCCACGAGCACCACGGTTGGGGTGGTCACATTCTACTCCCAATTCATACGGTCAGATATCTGCGCGAGGTATCCCTCAACGTTGCGCCGGGTCTCCCCGATGCTGTCTCCCCCGAACTTTTCCAGAACCGAGCGTGCAAGCACCAGGGCAACCATTGCTTCTGCGACGACGCCGCCGGCAGGAACTGCACAGACGTCGGAGCGCTGGTGGATGGCGGTCGCAGCCTCACCGGTCGCCATGTCCAAGGTCTTCAGCGCGCGGGGCACGGTGGAGATCGGCTTCATAGCGGCGCGCACGACTAGGGGCTGACCGTTGGTCATGCCGCCTTCGAGTCCGCCGGCACGGTTGGTGAGTCGGTCAACTTCGCCGTCGATGCGAACCATCTCGTCGTGTGCTTCGGTGCCACGGCGACGTGCTTCGAGGAAGCCGTCTCCGATTTCGACGCCCTTGACGGACTGGATACCCATGATCGCACCAGCAAGCTGAGCGTCCAGACGTTCTTCACCGGAGATGTGCGAGCCAAGTCCAACCGGCAAGCCGTGGACGATAACCTCAACGACACCACCGAGAGTGTCGCCCTGGCGCTTTGCCTTCTCAATCTCACCGATCATGGAGTCTTCTGCGTTCTTGGTGAAGGCGCGCACCGGCGATGCGTCAATGGCCTCCTGGTCCGAGAATTCCGGCATCTTGCCTTCATCCGGGGTGGAACCGCCAATGGAGACGACATGCGAGACGATCTCGACGCCGAGGGTTTCGCGCAGAATCGAGCGGGCAATGGTAGCCGCGGCGACACGGGCAGCGGTCTCTCGGGCAGAGGAGCGCTCGAGGATATTGCGGGCATCGTCGTGGTCGTACTTCAGCATTCCGTTGAAGTCGGCGTGCCCTGGGCGAGGGCGGGTGAGCTTTGCACCACGGGCGGTTCCCTCGGTGTCATCTTCAATCGGGTCAGCGGACATAACTTCAGTCCACTTTGGCCACTCGGTGTTACCGACCATGATGGCAATCGGGGAACCCAGGGCACTTCCGTGACGAACTCCTGAGAGAAGCGTGACCTCATCGGCCTCAAACTTCATTCGCGCGCCGCGCCCATATCCGAGACGGCGGCGAGCCAATTGGCGCGACACTTCCGCACTGGTTAGTGGCACGCCGGCCGGAGTGCCTTCCATCATGGCGATAAGCGCCTGGCCGTGAGATTCCCCTGCTGTGGTCCATCGAAGCATGCTGACTATTCAATCATGCAAACACTTCCCAGGGGATTCCGGGGCCAAAGAAATATGCCGCGACAACAGTTCCTGCCAGCATCGAGGGACCGTGGGCTACGGTCCGGCTGCGGGCCAAAACGCCGATTATTGCACTGACCAGCGCAGCAACAGTGATCGCGATCACAACCGCCCACACGGTATGTTCAGCGCACATCCAGCCAATCCACGCGCCGAGCCCGATGGAAAACTTCACATCGCCGCCCCCGATGACCCCGCCAATACCCATTACGAGGTACAAGGAGAACCACAGCGCTGCACCAAGCAGCGCCCAGGGCGCTCCACCCATTGCCATGGAGACAATCAGCGTGACGACGCCCCCACCCATCGTCCACACGTCCGGTAACCGACGCCGCCGGACGTCATGGACACTAAGTGCACCACTCCACACTAGAAAAACCGCCGTCCCCCACCCCATAGTCGGAGCGTAGAACGGCGGTCTTAGGAGTGCAGCGTAAAGTTCACGGAATTCAGAGGAGTTCGAAGAGCTTCTCTCGCATTTCCTTCTCCGGAGCGGTACGACCAGTGAACTGCTCAAACTGACCGAGGGCCTGGTGCAGGAGCATCGTCAGACCACCGACGGCCGGAGTGTCGGTACGTCGGGCTGCTTCAACCAGCGGAGTGGGCCACGGATCGTAGATGACATCCACAATCCGTTTGGCTCGAGCCAACTGGCCGTTGTATCCGACGAGCCCTTCCGACGGAACAGTCGACACCAGTACCTCAGCAGTGCCTGCGACATCCGCCAGGTTCTGGTCTGTGAAAGGGACCCAGTGGAAGGTCATCCCGAGTTCGGTGGCCAGCGGCTCAAGGTTATAGGCGCGTTCGGACCTTGCCACAACGATCAAATGCGTGATGCCGGCCTGCGCAAGTGCCCACACCGCTGGGCGGGCAGTGCCGCCAGCGCCCACGACGATCGCTGTACCTCCGGCGACTGATTCGACACCAACCTCACGAAGTGCGCCTGCAACTCCGTCGGCATCGGTGTTGTCGGCGAGCCAACCGGTCTCAGTGCGGACGAGAGTGTTGGCGGATCCGACCAGCCTGGCCCTCTCCGTAACTTCGTCGGCGAAGTTCAGTGCGTCGAACTTTCCGGGCATCGTGACCGAAAAACCGGCGACGGAGTCGTCAGCCGCAGACACAATTGAGGGAAGGTCACCTTCGGGACACTGGATTGCTGTGTACTCCCAGTCATCCATGCCCAGTGCTTGATAGCCGGTGTTGTGGATCAACGGTGACTTCGAGTGCTCGATGGGATCGCCCAGTACGGACGCGCGGTGGGTAATCATCGGTTCGAGTCCAAGACGCCGCCCTCAATGGACTGCTGGATGGCTGCATTGTGGTCGTCAAAGTTGTCGGTGAAGATGGTCGTACCCTCCTGGTCGATCGTGACGAAGTACAGCCACGCGCCTTCTTCTGGGTTCTCCACCGCTTGGATAGCTTCGATGGAGGGCGAGGCAATCGGGGTGGCTGGCAGCCCATCCATGGCGTAGGTGTTCCAGGCCGTTTCACGGGCGCGGTCCTCGTCGGTGGTCGCTACCTCTTGGTCCTCAAGGTCGTAGTTGACAGTGGAGTCGAACTGCATCCGCATCGGCTCTTCCAGGCGGTTGAGAATGACTCGGGAGACCTTTGCGAAGTCCTGCTGATGGGCCTCCATCTGGATCATCGACGCGGAGACGATGATCTCGTAGGGGCTCAGGCCAATCCTCTCGGAGGCCTGGAGAATTCCGGTCTCCTCGTACTGCATAGCCGAGTCAGACACGAGGCTATTGAGGATCTCAACAGCCTCTGCAGAGGGATCAAAGCTGTGGATGCCTGGTGTGATCAGCCCCTCCAAGCGACGCGGGTCATCACCGCGCGCGCCAACTTCACCCCGGGCCCATTCCGGAACACCGAGGGCATTGAGGTCAGCGGTGCCTGCAGTCGAACGCAGATCTTCGACGGTGATGCAATCCTCTTCAGAGGTGCACGACGCCTCGGAAATCATCGTGAAGATGCCCTTGCGGACATCATCCGAGCCGACCACATAGGTGTCCTCGAAACGGATTCCGGTAGGAAAGTCAACCGTTCCGGCCTGACGGGTCGGATCCAGGAGGGCATTGACGGCAGCCTCCGCGGACATGCGCTTTTCCAAGCGGTACCAGCCCGGCTGGAGCTGGTTGGCGCGCGGGTGGCCCGACGCAGCACCGGAGAATGCGGATGTGGACGCGACCACTCCGTCCCCTGCGAGCTGGTCGGCCAAGGACGAGAGAGATTCCCCGGCAGCAACATTGACCATGACGACGTCGCCATTGCCCTCGCCGGTGTAGTCACGGTCCGCACCGCCGGTAGCCCAGACGAAGCCTACGACCACAACAACCATCAGGCTGAGAATGATGGAAGTTACGTTGATCGCGACCGACGTCTGGCGGTTACGCACGCGGGTAGATCCACTCAATGGGACTCCTTGGACCGAAAACTGGACTAACTAATTCTGTACTAACTTGGTTGCTTTGTCACGTTTCGGTTACATCCTGCTTCCGCATGTCCAACCAGTTCTGCAAAATAGCAACCGCTGCAGCCTGGTCGATACGGCTGCGACCACCGCGGGAATCGATACCGGCTTCGGTCAACTGACGGGATGCGGTAACCGTCGTCATGCGCTCATCGCACAGTCGTGAAGGAACACCGAGACGGCGGCTTAACCGAAATGCAACGTCTGCAGCCTTCCGAGCGGAGGTTCCGGCAGTGCCGTCAAGCATGAGGGGAAGTCCGACGACGATCTCGACGACGTCATTCTCTTCAGCGATCTCAACCATCCGGTCAATGTCGGGGCCGTCTGGCCCGCGGCGACCGGTGGCACGAGCCACGGTCTCAACCGGCGTTGCGAGCAACCCGTCCGGATCAGAGATTGCAACACCTACCCGGACATCGCCGACGTCCACTCCGAGGCGGCGGCCACGGCCCGGATCATCGGCGCCTGGCCGCTCTGGGATGAGCTTAGCCATTGGCCAGGTGAGCCTCGACGGCCGCGAGAGCGGCATCCAGTCCGTCCGGGTTCGAACCCGAACCCTGCGCCAGCTCCGGCTTTCCGCCACCGCGTCCGCCGATGAGCGGACCCATCGTGGAGACAATGTCACCGGAGCGCAGACCGGCTGCGACACCAGCGTCGCTGACTGCGACGGCGAAGGGAACCTTGCCGCCATCGGTGCTGAGCAGCACGATGACAGCCTTACGATCACCAAAGCGTGCTCGCAGGTCATTAGCCAGAGTTCGCATGTCCTTCGCCTGGGTGCCGCTCGGGAGGGTCAAGCCGAGGAAGATGGTATCTCCCACCTCGCGGGCCTGGTCCAGATGGGCCGACACATTGTTGAGGAGCTGCTGTGCCTTGAGATCTGCGAGCTGCTTCTCGGTTGCCTTGAGCTTGTCGGCCAAGGCTGCGATGCGGTCCGGGACCTCAGCAGAGGGGGTCTTGAACTCGGTCGCCAGACGCTCAGCGAGCAGACGCTCGGTGCTGAGGTATCGGAAGGAGTCCATGCCCGAATATGCCTCAATACGGCGGGCACCTGAGCCGACGGACGATTCACCAAGCACTGAGATCGGACCGATCTGGGCGGTGCGATCGACATGAGTGCCGCCACACAGCTCCATGGAGAACGGTCCACCCATCTCCACTACGCGAACTCGGTCACCGTAATTCTCGCCGAACAGTGCCATCGCGCCCATTGCGCGGGCCTCATCCAGGGAGGTTTCGGTGGTGTTGACTGCCCAATCGGAGTCGACGGCCTCGTTGGCCATCTCCTCGATGCGTCGGACCTGATCGGCAGACAGCGGGTCAGTGTAGCGGAAGTCGAATCGGAGGTAACCCGGGCGGTTCAAGGAACCTGCCTGGACGGTCTCCGGCCCAAGGACCTCACGCAATGCACCGTGGATGAGGTGAGTGGCAGAGTGCGCCTGGCGTGCCTGGTGGCGCCACGCGTGGTCGACCGATGCCTCAGCGCGGTCGCCAACACGGACTTCGCCAACCTCGACGCGACCCTTGTGCAGCCAGACCTTCTTGCCGGCCTTCTGCACGTCGGTCACCAGGATGGTCGCACCGGACTCAGTGGTGATGACACCGTGGTCAGCCATCTGTCCACCGGACTCCGCGTACATCGGCGTGCGATCGAGGATCAGCTCGATCTCATCACCTTCAACAGCAGACACGGCAGATCCGTGATCAGCAATAATGCCGATCACCTTGGCCTCATCGCTCAAATGGCTGAATCCGGTGAACTCAGTCGGGTTCTCGTCGATGAACTGACGGTAGACGCTGAGGTCTCCGTGGTCCTTCTTCTTCGAGCGGTTGTCGGCCTTGGCACGCTCACGCTGCTCGGTCATAAGGGCGCGGAAGCCCTCCTCGTCGACGGTGAGGCCAGCTTCGTTGGCCATCTCCATCGTGAGGTCGATCGGGAATCCGTGGGTGTCGTGCAGAGCGAAAGCGTCTTCACCAGTCAGGGTGGTAGCGCCTTCTGCCTTGGTCTCGAACAGGCGGGTGCCAGCCTCGAGAGTCTTGAGGAACGCGCGCTCCTCAGCAACGGCACTGCGACGGATGCGGTCCCAGTTGTCGGTGATCTCCGGGTAAGACGGGGTCATCGTCTCGTGGACGACGTCGAGAAGCTTCTCGAGGGTCTCCCCCTGAGCGCCGAGCAGACGCGCAGAACGGATCACGCGGCGCAGCAGACGGCGCAGGATGTAGCCACGGCCCTCGTTGGACGGAGCTACACCGTCGAGCATCAGCATCAGGCCGGTGCGAGAGTGGTCCGCGATGACGCGGAAACGGATGTCGTCCTTGCCATCTGCACCGTAGGTGGCACCGGTAAGGCGCTCAGCCTCATCGATCACCGGACGCAGCAGGTCGGTCTCGTAGACATTCTCCACGCCCTGCAGCAGGAACGCGACGCGCTCGATGCCCATACCGGTATCGATATTCTTCTGCGGCAGCTCGCCGATTGGCTTGTGGCCGTACTTCGGGCTCTGCTCACCACGGATGTACTGCATGAACACGAGGTTCCAGATTTCGATGTAGCGGTCCTCGTCAGCGACCGGACCACCCTCGATGCCGTACTCCGGGCCACGATCGTAGAAGATCTCCGAGCAGGGACCACAGGGACCGGGCACACCCATGTCCCAGTAGTTGTCGTTGCCGTCGCGGCGCTGAATGCGCTCTTCGGGGACACCGACGATGTTCGCCCAGATGTTATGAGCCTCATCGTCATCGAGGAAGACAGTGACCCAGAGCTTTTCCGGATCAATGCCGAATCCACCGTCGTCGACGGAACCTGTCAGCAACGACCATGCCTGAGTGATTGCGCCTTCCTTGAAGTAAGCGCCAAAGGAGAAATTGCCGGCCATCTGGAAGAAAGTGTTGTGGCGGGTGGTGATTCCCACCTCCTCGATATCGAGGGTGCGTACACACTTCTGGATGGACGTGGCCTTGGAGTAGTCCGGCGTCTCCTGGCCGAGGAAGTAAGGCTTGAACGGGACCATGCCGGCGTTCACGAACAGCAGGTTCGGATCATCGAGCACTAGGGATGCACTGGGCACCTCGGTGTGGCCCGAATCCGTGAAGTGGTTCAGGAAGCGCTGGCGAATCTCATGCGTCTGCACGGCGGTGGGTCCCTCATTTCCGATCTATTGGATGACCACGCCATCATACTCCCCGACGGAACCCCCGGACTATCCGGCGTAGGCGACCGAGGTAGCCGCCGATGTCCTTCTCCCGCCCGTGGGAGGTCGGCTCGTAATAGTCGCGGTCGATGAGCTCTTCCGGTGGATACTGTTGCGACAGCACTCCACGGGAATCGTCATGCGGGTACTGGTACCCCACGGAGTTCCCGATTTTCTTAGCTCCGGCGTAGTGACCGTCGCGAAGATGGGTGGGAACCGCACCTGCTTTTCCGTCCCTGACATCGGCGCGGGCTGCGGCAATGGCGGTGGTCACCGAATTGGATTTTGGCGCCGTGGACAGGTGAATCACTGCTTGGGCGAGGGTCAACTGCCCCTCGGGCATGCCGATCAACTGGACCGCCTGGGCAGCTGCTACTGCAGTCTGCAATGCCGTCGGGTCAGCCATCCCGATGTCCTCGCTGGCAAGGATTACGATGCGCCGAGCGATGAAACGAGGGTCTTCCCCACCTTCGATCATCCGCGCCAGGTAGTGCAGCGCAGCATCAACGTCAGAGCCACGTACGGACTTGATGAAGGCCGAAGTGATGTCGTAGTGCTGATCACCATCGCGGTCGTAACGAACGGCAGCCCGATTGACGGAGGTTCGGACCACGTCGGTGTCCAGTTCGCCGCCATCAGGAATTCCCTCGGCAGAGGCCTCCAGATACGTCAAGGCGCGGCGAGCATCACCAGCAGACAGCGACACCAATGTCGCCAGGCCATCTTCAGTCAAGGAGATCCGGCCCGCCAAACCTCGGGTGTCTGTTGCAGCGCGAGTGATGAGGGCTTCGACATCGACGTCGGAAAGCGGCTCGAGCTGCAATAACAGCGACCGAGACAACAGTGGCGACACCACGGAGAACGATGGATTCTCCGTGGTCGCTGCGACGAGGAGAACCGTACGGTTCTCCACGGCGCCGAGCAGCGCATCCTGCTGATTCTTACTGAAGCGGTGGACCTCATCGATGAAGAGGACAGTTTGGATGCCCTCGCGGACGAGCCTGCGCTTGGCTCGCTCGATGACCTCTCGGACCTCCTTCACGCCGGAGTTCAGCGCCGACAGCGCCTCAAACTCACGGCCGGTAGAGGTCGAGATCAGACTCGCCAGCGTGGTCTTGCCGGTGCCCGGCGGTCCAAAGAGGATGACCGAGGTATCCCCTCCCCCTTCGACGAGCCTCCGGAGCGGAGTGCCCGGTCCGAGCAAGTGCTCTTGCCCGGCGACCTCCTCCAGCGTCCGCGGACGCATCCGGACAGCAAGTGGTGCGTGCGCGCCCGGACGAAAGTAGTCCGGCTCCTCTTGAGTGTCGTCGTCGAAGAGACCATCCTCCATGACGGTCAGTCCTCCGACACCAGGGCCACCACGCCCTCTGCCAACTCGACCAGACCGTCAAAGGTTCCATCGGCACAGTCGGCTGCGAACTGCGACAGCACCCGGGCGGTCTGCGCCAGGTCTGCACGCTCACGCGGGCCTCCACCGATACCGACCTCAGGGTCAATCGGCGCATCTGCATCAATGCTGAGGATTGCTTCGGCGGAACCGGAGTGCACCGCCGCAGCCGAAATGAGGAGCCAACCAAGCAGAGCAACGGTGATCCGTCGCTGTAGGTTGTCGCCTTCACCAAGATCCGGCCAGGTGCGGCGGACCTCTGCGTGCCAGGTGTCAATGAAGACCCGAGCCTCATCGCGGTCAAGCGGAGCGGTGAACGGGAACATCGGGAAACCGGCGCATACGCTCGCAACGTCGAACGCGACATCACGGAAACCAGCCCACTCATAATCCAAGAAATGGACCCGAGAGGTCATCAAAATGTTGTCCGGGCTCAGATCAAACGGAGTGAACGCACGGTGGTAGCCGGAGGCATTTCGCCGGGCTGCCTCAGCAGCAGCCTTGCGAACGCCATCGGACACTGGAACGCCCAGTGCCTCAAGCAGATCGACGCCGAGGTTGATAGACCGGATGATCCCGCGGTCACGTTCACCAGCGACCTCTGGGTCGTGACGGTGCTTGGACCACAGACGACGCAGGAGGGTATTGAAGTCCTCCTCACGCATCGCCGATCCCTCGTGCATCATGCCGAGGGCCTTGCCCAGCGAACGCACAACCGGCATGCGGTCAGTCTCGCGCTCATTTTCCGCAAGGAGGCTAGCGAAGGTGTGCGCATCGCCGAGGTCGGAGATGACGAGAAGGCGCTTATCGACGTCATAGGCCAACAACACTGGTCCGGGACGTACGTCGTCGGACAATGAAGTGGTGAACTGATACGCCACGATTTCGCGAAGCAACGACGGGTCGACCCCGGTCGCCGAGGACTCCGGCATCTGCTTCACCACAACGGAACGCTCCGTCAGGAACGGGTTGTGAGCGACGCGGAAGCGAAGGACGGTCGCGAAACCGGACCCACCCAAATCTTCCGGGTGAGACAACTGCTGGTCACCGCCAAACCGGGCGGCGAGCAGCTCCTCCGCTGACTTCAGGATCTCGTTGTGGTGTTGGTCCATGGGACTCAGTTCTTCTTGGGTTCGGGCTTCTTGGGCTTGAAGTCGAGGCCTGCTTCGCGGCGCTGCTGCGGCGTGATAGCCGCCGGAGCGTCGGTCAACGGGTCGACTCCGCCACCGGACTTGGGGAATGCAATGACTTCACGGATGGAATCCGCGCCGGCGAGGAGGGACACGATGCGGTCCCAACCGAAGGCGATTCCGCCGTGCGGCGGGGCACCGAATGCGAAAGCCTCCAGGAGGAAGCCGAACTTCTCCTGGGCTTCCTCATCCTCGATGCCCATGACCTTGAACACGCGCTCCTGAACGTCACGCTGGTGGATACGGATGGAACCGCCACCGATCTCGTTGCCGTTGCAGACGATGTCGTAGGCGTAGGCCAGGGCATCACCCGGGTTGGTGTCGAAGTCGTCCAGGTGCTCCGGCTTCGGGGAGGTGAATGCGTGGTGCACAGCAGTCCAGGCAGAGTGGCCCAGTGCCACATCGCCGGAGGCGGTTGCGTCTGCGGCGGGCTCGAACATCGGAGCGTCGACGACCCAGGTGAAGGCCCAGGCGTTCGGGTCGATGAGTCCGAGCTTCTCCGCGATGGCACCGCGGGCGGCGCCAAGCAGTGCACGGGAGCTCCGGGTATCGCCAGCTGCGAAGAAGATGCAGTCGCCCGGCTTAGCGCCGACGTGGGCGGCAATGCCCTCGCGCTCGGCGTCGGTGATGTTCTTGGCCACCGGGCCGCCGAGCTCGCCGTCTTCACCGACGAGGATGTAAGCGAGGCCCTTGGCGCCACGCTGGCGTGCCCACTCCTGCCATGCGTCGAGCTGACGACGCGGCTGGGAAGCACCACCTTCCATGACAACGGCGCCGACGTACTCGTTTTTGAACACGCGGAAGGAGGTGTTCTCAAAGAACTCGGTGCACTCGACCAGCGGGATGTCGAAGCGCAGATCCGGCTTGTCAGAGCCGTACTTCTCCATGGCCTGGTGGTAGGTCATGCGCGGGAACGGCGTCTGCACTTCGATGCCAGCGGTGGCCCACACTGCGGTCAGGACCTGCTCGGCTAGAGCGATAACGTCCTCCTGGTCGACGAAGCTCATCTCGACGTCGAGCTGGGTGAACTCCGGCTGACGATCAGCACGGAAATCCTCATCGCGGTAGCAACGAGCAATCTGGTAGTAGCGCTCCATACCCGAGACCATCAGCAGCTGCTTGAACAGCTGCGGGGACTGCGGCAGGGCGTAGAAGGTGCCCGGACGCAGACGTGCCGGCACCAGGAAGTCACGAGCACCTTCCGGAGTGGAGCGGGTCAGGGTCGGGGTTTCGATCTCGGTGAAGTCGTTGGAATCAAGGACCTCACGGGCAGCCTTGTTGACCTTCGAGCGCAGACGCAGCGCCTTGGCCGGGCCTTCACGGCGCAGGTCCAGGTAGCGGTACTTCAGGCGGGTCTCTTCGCCAACCTCGTTCGAGGAGGACTGGTCGTCCAGCTGGAACGGCAGAGCCTCGGAAGAGTTCAGGATCTCCAGCTCGGTGACGTTGAGCTCGATAGCGCCCGAATCCAAGTTCGGGTTCTCCGAACCTTCCGGACGAAGTTCCACGACACCCGTGACACGGATGACGTACTCGCTGCGCAGGGAGTGCGCCAATTCAGCGACATCCGACTCGCGGAAGACAACCTGGGCGAGACCGGAACGGTCGCGCAGATCGACGAAGATGACTCCACCGTGGTCACGGCGGCGGGCCACCCATCCGGTGAGGGTTACGGACTGTCCGGCCTGATCCGCCCGGAGTTCGCCGGCGAGATGCGTACGCAGCACTGCGTGTCCTTCCAAAGGTTCGTGTCTATACAGGGGTCGGCTACGGGTAGCCGACATTCAACCAACCAAGTGTACCCACCGAAGGTGGGTTGTGGCCGGTAGGCCCAGAAGCTGTGTCAAAATTGCAGGTATGACGTTTAAGTCGGACTTTCAAAAGGGCGGCGACCGCGCCCGTCGCTCCTCCGGTGGTGGTCGCACCGGAATCGCGGTCGGCGGTGGCCTCGGCGGCATCGTCCTTATTGGGCTATTTCTACTGCTCGGTGGAAATCCAGCAGAGATCCTGGGCCTCCAGCAGAGCGACCAGCCTGCAATCGAACAAGGCGAGGGCGACGGCGGTTTGGAACACTGTCGAACTGGCGCCGACGCCAACGAGTACACCGACTGCCGCGTGGAGTTCACCGGAATCTCCTTGGATCGCGTGTGGGAGGGCCAACTCCCAGAGCAGGCAGGCATTCGCTACACGCCTCCGGAGATCATGCTGTTTTCCGGCCAGGTCTCCAGCGGATGTGGACGAGCAACTTCCGCCACTGGCCCCTTCTACTGCCCGTCCGATCAAACCGCGTACTTCGACACGACCTTCTTTGACACACTTGTCCAGATGGGCGGAGGTAGCGGCCCGCTGGCACAGCAGTACGTCGTGGCACATGAGTTTGGTCACCATCTGCAGAACTTGGAAGGCACCTTAGGGCTGTCCGATTACAACAATCCAGGCGAAGATTCGAACGCGGTCAAGATCGAAACTCAGGCCGACTGCTACGCCGGAATTTGGGCCCATTTTGCCGACGAGGGCCCTGACGCAATTTTAGAACCGTTGACAGATCAGCAGGTGGCAGACGCTATTCAGACTGCACGAGCTATCGGCGATGACCACATTCAGCAGCAAGCCGGACAGCAGGTCAACCCTGATTCGTGGACCCATGGCTCGTCGCAGCAGCGTGTCGACGCCTTCCTCAGCGGCTACCGATCTGGCTCCATGGCCTCATGTGGGCAGATCGGTTAATCCGAACTGAGAATTGTATGTGAATTGAACTGACCTCTATTCTCATTCCGTGAATTCAGTCGCCACTTCCTCCCGGCAAAATGTGCATCCGGTTGACGAGTATCCCGGTCACGCGAAACTACTTCTTCTAGGCTTCCAGCATGTGCTGGCCGCCTATGCCGGCGCCATCGCTGTGCCCCTCTTCGTTGGATGGGCCCTCGTCGACGCCGGCAGGATGAATCCGTCGGATATCCCGCACCTGATCGCCGCAGATCTGTTTGTTGCGGGAATCGCGACGATCGTCCAGTCGATCGGTATCTGGCGATTCGGCGTCAGGCTCCCATTGATTCAGGGCTGTACGTTCGCAGCGGCAATCCCGATGGTGACGATCGGTTCCACGTACGGCGTACCGGCGATCTACGGTTCGGTCATCGCATCGGGCATCTTCATGATCCTGTTCGCGCCGCTCTTCGCGTCACTGCTGAAGCTTTTCCCGCCGCTGGTCACCGGCACCGTCCTCCTGATCATCGGAACCTCCCTGATGCCAGTGGCCGCTGACTGGATCGGTGGCGGCGCAGAGCTGGCTGGCTCCGACGAGTACGGACTGCCCCGCAACATCGGCATCGCAGCCTTCGTACTTCTCCTGATCTTGCTCATTGAGCGCTGGGGCCCGGCCTGGCTCTCCCGTATCGCTATCCTCGTAGGACTGCTAGTCGGACTTCTCGTCTGCATTCCGTTGGGCATGGTCGACTGGACCACCACTCAAGACTCCCCGATCATCGGAATCACTACGCCGTTCTACTTTGGCGCTCCTGAATTCATTTTCGCTGCCGTTCTGGCGATGTGCATCGTCTCGCTGGTGACGATGGTCGAGTCGACCGGTGACGTCCTCGCGATTGGTGAAATCACCGACTCCAAGGTTGATGACCGTCGCGTCGCGGATACCCTCCGCGCAGATGGTGCGGCCACCGTCCTCGGCGGCATCTTCAATACCTTCCAATACACCGTGTTCGCTCAGAACATTGGCGTCTTGTCCCTCACCCGCGTGAAGTCCCGTTGGGTCACCGCTGCGGCCGGCGGCATGCTGATCATCCTCGGTCTCCTTCCGAAAACCGCAGCCCTCGTCGCCGCTATCCCTGCTCCGGTTCTCGGTGGCGCGGGCCTGGCGCTGTTCGGCATGGTCGCGGCATCCGGCGTCCGCACGTTGACGAAGGTGAAGTTCACCGAGTCAAACCTGATTGTCGTCGCCGTTCCCCTGGCCCTCGGTCTACTGCCGGCGGTGTCCCCGGACCTCTTCTCCTCCATGCCCGCCTGGTCACAGACCTTCCTCGGCTCAGGCATCGTCATCGGCTCTGTGGCTGCGATCCTGCTGAACCTCATGTTCAACACCGGTAAGCTTGCCCCGCAGCTTGACCAGGAGCTCACGCACGACTCCTTCCGCAAGGGCGTCAATGTCACCGACGACGACCACGATGGTTGGGGCGACACTCCAGAAGAGCGCGAAGAGCGCCGCAATGCGGAGAACGACAAGTAGTTTTCGCCGCTATCCTGGATACATGGACCAGGAACTTTCCTCCGACACTCAGATCGGTGATGTGCCCGGTCTGTCCAATCCGGCCCGTCGGGCACTCGCCGAGCACGGGTACGGGACCCTTGGAGCCTTCGACGGCGCCGACTGGAAGACACTCGCCAAGCTTCACGGCGTAGGTCCGAAAGCCGGCGCCATTCTCAATTCGCTCCTGAGCGATCTCGGGATGACTTTGCTCAATGCCCCTGCTGCGGTGGCGCCGGTGAAGAAGAGGGCGTCGGGAAGCACGATCTCTCCCGGCAGCACTCCTAGCAACGTCTCCCCCGCTGACTACATCGCCACGTTGTCTGAGCGCCGAGCGCGCGAGGGCCTACTCCTGTTGCAAATGTTCGAGGATGTCTGCGGCGAGCCCGGAATCATGTGGGGCCCCTCAATGATCGGCTTCGGAAGCACCGAATACGCACTCGCCCAGGGCAAGACTGGCGAGACGTTCCGCGTAGGGTTCAGCCCGCGAAAGGCCTCTTTGGTCCTGTATGGGGTGCAGGATGCGGAACTGCTTCCGCGGCTAGGCAAGCACAAGGAGAGCGTCGCATGTGTGTACGTGAATTCGCTTGACGACGTCGATATCGACATCCTCCGCTCTCTCATCGACCGCGGCTGGAAATAATCTGTACCGAATACTTCCCGGTAGCCGTATAATTTTGCTATGCAAAAGATCATCCCAGCCATCTGGTGCAACGGGGATGCCACGGAAGCAGCTGACTTCTATGTCGGTGTTTTCCGCGATGCCCGTGAGCTCGCAAGGACCACCTACCCCACCGAGGGCCTTCTAGATTTCCAGAAGCACATGGCAGGCCTGCCGATGACGATTGACATCGAGGTCCACGGCCTCCGTCTCAATTTCATCAATTCCGGTGATGAATTCCGGCCGACACCATCAATCAGTTTCCTCGTGAATTTCGATCCGCTCATGTACGGCGGCGTGGACGAGGCCAAGGCGTACCTCAACGAAGTCCACGACGCGCTCCTCGCCGATGGCGGATCTGAGCTCATGGCTCTCGACGAATACCCACACAGCCCCTGGTACGCCTGGGTCGCTGACCGGTTCGGTGTCACGTGGCAACTGATGCTCACTGATGCCGATGGCGCAGAACGACCGGCGATCGTCCCGTCGTTCCTTTTCGGAGGGCCCCAGCAGAACAAGGCCGAGGAGGCCACGGAGACCTGGATCTCGCTGTTCAACAACTCCCGCCGTGGCGCTCTCATCACCTACGACCAGGAGGCCGGACCTGCGGTGCCAGGTTCAGTGATGTTCACGGATTTCCAGCTCGACGGACAGTGGTTCACAGCAATGGACTCAGCAGTTGAGCAGCAGTTCACATTTACGCCCGGTCTCTCCCTGATGGTGGGGTGTGAGGACCAAGCGGAGATCGACAAGTACTGGGAGGTGCTCTCTACGGTGCCCGAAGCCGAACAATGCGGATGGTGCCAGGATGCGTACGGGGTCTCCTGGCAGGTAGGACCATTTGGGTGGTCCGAAGAAGAACTCAGTCCCGAGGGCTACGCAGCAATGATGACGATGGGAAAGTTGGACATCGCCACGCTGCGTGCGGCGGGTGCTCAGTAGCAGCCGACCGCCCGCTAATACAACTCAGATGCTGGAAACGAGCTCCGAGACTACCGAATCCAGCGACACTGCACGCTGCTCGCGCGCCTGAAGGTCACGGAGCTGGACTTCGCCGGACTCCAGTTCGGCTTCACCGAGGACCAAGGCGTAGCGGGCGCCGGCGCGGTCAGCGCCCTTCATGGCGCCCTTGAGTCCACGGCCGCCGTAGGACATGTCAGCGCGCACACCAGCATTGCGGAGGTCGTTGATCAGAACTGCCATACGGCGGGCTGCCTCGGCTCCGAGGGCAACGCCGTAGACGTCGACACGGCGGCCGTCGGACGCCTGCTTCTTCTCTACTTCCAGTGCCAGCAGAGCGCGGTCGACACCTAGTCCGTAGCCGATGCCGGACAGTTCCTGGCCACCGAGCTGAGCCATGAGGCCGTCGTAACGGCCACCGCCACCGATACCGGACTGTGCGCCCAGTCCGTCGTGGACGAACTCGAAACAGGTCTTGGTGTAGTAGTCAAGGCCACGGACCATACGGGGGTTGATCTCGTAAGGAACACCCATATCGTCAAGAAGCCCGGTAACCGTCTCGAAGTGAGTACGGCATTCCTCGTCGAGATAGTCGAGCATGAGCGGAGCGTCCGCGGTCATTTCCCTGACCTCGGGTCGCTTGTCATCGAGCACGCGAAGAGGATTGATCTCGGCGCGGCGACGGGTCTCCTCATCAAGCGGAAGCTTGAAGAGGAACTCCTGGAGCGCCTCGCGGTATGCAGGACGGCAGTTGGCGTCGCCAAGCGAAGTCAGTTCAAGACGGAAGCCAGTGAGTCCGATCGAACGGAATGAGGCGTCTGCCAGCGCAATGACCTCAGCGTCAAGAGCCGGGTCGTCGACACCAATTGCCTCAACACCGACCTGCTGCAGCTGACGATAGCGGCCCGCCTGCGGACGCTCATAGCGGAAAAAGGGGCCAGCGTAGACAAGCTTCATCGGAAGCTGGCCACGGTCGAGGCTGTTCTCGATTACCGACCGCATGACTCCAGCGGTGCCTTCCGGGCGCAACGTCACCGAACGACCACCGCGATCCGCGAAGGTGTACATCTCCTTCGAGACCACATCAGTGGACTCGCCGACGCCCCGTGCGAAGAGGCCGGTCTCTTCGAAGATCGGCAGCTCAATATGCTCGTAGCCCGCACGATGCGCGCGCTCCTGCATCGTGTCACGCACGGCTTGGAACTCGCGGGACACCGGCGGGACGTAGTCCGGGACTCCCTTAGGGGCGGAGAACGGCTGGAACTTCTGCTTCTTCTGCTCGGTCACCAGCCTGATACTACCGGGCTACTTGACCTGGGCCAGGAACGGGTTGGACCTACGCTCTTGGCCGATGGTGGAGGTCGGGCCATGGCCCGGGAGGATCGTCAGCTCATCATCGAGCGGAAGTACACGCTCACGCAAGGAACGCATCATGTCCTCCGGATTCGAGCCTGGCAGGTCGGTGCGGCCAATGGAGCCGGCAAACAGAACGTCGCCGGAGAAAACGACTTCGTCCCCGCCATCAGTGGTTCGCAGCATGACGCAGCCGGGAGAATGGCCGGGAGCGTGGATCACCTGGAAAGCCAGTCCACCAAACTTGACCTCGTCACCGTCCTCTAGGTCGTGGAGGTCGGTGGGGATTTCCATCTCCGAAACCTGGAACATCGCACCAAGGCTGAGGCCGGCCCCGATGAGCGGGTTGTCGAGCATGAACCGGTCGTGCGAGTTCACGTAGATCGGGAGTTCATATTCCTTCTGGACGATCGTGACATCACGCGTGTGGTCGATGTGACCATGAGTCAGGAGAATCGCCTCCGGCTTCAAGTCCTTCGCCTCCAAGGTCTGCAGGATCCACTCAGCTGCTCCCATGCCCGGGTCGATGATGACGCAGGAACGGGTGTCCCCCTCGCCTTCCCCGGAAAATCCCGTGGCGATGTAGCAGTTGGTCTCCAGCGGGCCGGCGGGGAAACCGAAGATCTCCATAGACATGGTGGTGCCTCCTTGTAGGTTTTCTGACCCTGACAACCGCCGGTCCATATGGGCCGGTGGCCGGTGCCGATTTGGCACGGGTTGACGCGAGTCAAGTCCCCGGAGTGTTTTCCCAGCGCATGCGCCAAGTGAACCATCCGGGACGGTGAAGTTTTGCTCGGCCAAACATTACCAAATGTTCGGGCTCCACCCTGCCACGGAACACTGTTCACTCCTGTGGGTTTCGTGTTAACCGTCGTCGCCGCCTCAGCTTTCCGAACACTCGGTACACGCGCGAGACGCGGGCAGGCATAATGGACCATCGGTATCCGTACAGCAGTGAGAAAGGCAGACACACGTGGCTGATAATCAACAGCGTCGCCAAGAGGCGATGAAGAATCTCGACAAGTCATTGTCCCGCCGGGACCGGTCAGAGAAGCTTCAGCCGCTGGGTGTCGTCCTGGCTACGCTGGTCATTCTCACGGTGATCGTCGGCGGCATCTGGTTCCTGACCACTACCGGTGGCGATGAGAACTCGGTTAATGCTGCTGAAGAAACGAACAATGAGCAGGAGATCACCCCTCTCGCAGCTGAGCCGGTCTCCGGCGAGCCTCTGCCGATGACTCGTGACGAGGAGCTCCCAGAGACCGTCACGTGTGAGTACCCTGCAGGTGCCGCAGCGGCTAAGGAAGTTTCCGCTCCTTCAAGCGAGGACGTGCCGGCGCGTGGCATGGTCACCGTGACCCTGAGCACGAACTTCGGAGATATTCCGATGGAGCTGGACCGCGAGGTCTCCCCCTGTGCCGTCAATGCGATTTCTCATCTCGCTGACGAGGGTTACTACAACGACACCGTCTGCCACCGTGTCACCGGCGGTGGCCTGAACGTGCTGCAGTGTGGCGATCCGAGCGGCACCGGTTCCGGCGGACCGGGCTTCACTTTCCCTGACGAGTGGCCGGTCGGCGACGTTGATGAGTCCTCAAACGTCGTTTACCCGCGTGGCTCCATCGCTATGGCGAACTCGGGTCCGGACACCAACGGTTCCCAATTTTTCCTCAACTGGGCTGACGGCGCTCTGCCGCCGGCCTACACGCTCCTCGGCATGATGACCGATGAGGGTATCAGTACCGTGGAAACCATCGCGGACAACGGAGTTGTTCCGAGCATGGGCGCCACCGACGGCACTCCGGCAGAAGAGGTCACCATCGAGTCGGCCTCCGTTAGTTAGTCGGGGACAGTTCAACCCCCGTCCGTTTTCGGACGGGGGTTTTCTGCTGGGCTGGAAAAGCTGACAGCGCTTTACGACGCCGTCAGCGTCCCACTACTTCTACGCCGCACCGGTCACTCGGAAGACGTCGTAGACGCCTTCGATGCTCCTCAGCACCGAGATGATGTAACCCATCTGCTTGGTGTCGGAGACTTCAAAGGTGAACCGCATAACGGCCACCCGGTCCTCGGCCGTGTGCGAGGACGTGGAAATGATCGACACCTTTTGGTCCGAGATCAGTCGAGTGATCTCAGAGAGAAGTCCGTGGCGGTCCAGCGCCTCGATCTGGATGGTGACGGTGAAGACCGCGCCGACCGCATCCTTGAGCCACTGCACTTCCACGAGCCGGTGAGTCTCTTCCTTGAGCTTCGCGGCGTTGGTGCAATCCTCACGGTGCACCGACACTCCGCCACCTCGGGTAACGAACCCGAAGATCTTGTCGCCGGGAACAGGAGTACAGCACTTGGCAAGCTTCGCCATCATGTCGGTGGAGCCCTCGACCAGAACACCGGCGCCATCGGCGCGGTTGGTTACTGTCGGAGGCTGCAAGCGAGACGGCGGAGTCCGCTCGGCGAGCTGGTCCTCGGCGTCGTCCCGCGAGGTGAACTGTGCCATCAGACGGTTTGTCACGTGACCAGGCTTGACCCTGCCTTCGCCGATCGCCTTGTATAGCGAATCGACGTCTGGGTAGTTCAGCTCATTGGCGATGGACTTCATCGACTCCGGAGTGAACAAACGGTGCATCGGCAGACCACCGCGCTGGATCTCAGCGGCGAGTGCGTCACGGCCGGTCTCCAGCGCCTCTTCACGACGCTCCTTCGCGAACCACTGGCGAATGTTCGTCTTGGCACGGGGCGACCTGACGAAGCCCTCCCAATCCTTCGAGGGACCGGACATGGAGTCCTTGGAGGTAAATACCTCGACCCGGTCGCCTGTCTTGAGCGGAGACTCAAGAGCAACGAGCTTTCCGTTAACCTTTGCGCCAATGCAGCGGTGCCCGACCTCGGTGTGAACTGCATATGCGAAGTCGACGGGTGTTGCGTCGGTCGGCAAAGTGATCACGTCGCCCTTAGGCGTGAAGACGAAGATCTCGGTGGAGGCCAAGTCATACCGCAGCGAGTCGAGGAACTCGTTCGGATCCGCAGCCTCGCGCTGCCAGTCCAGGAGCTGGCGCATCCACGCCATCTGGTCGACCTCGGTGGACTTGCCCTTGTGGGATCCCTTGGTTTCCTTGTAGCGCCAGTGAGCGGCAATGCCGTATTCGGCGTTGTAGTGCATCTCGTGAGTACGGATCTGTACTTCAAGAGGCTTGCCACCGGGGCCAATCACCGTCGTGTGCAGGGACTGATAGACACCGAAACGCGGTGAGGAGATGTAGTCCTTAAAACGACCGGGCATCGGCTGATACAGCGAGTGCACCGCGCCCATGGCGGCGTAGCAATCCTTCACCGTGTTTACGAGGACTCGGATACCAATGAGGTCAAAGATCTCATCGAACTCATGCCCGCGGACGATCATTTTCTGGTGGATTGACCAGTAGTGCTTGGGTCGACCCTGCACTTCGGCGTCGATGTGCTGCATGCGCAGGTCCGCAAGGATCTGCGTGCGAATTTCCTTGAGGTACTTATCGCGTTGCGGCGCCCGATCAGCGACTAGTCGCACCAGCTCTTGGTACTTCTTCGGATGCAGGATAGCGAAGGAGAGGTCCTCGAGCTCCCACTTCACACTCGCCATGCCGAGGCGGTGTGCCAGCGGCGCGATGACCTCAAGGGTTTCGCGTGCCTTCTTGGCCTGCTTCTCCGGCGGCAGGAAGCGCATGGTGCGCATGTTGTGCAGGCGGTCGCAGACCTTAATGACGAGGACTCGGGGATCCTCAGACATAGCGACGACCATCTTGCGGACCGTCTCTGCCTCTGCCGCAGAGCCGAGTGCTACCTTGTCGAGCTTGGTCACTCCGTCGACGAGTCGGGCCACTTCGGGCCCAAATTCACGGGTCAGGTCATCGAGGGAATAGTCAGTGTCCTCCACCGTGTCGTGCAGCAGCGCAGCGATGAGGGTGGTGGTGTCCATGCCGATTTCCGCAGCGATGGTCGCGACGGCAAGCGGATGAGTGATGTACGGCTCACCGGACTTGCGCTTCACGCCCTCGTGCAGCCGCTCGGCGACGGCGTAGGCGTGCTCCAGTTGAGAGAGATCAGCCCGTGGGTGAACTTCCCGGTGGATCGCGATCAGCGGATCCAGTACTGGATTGGTCCGAGTCCTGGACCCGGTCAGGCTTCGTGCGAGTCGTGCGCCGTATCTACGGGCTGATCGTTCAGGACTCACTGGGAACCTCCATTGACAACGTGAATCGGGAGGTCACTGAAACGTTCATGCCCATTCAGGTCCGGGACCTGAAGTACCACAGCCACGCCGACAATCTCGGCTCCGCAGTCCTCTAGCAGCTGACGTGCTGCGCAGAGGGTGCCTCCGGTGGCCAGAACGTCATCAACGAGAACAACACGGCGTCCACTGAGCTCAATTCCCGATGCCGGGACTTCCAGAGCAGCAGAGCCGTATTCGAGTTCGTAGGTAGCGTTATGGACCGGAGGCGGCAGCTTGCCGGCCTTGCGAACCGCGAGAATTCCCTGTCCATTGGCGTAAGCGATGGCTGAGCCAAGCAGGAAACCGCGGGCGTCGAGGCCAGCAATGATGTCCGCATCGAAACGTCGGCAGGCGTCCGCCAGATCGTCGACGAGGAGTTTCAGCCCGACTGGATCCGCGAGCACCGGTGTGAGGTCCTCGAAAAGAACCCCCTCAACAGGGAAATCTTCGACAAACCTGGTGAGGCCCGAAAGGGCCTCTTGTGCGGTGCTGAACGTCACGGATACCTCCAGAATCTTGGGTGTTCCTTAACGATACCCGTCGATCAGTTGGACCCTGGACGCCACGTCAACGGACCGTCGTATCGCTCAGCGGGAGCAGGCTCGGTAGCCTTCTCCGGCTCACGGTCAAGATCCTCCGGCTCCTCGGACTTACCGGTACGGGCACGCTCAACCTCACGGTCGTGGTCCGTGTACTTCTTCTGCAGCCGCTTAATCCACACCAGGACAGGAGCAGCCAGGAAGATCGAGGAGATCGTTCCCTGGATCGCACCGATGAACTGAATGATCGCGAGGTCCGCCAGGTTTCCGACACCCAGTGCCCACACAGCGATGACCAGAAGCGCGAAGATCGGCAACAGGGTCGACACTGTGGTGTTGATGGATCTCATAATGGTCTGGTTGACCGCGAGGTTCACTTGTTCGGCGTAAGTACGTCGTGTTGAGTGTTCAAACCCTGAGGTGTTCTCCTCGACCTTGTCGAAGACCACCACCGTGTCGTACAGCGAGAACGACAGCACCGTCAGCAGACCGATGATCGTCGCCGGGCTGACCTGCAGTCCCAGAAGCGAGTAGATGCCCATGATCACGATGCCGTCAATGAAGAGAGTTCCGACGGCCGCGATCGCCATGTCCCGGGAGAACCGGAACATGATGTAGATGAAGACCACGACGAGGAACACCGCCGCAGCCTTCAGCATCTGTTCGGTGATCGATGAACCCCACGATTCGGACACGGTGGAATCACCGATAGCATCCGCTGAGGGTTGACCGAGCTCGTCGACCGGCTCAAAAGCATCGTTGAGTGCGAGGCGTGCCTCTGCGATTTGGGTGTCGTTGAGGCTCTCGGAGGTGATCTCCAGGATGCGGGCGTCACCCGCGCCAACAATCTGAACCTGGTCCGGCTCGACATCGGTGGCACCGACGAAGACCTCTTCAGCTGCTTCTTCGGAGATCTCGGCGGCCGGGATGGTCATCCTGGTGCCGCCCTCGAAATCGATGCCGAGGTTGAAACCGCGGAACAGCATCGCGCCGAGGGCGACGAGCATGATCACAGCGGTGATGATGAACCAGGTCTTAGACCGGCCGATGATGTTGAATCCGCCCGAGCCTGAGTACAAACGGGAGAAGAAGCCACTGCCGGCCTTTTCGGTGTTCCTGGCGTCGTCAGGAGCGATCGAGTTCGTCATGCTACTTCGCCTCCTCGAGGGAGTAGATCGTGTTCGCGTCCACGTCGGCAGGCAAGGTTTCGCCCTGCTCACGCCGGGACTGGGCCAACCTCATGATCGAACCGAAGCCATTCCACGCCGGCTTCGCCATCTTGGGGCTCCGGGAGGCGAGGATGACCAGCGGTGCGGTCACAATGAAGGTCGTCAAGAGGTCGAACAAGGTGGACAGGCCGAGGGTGAAGGCAAAGCCACGGACGTCGCCAATTGCCATCGTGTACAGCACTGCCGCAGCGATCAGGGACACCATGTTGCCGGTCCAAATCGTGCGCTTGGCTCGGTTCCAACCGTGCTGGACTGCCGAACGGTACGTTCTTCCGTCTCTCAGTTCATCCTTGATGCGTTCGAAGAACACGATGAACGAGTCGGCGGTGGTACCGATCGAGATGATGATACCGGCGATGCCAGCGAGGTCGAGACTGTAATCAATCCAGCGACCCAAAAGCACCAGGGTGGCGTACAACAACGCGAACGATGCAGCGAGCGATCCAACGGCAATAACACCGAGACCGCGGTACAGGACGATCGCATACAGGACGATCAAGACCATACCGATCAGACCTGCGATGAGGCCCGCCTGCAGAGCAGCCGAACCCATGGTCGGCGGAGTCGTAGTGACCGTTCCGCCTGCTTCTCCGTCCTCACCCGCAAAGCTCAGTGGGAGGGCACCGTACCGGAGGTTGTTCGCCAGGTTCTGCGCTTCCTCAATGGAGAAGTCACCAGTGATGGCGGTAGCACTTCCGACAGGAGTTGCGCTCTGAATCGTCGGAGCGGAGAGCACCTCAGAGTCCAGGACGATCGCGATCTGGCTGCCAAGGTACTCGTTGGTCAAGGCGCTCCACGTAGCAGCGCCTGTGGCACCACCGGAGGAGTCGAATCGGAATGAAACTTCGACCTGACCTGACTCCTGGTTGTAGCCGCCGTTGATGGCAGAGTCGGTGTCGATGTCGTCACCGGACAGGCGATCACCGTCCTCCCCTTCGCCCTGAAGAAGCGGCGCCGGATCGAGGACGATAATTCCGCCACCGTCCGCGTAGGGGTCACAGGTGACCAACGGCAACGTCGGATCGTCGGACCCTGCAAGAGGATCAGTTCCCTCCGCGGTACACGACATCAAGGTGCCAGCAGCGACTTGCGTGGTCGGGTCCTCCGACTGACGGCCAGCGAGGTACGCATCGCGAACCTGTTCACGGCGGTCCGATGCCTCCAGCGAGTTGGCTGGCTCAGCCGGCGCCTCCGCGGTCACCGTCTGCACGGGGCCAATGTCCGGGGCTTCAGTTTCCATGGCCTCAGACTGCTGTGCCAGTCCTGCAGAGATATCCCCGTGGAGCTCACTGAGTACCTGGTTCGCGTCGTCAACGGAAATTGCTCCCGCTGCGACCCAGTCGTTCGCGAGGTCGATGGTGACGTCGTAAAGCGTCTCCATGTTCGGGTTCGCGCCCTGCGCGACCGGACGGAAGAAGAGCTGCGAGGTCTGCCCTAGGGCACGTGCCTCCTGGGTGTCAGAGCCGGGCACTGTGATAACAAGGGTGTCGCCGTCGGTGATGACGTTCGCACCGGAAACGCCCATGCCGTTGACGCGGTTCTCCAGAATCGCCCGAGCCTGGGAAAGCTGGTCACTCGTCGGATCCTCGCCTTGAGGAACGAGGGTCACACGGGTACCGCCCTGGAGGTCGATACCGAGCTTCGGGAGCGGATCCCTGTCACCAGTGAAGAAGACGAGGGAGTACAGAACCACCAGTAGCACTCCGAAGAGTGCCAGTGCCCACTGGGGCCTTTTACTGCGCGCACCGGTCATAGACCGGCTTTTCGAGGTCGCCAAGAAGGGAGCTCCTGCCGTGAGATGCGAAGTGGGATGTTACTGCAGCGGCTGCTGAGGCTGGTTTCCGACGGCCTCGCCGGCAGCTTCACGAGTCAGGTTACGCAGGACCGCGGACTTCTCCCAACGGGTGATTACACCCTCGGAGATGGTGATCTCGACAGTCTCGTCGTTAACGCCGGAGACCACGCCGCGCATACCTGCACCGGTCAGCACCTCGTCACCAACGGTGATCTGGCTCTGCATCTCGCGGATCTGGCGGATCCTCTTGTTGTGGCGGAAAGTCTGCCACAGCGGCAGGGACAGAAGAACGAGCATCAGGATGATGAGGACAACAGGTTGTGACATAGGTACGCAGTCTAACCAAAGTTGCCGATAGAACCTTCTGGTGGGTCCAATTGCAGATGCCGCCAGGCCGCGGCGGTGGCGACCCGACCCCGTGAGGTCCGAGCGATCATCCCGGCTCTAACGAGGAATGGTTCACATACCTCTTCCACCGTGGACGGCTCCTCCCCCACCGCAACGGCGAGAGTGTTCACACCGACAGGCCCTCCGCCATGTCCGTGAATCAATGCTCCGAGCACTGCGCGGTCCAGTCGGTCCAGGCCCACCTCGTCGACGTCGAACACCAGCAGAGCTGCGCGGGCCGCGCCCAAATCAATGACGCCACCGGTGTGGACATCCGCGAAGTCACGGACCCGTCGCAGAAGTCGGTTGGCGATTCGCGGGGTCCCCCGAGAACGAGACGCGATTTCCGATGCCGCATCCGCTGAAACATCCACGCCAAGAATTCCTGCTGCACGAGTGACAACCTCGGTGAGGTCCTCCACGTCGTAGAACTCCATTTGCGCGGTAAACCCGAAACGGTCTCGCAGCGGACCGGTGAGCATGCCCGAGCGCGTAGTGGCGCCGACGAGAGTGAAGGGCGGCAACTCCAATGGAATTGAGGTCGCACCAGGGCCCTTACCGACGATGACGTCGATACGGAAGTCCTCCATCGCCATGTAGAGCATTTCCTCAGCGGGACGCGCCATGCGGTGGATCTCGTCAATAAAGAGGACATCCCCCTCCATCAAGTTCGACAACATCGCCGCTAGGTCACCTGCTCGCTCGAGGGCGGGACCAGACGTCATCCGGAGTGACGTTCCCAACTCTTGGGCGACAATCATTGCCATCGTCGTCTTGCCCAAGCCAGGTGGGCCCGCCAGCAAGACGTGGTCAGGAACCACACCACGGTTTTTAGCGCCGGAAAGAACGAGATCCAACTGGCTGCGAACCTTCGGCTGCCCAATGAACTCGTCGAGAGACCTAGGGCGCAGACTCACTTCAGCGTCAACTTCGGCAGGCTGGACCTCCGGAGTCACCGGACGGGTGACATTAAACTCAGTGCTTTCCAGATCGGACATGGTTACCTCCCCAGCAGTTTCAGTGCAGCACGCAAAGCGTGCGAGGTATCGACCGACGGGTCAGTGGCGACGACGGAAGCCACGGCAGACTCTGCTTCCGGCTCTTTGAATCCGAGTCCAACCAAAGCGCCGATCACCTGAGCGGTGTCGATCTGCCCTGCAGTCGGCGTATCGGCCACTAGTTCACCCTGCTCGATCGGAGCATCGTCGAATCCACCGAGCTTGCCCTTCAGTTCGAGGACCATGCGTTCCGCCAACCTCTTGCCTACACCGTTCGCTTTCGACAGTGCGGCGACGTCATTGGTCGCCACGGCCGCGGCGATCCGAGGAGGGTCCATGACCTCTAAGACAGCGAGGGCAATACGAGGGCCAAGCTTGGAAACCTTCTGCAGCTCGGTAAACATCGCGCGCTCCTCTGAGTTCTGGAAACCATAGAGAGTCAGTGCGTCCTCTCGCACGATCAGATGTGTGGGGACGTACACCTCCTCTCCTCTCGGAAGAGTTGCGGACGTTCGACCAGTGACATGCACAAGCCGGCCGATCCCATGGGTCTCAATCACGACGGAGTCGAGGGTTTTGTCGACGACAACACCCCTCACGGATGCGATCACAGTGGATTTTCCCTTCTAACGCTTCCCGACGTCCTGTACTGCAGCCCTCCAGGCCGCAGCTGCCGGAGCCGCCGTATCTTTTTCTAGCTTCTTGAACTTCTCTCGCTGACGCTCAGACTGCTCAGCCGCTGCCTTCTCCCGTTCAATCATCGGAGCACGCCAACAGTGGCAGACAGCCAGGGCAAGAGCGTCCGCGGCATCGGCAGGTTTAGGTGGCTCAGCTAGACCGAGGACTCGGGTCACCATCTGCGTCATCTGACTTTTGTCAGCCCGACCGTTGCCGGTCAACGCCTTTTTCACTTCAGAAGGCGTGTACTGGTGCACCGGGATCCCCCGCCTGGCTGCGGCGAGCATGATGACTCCCACTCCATGGGCGGTTTGCAGGACCGTGGAGACGCTACCGCGCTCAAACAATCGCTCGATCGCCACGACCTCTGGGTCATACTTGTCAATCCACTGTTCTACTGCGTTCGACAGACGCAGCAGCCGATCTTCAATTGGCAGATCCGATGGGGTGCGAACAACACCGACTGCGACCGGAGTGACCTGTCGCCCCGATGCGGAGTCCGCAACTGAGAGACCACACCTGGTCAGGCCAGGGTCCACACCCATCACTCTGAGTTGATTTGCCGACATACCGCCTCCTCCGCACGACTGAGCATACCCGATGTACCGAACATGTGTGCGTTCCCCTATGTGCGGTACGTTGTAGCCGTGACACCAGGAATACTCCATAAAAGACTGTCCCAAATCGAAGCTTTCACCTGGGCCCTACTGCTGCTCGGAATGTTCGCCCGTTATGTCCTCGACCTCGGCCAATGGGGAGTGAGCATCGGCGGTGGACTGCACGGCTTCGCTTTCCTTAGCTATTGCGCCGTGACCCTTATCGTGTGGGTGAATCTCAAGTGGCCGGCCAAGCTCGGTATCACCGCATTGGTCATCTCGATCATCCCGTTCGCCACGCTCCCCTTCGAGAAGTACGCCGGAAAGAACGGCTACTACGAAGGACCGTGGCGGTTCACCGATCAGACTGAGATCCCGAAAACCGTCCCGGAGCGGGTATTGGCAACGATTGTTCGCCACCCGGTGTTCTCCGCGACAGCAGTTTTCGTGGCTGTGGTGGTTCTGTACTTCGTGCTACTCCTCGCCGGCCCCCCGACCGGCTGGTTCTAGCTCTTAGTCATCCAGTTCCGCGAGGACATCCTCCGGGATGTCCATGTTGGTGAAGATGTTCTGCACATCGTCGGACTCATCGAGGCTGTCGATGGTGCGCAGCATCTTGCGAGCACCCTCAGCGTCGAGAGTCATCTCAACGTTGGCACGGTAATCCGGATCAGCAGACTCGTACTCAATGCCTGCTTCCTTCAGCGCATCGCGGACCTTCATCAGGTCGGTGATGTCTGACACGACCTCGAACTCCTCGCCCAAGTCGTTGACTTCTTCAGCGCCGGCTTCGAGAACGGCCATGAGGACGTCGTCCTCTTCCATATCGTTCTTCTTCAGCACAACAACGCCCTTGCGCTCGAACTGGTAGGCCACCGAACCGGGGTCGCCCATGCTGCCGCCAGCCTTGTTCATGCGGGAACGAACCTCGGAAGCCGCACGGTTTCGATTGTCGGTAAGACACTCGATCAGCATCGCAACGCCGCCGGGGCCATAGCCCTCGTAGACGATGGTCTCCCAGTCCGCGCCGCCGGCCTCTTCACCGGAGCCGCGCTTGCGGGCGCGTTCGATGTTGTCGTTGGGTACGGAGGTCTTCTTCGCCTTCTGGATGGCGTCATACAGGGTCGGGTTAGCGGAGGGGTCTCCCCCGCCACTGCGGGCAGCGACCTCGATGTTCTTCACAAGGCGGGCGAATTCCTTACCCCGCTTGGCGTCATTAGCCGCCTTCTTGTGCTTGGTGGTTGCCCATTTTGAGTGTCCTGCCATTGTGTGGACCGACTCCCTGTCATATCAGCGTGCAGTTAACGTGACCAGTATAGGTCCTGGATATTACGACGAGGTTTCCCGGAGGGAAGATCAAATTCCCACGCATTCGCGCAGGAATAGCTCGTGGAGCCGCTTCTCCCCCGGCATCGCCTCCGGATGGAAGCTCGTCGCCATGACGGAACCTGACCGCACCGCCACGATTGCGCCGGTGTGCTCGCCGTGTCCTTCCGGAACCCGCGAGAGTACCTCAACATTGGGGCCGGTCTGTTCGACCCAGGGCGCCCGAATGAACACGGCGTGAACCGCATCCTCGATACCTGCGACATCAAGGTCCGTCTCAAATGAGTCGACTTGACGTCCGAAGGCGTTACGACGGACCGTGACATCAAGGGCGTGGAAGTTCACTGCGTCCTCTCGGGTGTCCCGGACGACGTCTGCCAACAGAATCATTCCCGCACATGTTCCGAATGCAGGCAGTCCCCCATCAAGAGCCTGCTGCACGGGGTCGCGCATCCCCTCGACGTTGAGAAGCTTCGACATCGTCGTGGATTCGCCGCCCGGGAAGACCAGGCCGTCTAGACCGTCGAGATCCCTCGGACGGCGAACCTTGCGGGTCTCCACCCCGAGTTGGGCTAGCGCATGCTCATGTTCGCGGACCGCTCCTTGCAGAGACAGCACGCCGATCACAGTGGACATTATTCCTCCGGTGCCTTGTGCGGCACGTTCTTTGCACCCGGACGCAGGGTACGGGTCAAACCTTCTTGCGTTACGACGGCCACCAGCTCACCGCTTCGATTGAACAAGCGACCGTGAGTCAACGCTCGACCTGCGTGGGCTGACGGCGACACCTGGTCGTACAGCAACCACTCGTCCGCACGGAACGGACGAAGGAACCACATTGCGTGGTCAAGTGATGCCTCTTGGAGCTTTGCCTCTGGGTGCGGCACCAGTGCGGACGTCAACAGCGTCATATCTGACATGTACGCCAAAGTGCAGACATGCAGGGTGGGATTATCCGGCAACTCGGACCTAGAACGGAACCAGACCTTCTGCTCAGACGCCCGGTACGGATCGTGGTCAATCCGCTCCGGAGGAACCGGCCTGATGTCCCACTCCGCCCACTCATCGAAGAGCAGCCGAGTGACAGAAGGAAGCTTGTCGGTGTCGACGAAGATCTCTTCCGGATCTGGCACCGGACGCATCTTGTCCGAATGCTCGATGCCCGAATCTCCAGTTCGGTGGAAGCTGGCCTGCATCACGAAGATTGTGTTGCCGTTTTGGACAGCTTTCACGTGACGTGAGACAAACGAACGGCCGTCCCGGATCCGGTCCACCAGGAAAACGGTGGGAACATCCGGGATACCGGGGCCGACGAAGTAGGCATGCAACGAGTTGACCTCGTAGCCTTCTTCTACGGTCCGGGTGGCCGCCACCAGGGACTGCGCGGCCACCTGGCCGCCGAAGGTTCGCTGCAGGATCGACTCGATAACCGGACCTCGGTAAATGTCCCGATCGATCCGTTCGAGGTTCAGAATTTCTCTGATGCCGGCCATGGTGCTACTACCAGCCGCGCTCTGCGAGGCGGTGCGGCACCGGGATGTCGTCGACGTTGATGCCAACCATGGCGTCGCCCAGTCCACGGGAGACGTCGGCGATGACATCCGGGTCGTCGTAGTTCTGGGTTGCGCGAACGATAGCCTTGGCGCGCTGCTCCGGGTTTCCGGACTTGAAGATTCCGGAACCGACAAAGACGCCCTCGGCGCCGAGCTGCATCATCATGGCAGCGTCGGCCGGGGTAGCGATGCCACCGGCGGTGAACAGCACGACGGGCAGCTTGCCCTTCTCAGCGACCTCGACGACGAGGTCGTAAGGAGCCTGAAGCTCCTTGGCTGCCACGTACAGCTCGTCCTTCGCCATGGAGGTCAGCTTGCTGATCTCGGCGCGGATGGTGCGCATGTGAGTGACGGCGTTGGAAACGTCACCGGTGCCGGCCTCACCCTTGGAACGGATCATCGCAGCACCCTCGTTGATGCGGCGCAGGGCCTCACCAAGGTTGGTCGCACCACAGACGAACGGAACATCGAAGGAGAACTTATCGATGTGGTTAAGGTAATCAGCCGGGGTCAGGACCTCGGACTCGTCGATGAAGTCGACTCCCAGGGACTGCAGAACCTGCGCCTCAGCGAAGTGGCCGATGCGGGCCTTGGCCATAACGGGGATCGAGACAGCGTTGATGATGCCGTCGATCATGTCCGGGTCAGACATGCGGGACACGCCACCCTGGGCACGGATGTCGGCGGGAACCCGCTCGAGAGCCATAACTGCGGTAGCGCCGGCATCTTCGGCGATTTTGGCCTGCTCCGGAGTGACGACATCCATGATGACGCCGCCCTTCATCATCTCGGCGAAACCACGCTTAACGCGCGCAGTGCCCTGACCGGGGGTGTTCTCAGAGGTGGTCAACGAAGCCTTCTCCCTGTTGGTTGTTAAGAGTTTCCCGCCGGAACCGACGGGAGTCGAATTAATGATAGACGGACGGTTTACTCGACATCACCACGGGCGACGGTGTCGAAATATTCCGGCACCGGCGCGGTACCCGCCAGTCGCAGAATCCGGACCAAAGGCCGTCTCCGCAGCGCCTTGGTGTCGGTGACAGCGTCGTTGTAGAAACGTCGTGCCAGATCCACTCTCGTTCGCGAATCTCGCAGTTCGGCGGCAATCCCCTGGTCGAGGTCAGCCCTCTCCACGTCGGCGACGGCGACAGCGAGTCGATTCTCCGCATCCGCGCGCACCCCGACGATACCGCTAGCCAGTGGGACCGCTTCTGCGGCGACGGTCAATTCAGAGACCTCCGGGTAGGCAGTTCTCAAAATCGCCGCCCGACGCCCTAGTGCTGACTCCAGGCTCGCCCTCGCCAGGTCACAGCGCACATGCATGCGGTTGAGCCTCGTGGCAGTTGCTGAGGCGAGCATTCCGATGATGAGGATCACCACCGCAACGATCGCGAGAATCAAAGCCCACAGCGGAATGTTGACCATCAGTCGACCACTACCCTTTCTCCGGGGGTACGCACAGTCTGATAGACCTGCAGCACCCGATCAGCTATCGACGACCAGTCGAAGTCCCAGGCCCTACTGGAACCTGCAGTGACGTATGAGGCCCGCAGTTCGTCGTCGTCGAGCAGCATCGCTATCTTTCTCGCCAGATCCGCAGAGTCACCATTGCGGAACAGCACACCGGACTGGCCCTCGGACAAGACCAGCCGGAACGCGTCTAAGTCAGAGGCGAGCACGGCAGTTCCGGCGGCCATGGCCTCAACCAAGACGATGCCGAAACTCTCGCCGCCTCGTTGAGGCGCGATGTAGATGTCGGCCGACGCGAGGATCGCGGTCTTTGCCTGTTCCGATACACGTCCGACAAAGTTCAGAAGTGGAGCGTGCTCCCCTGCCTTCGCGATGGCACTGTCTCGGTCCCCGTCGCCGATCACCACAATCTCGATATCCGGGTATCGCTGGGCGATCTCTGGCAATGCGTCGAGGAGGACCGACAAGCCCTTGCGCGATTCATCAAAACGTCCAAGGAAAACGAGGCGCTTGCGTCCCGGTTCAGTCGGGCCGATGCCGGCGTCCGCCGCCATCGCGGGGTCGTCCAGACCAGCCGCTCTCACATAGGTGCCGACATTCACCCCATTAGGGATCAGAACCGGATCACCACCGAGCTGCTCAACCTGCCAGCGACGGGCGACCTCAGAGACAGCGATGCCTCCGCGGATGCGCTCAAGCACTGGACGCAACAATGGCAATGCGACCTTCAGGACCCGCGACCGAGTCGCCGCTGAATGGTACGTCGCCACAACCGGGCCAAGCGCTGCGTTCACCGCGAGCATTGAGTAACTCGGCGAGTTGGGTTCATGAACGTGGAGGACGTCAAAATCGCCCTTCTTAATCCACCGACGAACCTTCCATGCTGTGACGGGGCCAAATGCCAGCCGCGCCACGGATCCGTTGTACGGGATGGGAATGGCGCGTCCGCCACGTTCAACGAAGTCCGGGAGATCAACGTCTTTACCGGCTGGCCCAATCAGACTGACCTCGTGGCCACGGCGACGGAACTCCTCGCACAGGTCCAATGCGTGAATCTGGACCCCGCCCGGGAAATCGAAAGAATAGGGCGACACCATTCCGATTTTCATCTGTGTCGCCTCCGGGTCTTACGGTCCCGCTTCCAAAAAGGCTGCAATACGTGCCAGTCAGCGGGGTGATTCCGCACAACTGATTCGATGTCGCGAGCCTGGTCAGCGACGATGTCCTCGATCTCACGGCCCTGAGTCGGGATTTCCGGGTACAAGTCGATGCCCCAATCCCCTTCCTCTGGGAAGTGGCACGAGACCACGATCAGAGCAGCACCGGTTTCCCGAGCCAATAGAGCCGATCCACGCGGCATGGTGGTTTCTTCGCCGAAGAACGTCACTGGCACGCCGTCCCCGGCGATGTCACGATCTCCCAGCAGGCAAACGACGCCTCCATCGAGGAGAGTCTGCCGCAGTTGCCCCAGCGGGGGTTCCCCACCGGTCAAAGGTAGGACGGTGAAACCGAGGGATTCGCGGTAGTCGACGAAAGCGTCGTAAAGCGCTTCAGGACGGAGCCGTTCGGCGACGGTCGCGAAACCACCTACCTCGTTCGCAAGCCAAATGCCTGCCATATCCCAGTTGCCCGAGTGGGTGATGACGAGAACCACGCCTTTGCCTCTGGCAACGGCGTTGTCCAGGATCGACCGATCGTTAATCCCATCTCCCACCTGGCGGAGCAGAGCAGGCGCCACGATGCGAGGAAGGCGAAACGCCTCCACCCAATACCTCAAGTACGAGCGCATCGAGGCTCGGACCAGTTCCTCGCTGGGCTCGGAGCCAATCACACGGGAGAGATTCTTACGCAGCTGCTTCGTCGACCCCTCAGGATCAGCGGCAATCTTGTCCGCGATCCGATACGCGACCTTCATTGTCAACCGCTCTGGAAGAGCGCCAACGACCTTCCAGCCGGCGATATAACCCAACGCCGTCCACTGCTCAGAATTACGGGGAATGAACATCAGGCCCCTTCCGGAGGTGCGATGGTGTCTTGTGCCCCCGGCTGCTTCGCCACAATCAACACTCGCTGGACGACGGTGCAAACGGTGCCCACAGCAAGAAGCCAAATGGCGACATCGATCGCGTACGGAACGCCAAGGCCCTGCAGGCCGATACCGACCAGGCCGAGGATCAAACGCTCCGGGCGTTCGATGAGGCCACCAGAGACGGTGAAACCAGAAGCCTCGGCGCGCGCCTTGACGTAAGAAATCGTCTGGGAGCCGATGAGGACCGTGAGACAGGCGACTAGCAAAGGTGCCGACGCGTCGTAGCTGTAAGCGAGCCACCAGAAGATGGCCGCAAACAAAGCGCCGTCAGTGATGCGGTCGCAGCTTGCATCGAGGACTGCACCGAATTTCGTGCCACCGCCGCGAAGGCGCGCCATCGTTCCGTCGATCATGTCGAAGGCGGTGAAAACTCCGGCCAGCAGAGCTGCCGCGAAGAGGTGCCCCATGGGGATGAGCACTACCGAGGCGGTAACGGCGGCGATCGTTCCGATCACCGTCATTACATTCGGAGTCAAGCCCACAGCATTGGCGCCGCGTGCAATCGGATCCACAATCGGGGCGACCGGTCCCCGGCCCTTCGAACTCAGCATCAGGTTCTCTCCCAAGCCTCAGCCAGCAGCGAACGGGTCTGTCGCAGTAGTTGCGGCAGAACCTTGGTCCCATCAAGGACCGTCATAAAATTGGAGTCCCCACTCCATCGGGGAACGACGTGCATGTGGACGTGCTCAGCGACCGATCCACCCGAGGCACGGCCGAGATTAAACCCAACGTTCACTGCATGCGGATTCGAGACGCGCTTGAGTGTCCGGATTGCTTCTTGTCCAAAGGCCATCATCTCAGCCATCTCGTCAGCAGTAACCTCTTCGAGGTTCGCTACTTCCCGGTACGGCACAACCATCATGTGGCCTGCGTTGTACGGGAACAAGTTGAGGACGCAGTACACGAGCTCACCCCGAGCGACGATGAGAGCCTCTTCGTCGTCGAGGGACGGCAGATCGATGAACGGGTTACCGCCGGCTTTGCGGTCTGCGATGTAGCTCATGCGGTACGGCGCCCAGAGCCGGTCCAGCCGGTCTGGGGTGCCGACGCCTGAGTCGGTGTACCCGTCCACGTCCGCGTCAGCGCCGTGCGGCAATGTTCTCGCCGTTCGGCTGCTCGTTGACCCGGTCCTTCACCCAGCCTTCGATGATGTCGGCTGCTTCAGCCACCGGGATTCCGTTGACCTGGCTGCCGTCGAGGAAGCGGAAGCTCACTGCGTCCGCCTCGACGTCGCGGGCGCCGGCCAGAACCATGAAGGGAATCTTGCCGGTGGTGTGGTTGCGGATCTTCTTCTGCATACGGTCATCGGAGACATCCACGTAGGAGCGCAGTCCGCGGGACTTCAGCTCCTTGTTGAAGGCGTCCAAGTGCGGGACAAAATCGTCCGCAACTGGGATACCGACAACCTGATCGGGAGCCAGCCACGCCGGGAACGCACCTGCGTAGTGCTCCAGGAGCACTCCGAAGAATCGCTCAATGGAGCCGAAGAGCGCGCGGTGGATCATGATCGGGCGCTTTTTGGATCCATCCGGGGAGGTGTACTCCAGCTCGAACCGCTCCGGCAGGTTGAAGTCGAGCTGCACCGTGGACATCTGCCAGGTTCGGCCGATCGCGTCCTTCGCCTGCACAGAGATCTTCGGGCCGTAGAACGCGGCGCCGCCCGGGTCTGGAACAAGATCGAATCCGGAGCGCTCGGCAACGTTGCGGAGAATCTCGGTCGACTTCTCCCAGACGTCATCCTCACCAACGAACTTCTTCTCGTTTTTGGTGGACAGCTCCAGGTAGAAGTCGTCCAGACCATAGTCGCGCAGCAGCGAGATGATGAACTCGAGGACGTCGGTGAGCTCCTGCTCGAGCTGTTCCTCGGTGCAGTAGATGTGCGCGTCATCCTGGGTGAAGCCACGGGCACGGGTCAGACCATGGATAACACCGGACTTCTCGTAGCGGTAGACGGTACCGAACTCGAACATGCGGATCGGCAGTTCGCGGTAGGAACGTCCACGCGTGGCGAAGACCAGGTTGTGCATCGGGCAGTTCATCGGCTTGACGTAGTAGTCCTGCGGCTGCTTGGTGCAATTGCCGTGCTCGTCCCACTCGCCATCGAGCTGCATTGGGGGGAACATGCCGTCGGCGTACCAGTCGAGGTGGCCGGACTTCTTGAACAGATCACCCTTGGTCACATGCGGCGTGTTCACGAAGTCGTATCCGGCTTCGATGTGACGGCGGCGCGAGTGCGCCTCCATCTCGTTCCGAATGATCCCGCCCTTGACGTGGAAGACCGGCAGTCCGGATCCGAGCTCGTCCGGGAAGCTGAACAGGTCCAGTTCGGATCCGAGACGACGGTGGTCGCGCTTTTCTGCCTCCAGGAGCATGTCCAGGTAGAGATCCATCTCTTCCTTAGACTCCCAGGCCGTACCGTAAATGCGCTGCAGGTCCGCGTTGTCCTGGTCACCGCGCCAATAAGCAGCAGAGGACCGGGTCAAAGTGAACGCCGGAATGTACCGGGTGGTCGGCACGTGCGGGCCGCGGCACAGGTCGGACCAGACGGTATCGCCGGTCCGCGGGTTCACGTTGCGGTAGCCGGTCAGCACAGCGCCGCCGACGTCAACGTTCGCGTCCTCGTCATCCTTGACTTCGCCCTTGGACTTGTCAGTGATGAGCTCGAGCTTGTACGGCTCATCCGCCAGGTCCTGGACAGCTGCCTCAGGGGACTCGAATACGAAGCGCTCGAAACGCTGGCCGGACTTGATGATCTTCTTCATGCGCTTCTCGATGCGCTTGAGATCCTCCGGAGTGAACGGCTCTGCGACGTCAAAGTCGTAGTAGAAGCCATTGTCGATCGCCGGGCCGATGCCGAGCTTCGTTCCGGGGAACTCCTCCTGGACGGCCTGAGCCATCACGTGAGCGGTCGAGTGGCGGATCACGCCACGACCATCCTCGGTGTTGGCCGGGACCGCTTCGACAATCTCGTCGGTCTCTGGCGCATAGGCCAGATCCCGCAGGGCGCCGGACGAGTCCCGGACGCAGACGATGGCGTCAGGGCCCTTGTTCGGCAGTTCCTGCTCGCGCATTGCCTCACCGGCGGTGGTTCCTGCCGGTACGAGGAACGACACGGCGGAGGCTAAGGGGGTGGACACTGTGAAGTGCTCCTTCTCTGTTGAATTCGGAAGCCGCATACCCGGCGACTTCCTTGACCGAGAACACCTTACCCCTGACGGCCATGCTGCAATAGGGTCGGCACGCCGCCGTAACCCCTATTCGCCCTCGAGCAGATCCTGCGCCCAGTATTCGTCGGACATTGTCCCGCGTGGCAGGACAAACGCCGCCGCGCCTTGGATATCCACCCAATTACCGAGCAGGTTCGCCTCCGTGAGTCGCTCCTCCACGGGAACGAACTGGGTCTCTGGGTCCTTTTGGAAGAGCACCTCAACCTCGCCTTGGGCCACTGCCTCATCGAACGAGTACGGACGGGCGAGCATCCGCTGATTCGGCGACTCCTCTGGAGGCTGCCGCAGGGCGGCCTCGCCGCCACCATTGGGCTGCCCGTCTTCAATTGCGACACCGAGCAATTCCTCGCGTGTGGACCGCGGTACCGCGTCCCACGCCGCCATATCGATTGCTTTACGACGCACAACTACACTAGTTCCGCCCCTCAACCAGGCCGGGCCTTCCTCAAACCAGACTGTGCGATCAAGGTCGACACCTCCGATGGGGTTTTCCAACCCGGTGGGAGGTCCGAACATTCCGCGGGGGTTCTCGCCTGGGCGCAGGGAACCGTCGGGAAGCGAAAATCCGTCTTGAATCCACTGCACTTCCGTGTGCACCGAACCCTCGCGAATGAGCAGACGCGAGCAATGCGAGAGGGTCATCGGGTCATCGCAGCAGATCTGCAACAGCAGATCCGCGCCAGCCCACGGATTTTCCTCCCCTTCCTCGAATAGGCCGAGCCACTCAGGCGCCTCGTCCTCACGCTCCGCCACGGCGAATGCGCCGGCACCGAAACCGATAGTGACCGTGAGATTCGCGGTGACCTGACCGAGCTCAGGAACCAAGTCCGACGACACCTCGTCGCCTTCACACAGCTGCCGAGCAACGCCCGTCCACGCACGCATCAGGTTGCGGAGCCCCGGGCGTTCCACACCTTCGAGCAGATTGAACCCAATGAAGCGGGCGTTGGTCTGCCGTTCGGTGCTGATGCCTGCCTGGTGAACGCCGTCGAATCGGATCACAGAGTCCTGCAACGGAGGCGTGTCATCTTCTTCCGGGCTGGGGAAGGACAGAGCGTTCGCCGAGGCCGGAGCAAACAGCGCCGCTGCACCGACTCCGGCGCCAACTCCTGCCGCTCCAGTCAGGAAGCGCCTACGAGGAAACTTTGGGTTCATGAGGTCTCGCCGTCGGCCTCGTCGCCGTTCTCCCCATGGTCTTCGCCGAGTTCGTGGATGTCACCGTAATCCTCTTCACCGGACGGCTGAACGCGAACCGGGACGGTCACGGTGAGCTCGGATCCGTCATCGAATCGCAGCACCAGGGTGAACTCTTCGCCGGGCTCCAGTGCCTCATCGTTGTTCATGACCATCAGGTGCAGGCTGCCAGGCTCCAGCTCTGCTTCAGAGTCAGCCGGCACATCGAATCCACCATCGACCGGTCGCATCACACCGTCAGCGACCTCGTGGAGCTCAAAGACAGTTCCCTCAGCAAGCCCTTCGATCTCGAAGCTCTCCAGCACGAGATCGTCGTCAGTGTTGTTGACGATCGAGCCGAATACCGCAGTCATGTCGTTGTCCGCGGCCTTTTCCCGAATGTATCCATCGACGAATGCCACAGAGTTGGCGGTGGCCTCGTCTGCGGAGTCCTCCTGGACCGTGTTCTCGGCGTTGTTGCCGTTGGTGAGGGACACCTCATCGGTGCCACATCCGGTGATCACCAGTGATGTCGCTGCTCCAATCGCGACCAAGAAAGATGCCCTGCGGTTGATTGTCATCTTGTGTCCTTTCATTCGGCGAGGAGATCCTCGCCCCAGTATCCGTCAGAGGTGGTCCCCGGGGGGATCACAAACACAGCGGATCCGATGTGCCGGATCCACTCATTGAGTCGGTCAGAATCATCCAGACGCTGCTGGATCGGGTGATACTGCTCCAGAGGGTCCTTCTGGAACGAGATGAACACCAGCCCGGTATCAGGGGTGACCCCGTCAGTTGGCGGTATGTCGTAGGTGTAGGGCCGTCGGAGCACCTGGAGCCCGGGCTTGCCGTCTGCGGGCATCGAGCGGGCGACGTGGCTGTTCGCGTCAATCACCGGAAGTCCATAACTATCCCGACGGTCCAAGTCGACCACGTCATGCTCGTGGTCCATGCCCAGCGGTGCACCTGAAGCCAGGTGTCGACCAGTGGATTCCTCGCGGCTAACGCGATCGAGGATTTCCCAGGTCTCAATCTCCATATGGATACGCCGAACGACCATTGAGGTACCGCCGATGAGCCATTTTGGCCCATCGTTGATCCACACGATGTCATCGAGTTCGTCAGTCGAACGCGGGTTGACCGTGCCGTCGAGCTGTCCAAACCGGTTCCTCGGGGTGGCGCCAGGCTCATGCACCCCTGCTCCGTGCGCAAATCCTGTCTGAACCCAGTGGACGTCCGCAAACGGCTCCGCATTGCGGATCATGTACCGCGCCACGTGGGAGAGAGTCATGGGGTCGTTGCAACAGATCTGCATTACGACGTCCCCATCCCCCCACTTCTCCTCCAACTGATCGAGGGAATATTTCGGCAGTGGTGCGAGCCATTCTGGACGCTGCTCCGGTAGGCCAATGACATCGAAGAAGCGGGGACCAAACCCGACCGTGAACGTCAGGTCTGATGGCGTAGCGATCATCTCCGGTTCCAATTCGGCGATAGCCGGCTGCCCACGAGACATCCTTCTGGCGTCGTCTGTCCAGGTCCGCATAAAGCCGCGGACCCGCGACCGGTCCAGTCCAGGCTTAAGCGTGAAGGCCAGCATCCACATTGCCGCTTGTTCCGGAGTGGAAATGCCTGCCTGGTGACGACCATCAAAGGCGACAGTTCCGTCGCCAATGGACTGCGCGTCCTGCGCCTCAGCAGCCTGTTCCCTGCCCATTCCATGAGCCAAGGGCGTTCCGGTCGCTAATGCCGCAGCGCCAGCACCTGCTCCGACTCCGAGCCCAGTGAGAAAACGCCTCCTGGAGTACCCGACCTCGGCCATCGTCAGCCCTTCTTCCGCGTGACGGCCGCCACCCCCGCCACGACGGCGACGATTAGCACCACGACTCCGACACCGACACCGATCGCCCATCCCGGGATTCCGCTGTCGTCTTCTTCGACGAGCGGTTCGACGTCGCTTTCTTGATCATCGGCTTCCGCAGAGGCTGAGGCGCCCTCTACCGAAAATCCGACCTGCCCGCGGGTGGAGTGCCCGTCAGAGGAAGTGATCTGGAATCCGACCTGGTAATTTCCATCGCCCGGATCGAGATCCTCTGGGAGGTCGATATGGATGAGGCGCCCATCAAGCGTCGGCTCTCCGGTGAACAGAACTTCCTGGGTATCTGTGTCGCTGATGGCAATGGTGTTGAAGTTAGGACGTGGCTCAGCCGAGAAGTTCAGCTCGACCTCATCGGGGAACTCCGTGAGGGCATCCCCCTCGGCCGGGACCGAGCTGATGACCCAGTCGTGGGCCTGGGCGGTGGCCGGGGCCACGAGACTGGCCATAGCCATCACCGTGACTGCGGCGAAAGCCCGCCGCATGTTGTGAACCTTCATTGATCTTCCGAATCCTTCGTTCGACGACCGCGTTCTGTCAGACAGAACCCGCTACTTCTCAAGTAGTCGAACTCGTCCGAGGGAAAGTTCCCGATTCATACAGAGTCAGTAATCACAGTTGACACTCAAAGACAGTGGATGCACAAAAACCCGCGCCTAATGGTGCGGGCCTTGGCGGTAGCTCCAACTGGGTTCGAACCAGCGACCTTTCCGGTGTGAACGGAACGCTCTTCCACTGAGCTATGGAGCTATACAGCGCGCCGAAACGCGATTCGCTGAGACAGAAGTTAGCACGGAAGGCACAGACAATGAAATTCAGGGGCTGTACAGGCGTCGAGATGGATTCACACGTGCTCCTCCGCGGGATTCATTCACTTCCCATTCATCGGAATGCAAGCGGAATAGTGAACAACCTGGGGATTTGTTCACATTCAGCGAATTACGCTACTGTTCTTCTCGCACCGCAAGCCGGTCGGGCAACGGAAACGTTCCCTCCAGCATGCAGGTGCAGAAATGCGGATGTGGCGCAGCTGGTAGCGCATCACCTTGCCAAGGTGAGGGTCGCGGGTTCGAATCCCGTCATCCGCTCTGGTTTTACTTTTACGGGCTCCGGCAAGTAGAGTACAGACCTTGAAGGACAGCCGTAAGGCAGTTCTCGCATGCGCGTTTAGCTCAGCGGGAGAGCGCTTCCCTGACACGGAAGAGGTCACTGGTTCAATCCCAGTATCGCGCACAGGTTTACTGTGTTTCATAGTCAACCAATGCGGATGTGGCGCAGCTGGTAGCGCATCACCTTGCCAAGGTGAGGG
Source organism: Corynebacterium sputi DSM 45148 (assembly GCF_000427865.1). Lineage (GTDB taxonomy): Bacteria > Actinomycetota > Actinomycetes > Mycobacteriales > Mycobacteriaceae > Corynebacterium > Corynebacterium sputi. Next base: position 11,201 of record NZ_ATYV01000015.1, on the reverse strand, counting down.
TCGCGGGTTCGAATCCCGTCATCCGCTCAAGCCTTCCCGGAGGATTCCCGTCCCCCGGAGATGGCTAGAGGCAGAAATGCCACGGTGGAATGGCCGAGTGGTGAGGCAACGGTCTGCAAAACCGTGCACACGGGTTCGATTCCCGTTTCCACCTCGTACGATCAAGCGCGTTTAGCTCAGCGGGAGAGCGCTTCCCTGACACGGAAGAGGTCACTGGTTCAATCCCAGTATCGCGCACAGGTTTACTGTGTTTCATAGTCAACCAATGCGGATGTGGCGCAGCTGGTAGCGCATCACCTTGCCAAGGTGAGGGTCGCGGGTTCGAATCCCGTCATCCGCTCCATTTAACCCGTCGACTTCGGTCGGCGGGTTTTTGCATTGCGCTCCCCCACTGCCGTTCTGGGCCAAGGGAGGATTAAGAGACGCAACACGCTGGGCCCGCCGACCCCGGGAGCACAATCAGCCAGTAGGCCCGTCAGGATCCCCCGTGGTGGAAGCAGCCACCTCTGCGCGTGCGCCGAACACCCTGTGGTCGTTGCATACCCGAGTCCACTTCGCAACAACCAGAGGGTATTAGGGCCACGCAGAGAAGGCATCCCCGTGTGAGACGCCCAACGAGCTTCCGCCGGGCGCAGTTCAATCGCAACTCACTGTCAGTCTTAGATAATTATCACATCGGAAGGCGCCCCTGGTCCATGCGGACTCGGCAGTGGCGATACGGTTCATAACAATTAGTTAATGGATGATGTCGGTGACATGAAGAAGCCCCACAGGGTGGCTGACCCTGTAGGGCTTGGTGAAGCACGGACGGTGGCGTCCGGGCGTTCTAGCGAGAGCTGAGCTCGTCGTCGACGCGAAGGACGCCGGATCCTTCGTTGCCCACGATATTGAGACGACCGATGATGGTACGGACGGTGTCCTCCTCTTCGATCTGCTCGACGAGGAATTCGTCGAGCAGCGGACGGGAGTCGACGTCGCCCTCATCGTCGGCGAGCTTGCGGAGCTTGCGGATGGCCGCAGAAACGGTCTCCTCGTGCTCCAGGGCGATACGGAAGGCGTCGATCGGCTGGGAGATCTTGACGTCCGGCTTGGGGATGTCGCCAATCTGAGCGCGGTTGTCGCGAGCGTCGAGGTGCTCGATGAACTTCTGAGCGTGCTCGATCTCTTCCTGGGACTGCTTGCGCATCCAGGCGGCCATGCCGTTGAGGTCGAGGAGGTCCAGTTCGATAGCAAGCTGACGGTAGACGCTGGAAGCAGTCAGCTCGAGGGTGATCTGATCATTGAAGGCGGTTTCGAGGGTGTCGTTGAGTCGCATGACCCCACTATAAGACGACCTTTTAAGTCTCTGCAAGAATGGACATATACACTATCAAAGGTGCACCTTACCTTTAATGGGTACCCCTGACTGGGAAACTTATTGCTCACCACTCCTAACCCAAGCCCTTCGTTTAGGGGGCGGAACGGTACGGTGGACCACGTGAAAACACCGATAGTCGGAAGCCCCCGCGCCCCCAGGAACACCGGATCCAGGAACTCAATCCTGCTCCGTGTGTTCTGGCCCATCGCCGTGCTCACCATTCTTCACCGCTCGATCTTTGTGGGCACGAACATGGGGAACACGGACGACTTCACCACGGTCTTCCGTGCCGTGCGCGGCTTCGTTGATGGCAATCCGATTTACCAGCAGGACTACCAGAGCGTTGAGCCTCACTTCCTCTACTCCCCTGGTGGAACTCTGCTGATCACTCCGCTTATCGGCTACACCGATGATGTAGACGTGGCGCGGCACGTCTTCCTAGCAGTACAAGCAATTGCGATCATCGCAGCGATCGCACTTCTCATTCGATGGATGGGAGTATCCCTGCGTTCCTGGGTGTTCCCGGCGTCGCTTGCTGCCGTGTTCATCACTGAATCGGTCACCAATACGATCCAGTTCACGAACATCAATGGACTTCTTCTCCTGATGCTGGTCGGCTTCCTCATCTTGTTGCTGAAAGACCGTGGCATTTGGGCGGGTATCCTTCTCGGACTTGCGATAGCGGTGAAGCCGGTCTTCGCACCCCTGCTGTTCCTTCCGTTCGTCCGGAAGCAGTTCTCCACGATCGGTTCCGCTCTTGCGGTGCCTGCACTCGTGAACATCATTGCCTGGCCCATGATGAACTCGCCGCGTGAGTACATTGACCTGACGATGCCGTACCTTTCCGAGGTTCGCCTCCACGCCAATGTCTCCCTTGCCGGACAGTTCGAGTACTTCGGAGTATCCGAACGGTGGCTGACCCTATGGCAGGCAATTATCGCCCTGGCGATCATCGTGGGCCTCGCACTGACGCTGCGATGGGTCAACCGTGATCCGATCTTCTGGGCCGCCACTTCTTCGGGGCTTCTTTTCCTCGCAGGGTTCCTTCTGCTGTCTCTCGGCCAGATGTACTATTCGATGTTCCTGTTCCCCATGATCTTCACACTGATTCGAGTGCTGGAAGGCCGCCGAGACCTTGAGGGACGACCCGTCCGCAGCGTCATGGCCTCGTGGCCCGCCTGGGTTGCTATGGTCCTGATCTTCGGATTCATTGGTTGGTGGACTGACCAGTGGGCAATGGGTTCGTTCTGGTGGGACGTCGGACGCGGAATGATTGGCTGGACTCTGCTAGCCGTCTCCGTCACTGGAATTTTGGTCAAATGGACCATTGACGAGGTTGCCGCCGGCGGAGACCTCATCCCCGGCCGTCCGATGAAGCGTAGGATCGCGGCACCGGAAACCGCTTCACCGAAGGGAGCATGACATGAGCGAGAACTGGAACCTGTCTGACAAAGAGTGGCAGGAACGTCTCAGCGCAGCCGAATTCGATGTCCTCCGCCGTGGCGGCACCGAACCCGCCTTCGTCGGCGAATACACCGATACCGAGACCGAAGGCATCTACCGGTGCCGTGCCTGCAATACCGAATTGTTCCGCTCGACGGAGAAGTTCCATAGCCACTGCGGGTGGCCGTCATTCTTTGATCCCGCTGACTCGGACGCAGTCATTCTGAAGGAAGACCGCACGTTCGGAATGGTCCGCACAGAGGTCCTCTGCGCGCAGTGCAATTCTCACCTCGGCCACGTCTTTAAGGGCGAGGGATACAACACGCCAACCGATCTCCGGTACTGCATCAATTCGGTGTGTCTGACTCTGGAAGCGGCCGGCGACACCGCCTGATCTCCCCCACGTAACCCTCTTCATCGACCCACGCGCGCTGGACATCTCCCAGCCAGTTGGGACGATATTTTTCTACCTGGTGACCAGCGGCAGCAGACACTGGAGACTGGGTGACGCAGCATTCGTCGATGAGGCCTGACTCAGCAAATTTCTCGAACAACCCAGGGCCTCCCTCGAGGAGAACTCTGCGGAATCCACGGCGCTGTAACCAGGCCACGAGATCATCAGCCCACAAGTCACCGAGTACTGGATGTACCCGCGCTCCAACTGATCGTAAGCGGGCGACGTCAGCCGGATCATCTGTCGACTGAACGACGATGTCGGTTGGCACAAGGATATCCTTGATGAGACTGGAGTCTTCTGAAAAGTTCCGCGCGGAGGTAGCTACAACCACCAGGGCTGGGACGAGATCAGTCACTGCAGAGCGTCGTGCCCCTGAATAGTCCTCTGCGCGGGCGGTTCCGCCGCCAACGACAATCACGTCCGCTGTGTCACGCAGATAGATAAACAACGCCCGATCGGTCTCGTTGCCCAACGCCCCCGACACCCCGTCGACGGTCCATAACCAGTCCGCCCCGAGTATGAGATTTCCCCGGACCCAGAAGTCCGGGGACTCAGGCCACCGATAGTGGCTTGCCGGGAATATCCGGCTCAATTCGGTGGTCATGGTGCTCTTAGGGCAGCGTGTTGACCAGTTCGGCGATGTCATCGACCTTGCAGCCGGTGAAGAACGGAACTTCTTCGCGGACGTGGAGACGGGCCTCGGTGTAGCGCATCTTCCACATCAGTTCGACGATGCGGCCGAGGTCTGGGCCCTCGAAGGCGAGAATCCACTCGTAATCACCGAGTGCGAAGGACGGCACGGTGTTCGCACGAATGTCGGGGTAATCGCGGCCGGCCATTCCGTGCTCGGCGAGGATACGGCGGCGATCGGCGGCGTCCATGAGGTACCAATCGTAGGAACGAACGAACGGGTACACGCAGATATAGCGCTCGGCCTCTTCACCCATGATGAAGCTCGGCAGGTGGGACTTGTTGAATTCTGCCGGGCGGTGCAGCGCTGCATTCGACCAGAACGGCTCAGATGCCTGACCAAGGGCCGTTTCCCGCAGGAAGCGCTTGTAGAACTCCTGGATGTCCTCGATCTTCTCTGCGTGGATCCAGAACATGTAGTCAGCCTCAGCGCGCAGACCGGCGATGTCGTAAATTCCGCGGATTTCCAGGTCGGCGTCCGCGTAGGAATCCACGAAGGCACGTGCTTCCTCGACGGCGGCGGAACGGTCATCACCCAGGCGACCGGGGGTGACCTTATAGGCGGTGAACATCTCGTATCGCTGCATCGAGTTGAGCTTGTCGTAGTCGAGCTTGGCCATTGCCAGTTTCTCCCCTTGTGAGATTGTGTACCTGAGGGCTGAGCCTACCCTCAGTCGAAAAGTGCGTCGGCGACGGTATCGGCTGCCCGTCGCGCGTCGGTAATGCAGGCAGGTACGCCAGGCCCGCGGTGCCAGGCGCCTGCGGCTGCGATGCCGGTGACTTCGTCCATCAGGCCGTCGACGGCATCCATCGCTTCGGCGTGTCCGGCGTCATATCGCGGAAGCCCGCCCCACCACCGTTGAACATAGGTTTCGGCCGGAGGCGTCGAGAACCCCGTAGCTGTTGCCAAGTCGGTCACCGCGAGGTCAATGAGTTCCTCGTCGGAAAGCTGCACCAGCGAGTCATCCCCGAACCGGCCGAACGAAGCTCGGACGATCGCTCCGCCACGCTCACCCAGGTGCGGCCACTTGCGGGAGGAGAACGTGAAGGCCTTCGCCGATAAGCCACCATCAACGGCGACGAGCACTCCGGAGTTTTCAGGCAATCCAGCATCGTCGTCGAAGCGCATGGCTACGACAGCGGAGCTGGCTAGGTCGACATTGCCGATGATTCCGGCAGCGTCACGTGCGACCAGTTCTAGCAGTTCAGCGGCATACGGAGCAGGTGTTGCCACAACTACCGCGTCCGCGTCCCCTACGCCCGGCACGTGGAATCCGCCGGCGTTGCGCGGCACGATGCGTCCGGTCTCGGTTCCCATCCTCAGGTCGGGTTCGGTGCGTTCGAGCAGGGCGTCGATAAGCACGGCATAACCGTCGCGGAATGTGCGGAACACCGGCACCTTGACGCCTCCGGTGGAGGCGACACGAGCTTCATTCGCTTCCCGACGCTCACTCAACACCCTCTCCACCGCGCCCGTCAGAGTGACGTCGGCACCATCAGCAGCAAGTGCATCAAGGGCATGAGCCAACTGTGGGACTGTCGCCCGGATGCCCAGATGGTCGGCGCGAGTGGAATAAACGCCACCAAAGAGAGGTGTCACCACTCGGTCGACTACTTCCCTGCCCATTCGTTCGGCGACAAGTTCACCAAGCAGACGGTCTTCGCCGGGAGTCCAGGTGAAGGAGGTGTGGACCTCAGCGTCGATAAGCGAGCGCCCTTCATCCGACACCAAATCGCCGACCGCCTCCGAAGAGGCGGGAATTCCCATCACCGTGTCCCGAGGCATTGGGTGCGTGCCGCCGGCGGAATACACCGTCGAAGGCAGACCCGAAGGCTCAACTAGTTGATCGGCAAGTCCGAGCTGCTCGAAGTACTCAGTCGCATCGGCTCGGAAAGCCAGATACGCCTCAGCGCCTACTTCGACCGGCCCCGACTCCATCATCACGCTGCGAAGTTTTCCACCGGGCTCGTCAGCCGGGTCCGCGATGATGATCTCAGCATCCGGGCCGAGCCTTTCCCGCAGTCGGTGAGCTGCGACAAGGCCGGTCAGGCCTGCTCCCAGCACGACGATGGTCGGGGTGGTCTCCTGCATCGCGTCTCCTCGTGGATGTCCGAAAAGTGGTGCGACTACCGCTGCAGCGGCTCGATCGCGTGAACCATCTCAACGGTACGCGCGATGGCTTCCGGGTCAGTGTTCGGCATGACCCCGTGGCCGAGATTGAAGATGTGACCACGAGCAACGCCCTCAGAAATTGCGCGATCCGTCTCCTCTGTGATGCGAGTGACCTCAGACCGCAGCGCATCATCGCCGGCGAAGAAGAGAGCCGGGTCGAGGTTGCCCTGCAGTGCGCGGGCCTGCTCTCCCCTGCCATCGCCGGAGTTAACTCGGTCCAGGGAATCAGCGATACGGTGCGCGGCCTTGTCCATCGGCACTCGCCAGTCCACACCGACGACCTCGGGGCCGGCCTCTGCCATTGCTCCAAGGAGCTCACCGGTGCCGACGCCGAAGTGGATCCGCGGGATACCTGCGTCGGCCACCGAATCCAGAATGTTCGTCGAGTGCGGCAGAACAAATCGACGGTAGTCACGCTCTGTGAGGAAGCCAGCCCAGGAATCGAACAACTGCAGTGCATCGATGCCTGCATCGATCTGCGCGCGGAGGAAGCCCGAGATCAACGGGGTGATCTTTCGCATCAAACGGTCCCAGGTCTCCGGCTCGGAGTGCATGAGTGCCTTGGTGCGCTCATGGTTCTTCGAAGGGCCGCCCTCGACGAGGTACGAGGCCAAGGTGAACGGTGCGCCGGCAAAGCCAATGAGAGCCTGCTGATCCGTGAGTTCACTCAGGATGATCGAGATACCCTCCTGGACCTTCTCCACCTGCTCCGGAGAAAACTCCGGAAGAGCGTCAATGTCAGCAGCGGTACGGATGGGCTCAGCAACAACCGGACCACGGCCCGGCACGATGTCCAAGTCAACACCCGCTGCCTTCAGTGGCACAACGATGTCAGAGAAAAGGATTGCAGCGTCGACATCATGACGACGCACCGGCTGCATCGTAATTTCAGCCAGTAGTTCGGGCATGAAGCACGAATCCAGCATGGGGATGCCTTCGCGGACCTGGCGGTACTCCGGCAGAGACCTGCCAGCCTGTCGCATGAACCAAACCGGACGACGGCTGGGAGTTCGTCCTGCGGCTGCATCGAGAATCGGGGCATCAGTCAGTTCACGGCGAAGAGTCATGCGTCAATCATGCCCCATCCGGCGCGCCTTCCGGCTCCGGCCCACCCGAAACGATAGATTGCCGCATGTGACCGACAACGGGGATGCACCACAGAGCTTCACTGACGCCGTTGCGTCCATGAACGCCGCGCAGATCCGGCGGGACATTACCGCCTCAGAGATCCCGGCTCCCAAAAACCTCGCGCCCTGTTCATATGCGCTGGGCCTTGAGGTCGAACGCCAGGATCCGATGGACCAGGAAGGCGACGCCTTCGGCCGCCTAATCCTCCTTCATGATCCGGGCTCTGCCGCCGATATGCGATTAGTTACCTACATTCAGGCAGACATGGATCTGGCCCTATCCCAGGATCCGCTGCTGCCGAGAGTCACCTGGCAGTGGCTACAGGAAGGTCTGGACTCCGAGAACACGCAGTACGACGGCCTCGGCGGCACCGTCACATGCACCAATTCGGTGACGTACGGGGACATTGACGGCGCCCAAGAGGCGTCGCAGTTGGAACTGAGGGCCTCGTGGACGGTGACCTCAGGAGATCTGGCGAGCCACGTTCAAGCCTTCGCTACGGTTCTGGCTCATGTCGCTGGACTACCTCCAGAAGGAATCACCGCCCTCGGCGCTTCCGCGGGGTGACCATCGGAACGAAGAACTTCCCACATTCCGGTACCCCTATATTAGGTTAGACTCACCGAATAACCCTTCAGGGTCTTCTTTTTCGGGTTTCCTCAGGCGTATCTTCAGATCTGCCTCACCATGGAGGCGATCAAGTGTTCCCGATGTGGCCTCTGACCACTACGGACACCTGCCTGTAAGAAGACACAAATGTTCTTCGCTTCCTTCCTCATCGGTGTGCGCGAAGGCCTCGAAGCTGCCTTAATTATCGGAATCCTGCTGGCCTACGTGCAGCGGCAAGGGCGCCCTGAGGCCCGCCAGAAAATCTGGTCCGGGGTGCTGGTCGCGGTAGTGCTCTCTGTCGCACTGGGAGCGGTCTTCACGTTTGGCCGGAGCTCTTTGAGTTTTCGCGTCCAAGAGATGATCGGCGGTTCCATGTCGCTACTCGCCGTCGTGATGATCACCGGAATGATCTTCTGGATGCAAAAGGCCGGCCGGAACATGCGGAAAGACTTGGAGACCAGCGCAGCAGCGAAACTGGGGCTCGGGGCTTGGGGCATGTTTTGGCTCGCATTCATCACGGTGGGCTGTGAAGGCATCGAGACCACACTTCTGTTGTGGGGATGGATGACGGATCCGGCTGCGATCATAGGCGCCCTAGTCGGAGTAGCAGTCGCCGTGGCGCTGGGTGTTGCCATCCATCACGGAGTGCTCCGCTTCCCTTTCAGCACGTTTTTCACCTGGTCCGGCGCGTTCCTGATCATCGTCGCCGCGAGGATCCTGGCGTACGGCATTCACGACCTTCAGGAGGCTGCGTTCCTTCCGGGGCCCTTCTCCGGGGCTCCCATCGCGCCAACGCACCCTCGCACCGGAGAGGTCCTCACCGGATTCACCGCGTACCCGTTCTGGGGTGCCGCCTACCCGTTCGGATGGGCGTTCAATCTCGAGCATCTCATTGACCCAGCAGGTCCTCTCGCTGCCTTCCTCAAGGGAATTTTCGGGTTCGTACCGCAGATGACCTGGCTCGAAGTGACTGCCTGGGCAGGCTACCTGACCATCATCGTTCCCCTCTTTATCTCCAAGGTCCGCACGGCTCGCCGCAGCTGACCTCCCATTTCCCAAGGAGTGTTCTGATGAACAACCGATACACCTCTCTCACCGTCCTGGCAGTCTCGTCCACAGTCCTTTTGACTGGTTGCTCTGATACAGGCAACTCCGCAGACTCCAACGCCGACACAATCACGGTGACCTCGACCGCCGACTCTTGTGAAGTCTCCGCGGATTCTGTCGAGAGCGGAGCGCACACCTTCACGATCACCAACGAGGGTGACAAGGTCACCGAGTTTTACCTTCTCGGCTCTGACGGGCTGCGAATCGTCTCGGAGCTGGAGAACATCGCCCCGGGATCTTCCGCCGAACTGACGGTCGCCATTCCTCCGGGCGACTACTACACCGCTTGCAAGCCGGACCTTCGTGGCGCCAACATCGGCCAGGCCTCATTCACAGTCACCGGAGAAGCACTACCGGTATCGGAAAGCGATCAGGAGCTTTTCGACGGCGTCGTCAACGATTACATCGCTTTTGTAAAGAACGAGGTCTCCGAACTTGTGCCAAACGTCGAAACATTCGCACAGGCTTACATGGACGGGAACGACGCAGAGGCACGCGACCTCTACGCAACGACCCGAATCAACTATGAACGGATTGAGCCGATCGCGGAGGCTTTGGGCACATTGGATCCACGCATCGACTACCGAGAGGTCGACTACCTCGCTGAGGCCGACCAACTAGAGGCTGACGACCCCGAATTCACTCAGTGGACCGGATTTCACAGAATCAAGAAGGACCTGTGGCCTCCGGCCGAAGGTGACCGCAATGCAGATGGCGCACCCGCTACCGAAGGATGGACGGAAAGCTCCCCGGAGGAGCGCCAGTTCATTGGTCAGAGCCTCATCGACGACGTGAACACTCTCTATGACACCGTCAACGACCCGAACTTCATCGAGGACCAGGAAATCAACATCTCCAGTGTCTCGAATGGAGCGATCAGTCTTCTCGAGGAAGTGGCAGTCACCAAGGTCACAGGTGAAGAAAACTGGTGGTCTCACTATGACCTGTGGGATTTCCAGGCCAATATCCAAGGCTCTCGTATCGCCTTTGATCTGGTCGCTCCGATCGCAAAAGGCAAGGGTGATGAGGGCCGGGAACTAGTCGAGGAGATCAATCGTCAATTTGACGATCTCCAGGCACTTCTCGACGAATATGGCGACCTCGATTCCGGTTTCACCATGTATGACGAGGTTACTGCTGCACAGCAGGCTGAACTGACCCGCAAGATCGATGCACTGCGCGAACCGCTCTCCCGCCTCACCGGAACCGTCCTAGGCATCGAGGGCTGAGCAATGAGCGACCACGACTCAACTGCCTCACGTCAGAGAATCAGCAGACGTTCGATGCTGGGGCTCCTCGGTGCCAGCGGAGTCGGGGTCGCGATCGGCGCCAGTGGTGGAATCGCTGTCGACCGGCACATTCGGTCACCTGAGGTCACCGCCACTATTACCGACACCAATGAAAAGACCTACGATTTTGACGGCCCTCATCAGGCCGGAATCATTACTGAGGCGCAGGACCGGCTTCACTTCGCCGCGTTCGACTTCGATGAGGGAGCAACCCGGGAAGCCGTAATAGACCTCCTCGAGAGGTGGACCGCCGCCGCCCGACGTCTCACTCTCGGTGGGGAGACCAGCGCCCGTGGAGCCTTCGGTGGTGGACCGAACTTTCCTCCAGATGATTCCGGGGAAGCCTTCGACCTCGGGCCCTCTGGTCTGTCTCTGACATTCGGCTTTGGACGAACCTTCTTCCGAACCGCAGATGGAACTGACAGGTTCGGAATCGCCGACCGTATGCCTGCGGATTTCACTGAACTTCCCGTGATGGCCAACGACTTCATCCAACCTGAGCTTTCCGACGGTGACCTATGCATTCAGGCCTGTGCCGACGATCCACAAGTGGCCTCTCACGCAATTCGCAATCTCACGCGCATGGCGGTGGGAACCGCAGTACTCCGATGGTCCCAACTTGGGTTCGGACGGACTTCGTCGACCACGGTCTCGCAGAAGACCCCACGAAACCTGTTTGGACAGAAAGACGGTACGGCCAATATCAAGGCGGAAGAGTCTGATCGGGTCTGCTGCACGTGTAGGTGACATCTGAGTTGGCTTGCCCGGGAGGGTGGGCTGGAAGGATGTCATTGTGCCGAAGCCCTATCCCCGAGAGTTCCGTGACGACGTTGTGCGTGTTGCGAGGAGTCGTGAACCAGGTGTGACGATCGAGCAGATTGCGAAAGATTTCGGCGTTCACCCGATGACCCTGCAGAAATGGTTGCAGCGCGCCGCGGTGGAGGACGG
>NZ_ATYV01000014.1 GCF_000427865.1 Corynebacterium sputi DSM 45148 | reverse complement strand
CGCGAAGCTTCCCGGACTGTGCGCAGTCAGGGCAGGTGTTGCTCGCGGACACGGGTGTGGCGTCGATGATGGTGATGTTTCCGGCGTCGGCGGCACCGGTGATCGTCAGGCCGATCTCGGCGGTCCGGCAGATGGTGTCGGCGACGAGGTTGCCAGTAGTAGGCTGCACAGTAGGGTCCTGGTTCGGTTGGATGGAAGCGTCGTAACTCTCATCTTGTACCGGCCAGGACCCCTATATGTTGTGCCACCCCGAACCCCACCCCGCGGTCAACTACGCACTCCGAAACGTGAAGAGCCGGTAAACGTCGTAAAGCGAGGGGGTTAGGGTGCGGTCGGAGAACCGACCGCATCGAGGGTGACTGACTCCCGCTTCATAGTGCGGCGGCGCCAGATGGCCAGCGCGACGCCGAAGACGTACATGGTGACGCTGAAGAGCATCGCCGGAGCGGCGATTTCGGTGGAGCCAATGACTGACAGGGCAATGACCATTGCCATCGTGGAATTACGCAGCCCGTACTCGACCGAGATCGCGATCTTGTCCTCAATCGGGCGCTTCAGTGCTGCAGGGATTGCCCAGCCGGCGGCCATGATGACTGCGTTGAAGATGATGACGGCCAGTCCGACCTGTTCCAAGAGCGGCAGCAGTTCGTGGCCCAAGTCGATGATCAAGAAGATGAAGATCCCTACCAGGACCACCAACCCCACCACGGAAATCAGTTTCTCCAGCTTTGCAGCAAGTTTCGCGGACTTCGCCCGGATGAACATGCCGATGGCCACGGGGATCCCGACCACGCCGATCACGAGGCCCAGTGCTTCAGCAGGTGGAACGGTGATGACACCCATGTCGCCGGTGGGGTCAGTGAAGACCTGCGTGCCGACCCACACCCAGAAGGGCATCGTCGCCATCATCGCGATGGACGATATGACGGTCAGGACGATGGAGAGCGGGACATTGCCCTTGCCCAGATGCGCGAAGAGGTTTGTGGTGATGCCACCTGGCGCTGCTGCGAGGAGCACCATGCCGATCGCTAAGACCGGCGGCAGTCCCAGAACGAAGGACAGTGCAAGTGCGATCAGTGGCACGAGGATGATCTGGCCCGCTAGCGCCCAAGAGATGATCGACTTCGAGTCCAAGCTCCGTTTGAATTGAGATGGAGTCAGGGACAGGCCAATGCCGACCATGATCACCGCTAGGCCGATGGGTAAAAGCGTCGCTGCCAGGCCGTCCTGCATAGGGGGCTCCTCGGTGTCTCGGGGTGGAGATGTCCAGGTTTTACAACCTGGCAAGGAGCTTAATATGACCTATGTCATTTTCGTGGGAAAATGAACGAAGAGCGCTTGGCCGATGGGACCTAGTCTTTTGCCCAGTCTGCGTAGTCCATGGACAGTTCGTTCGCTGTGTCTAGGAGGAACTCGATCACAACTTCTCGCTCAGCGGGGGAGAGCCTGGCTGCGGCAAGAATTCGACGCGCATGCTGTTTGCCGACCGTTTCCTTGGCGGCAGCGGCGGCACTGGGGGTGATCTCAATGGCCAGTGCTCGGCGGTCTTCCGGGTGTACCTTCCGGCTAATGTGGCCACCCTTCTCAAGTCGGTTGAGTAGCTTGGTGGTGGATGCGGGGGAGATGCTCAGGTATGACGCAATCATTCCTGGTGTCACCGTCTCCTGGTGGTTGCGCGCCACTGATAGGTATCGCAAGGTGCGCATGTGTTGGGCGGAAAGGTCCATGTACTTCTCGGATGCGTCGGCGATGGCTTGCTCGGCTGAGCGCAGCTCTGCGAAAGCCTCCATAAGGCGGCGGATCTGTGCGGAATCTCGCTCACTGAGGTGGCAGTCGTCACTCATGGTTCGGGACAATTCGCTGGAGCGCAGTTCGTGGAGCTCGCCCGCGATTTTGTCGTGTTTGCCAGCGTCTTTCATCCATTAGAAGGTACGCCATTCTCCGTAGAAAAGGTAGATAATAGCCGTCAGGATATTATACTATTGGGTTTAATTGTTCTGCATCCAAACTGTACTCTAATGATGGAGATTGTCCATGTCCCAACGTTTTCCCGGGCGTGATCGCAAAGCTTGGCTCATGCCCGCCGCCGAAGGTCTTACCTGGTCGCGCGAGCCCCGTTCTGTCACCGTTGTCGGCGGAGGGATCGCAGGACTAGCCGCAGCTTTCGGTCTTGCGGAACGTGGTGTGGATGTCACACTGGTCAACCCCGATGCTGAGCTCGGCGGAAGGGTTCGCTCTTGGGAAGTGAATTCACCTGTGGGGCCAGTGACGATGAGCCGGGGTTTCCACGCGTTTTTCCGGCAGTACTACAACCTTCGGGCTTTGCTGTCTCGAGCCGGTTCAGTGGATTCCTTGCTGAAGCCGATTGGCGATTACCCCGTGGTCAGTTCCAATGGCGACAGCGATTCGTTCCTCGGAATCCCGCGAACCCCGCCGTGGAACCTCATTTCGTTCGTGAACAAGAGCGACACTTTCGACCTCAACGGCCTGCGGAAAGTGGACGTGAAGGCAGCGATGCGCCTCCTAGACGTCGATTTTCCCCAGACCTATCGCGACTTCGACGGGGTCAGCGCCGCAGAGTACCTGGACAGTCTGCGTTTCCCTCAGCGGGCACGGCACTTGGCGCTGGAGGTCTTCGCCAGGAGTTTCTTCGCCGATCCGCGCAAGTTCTCCGCCGGAGAGATGGTGGCGATGTTCCATACCTATTTCGTGGGCTCGTCTGAAGGATTGCTTTTCGACGTCCCCAGCGACGACTTCGACACCTCACTCTGGGGACCACTGTCTCGGCGGTTGGATGAGCTACATGTGAAACAGGTGACCGGTGCGGTCACCCATTTAGCCAAGTCCGATGGCTCTTGGGTCGCCTCCTGTGACGGCGAGCCAGACATCATCTCTGATGCGGTTGTCCTGGCCGCCGGCCCTGGTGCAACCCGGCAGTTGGTTGCTAACTCTCCGGATGTGGGAGATGAGGATTGGCGACGCCGAATCGACGAGGTTCGGATAGCTCCGGCATTTGCCGTGTGGAGGGTATGGACGGACCGGCCGGTGGATTCCAGCCGACCAGGCTTCCTGGGTACTGCAGGATTCACGATGCTCGACAACGTGTCGGTCCTGGAGCGCTTTGAAGATGGAGCGGCCAAGTGGTCCAAGGAGTACAGCGGCAGCGTGCTGGAACTGCACGCCTACGCACTCGACGAGGACCGTACCGACCCAGACACGATCAAACGCTGCCTGCGGGAGGAACTGGAAGACGTTTTCCCAGAGACGATCGGCATGGAATTTAGGCATCAGGAACTGCTTATCGAGCGGGACTGTTCATTCGCGGACGCAAGTCGCCCGTGGGATGACCTGCCGACCTCCGAAACGCCTGACCCCACCGTCAAGATCGCCGGGGACTGGGTCAGCAGTGAATTACCCATCGCCTTGATGGAGCGTGCCGCAACCACCGGTTGGTCGGCCGCCAACGGACTCCTCGAGTCGTGGGGCCTTGCCGGACATGACCTGTGGTCACCGCCGTCGAAGGGCAGGCATGCCGCGCCGCGCCTGCTCAGGAAGCTGACGCAGGGAAAGACACAGTAAGGTCCCTGACCTGGTAGCCCTCTACCAGGCTCTGGTAGCCGAGCACTGGCTCGGATTCCAGAGTCGGGTTGGCGGCGAATAGCGCCAGCAGTAGAGCGTCTGCCTCCATAATGGCCAGGGTTGATCCCGGGCACCGGTGTGCGCCGTCGCCGAAACTCAGCCCGCACCCGTGAGACTCATCGGTGTTGGCTTGCTGCACGTCGATGTCGACCAAGGCACCATCATCCAATTTCCTGCGATAGAGGTGACTGACCGGTGGCTCCCGTCGAATCAAGTCATTGAGGATCGCGTGGCGTTCTTTTTCTGACGCGATGACGAATCGCTCGCGCAGGGCATTATCAAGCATCAGATGCCAGCAGGCCAGACTAATGAACTCACGAGTCGTCACCATCCCTGCAGTACCGTAGGTGAGACATTCGACGAGGATTTCCTTCGGCCGATACCCCTTGTCCAGCAGGTGACTGATGATGTCAGCGCGGGGACGTTTGCGCCGCTCCTTGATTGCCGGCCTCACATCGCGGAAATACAGCGATATCAGTGGACCGAGCGCCATCTGTGCAGCTCTCCGCCAATCGGAGGAGGTCCGGCCCAAATCCGGTGCGGTGTGATCGACTGGGGGCTGACGGAAGAACAGTTCTAGGCGCTGCGCCAAGTCCTCGACCGGCGCATGCGTCAGACCTACGATCCGCGAGGCCACTCTGACCGAGTAGTGCAGCGCCACCTCATCGACAGCAGCTTCACCGCCAGCACGCCGGGCTTCATCAACAGCGTCACGGGCGCAACGATCGATAAAATCCTGGTCGAGTTTCGCAGGTGCGAAAAATCTAACCAAGGCTTTTCGATGTTCATCATGCGAGGGACCGTCGTCCATCAAAATCGGGCGATGAGCGAATAGCCCGTCTGGGATCCGCTCTGAGGTGAAACCTGCCTGCGTTGTCGTGCCGCGTGCGCGCAGGAGTTCTCGGGCAGCGGACATCGTGGTCAGGCGGATTACCTTCATCGTGCGGCTAACTCTAGCGCGGCGCGCGCAATCAACAGTGCCTTTTCCGGGCCGGAAACCCTGACTCGGCGGCGGTATAGCTCCTCGATGGGAGTCTCCTCGATCCGCTCGTTGAGCTTGCGGAACAAGCTCAAGGCGCCAGCGACTGCGAGCTGAGAGTCCTTGGGAAGCAGGGGGAGTACTTCGGAGGCGTCGTGAAGTTGCTCGTTGATCGTGACAACCCACTGATGCTTCTGCTCTTCGTCGATGGTGCCGGCGGAACTGAGGTAGCTGCGCCCAAGGCGCGCATTGTCATCCGCGAGGTCCCTGAGGAAGTTCACGTTCTGGAACGCGGCGCCCAAACGACGTGCACCGTGTTCGAGGCGATTCATCTCAGAACCGGTGACCTCCATGTCGCGGACGAACACCTTCAGGCACATTAGTCCAATGACTTCGGCGGAACCGTAGACGTAGTCCGCATGGTCACGCTCGCCGAAGCAGAGCCGACCGGTGGCAGGCTCTGCCACCTCCAAGTCGGTTCGCATCGACGCGAAAAAAGGCACCACCAACTCGGCGTCGATCTGTGCGGCCCGCGCCGTATGTGCGAACGCATGGATGATGGGGTTGCTACTAAAGCCCGCATCGACCGAGCGGAGAGTTTCGGTTTCGAGCAGGGTCAGTTCGGCGTGCTGTTCCGCCACGGGCAAGCCGGCCTCTTCAGCGACGCCGTCGACGATCTCGTCTGCGACTCGCACTAGGCCATAAATGTTCCGGATGTGCTTCCGATGCGCCGGGCCCAGCAGCTTCGTCGCGGTGCCAAATGAGGTGGAGTACGCAGCAATGATCCTTCCGGAGGCCGACTCCGAGGCCCGGGTGTATCGCTCCAACGGACTCGCATCGTCCATTTCTCGTGTCATGAGCGGCGCGCCTCCATCGTGGTGATCAGGGTTTCCAGTGTCGTGGACAAAGCCGGGGGACATTCGCTGAGAGATTGCCGGGCTAGGTGAAGGTGCTCATCCACCAGGCCACGTACCTGGCTCTCTGCTCCACAGTGGCTGAGCATGTCCCGGATTGCATGGCCCTGCTCCTCAGTAAGGTCTGGCGAGCCGAAGTTCGGTTCAATGTCAGCCCAGTGCTCACCGGCGCGGGCAATAGCGATCAGAGCGGTTTCTTTGCCCTCCCGCAGGTCGGAGTAGGAGTCCTTGCCATGCTCGTCGCCGAACACCGACAGCAGGTCGTCCTGGAGTTGGAAGGCCGTGCCGAGGCTCTGACCCACGTCTCCTAGCAGGTCTGCCGTTCTCGGGGAAGCTCCGGCCAACACCGCGGCAGCGCGCAACGGAAGCTCGAAGGTGTAGGTCGCGGTTTTCATCCTCGTCATCCGAAGCACCTGGTGCAGCCGGGAGGCAATGACCCCGGCGCACAGACCAATGTCGAGATACTCGCCAACAATCGAGTCGGTGATCGTTGTGTCGAGAAGGTCCAACAGTGCAGTTCGCTCCGGCTCAGGCAGAGGCTCCCGGGCGAATACTTGATGCACGTCAGCAAGTAGGAGGTCGCCGATCAGGATGGCACTGCTGCGGGCGAGATGTAGAGCTTCGGAGTCGTGCTCGTCGGAAAGCACCGTTCCGACGAAATTCGGGCGCCCACGCCGGATGAGGTCTCCATCGATGACATCGTCGTGAAGCAAAAAGGCGAAGTGCAGCAGTTCGGTCGCCGCCGCGATTCGCACTGCTGATTCGCGGTGCGTCGGCCGGGATCCAAGCGCGTCGAAGGTCTGGATTAACAGTTTTGGGCGAAGGAGCTTGCCGCCCAAGGCACAGTCTGAGGCTATTGCCCACAACTTGGTGAATTCTGGGCCATAGGCCTCTGCGCGCTGGGCGCCGCGAGCGAAAAGGTTGGCAATTTCCGAGTCGATGTCATCGCCGGTTTGCCTGGACTGAGGTGCCCCCACCGCTCCATCTACGTACACCATGTCATCTCCCTCGCAGCCCGCATCAGTCATTAGCTTAAGGGTATAGTAAACAATGGTTGATAATTTGAGTGCAGTAGTGGGCTTAAGAAGGGATGAAACCTAGTCCAAACCGAGGGAAAACGCTGCCTCTAGGTCATGGCGGGAATAGGTCCGGAACGCCAGCTGCGTGTTCGTCGACGTCACTCCGGCTACCTTGTTGATCTGCCCGGGGATGATGTCCGCCAAGCTGTCGTGGTCTACCACGCGGATCATGGCCAGCAAGTCCGCATCACCGGTGACGGAGTACACCTCGGTCACTCCATCGATGTTGACGATGGCCTCTGCGGCCTCCGGAATCCGGTCCGGCTCCACGTCGATCGTCACAATAGCGGTGATCAGCGACATAATAACCTCCAAAATAGGGTTTCACCTGGTGTCAGTGACGGTATCAGCACCATTACACTTGGGGTATGACGGAGGTATTGGCAGTCGCGCTGGTGGTGTCGTGGGTGGTCGCTGCGGTGCTCGCGGTCAAGCTCAGGGAGGCATCGAAATCCGCGCTTCCCGACGTCTCCTCATGCACACACATCTGGGGCTCATGGACGGACCCAGCCGAGCAACCCGGTGGGATCTGGACCCAAGGGCGTAGGTGCGAGATGTGCAACTTTCATGAGGGCCGGTCGTGGTCGGAACTTCGTGGTCGCGCGTACACCACAGAAGAGTGGGAGCGGATCGACACAGCAGTGAATATCGCAGTGAACCACATGAAGAATTGCCGGAAGGTTGAGCCTCCTCGGCCGGACGCCTGATTCTTCTGTACAAAAGAGGCATGACTTCCACCACAGCATTCAAGGGCGACACCGTGAACCTCTCCGGAGACCTTCCGGCGGTAGGTGCTTCGCTGCCTGCATTCACCCTGACCAACACCGACCTGGAGACGGTCGATAACTCCAGCTACGCCGGACAGACCGTAGTGTTCAACATCTTCCCGTCGGTCGACACCGGTGTGTGCGCTGCCTCTGTGCGTCAGTTCAATGAGCTGGCGACCAAGTTTGATGGCGTCACCGTGGTTAACGTCTCCCGCGACCTGCCCTTCGCGCTGGGCCGTTTCTGCGGCTCCGAGGGCATCGAGAACGCAGATGCCGCATCGGACTTCCGCGGTGGCTTCGGTGAGGCCTTCGGCGATATCCAGGCAGATGGCCCGCTGGCTGGCCTCCTTGGCCGCGCGGTTGTCATCGCAGACGGCAACGGCGAGATCATTTACACCGAGCTCGTCCCGGAGATCACCACCGAGCCGGACTACGACGCAGCCTCTGCAGCACTAAGCTAGTCGCACCAGCACAGCAAAAAGCCGGTCTCACCAATAATGGTGGGACCGGCTTTGTTGTCGTTCGGTCGGTGTCTTAGGCCTGAACGACCGGGCGACGTCCGCCGATGACCTGGCGGTACATAACAACCACGGCGATGGAGTACAGCGGCATGGTGTAGATCAGACCCAGGCCGCACAGCATGGCTCCGACGAAGTTGATCAGTCCGAGGACAATCAGGGTGCCCAGGACCTTCCAGAAGACCGGCTTGACCGCAGCCCAGATAAATCCGAAGGACTTGGTGACGGTGGTGCGGCCGTCAATGACAGCCAGCGGAACCATCGTGGCGATCGGAACGAAGGCCAGCAGCATTGCCAGCATGACGATGATTCCGATGAACATCAGGCCAACGCCAGCCCCGGGGCTGGAAATCGACATTGCGCCGCCTGCGACGACCAGCAGGAGGCCCGGGATGACGATGACGAACGACGCGATGAACAGCAGGACGTAAATTCCAATGATGCTGCCCCAGCGGGAGATCTTAATGAAGTCACCGATGGCAGGCTTGCGGCCGTCGGTTTCCTCAAAGGCACCGCGGTACAGGAAGATCGTCAGGAGCATCGACAGGATGACCACGAAGAGTGAAACGAAGCTGGACGTCGTCGAAGCCTCTGCATAGGCCTCGACTGCGGCCGGGTCGTTAAAGTCAGGAATTTCGGGCATGGAGAACCAGGTGCCGACAGCGGTGATGAGAAAACCGGCAATGCCGAAGAGCACCCATGCGCCAAAGTTTGCGTTCAGGCGCTTGAAGGCGATCGAGATCGGCTCCATCGCGCGGTAGGGCGCAGGTCCGGCGAACACCGGGCTGGTCGGGGGAAGCTCGCCGCCGGGCTGGCCGACACCGGGTCCGATGTCATGGCTCTGGTAACCGGCGTTCTCCTGGTAGCCGTAGCCCGGGTTCTGCTGGTATCCGTAACCGGAGTTGTCCTGGTTGAAGGGATTTCCGGAGTTGTCACGGTAGGGGTCATAGGGATTATTGGGGTCAGTCATCACTGCCTCCTCGTGGATTATGTGATTGTCACAATTGACACAAGCTCGATGGCGCGGAGACACCTTCTGGTCCACCGCGGGCTGAACCATGTCAATCACTAACTAGATACTCAGTTCCAGGGTCTAAGTAAAACCTCAGCTTAGGGTGTATTCAGGTTTCATTCAACGCCTTTATTGGCCCTGCGCCACGGGTGGACTACATTGGATCGTCTCTGAATCACCTGTCACAGGAGGGCCATGACCAGCCAGAAAACCACTCCCGGCCGAGATGTCCAAGGAGCGCCGACCAGTGTCGTCGGCTCATTTAGCTTTGCATTCTCCTCAGGCCGACGTCTGAGAATCGAAGTTCTCGGCGGACTCGTCGTTGCGCTCGCGCTCATTCCGGAGTCGATCGCTTTCTCAGTTTTAGCTGGAGTGGATCCTCGGATAGGGCTGTTCGCCTCGGTCATCATGGCGATCGTCATTTCCTTCACCGGTGGACGCCCCGCGATGATCTCCGCGGCAACTGGCGCCGTCGCGGTGGTGATTGCTCCTGTTGCCCGGGAATATGGAGTCGAGTACTTCATCGCCACTGTGCTGCTTGCTGGGGTGTTTCAGATTGCGCTGAGTCTTCTGGGCGTCGCGAAGCTCATGCGTTTCATTCCCCGCAGTGTGATGATCGGTTTCATGAACTCGCTGGCCATCATCGTGTTCAGTGCGCAGATTCCGCATCTCATTGGGGTTCCGTGGCTGGTCTACCCGGTGTTCGCGCTTGGCCTTCTCATCATGGTGGGATTCCCGCGTTTAACGACGTCCATTCCCGCACCCCTCGTCACCATCGTCATCCTCACCTCGGTGACTCTTGCCTTCGGCCTGAATATCCCGACGGTCTCTGACCAGGGTGAACTTCCAGATAGCCTTCCCCAGCTTTTCATTCCAGATGTGCCTTTGACGATTGAAACGTTTGCCATCATCGCCCCGTTTGCACTGGCCATGGCGTTCGTGGGGCTTATGGAGTCACTGCTTACCGCCAAGCTTGTGGACGACATCACCGACAATCACTCAGATAAATCCCGCGAGGCATGGGGCCAGGGCGTCGCGAACATCGTCACCGGTTTCTTCGGCGGCATGGGTGGCTGCGCCATGATCGGCCAAACGCTCATTAACGTCCGAGAGTCGAAGGCACGAACCCGCTTATCGACGTTCCTCGCCGGCTTCTTCCTCCTCATCCTCATCCTTGCCCTAGGAGACATTGTCGGGATGATTCCCATGGCGGCACTGGTCGCAGTGATGGTCGTCGTCGCCGTCATGTCCTTCGACTGGCGGTCGGTGAGCCCGAAAACCCTGAGGCTAATGCCCATCAGTGAATCGGCGGTCATGATCATCACGGTGGCCGCGACCTTGTTGACGCACAATCTCGCAATCGGAGTTGCTGTTGGTGTCCTCTCTGCCATGGTGATGTTCGCCCGCAGAGTCGCTCGTGTAGTGGACATAGAAAAGGTCCCCGCTGATGGGAATCCGCGCTCGGTGACCTATCGGGTCGACGGACAGCTGTTTTTCGCCTCGAGCAACGACCTGGTCTATGCCTTCGACTACACCGAGGATGTTGACTCGGTCCTCATCGACTTGAGCACCGCGAGGATTTGGGATGCCTCGACCGTCGCTGCACTGGACAGCATCATCCAGAAATTCGGAGACCGGGGAGTCTCCGTGGAGATCATTGGACTGGACGGGCCCAGTCAAGAGCGGCTGGATAAGCTGTCCGGGAAACTGGGGTAGCCGGCGCCGGGAGGGCCATGTTGGTCAATTGGCGATAGGCATATCGGCAGTGGCCACAGAGGCGCCGGAGTATGAGTAGAGCGCTCCGACGAAAAACAGCAAGAAGCCGGTTGTTCGGATGAGGCTGATGAGAACCATAGTCCCCAGAACCTTCCAGTAGTGCCCATTCACCAGTGACCATGTCGCTGAGATGTTTCCAATTGTGCCAATGCGATTCTCGAGAATCGTCAAGGTTATAAGGTTGACCATCGGGCTAACCGCAAAGATTCCGCACATCCAGGCGACCGGAACAATAGTTCCAAATAGCAATCCTGACGCGGCGACGTGCCCTTCCGTCGCGAGGATGAAGGCGCAGGCCGATAGGACGATGGCGGGGAGGACAGCGAGAATCCAGAAGCACGCAACAATCGGGAACGACAGCAGAACCGAGCCCCAACGGATATCCCGGAAGAAGGCTCCGAAGGTCGGCTTGTGCCCGTCCACCTCCGCGAGAGCTCCGCGCAATGACACGGTGAACGCGAGATAGCCACATGCGCCAATGAGGGCAGCAGTAAGCCCGCTCAGCACGATGGTCGTAGTGACGTTGATGTCATACGGCGGCGAGTCGAGGGCAGAGGCCATCGCGGAGATGAATCCGAACCCGATGGCAACGATGGCTACAAACACGGTGACGAACAGGGTCGCTGCGATACCGAACCACGTCCAGACATTGGCGTTCAGCCGAGAGAACCCCACGTCGATGGGGAAAGCGTATCAAATCGCGGTGACTGCGGCTCGTGCAACGGATACTCCTCAGAGGTGCTCAGATCGACGTTGGAATCGACATCGTGACACTAGCCCCGTCCGAACCGGACACCTTGCTGCCGCTGGCCATCCCGTCCTACGTCGCGGGATTTGCGTGGGTGTCCGTGACTCCGTTGCGTGGTTTCTGGGGAGCTTTCCTGGTGTTGACGGTGGTCTCTGCGCCGTATGTCACGCTGCCTGTCCTCGCTGCGCTTCGACGCGCGGACCTCTCGCAGGAACACGTAGCCCGCAGCCTCGGCGCGTCACCCTGGCGGGCATTCTTCGTCGCCACGTTCCCCCAGATTCTCCCCGCTGCAGGTGCCGGCGCTCTGCTGGTCGGTCTGTATACGATCTCCGACTTCGGAGTCGTTGCCATCATGCGGTACCCGTCCTTTACCTGGGCTATTCATACCGCGTTCGGCGGAACCTTCAACCGTTCGCTCGCGATCGTGCTCTCACTTGTTCTCGTCGTCATCGCCGTCGCACTAGTCACTGGCGAGCGGCTACTAAGGCGGCGCGTTTCGATGGATCAGAAGGTCCGTGCGGACACGGATTCGGAACGGATTCGCCTCTCCCGTAGAGCCCGCTGGAGCTCCAGCATCACCTTGACCGTGGTGTTTGCAGCCGGCGTGGGACTTCCCGTCATCGCACTGATCGAACGCTTCCTGCGCAGCGTCGCGGACCGCCAGGTGGAAACCTCCCGGCTCGTTGCCGCCGCAGGCAACACAGTGATGTTGGGACTTGCTGGCGCGGTGCTTGCCACAGCCCTGGCACTGCCGGTAGCAATCCTCGCTGCCAGGTATCGAACCAGGACCGTCTCTGCGTTGGAGACCGCCACCTATCTCGGCCACGGACTTCCCGGCATCGTCATGGGGCTGTCCATGGTCTACCTGTCGCTGTCCCTCGCGCCGGGGATGTACCAGACCATCGGCCTGTTGGTCATCGCCTACGGCATCCTCTTTGTGCCAAAGGCGGCAGGTTCGGCCAGGGCAGCGGTGTCTCAGGTCCCTGCGAACCTTGAAGACGTCTCTCGCACCTTGGGACGCAGCCGCTTGCGTACCTGGCTGACAGTCACCGGGCCGATCGCCTCACCAGGAATTCTTGCGGGAACACTCCTCGTGGCGCTGACGGCCATGAAGGAACTGCCTGCAACGCTGATCATGCGGCCCACCGGAATGGACACCCTCGCCACGCGGCTATGGCAATTGACAGACATTGACGCCTACGGAGCCGCCGCCCCGTACGCGCTGACCCTGATCGCGGTAGCCAGCACCACCACTCCTGCAGTGACAGTCCGTGGCGTCTGCGCCACGTACGAGCCACAAGAAAAAGACGTGCTTCACGACGTCCACCTCACAATCCACCCCTCCGAACTCCTCGCAATACTGGGACCCAGTGGAAGCGGAAAAACAACCCTGCTCCGGGCGATCGCGGGACTGCACCGCATTTCCGATGGGGAGATCACCGTTGATGGCCGGGTCGTCGCCGACCGCTCAATCAGCCTGCCTCCGGAGCAACACCGTGTCGGGCTCGTGCCTCAGGACGCGGCGCTGTTCCCGCATCGCCGGGTTCGAGCGAATATCGAGTTTGGACTGAAGCCATCGTTGTTCGGCGGTGCTAGCCGCTCCGACCGGAAGGCCCGAGCATTGGAACTGCTTGACCTGGTGGCCCTGACTGGCTTTGGTGATCGTTACCCGGATCAGTTATCTGGAGGTCAGCGCCAGCGAGTGGCCCTGGCTCGAGCATTGGCTCCAGCTCCAACGGTGGTGCTTCTGGACGAAGCGTTTGGTGCTCTCGACGCCTCTTTGCGCTCTCAGTTGCGTCTCGAGGTCCGAGACATCCTCCGTCAGTCAGGAACCGCATCTGTGTTGGTGACCCATGATCAAGACGAGGCGTTATCAGTGGCCGATCGGGTGGCGATCATGCGCGACGGACATCTGGTGCAGGTTGGGACACCGCAGGAGCTGTACTCAGCCCCAGTGGATCTGTGGACTGCGAATTTCCTGGGGGAGTGCACCACACTTCCTGGATACAGCGATGGTCGTGGAGTCGACACTGTCCTCGGAAGATTTGATGCTCACTGCCCGCAAGGGTCAGTACATGCAGTTATCCGCCCAGAAAACCTCACATTGTCCGAAGGCTCGACTGCCGAGATCGTCTCGGTGGAATTCCGTGGGCCATCAAGCCTTTACCGAATCCGGACGTTCACCGAGGGGCAGGAAATCCTCGTATCTGAACGTGGCGCTGCAGCGCACAGGATCGGACAGCAGGTGGATGTGGCATTGACTGGCCGGATTCACACCGTGCCGGTGATTCCGTAAGAGTGTTGGTACGCAGGCGCCCTGAGGGAAGTCACCGGAACCGGCCGTGCTCGCTTAGAGAGCTGCCGGTACATGTGCGCTTCCGCGAGACGCGCCAACGGGTAGGTGTACAAGATCCCCAGACCGCACAGGAAAAATCCGCTAAATCGCATGAGGTTGATCAGCAAAATTGATCCGAGCACGCGCCAATAGCGTTTGGAGACAAGGTCACCGGCTACACCGAAGGCCTCGAATGCTCCGAGATTCTGATCAACGGTGACTAGGGGCATCAGGCGAGCGGTAGGAGCGAACCAAGCGATGAGAACGAGGGAAAAGATAGGGCCGATGACCCCTGCCAGAATGATGCCCACCTGAAAATTGCCTTCGCTTGCCTCCCTACTTCCCATCCACAGGAGTAGGAGGTAAGGGGCCATGCACAAAGCGAAAGTGATCTGGATGACCAGCCAGGTCCCGCTTAGCTTTGCCCAGCGGCTATCGCGAAAGAAGTCACGCAATGACGGCTTGCGGAGATCCATCTCGTCCAGCGCACCACGGAATGAGACGTTCGCTGACACCGCCAAAGCAATAATCATCAGCAGCAGGATTAAGGCCGCCACAACCCACAGTGCAATCTCGTTGGTCACCACGATCTCCCGCAGGAAGACCACGATGATAACTGCCCCAACGGGGACTGCTGCCAGCGCCAGCCACGGAAGTGGATTGGCGTGTAATCGCCGTGCGGCCGCAGAGATCGCCAGCGTGAAGCTGTATCGGGCAGGCCCACTGACGAGTTCCTCGCCACAGTTATTCACTGGGGTGTTAGCATCCGTAGGCGGCGGAGCCGGTGGCAATAGGCCGTAACTGTGCTGAGGAACCTCGCTCGGCTGCTGCATCCCGTACGAGTGCTTGTGGGTTTTGCTGCGTGGCTGCTGGCTGCTCAGGCTGTACCCGTGAGTAGGTGCGGCTGATTGCTCGGGTCCGCCGGTAGAGGCATCGGAATCGGGGAAAAACGGGGAACTGCCGGCCATGAGGTCTCCCTGCGAGAATCGAACTGGATAGAAGACCAGTGTCGACTGTGGGTGGGAGCCTCAGGAGTTAGTCGCGCGGGTGAATTCTTCCCTGCACCAGCGATCCGACAGAACAGATACTCTGACCTGCGCGGACAGAAATAGGGGAGGCAGCCGCCAAAACCTCCGCCACCAGAGTTGGTGTCCCGTAGTGGGGTAAGCCGAAGTGGGGCTGGGGGCGTCGGGAAGCGGGGTTTAATCCAGATCGACCCAGGACAGGCCCGAGCCCACTGCTTCAGAGATCCCGTCCAGGCCGCGGGCATTGATCTGCGCGGCGATGCCAAGGTGAATGTCCCGAATCCAATCCGGTCCACCGTAGATCAGACCGGTGTAACCCTGCAGCAAAGTGGCGCCAGCGGTGATGCGCTCCCAGGCCTGCTTCGGTGTCTCAATGCCACCGACGCTGATGAGTACGAGCTTGTCTCCGGCGCGGGCGTACAGACGGCGCAGTGCCTCAAGTGCACGCTCGGCGACCGGGGCTCCGGAGATACCGCCGGCGCCCATGGCGTCGACCTCAGCAGCGGGAGTCTTCAAGCCCTCGCGGGAAATGGTCGTGTTGGTGGCGACAATGCCAGCCAAACCGAGCTCGACGGAAAGGTCTGCCACCGCGTCCACATCCTCGTCGCTGAGGTCCGGGGCGATCTTCACCAGAACCGGAACGGTCGTCTCTTCCTGGACCGCAGCGAGAATCGGGCGGAGCGATTCCACAGCCTGCAGATCGCGCAGACCTGGGGTGTTCGGGGAGGAGACATTGACGACGAGGTAATCCGCCAGGTGCCCCAGCGTGCTGGCAGAGGAACGGTAATCTGCCACCGCGTCCGCGACGGGGACGACCTTGGTCTTACCGATGTTGATGCCGATCACGCCGTCGCCAGCGCGGGTGCTCAGGTTCGCAGCGACGTCATCCGCACCGGGGTTGTTGAAGCCCATCCGGTTGAGGATGGCGCGATCCTCCGGAAGCCGGAACAGGCGGGGCTTGGGGTTGCCCGGCTGAGCCTGGGCGGTGACGGTGCCGAGCTCGGCGTAACCGAAACCAATCGGGCCCCAGGTATCGACTGCTTCTGCAGACTTGTCGAAACCGGCGGCCAGACCCAGCGGGCGGGGGAAGTCCACGCCGAACACCGTTTGGCGGAGTACCGGGTCCTCCACCGGCAGGAACCTGCCGAGCACCCGTCGGACAGTGCCGAGGGACTGGACGGGCTTCAGGCCAAGACCAATGATCCCGTGGATGTTCTCGGGATCGATCTGGAACATCCCCTTGAGCGCCAGCTGGTAAGCGGTGTTACGAAACTGATTGGGCATCTGTGGTGCTCCTGGAGATCGGTGGATTCGGTAAGTGGACGTTGGTGGCGAGACTAGTTGGACTCAGCGGTGCTCTGCTGGGAGCCGTCTCTGCCGGAGGGAAGTCGGTCGACCGGGTCGAATGGTGCCAGAAGCTCACGCTCGGCGTCGGCGGCTTCCTGGCCGTCTTCAATCGCGGCCTCGATGTCATCGTTGGAGATCGCCTGCACTCCGTGTCCCTCACCGGAGAAGACGACGAATCCGCCTGAGCCATCACGGGTCAGGGAATGAGGCGCCTCGACGACGGGGAGCTCGGCGACTTTGATGCCGGTGCCGCTAGAGACATCCCATCCGGTGAGGGTGCCAGTGGCCGTGGAGGTGATCCACACCAGGTCGCGCTCGCTGTCGACGGTGACGGCCCACGGGCTCTCATCGACAGGGAAGGACTGGTGCAGTCGAATCACGTCGGTGGCAGTGTAGATCATCAACTGGTTGCCGATGGTGTCGGCGGCAGCGATCAGACCGTTGGTGCCGGCGGCAACCTTTCCCACACCCAGGCCGACGCGCAGGCTGGAGCCGGAGCGCTCCTCGCCGAGCTCAACCTCGGTGATGGAGGTCTCTGGGGAGTTGACCTCAAGCAGGAGGTCTTCGTCACCGGGCACAGCGATGAGCTGGGAGCCGTGGTTAGAGACCTGGAAGTCGGAGCTCTGCTCGCCATCAGGTCCGTAGACGTCAATGACGTTGGACTCGGCGCGGTGGCCGGCAATGCGGCCGTCGGGAAGCCCGACTGCAGAGGTATAGGAGTGCGCCTGGCCAACCACGGCGGTGGTGTTGCCGTTGGGGGCGAGCACGTGGATGCCGTCCGGGCAGGGCAGCACCACGGTGTTGCGGTAGCCGGACAGTTCGCCGCACTCAGGGGCGATGTCCGTGCTGTTCATGTCCGGCTCCGCGGCGGTGCCCGAGTAAAGGGTGTCGCCGTCGCGGCTCAGGAAACGGTCGCCAGTGCGCACAGCGGAGGTGATGTTGGCGGAGAACTCCGCAACCTCACCGGCCGGTTCACCAGCCTCGGCGCTCAGCGGCGCGGGCGTGGCATTTCCCATGGCCCCGGGTGCTTCGCCTTCGGTGTCGTCACCACCACAGGCGGTGAGAAAAAGGGCTGCGACGATGGTGACCGACGCGGCAGACAGGCGATGTCGTTTGATGCTGCTCACGGTCAATGACGGTACCACCCGCTCGGTGGAGAGCCGTTACAGGGAGACGTCGTCGAGTGCGTCGCAGATCGCTTTCGGCAGCACGACCTGATCGGCAATGAGAAGTTCGCGGAACTGATCGCGGCTGCGCGCGCCGATGAGTGCTGAGGTCACACCGGGGCGATCGCGCACCCACGCAAGGGCCGCGACGGGCGGTTCGACTCCCAATCCTTCGGCAGCGGTACAGAGCGCTCCGACGACGGTCACGCCGTGAGTATCCAGGTAGGCCTGCACCTCAGCGTCGGCGTGCTCGGACGCACCACGTGAATCCGTGGGGATTTCAGTCCGGTACTTACCGGTGAGCACTCCCTGCGCCAACGACGCCCCGGCAATGAACCCCATCCGCAGATGCTCACAGGCCGGCAGAATCTCCTGCTCTGGACCGCGCTGAAGAAGTGAGTACTCGTGCTGCGCGGAGATCGGGGCGATCCGCTCGGCGGAGGCATGGGTCACCGCGACCTGCCATCCGCTGTAGCCACGCAGCCCCACGTAGCGCACTCGTCCTGAGCGCACCGCGTACTCCAAAGTGTCGGAGACCTCCTCCGGGGGAGTTGAGGCATCCCAGTATCCCGGGCTCCACAGGTCCAAGTAGTCCACCTGTAGCCGCCCGAGCAGTTCGTCGAGTTCACGCAGCATCGCCCGGCGCGAGCAGTCCACCCGTCGGCCCACGGGCCGGTCAGGGTTCACACCTGAGGCTGCAGATAGCACCAGATCGTCGCGCATTCGGTTGCGCTGCATGATGTTTCCGAGGATCTCTGAGGCTGTTTCGTCGCCGAGGACCGGTGAGGCGTCCACCAGATTTCCCCCGGCTGTGATGAAGTCCCGCAGGATCAAGGTGGCCTCGTCGGCGGTGGTACCGGACCCCCAGGTCGATGTTCCGACGCCGAACGCGGACACACGCAGTCCACTCTCACCAAGAATCCTCATTCGCACCTGCCCGATAGTACGTGGCGCCTACCACATAGTGGGAAGGTGCGGGTCACGGGGGTTCGGAGTAGCGTTCATCGAGTGAATGAGTCCATGACCTGGACCCAGACGATCGTGCTATCGATCGTGCAGGGTCTTACTGAATTTCTCCCCATCAGCTCCTCCGGGCATCTGCGGATTGTCTCGGAGCTGTTTTGGGGCCAGGACGCCGGTGCGTCCTTCACTGCCGTGATCCAGCTTGGAACCGAGGCTGCGGTCTTGGTGTTCTTCGCCAAAGACATCTGGCGCATAGCCACTGGATGGTTGCGAGGCCTTTTCAATAAGGATGCCCGGGACTTTGACTACAAGATGGGCTGGATGGTCATTGTGGGTACGTTGCCCATCGCGATCATCGGGTTCTTCGGCAAGGACTACATCCGCGAAGGTCTGCGCAACTTGTGGATCACCGCCACCGTGCTGGTGCTGTTCTCCTTCGTCTTCATTGCCGCCGAGAAGTGGGGCAAGAAGGACCGAAGTTTCGAAGAGCTGACGATGAAGGATGCGATCGTCATGGGCTTTGCGCAGTGTCTCGCGCTGATCCCAGGTGTCTCCCGCTCTGGAGGAACCATCTCCGCTGGTCTATTCCTCAACCTTGACCGTGAGGTTGCCACGCGGTTCTCGTTCCTGCTGGCGATTCCCGCAGTGCTGGCCTCAGGTCTCTTTTCGCTTCCCGACGCCTTCGACCCCAGCGCCGGACAGGCCGCTTCCGGCCTCCAGCTTCTGGTGGGTACCGTTGTGGCGTTTGTGGTGGGCTACGCCGCGATTGCCTGGTTGCTGAAGTTCGTCGCGAACCACTCCTTCGCGTGGTTCGCCGCCTACCGAATCCCGGTTGGCCTGCTGGTGATGGCATTGCTCGGATTCGGTGTGATGTCAGCCGGTTAACCCAGCAATCCCTGCTCGGCATAAGGGCCGATACGTCGAAGTCGTTGGCGTATCAGCAACGCCTCGTTATGGCAGGTCACACACCAGAGTGGTGGGATCCTGGGGGTGCGGTACGGTAATCCGCATGAAATCCTGGCCGCAGCCCACCGTTCCCGCCGTACCCGGGAGTGCGGTACCTCTGTCTCTCTATGACACCGCTGATCAGAACATTCGGCAGGTGACCCCGGCGGGTCAGACCGCCACCTTGTACGTCTGCGGCATTACTCCGTACGACTCGACGCACCTGGGCCACGCGGCTACCTATCTCACCTTCGATCTGGTGCAGCGGGTGCTCATCGACAACGGGTACCCGGTGCATTACGTCCAGAACGTCACCGATGTGGATGATCCGCTGTTTGAGCGCGCTGAGCGAGATGGCGTCGATTGGAAAGAACTCGGCGATTCCCAGGTGGACCTGTTCCGGTCCGACATGGAAGTCCTCTCCGTGATCCCGCCGCGGGACTACATCGGCGTGATCGACTCGGTCGATGAGGTTATCGAGATGGTCCAGACCCTCCTGGACAATGGATCGGCGTACCAAATCAATGGCGACCAGTACCCGGACATCTACTTCCGCACCAGTGCCACCGGACACTTTGGCTACGAGTCCAACTACACCGATGAGGAAATGGCAGAAGCCTTCGCCGAACGAGGCGGCGACCCGGAGCGCCCGGGGAAGGAGAACCCCCTCGACGCACTGCTGTGGCGCGCCCGCCGTGACGGCGAGCCGTCCTGGGACGCACCCTTCGGCGAAGGTCGACCCGGCTGGCACATCGAGTGCTCGGCCATCGCGGCGAACCGCCTTGGCGTTCCTTTCGATATCCAGGGCGGTGGTAGCGACCTTGCCTTCCCGCACCACGAGTTCTCTGCAGCCCACGCTGAGGCCGCTCACAACCACCCGCGGATGGCCTCGCACTACTCCCACGCCGGCATGATCGGCCTAGACGGGGTGAAGATGTCCAAGTCTCTGGGCAACTTGGTGTTCGTCTCCAAGCTCTCAGAGGCTGGTGTCGACCCGTCGGCGATTCGTCTTGGCGTTTTTGCCTCGCACTACCGCAGCGACCGTGACTGGTCCGACGCTGTGCTGGAAGGAGCGCAGATTCGTCTGGACTCCTGGCGGGATGCGGTTGAGGAGCAGAGGAAGGGTGGGGCTGAGGCCGTCGGGAAGCTGCGTGAAGCACTTTCTAACGACCTTGACACCGCTGGTGCCCTCGCCGCGATTGACGAGTGGGCAGCAGGCGCGCCGGGCGGCACCGCAGAAGATTCTGAGCTGGTGAAGACCGCGCTCGACGGCCTGCTGGGCGTGAAGTTGTAACCCGGTTTAGGGGTGACAGATATAAGGACTAAGCTGTCTACTTATGTCTGCCACCCAAGAATCCCCGCTGCTGAAATCCCTGTCAGAACGAGTTCTGATCGGCGACGGCGCCATGGGAACCCAGCTCCAGTCTTTCGATCTCGACGTGGACGCGGACTTCCTTGGGCTTGAGGGTTGTAATGAGATTCTCAACGACACGCGTCCCGACGTCCTCGAGCACATTCACCGCGCCTACTTCGAAGCCGGCGCCGATATGGTCGAGACCAACACCTTCGGTTGTAACCTGCCGAACCTGGCTGATTACGACATTCAGGACCGGATCCGCGACCTGGCGTACCGCGGCACAAAGATTGCCCGTGACGTTGCCGATGAGATGGGGCCAGGCCGCGACGGCATGCGCCGCTTCGTCCTGGGTTCAATTGGGCCGGGCACCAAGCTGCCGTCCCTGGGCCACGCGCCCTACGACGTGCTTCGCGACGCCTACACCGAATGTGGCCTCGGCATGCTCGACGGCGGCGCCGACGCATTTCTCATCGAGACCTGCCAGGACCTGCTGCAGGTCAAGTCTGCGGTGCTCGGTGTGCAGGCGTCGATGCAGCAGCTCGACAAGCACATCCCGATCATCGTCCACGTCACCGTGGAGACCACCGGCACCATGCTCATGGGATCAGAGATCGGCGCCGCGCTGACCGCGCTGGAGCCGCTGGGCATCGACATGATCGGCTTGAACTGTGCCACCGGCCCGGATGAAATGTCCGAGCACCTGCGTTACCTCTCGCAGAACGCGAAAATCCCGATCTCGGTGATGCCGAATGCAGGTCTGCCGGTGCTTGGTAAGAACGGCGCGGAGTACCCGCTGGGCGCAGAGGATCTGGCGACCGCTCTGGTCGGTTTCGTAGAGAACTACGGACTGTCCATGGTTGGCGGTTGCTGCGGTACGACGCCGGAGCATATTTCGGCGGTGCGCGATGCGATCGTCGGGAAGCCTGCGGTTCGCGCTGAGCGAAACCCCAACCGCACTGACGACGTTTCTTCGATCTACACCACGATGCCGCTGACTCAGGACACTGGCATCACGATGATTGGTGAGCGCACCAACGCCAATGGATCGAAGGCATTTCGTGAGGCAATGCTGGAAGGCAATATTGAGAAATGCCTCGATATTGCTCGCCAGCAAACTGTCGACGGCGCACAGATGATCGATCTGTGCATTGACTACGTCGGCCGTGATGGCCGGGAAGACATGAAAAAGCTCGCCGCTGCGATCGCGACCTCCTCGACGCTGCCGGTGATGATCGACTCCACCGAGCCTGGAGTTATCGAAGCGGGACTGGAGCACTTCGGCGGCCGCTGCGCGGTCAACTCCGTCAACTTTGAGGACGGTGATGGCCCAGACTCGCGCTATCAGCGCATCATGCGCCTGGTGAAGGACCACGGCGCGGCAGTTGTTGCTCTGACCATCGACGAAGAAGGCCAGGCGCGAACCGCAGATAAAAAGGTCGCTATCGCTGAGCGTCTCATTGAGGACATCACCGGTACGTGGGGGCTGCAGGAGAAGGACATCATCGTCGATACGCTGACGTTCCCGATCTCTACCGGCCAGGAAGAGACCCGCCGCGATGGCATCGAAACCATCGAAGCCATCCGCGAGCTGAAGAAGCGGCACCCGGAGGTTCACACCACCCTGGGCCTATCCAATATTTCCTTCGGCCTGAACCCGGCTGCCCGACAGGTGCTCAACTCGGTGTTCCTGCATGAGTGTGTGCAGGTTGGCCTGGACACGGCGATCGCGCATAGCTCCAAGATCCTGCCGATGAACAAAATTGAGGACAAGCAGCGTGAGGTTGCTCTCGACATGGTCTACGACCGTCGCCGCGAGGACTACGACCCGCTGCAGGTCTTCATGGAACTCTTCGAAGGAGTCTCTGCCGCTGACGCCAAGGACGCCCGCGCTGAAGCACTCGCCGCGATGCCGCTGTTCGAGCGCCTGGCTCAGCGCATCATCGATGGTGAGCGCAAGGGGCTGGAGGCGGACCTCGACGCCGGCATGCAGGAGAAGGCCCCGATCCAGATCATTAACGAAGATCTGCTCAACGGTATGAAGACTGTCGGCGAACTATTCGGCTCCGGCCAGATGCAGCTGCCGTTCGTTCTGCAGTCCGCAGAGACGATGAAGACCGCCGTGGCGTACCTGGAGCAGTTCATGGACGCCGAGGACTCCACCGGGTCCAAGGGCAAGATCGTCCTGGCGACGGTCAAGGGCGACGTGCACGACATCGGCAAGAACCTCGTGGACATCATCATGTCTAACAACGGCTACGAGACCGTCAACATCGGCATCAAGCAGCCGATCGCCAACATCCTCACCGCTGCCCACGACAACAATGCTGATGTCATCGGCATGTCCGGCCTGCTGGTGAAGTCCACCGTCATCATGAAGGAAAACCTGGAGGAGATGAACTCCTCCGGCGACTCCCAGTATCCGGTGATCCTCGGTGGCGCGGCGCTGACTCGAAGCTACGTCGAGGACGACCTCGACGAGGTCTACCAGGGCGACGTTCACTACGCCCGCGACGCCTTCGAAGGCCTGCGACTGATGGACGAGATCATGGCTCTCAAGCGTGGTGACACCTCGGGAATTGACGCCGAAGAAGCGGAAAAGGCCGCCAAAAAGCGCGAAGAGCGCAAGGCCCGCCGCGAGCGGTCCCAGCGCATCGCTGCCAAGCGCGAGGCAGAGAAGGAACCGGTCATCGTGCCGGAGCGTTCCGACGTCGCCGTCGACGTCCCCGTCGCCACCCCTCCCTTCTGGGGCACCCGCACCATCAAGGGCGTGTCCCTGAACGATTACCTGACCTGCCTGGATGAGCGTGCGCTCTTCATGGGCCAGTGGGGACTGCGCGGAACTCGCGGCGCTGATGGCCCGTCTTACGAGGACCTCGTTGAGACCGAAGGCCGTCCGCGCCTGCGGTCCTGGTTGGACCGACTGTCGACCGCCGGCGTTTTGCAGCACGCCGCTGTGGTCTACGGGTACTTCCCGGCTGTCTCTGAAGGTGACACCGTCCACATTCTGCCGCTGCCAGCTGAGGGTGAGCAGCCGGATCCGTCCGCAGAACCGGTGGTCTCCTTCGACTTCCCGCGTCAGCAGCGCGGCCGTTTCCTGTGCATTTCGGACTTCGTCCGTTCCCGTGAGGTGGCGATCGAGAAGGGCCAGACCGATGTCTTCCCGTTCCAGCTGGTCACCATGGGCCAGCCGATCGCGGATGTGGCCAATGATCTCTTCGCCAAGGATGAGTACCGCGAGTACCTCGAGATCCACGGTGTCGGCGTGCAGCTGACCGAGGCTCTCGCGGAGTACTGGCACTCGCGAGTTCGCTCTGAGCTTGCCCTGTCTGACGGCCGCAGCGCCGGCGACGAAGACTCTGACAACACCGAAGACTTCTTCGACCTGAAGTACCGCGGTGCCCGTTACTCCTTCGGCTATGGCTCCTGCCCGGACCTGGAGTCGCGCATCGACATGGTCAAGCTGCTGCAGCCTGAGCGCATCGGTGTGGAGCTCTCTGAGGAGCTGCAGCTGCACCCGGAGCAGTCCACGGACGCGTTCGTGCTGTACCACCCGGAGGCGAAGTACTTTAACGTCTAGATTCGGCTCGGGCGCAGAGTAGGAGGAGTCTCTGCAGCGCGTTGTCACCTATAGGTGACAACGCGCTGCGAAGGCACCTCTTGGAGCTACCGCAATCACAGTGATTCCGGTGGATAGCAGTCTCGTGAGAAATCCTGCGGTGTCAGGGGGCTAGCTGATCTCTAGTTCCAGAACCCCTTCGTGGCATAAATGCTGTGCCCTGGGACACAATGGAGAATGGCTGAAATTCTCGACTACGCATCCGGTCCGCCGCGCGCCGCCGACATCGCCGCGGACGGATTCATTGGAGTCATCCGTTACCTCAGCCCGACTCGACCGGGCGCCGAAGGCTGGATGACCGGAAAACCCCTCCGCAGAGCCGAGGTCCATGACCTACAGGTCCATGGTCTCGGTATCGCTGCCTGCTGGCAGTTCGGTGCAGGGTCGGTGGGGGAGTCGGACGTCATGCGCGGCTATGAAGGTGGACTTCAAGACGCCCGCGCCGCCGACAACACCCTGGCAGATCTTGACCTTGGAGCATTGCCAGTGTTCTTCGCCGTTGACTTCGACATTTCCCTGGATCAGTGGAACAACACCGCGGTGCATTATTTCCGAGGCTGCGTTGACGTTCTTGGAGTCGAGCGGGTCGGGATCTACGGACACTCGCGAGCATGTGACTGGGCCCGCGAGGACGGAGTGATCGGCCCTGCTGGCCCGAACCATCACCTGATGTGGCAGACGACTGCATGGTCCGGCGGTGTCGTTCATTCGCGGGCGGTGTTGTTGCAGTATCGGCACAATGTTCCGGGGCCGTCGGGAGTGCTGGTTGATGTCAATGCAGTGCGACACCCCT
The DNA here is from genome assembly GCF_000427865.1 of Corynebacterium sputi DSM 45148. Classification (GTDB taxonomy): domain Bacteria; phylum Actinomycetota; class Actinomycetes; order Mycobacteriales; family Mycobacteriaceae; genus Corynebacterium; species Corynebacterium sputi. The sequence goes on along the minus strand of NZ_ATYV01000014.1, from coordinate 55,114 downwards.
GGTGGGGTCAGAGCCCACCAGGTGTGGAGCCTGGCACCGAAACCCCGGTGGAGCCACCACCGATGAACTTAATTTTTTCAACCGAGCAGTTCCTCGCTGACCGAGACCTTTTGACAAGCCGGGACACGGGCGTTCGTAATGAACGACGGCTGTGGGTGTGTCTGCACACCGACGAATCGGCAGTGAACAATCCGGCCGGGCCCGCCTGGACCGCGGACAGGCTTGCTGAGTACAACCGGGAGGTCACCGACCCGATGGGTGCTCGCGGGTCGTATCACCTGGGGATCGATCGGACTGGGCGCGTCGTAAGGCAAAACGATGACATCTTCGGCTCCTGGTCGGTTGCCTCCAGCGGGAATAACACTGCTTTCCATATCTGTTTGACCGGTACCGCTCACCAGAGTCGCGACCAGTGGTTTTCGCACGTGGATCAGCTCACCAAGGCAGCGGACGTCGTGGCGCATTACTGCCTGTTGTACGGAATCGACATCCGCCGAGCGGTGGCAGGTGACCTGCGGGCAAACGTGTCTGGGATCTGCGGACACGGTGACTTCACTGCCGGCCTCGGAGGAACCACGCACTGGGATCCGGGTGGATACGGAGACATGTATCCAGGCGTTGTCGCTGGTGGTGGAGGGTTTCCGTGGGATGACTTTGTGGGGATGGTCCATGAGGCTGCTGACCGTAGGCGGTAGGCGTTGGTTGAGGAAAAGGCGTCGGGAGCAGTTGTAAAACCGAACCGGAAATCAGTGACAGCGAAGTAGCTATTTCGAAAGAAACCTGAAATGCGGTGCCCATAATTTAATAGGCAGTTCCCCGGAAAACCTAGGAACACCGCATAAGAGAAGGAGCTTTTCCGTGGGTCTTGTTGCTGGTCTCATTGCTATTGTTGGTGATCTTTTGAGTCTGCTGCTCGGGGGTCTCTGAGCTCAGGCGCAGTAATTTTGGGTAGGTGGACCCCCGGCCGGATATTCCGGTCGGGGGTCCGTCATGTCCGGTGGAACTTCTACACTGAAGAGATGATCGGCATCGATGTCAGCGAGCACCAGGACGGCTTGTCGCTAGTGCAGGCCCGCTCGGAAGGCGTGGAATTCGTGATCATCCGGCTGTGCGACGGCACGTACGTCGACCGGGTCTTCCAGTCTCATCTCGATGACGCAGAGATGTGCGGGCTGCCCGTTTCTACGTACTGGTATCTGCGGGCGCCGAGCGAGGGAACGACGATCGCCGAGCAAGTCGACGTCATTGACTCCCAGATGAACGGCCGCCGCGATCTTGGCGTGTGGATCGACGTGGAATCAACTGGCAAGTTCCGGAAGAAACTGCTGACACTCAACGACATCACTTTCGCCCGCACCGAACTCCTGAGCCGCGGATACCGAGTCTGCGGGATCTATACCGGTGCTTGGTACTGGCGGAAGATCAGGGGAGGGGAGCCGTCCATGACCGGTCTTGGCTATCTGTGGGCCAGCAATTACGGGCACAATCACGTCGGCGTGCCGGCGCAGTTGTACGAGGCTGACGGTGGCGACGACCATCCTGGCTGGGACTACCCGCTCGGCAATCGCATCCCTGACATACTCCAGTTCGGCTCGCGAGGGACCGTCGCCGGCCGCGAGGTCGATATCAACGCGTTTCGTGGCACGCCGAATGAGCTGAAGAAGATCTTCTACGGCGGACGGGTTTAGCTCCCAGGCCTAAACGGGTCGAATCCGCTGTCCTTTGGCTGCGGCTGAACCAGCAGAGTCTGGAGGGAGCGGCCGATGGGGCCGTGTTCGTCGTGAAGCGAAGCTGAAGTCATTCCCACGCCATCCGGGCCGATGCTGCCGTGCGCGGAGATCCCAGTCCACGGCGACACCGGCAGTCGGTGCAGGTGCACGACCAAGTCAGTGTTCATGAAGGAGTACTCGCGAGGGTCGAGAGTCGCGCCGATGCCATTGGCGGTGTCGACGACACTCATTAGGCTCTGCCATGGCGTCGGGACTTCACCCTCGACGACTGGGTGGTCGGTGCGCACCCAATGGGCCTGCGGTGACTCACCCGGGATCGAACGCGCATCGATCGAATCGATGTAGCCGCCGCTCCAACGGCTCAAGGGAGAGTCTCCCGCCTCGCCGACCCCGGGAATAGGGGAGTCGAAGGTGCGCTCGACGGCGGAGGTATCGATGGTGGAAAGCAACCACGCGCTTCCCGACGCCACCTGCCTCCACACCCCCTTTACCTCTGCAAGGAGCTCCGACTCAACCATGCTGATCTGTTTTCCCGGTCGGGTGACCCAAGTCCTGGTGCGGAGCGCTGTGTAGGGCACCGGACCCAGCAGATTCGTCGCGACCCGGGAGATCCGCATCCCCTCCGGAATGCCTTGCTCCATGCACCTGGTGAGGAGCGCCGGCGGCGGCGAGCCGTGCTGGAACGGGCCCCACGGCCCGTGGGTGTGCTCGGTCGGCTGGAAACGCTCGACGGTGACAGCAGTTCCGGCAGACGAAGTCTCGTCAGGGAGCTGGCCGAGGGGGATGAAGTACGCGTCGCTAGTAGGTGCGGTCATGAGGTGGACGTTACTTAATCGGCTTTCGGCGGGTAGCTCCGCCCGACCGGCTGATTACGGCAAGATCGGGGACTTGCGGCCCGTGCAGGTGATCATCAGCTGGTCACGGGCGCGAGAGGCGGCCACGTACAGCAGTGACCGCGCACGAAGAATCACGTCCGCTCGGTCAGTGTCATTGAGCCCTGCGAGCTCCCGCTTGTTGGGAATCGCATCTTCGCTAATACCGACGAGGATGACATGGGTGAACTCCATGCCCTTGGCGCCCTGCATGGTCAGAACGGAGATGCTGGTCTCGGCGATCTTGGCTGCGTTCCTGGTGCGGACAGCTTCGACATTTCGGTCCGCCAGACCCGTGACGATCTTGTTGATCAGGCGACGGTCATCCAAGGTCAGGATGCCGATACGGGCACTGTCATCGTCCTCAACCCAGCGGCTCGCGGTCTCTGCGACGGCGTCGAGTTCTTCGTCGAAGGTGGCGCATTCGGCGATGACCGGTGCCGGGCCGGTACGAACCGAGCGATACCCGGTGAGGTTGTCTTCTTCACCTTCGGAGTCGACCCATTCCTCTCCCTGCAGCATTTGCGACGCATAGGCAAGGTTCTGGCGGGTAGTGCGATAGTTCATCGTTAGTCGACGCGAACGGCCGCTGGTGTTGACTCCGAATCGCGACAGGACGAGCCTTTGGCCGTAGATCCGCTGATGGGAATCTTCCGCCAGGAAAATGTCGTCGGTACCTTCCGGCACTGCGGCGCGCAGCAGACTCCAGTGGCCGGCGTGGAAGTCCTGGGCCTCGTCGACAAGCACGTGATCGAACATGTACCCGGAATCGGAAACTCGGGACCTGAGGATGTGTGCGGCCATCATCGACTGAGCGGCGAAGGTGAATCGTCCCGAGGCTCGGCACGCCTGGAGGAACTCTTCGATGACGGACCACACCTTCTTCCGAGACTCCGGAAGTAGGGCACTGCCGCGGCCGCTGCGGTCGACGGCCAGATACTGCTCCAGGTCCGTGACCTGCTGAGCGAGCACAACATTGCGGTACTCCTGCGCCAGGAACTCCGGGTGCGCAGCATCACCGCGAGGCGGAACCTCGACTGCGGAGAGCGCATCGCGCCACTGCAGGAGCTCTTCAGGGTCACCAAGAGGCAGCGGCGCCGCGGTCTGTTTCTGACCGGCAATAGCGAAGGTAGCCCCTTCGATCTCTTCCTCGGTGGCATTTTTCAGGATGGACTGTGCGAGCGCGTCGATGTTGCTGGTCCAAACGCCCTTAGCACCTGGATAGTCAGCCTCGAGGCTGTCCGGGTTTAGCACCATGAGCTGCGAGCGCAACGAGTCCGCCAGGCCACGAGTGAACGTGGTGACAAACACCGACGGCACCTCGCCGGTGCGCTTGCGTGCCTTCTTCAGCAGTGAGGTAGCGCGGTGCACGATCACCACGGTTTTGCCAGTTCCGGCGCCACCGGTGACGCGGGCAGGGCCGGTGAAGTCTCGGTCGACCAGGCCCTGCTGCGAGGGGTGGAGGAAGACGCGCCACTTGTCGAAGTCGCCACCTTCGATGATGTGGCGCACCGCGTCCGAGCTGCTCCCCACGTAGTGGAATTCACTAGCCGCGGCGTCCATCAGCAGTCCTGCGATGGTCTCTGCGTCGGTGTCGGTGGTCTGTTCGGAGCCGGCCTCCTCGTCTACATCCAACGCCAGATCCGAGCGAACTCCCTCAATGTCCATGCCAGACGCCAGCGCCATCAAGGCACTGGACTCCCATGAGGTGCTGTTCGCAAGTGCAGCGTTGAGATCGTTTTCAGTTGTGAGGTGACGGACTGCCTCAAAAGCCTCTGGAGTGATTCCCAGTTCTTCATGAAGCTGCTCGGCGGTGAAGCCGGCGAGACCCTCACTCGGGTTCTTCAGCGTCACCTCGGCGACGGTGACATCGGAAACGGACGGCTTCGCTGACGGCTCCGGAGTCTCAGTATTGGTCTTCGCTGGCACCTCTGCCATGAACTTCACACTGGTGACTCCCGAGCGAGGATCCACAACCAGCGTCGAGGTGCGGGCTTTAGCGATGGCCTCCTCGCGAAGCTTGGTGCCGATGTACGCGTAGTGCATCGACTTTTCGTCGGAGAGCTCGAACAACACCACCGAGTGGTCGTCATCGACGGAGGAAATGCGGATACGCGAGTCGGCGGCATCGTCTACCGGAAGCAGGCGCTTACGGGCTGCGGGAGTGTCCTTCTGCAGGTCGACCAGCAGTCGGCTTGCCTCTTCGAGGACCTCCTTAGGCAGAGCCTTGTCGTCTGGTGCGTTGCGCATTGTCAAGGTGCTCATGCGAGAGGGAGGCTCCTTCGGAGGTGGTGTAACTGCCCGATGAGGGGACTGTGTAACGGGACCACCCTAGACGATTGAATCTCAGAAGGACCCCAAACGCGGGGACTGGCTGATCGAACACGATAACGAAAACTCATCGCTTCCCGACGTCCCCGCCTGAGGTGCCGGATTCGGCCAGTCGGACAACGCGTCGAATTCTTGGCAGGTCTGCTCTACTGTCCCTCGCCGAACGTCTGCCTGAGCACATCCACCTCTTCACTGACCAACCCCAGCGCCTCATACGCTGGCATTACTCCGATCAGCACTCGCTGCGTCAGTCCGTTACTTAATCCGACGAGGCGTGCTGCTGTGCGAGGGGATGAGTTGGTGGGCACGTGGCCACTGTTGAGCAATTCCTCTGCCCTCGCCACCTGGACGCGCGAGGCCTGCGCGACGATGGCGCCGATCTCTGCGTTGACCACGCCATGGGCCATGTACGCGTACCAAACAGCTGCGCCGAGTCTGAAGGCTGAAGTTTGGGGGATAGGTGAGGTGAGGAGCTCGAAAAGCACTTGCCACGGATCGTCGCCGGTAGGTCGCAACGCCTCGTCGACCATCGCCTGGCAACCGGCCACCACGAGATCGTCCTTGGACTCGAAGTAGTGCTGGATCCGCCCGACGGAGATCCTCGCGGCTGCGGCTACCCGCGCGTACGTGACTCCCTCGATGCCGCGCTCACTGATCACGGCCCAGAGTCCCTGGATCACTTCATTGCGGCGTTCTTCGTGGTCAACGACTTTTGGCATACTTTAAACAGTATCACTATATTGCGAACGTTTGCGATATGAGCGTACTGTAAAAAAGAAACATTCATCCAAGGACGTGCAGATATGCCCGAGACATCCAATGCCGCCTCAGATTCGCCCATAGCCCCTCGAGGTCGCCGTTTGCGGAAAACTGGGGTCGCGCTTCTGGTGGTCCTAGCCCTCATTGGCACCTGGGCTACGTACCGCTTTTTCTTCGGGGCGCCCGGCGTAGGTAATTTCCGCTCTGCCCAGGGCTTCGTTGAATACTGCGAGCTCTATGACGACGCGATGGGCCGCCTTCCGACTCTCGACGCCATTCACGACATCCCCACCGATCACGGCACCGTCCGCGTTTACGAATGGGAAGGAGAAGGCATCCCCGTTGTGCTTTTCCCTGGTCGCGCCTCAGGCACGCCGATGTGGTCGGAGAATCTCCCTGGTTTCGTTGAGAATCGCCGTGTCCTCGCCTTCGACCTCATTGGGGACGCGGGAATGTCGGCCCAGGCAGCTCCTCTCACGTCTTTCGACGAGCAGGCTGTCTGGATCGACCAGGCGCTCAGTGACTTGGCTCCCGATGGTGCTCACGTGGTCGGTCATTCATTCGGCGGGGCCGTCGCGGCGACCTATGCATCGTCCTATCCAGAGAACGTGAAGTCTCTCGCGCTTCTTGAACCAGTCTTCACCGTCGCTTATCCACCGCCGTCGATGCTGTTCTGGTCGATGGCCGTGTCTTTGCCATGGCTGCCGGGTGGTCTGCGCGACACGGCGATGGAGCGTGTCGGCGGTGCGGAGCCAGGGGAGATGGACGGCCAAGATGATCCGGTGGCGCTCATGATCGCCGCCGCCACCGAGCATTACTCCTCGTCGCTGCCGACCCCGACACCGCTCTCAGACGAGCAGGCGTCCCGCCTAACAATGCCGGTCTATATCGCCCTAGCTGATCGGGACTCCCTCGCCGGCAGTGAGGAAAAAGCGAAAAACATGCTTCCCGACGCCTCCATCACCACCTGGCCCGACACCACACACTCGTTGCCGATGCAGGTCCCGGAAGACCTGAACGTTGTGTTGCAGCAGTTTTGGACACGAGCCAGTTAGTTGCTCGGTTTTACGACTCCGTCTATTGCAATCCCCGCCCATCAGGATCGGGAAGGTAGTTGGTGACAAATTTCAGGTGTTCGGTCTGGTGCATAAGTATGGTCTGGGCTTGCTCGCGGACGTACTTAGAGATGCTCCAGAACTCTTTATCGTCGTCCAGGCTTTCCTCCAACCGCTTGCATGCAAGGAGTAAAAGGCCTGCGCTCATTCGCACGACATACGCTTCATCCTCTGACCGGTCTATTGGGCCACGGTTCATAATCAATGATCTGGACACTCCTGAGCCACCGTCGATCTCATGAGCCTGATGAATCATGTTGTTGATTAAGTCCTCCAGAAGGTCGACGACGTATTGCCTCGACGTGAGAACCTGCTGGCGGTGCTTTGGGTCATCAAAGAATTCCATGTGGCGCAAGGTACTGACGGGGCAGACAATCGCCCCCTGGACGCACTCGAAAACCGCGAGGTGTGTTCGAAAACCTAGGTTTAAGGTGACCACGGCTCCTCGCCGTACATGTCATTGAGCTGCCCACATAGCGCGGGATCGTCGATGTAGCCTTCGGCGCAGCCGTAGTGGGCTTGAGATTCTCCGGAACTTCGATAAGGAAACTCATCCGGATTAGCGGCGGGAGGAGCTTCTGGGGCGACTGCAGCTGGGTTGTCCGGCGCAGGGGCGACAGCTTCTGGGGCCGAGTCCACTGGTGCCGGAGGTGTTGGATCTTCGGTTTCTATGGTGGCATCAGTGAGGTCGATGTAGGTGAGGTCGTCGTACGCGACATTGGGGTCGGCGAATCCGAGGTAGCCGACCTCGAAACTCTCCGGCACCTCGTAAATCCACGACATCGTAGTGCTGAATCCTGGATTGAGTGGGTCTCCACAAGTCGGATTTCCCGGAACCCGATAGAGGTCCCCGATGTCGGTGTACTGCCTGTCATCCGAACTGAAGAGCTCAGTTTGTACCGAGAAACTGCATGTCAGGTCCCAGGGTTCTTTGCCGGTGTTCTCGACCTCAGTATCGACACGAAAGAATTTCCCGCCATCGCGGGCCTCGACGGTCTCCTCTGGCATCGTTCCTTCCTCGAAACCCTCGGCAGTCAGGGAAAGCTGCTCCGATTCCGTCAATGCGGTGACGGTCATCGTGACGCCATCTGCGACCACTGGTTCTCCGATAGTTCCTGAAGGGGCAGCAGACGAGGTCGTAGTCTCTGGTGCTGAACTCTCAGCAGGTTCATCTGCGTCGCTAGCGCAGGCGGTAACGAGCATCGGAATGGTGAGAATCGCGGCGAGCAGTCGCCATCGGGGAGTCGTAGTCAAGGTGGTCCTTGTCTGGAGAGAACGCGATAGGTGAACAGAGTTAAACGTTAGCCTCTATGTATTTACTGGGGAAAGTAGATTTCGCGGATTGGCAGCGCCAGGGGAGCCATTGCACCGCTTCGCTTGCCCGCTTCAAGGCGGCTACAGTGCCGTACGTGATACCTGCAATTCTTTGGGACATGGACGGCACTCTCATCGACACCGAGCTCCTATGGGGCGAAGCGGTGTTCACGATGTCTGAGGCGATGGGACGGCGAGCCTCATTGGAGGTCCGCGAGTCGACAATGGGCACCAACGGCCCCTTCACCGTTCGCGCCTGCGCTGACTATGCGGGTCTCGAGCTCACCGATGAGGAAGAGCGCCAGTGGGTTAAGCGTCTCTTCGAGATGTTCCTGGAGAAGCTCTCCAATGGCGCTGATTTGTGTGCCGGCATCCCGGAAATTCTTGCTGAAGGTCGCGAGCAGGGCATTCCCATGATCATTGCTACGAACACCGTGCGGGTGATTGCGGACAAGACCATCGACATCATCGGTCGAGACTGGTTCATCGACACTGTCTGCGGCGACGAGGTTCCCAGCGGCAAGCCGGCACCGGATATCTACCTCGAGGCCGCCCGACGCACCGGCGTTGCACCCGAGGACTGCCTAGCCGTTGAGGACTCCTTCACCGGTTCCTCTGCAGCGGTTGCTGCCGGTTGCCGCACGCTCGGCGCGCCCATCGAAGACAACGGTGAGATCGCCGACGGCGCGCACCGGTTGTCGCAGTTGATCCCCGGTCGCACGGACTTCTCCGGAATGACCCTGGCGGATCTGGAAGAGCTGTACCAGCGGATCGGTACCCCGAACTAAGCACTTGTGCACCTGGCGTGAAAGAATGGCCGACGTGAAAAACTTTGACACCCTGTTCGCGGAACTCAAGGACCGTGCCGAGAAGCGCCCTGAGGGCTCTTCGACCGTCGAGATGCTCGACAAGGGCGTGCATGCGCAGGGCAAGAAGATCATGGAAGAGGCTGGCGAAGTGTGGCTCGCAGCCGAGTATGAGTCCGATGAGGAGCTCGCTGAGGAAATCTCGCAGCTCATCTACTGGCTCCAGGTGATCATGGTCGGTCGGGGACTTACCCCGGAAGACGTCTACAAGCATCTGTAGTCGTCCGCTTCCGAACCCCACCTCACACTCCACCAAAGGACCATCTCTTCAATGTTGCGCGTAGCTGTCCCCAACAAGGGCTCCCTGTCCGAAGCCGCGATGGAAATCCTCGGCGAGGCCGGATATCCCGGCCGCGGCGACTCCAAGCGTCTGACCGTTGCCGATGAGGCCAATGGCATCGAGTTCTTTTTCCTACGTCCGAAGGACATCCCGATTTACGTCGGAAAAGGGCACCTAGACCTCGGCATCACCGGCCGCGATCTGGCTGCTGATTCCCTCGCTCCGGTCACCGAAGTGCTCAACCTCGGTTTCGGAGATTCGACCTTCCGCTACGCAGCCCCGAAGGAAGAGGGCTGGAGCCTGGAGAAGCTCGAAGGCTCTCGCATCGCTACCTCTTACCCGAACCTGGTCCGCGAGGACCTCAAGGCTCGCGGCATCGAGGCCACTGTCTTGCGTCTGGACGGCGCGGTGGAGATCTCCATCCGCCTCGGTGTCGCTGACGTAATCGCAGATGTTGTCTCCACCGGCCGGACCCTGCGCAATCAGGGACTGGAGCCGTTCGGTGACGTGATGGTCACCTCTGAGGCCGTCGTTGTTGGCCAGGACGACCGTGAGCTCGGCCGCGAGGAGCAGGTCTTCCTCAACCGCATCCAGGGCATCCTGCACGCGAAGAACTACCTGATGCTCGACTACAACATCTCCCGCGATCTGCTTGACGACGCCGCCGCCATCACCCCGGGCCTGTCTGCTCCCACGGTCTCTCCGTTGGCGGAGGAGAACTGGGTTGCGGTTCGCGCGATGGTTCCGCGCAAGGACGCCAACGACGTCATGGACCAGATTTCCGGTATCGGCGCCAAGGCCGTCCTAGCCACCGATATTCGTATCGCCCGCCTGTAGTTCATGGCTCGGCGAGAAGAGGCGACGTCCAGGCAATGGCCCTGGTACGTCGCCTCGGTCGTTGTTGCGGCCCTCGCGGGCGGCGTCGTTCTCTCCTTTTACGATCAGATCCCTGACCCATTCCCGACACACTGGGGACCCTCCGGTGAGCCCGGCAATTTCCGGGATAAGTCAGTCAGCAATGTTCTGACGTACCTGCTGATGGTGCCGTTATTCATGCTCTTGATCTTCGGTATCGTTGCAATCGCGGTGGGGGCTGCAGCAAAAAGCGCGGACCGGGAGCCGACCCGATTCGAGTCCGCTGAAGACCTTGGTCGCAAGCGCATGCTGATGTCGGTGACTCTCTGGCACCTTGGGTGGTATCAGTTCGTCATCATCTCGATGCTCACTGTGATGGTGGGGTATGGGTTGTGGATGGGGGCGTCGGGAAGCGGGTTTGTGTTCTGGGCCTGCATGTCGGTGATGATCGCCGCGACGGTGGCGAACATCGTGGCATTGGCGCGACACCAAAAGCGCACGGACAAAGAGATCCCGCCGACGAACTACGACCCGGACAAACTCAAAGCCGGGATGATCTACTGGGACCCTGACGATGAACGGTTATTCATTTCGCAGGCCGACGGCATGAATATGATCCCTAACCTGGCCAGGTCCGGTGCGTGGGGCCTGATGGGAGCCTTGCTGCTGCCTGCGGCCATCGTGACTCTCATAGTCGTTTTAGCAGGATGAAACATCGATGAAACACCGGTAGCCTTACCCGCATGGCTACCGATAGCGCATCTTCTACCTCCGTCCGCACCGAAGTAGACCTCCTCGGTGAACGAGAGGTCCCGGCATCGGCGTACTGGGGAATCCACACCCTCCGCGCGATGGAAAATTTCCCCATTTCCGGCGACACCATCAGTTCTGTTCCGGAGTTTGTCCGCGGCATGGTGATGGTGAAAAAGGCGGCCGCGATGGCGAACCGTCGGATGCACACGATCCCCAAGGATGTTGCTGACGCGATCTCCTACGCCTGCGACCAGATCCTCGACGAGGGCCGGTGCATGGACCAGTTCCCGATCGATCAGTTCCAGGGCGGCGCCGGCACCAGCTTGAACATGAACACCAACGAGGTAGTGGCGAACCTCGCGCTGGAGCACTTGGGGTTCGAGAAGGGGCGTTACGACGTCATCAATCCCAACGACGACGTCAATCAGTGCCAGTCCACCAATGATGCGTACCCGACCGGTTTCCGCCTGGCACTGAACATGGCGCTGAATGGCCTGGTGGTGGAGCTCGACATGCTCGCGGAGACGCTGCACATCAAGGGCGATGAGTTCGTTGACTACATCACCATGGGTCGTACCCAGCTCCAGGATGCTGTGCCGATCACAGTCGGCCAGGAGTTCCACGCCTTCGCCAACAACATCGAGGAGGAGAAGGCGACGATCATGCGTGTCGCCGACATGCTCCTTGAGATCAACCTCGGCGCTACCGCGATCGGTACCGGGGTCAACGCACCGAAGGGCTACCGTGAGGCCGCTGTACAGGCGCTGCGGGAGATCTCTGGCATGTCAGTGATGTCCGCTAAGGACCTCGTGGAGGCAACCTCCGACACCGGTGCCTACGTTAACGCCCACAGCGCGGTGAAGCGCGCAGCGATGAAGATGTCCAAGATGTGCAATGACCTACGACTGCTGTCCTCGGGCCCGCGTGCTGGTTTCAATGAGATCAACCTCCCAGAGATGCAGGCCGGCTCGTCGATCATGCCGGCGAAGGTCAATCCGGTCATTCCTGAGGTCGTCAACCAGGTGTGTTTCAAGGTCTTCGGCAATGACGTCACCTTGTCTATGGCCGCTGAGGCCGGTCAGTTGCAGCTCAATGTGATGGAGCCGGTTATTGGCCAGTGCCTGTTTGAGTCGATCCACTTGCTGCGTCGCGCTTCCCAGACCCTGCGTTTGAAGTGCATCGCTGGTATCACCGTGAACCCAGAGGTCTGCCGTGCGTACGTGGACAACTCCATCGGCATCATCACCTACCTCAACCCCGTGATCGGTCACCACATGGGTGACGTGATCGGCAGTGAGGCTGCCGCTACCGGACGCTCGGTCCGCGAATTGGTTCTGGAGAAGGGGCTTATCGACGAAAAGGAACTAGACCGCATCCTCTCCGTCAACAACCTCATGCACCCGGATTATCTGGGCCGCAGGTACGTGGAGGGTGAGTCCCGCCTTGACGAGGTCCGCGCGCGCGAAGACAAGCGTTCGCAGGAAGAGACTGCCGCGGCGACAGCGACGGCTCGTCAGATCGACAGTCAGGAGCGGTAACCCACGCATGGGGGTGAGGGGTCTCAAGCCTGAAGGTTGAGACCTGTTGTCATGACACCCTTCTGCGTTCCCGAGCCGCTACGCGGCACTGTGGGAGGCGCGTCCCCAATCTGAGAAAAGTTCAGCCAACGGGTGATTTTCCTATTAGGCTCGGCCTTCTCCAAGCCAGGAGTTGCCTATGACAGCGCCACAGTTCTCCTCCCCGCCGCCAGGGGCGGATGTGCTGATGCCGGCAAAACAGCGCAAAAGCACCTCGACATTGCTGCTGTCGCTGGTGCTTCTGGTGACCGTAGTTCTGCTGGTGGTGTTCACGCCGGTGCGGGCAGAGGAGGCATCCGATCAGCAGGAGGTCCCCGCAGCGCTGATCACCACCAGGGAGGCGCCTGTACAGGAACCATCCGGCCCGTCCACGCTGCCGTGCGACGGTAGGGGAATCCTCATTCTGGAGTCCGTCGTTGTCCCAGAGGGACGCGAAGCCGCCCCGAAGATCAACGCTGCGGTGGCGAAATGGAGCCGGTCCCTTAACCCGGTGCGGTACGCAGAGCCCGGCGGCTGCCCGTCGCTGCGCTCAGAGCTCAACGGTGACGCGATCTACCCTGTGTTCGTCGATTACGGGTTCAATACCGGCGAGCTGTGCAGCGCCATGCGCAACCACGGAGGCAATGCCCGCACCGTCAGCGAGCGCCCCGAATTCCTCAGTCCCTGTTAGTCGCCGACCGCGCCGGGCCAGCCCGGGTACTCCGGCGGTTCATTGCCGAAGGCGGGGCACAAAGTGTCCTTGAAACTGCACCAGTTGCAGAGCTTCGAAGTTTTCGGAGCAAAGTCCCCGAACTTCCCGTCGCGGACGATCTCAGACCACAGCTGGGTAAGTTCGGTCTGGAATCGCTCCAACTCGTGGGAGTTAGGGACATGCACTAGATCGTCTCCGACCTTGAGGTACATCAGGCGAAGCTGGTCGGGGATCCGACCGTGCAGGCGCCAATATGCCAGTGCGTAGAACCGCATCTGGAACAAGGCCTCGGCCTGGAATCTGGGGGAGGGCTTCTTACCGGTCTTGTAGTCGACGATGCGCACTTCTCCAGAGGGAGCGACGTCGATGCGGTCAATGAAACCGCGGGCAGGGACGTCGTCAAGCATGAGGTTGATGAACTGCTCCAGCGAGGCAGCGTCGAACCCCTGGGGGTTCTCCATGATGAAGTAGCCCTTCAGCAAGGCGCGGCACTCGACGAGGTACTCCATCAGATCGTCCTCGGGAACCAGTTCGAGAAGTTCGTCGTCCTTTGCGCACATCTCCTCCCACGTCGGCTTAAGCCTCGCAACCGCCGACGGATAGGTGCGCTCCTCCCGTGGCCACGCATGCATTTGCTCCAGTACCGCGTGGACCAGAGTTCCCTTCACCTGTGCCACGGTCTGTGGCTCTGGGATGCGGTCAATGGAACGGAGCCGGTACTTGAGCGGACACTGTCGATATTCCAATCCCCGGGACGGGGACAAGGCGAGCTTCTTGCGGATGGAGGCGGCTGGCATAGATGTCAGGGTAACCGCTGATATAGTCACCTGCGCTAATCCCAGCGCGACACCCACAACCCCGGAGGCAACATGGCGAACAGCGGTCCGTTCCAGGTCGGAGACCGAGTCCAGCTCACAGACGGAAAGAGCCGGAAGTTCACGATCACTCTGGCTGAAGGGGACCGGTTCTTCACCCACCGCGGCCCGATCGCCCACGATGACATCATCGGCAGCGACGAAGGCACTACTGTCATCTCCGGTGAAGGCACCTCGTACTTGGCGCAGCGGCACACCCTGTTCGACTACGTGCTGTCCATGCCCCGCGGCGCCGCAGTGATCTACCCGAAAGATGCCTCGCAGATCCTCGTTGAGGGAGACATCTTCCCCGGCGCCCGCGTCCTGGAGGCAGGTGCCGGCTCCGGCGCGATGAGCCTCTACCTCCTGCGCGCACTGGGGCCGCAAGGCAAGCTCATCTCCTATGAGATCCGCGAGGATCACCTGGAGTACGCACAGAAGAACGTCACCGAATTCCTCGGTGAGATGCCCGAGAACTGGGACCTGCGCCTGGGTGACTTGAACGAGACCTCCGTCGAGGCCCTTGGCGGACCGGTCGACCGCGTCATCCTCGACATGCTCGAGCCGTGGGAGTGCCTGCAGACCGCCAAGAACGTGCTGCAGCCGGGCGGCATGCTCATCGGATACGTCGCCACGGTGACGCAGCTCTCCAAGATCGTGGAGGGAATCCGCGAACTGGGCTGCTTCACCGAGCCGCGCGCCTGGGAAACGATGGTCCGCGACTGGCACGTTGTCGACCTCGCTGTGCGGCCTGTCCATAAAATGCAGGCGCACACCGCATTTCTCGTCACCGCCCGACGACTGGCTGATGGAACGGTGGCGCCGCGGCCGCAGCGACGGAACCGTCGTTAAGCAAATTTTCTTAGGTAGGTAAGGTCAGGGATATGACCGACCTCCAGCAGAACAGTAAGATTCGCGCCCTCGAACAGAAGAACTCAGTTCTCAGCGACAGGAACACGAAACTCATTGAGGCGTTGCGGGAGTCCCGCAACCAGCTGGATCTCCTGCGCCAGGACCTCGACTCCATGACGCAGCCGCCGTCGACCTACGGCACTTTCCTGTCTGGTAGTTCGGCGAATAACACCGCCGAGGTCTACACCGGCAACCGCCGGATGCGCCTGAACGCGCTGGACAAACTGGACGTTAGCTCCATTAAGCCCGGCGCGATGGTGCGCATCTCTGAAGGTGCCGTAGTTGTTGAAGACTGCGGTTACCAGGATCACGGCGATCTTGCGCTGGTCCGCGAGACCCTGGAGGACCGCCGCCGGGTGCTGGTCTCTAACACCCATGGTGAGGAGTCGGTGCTCACCCTCGCCGGCGCGATTACCCCGAAGGTCGGCGACACGGTCCTCATCGACGATAAGGCCGGATACGCCTTCGAGGTCATCCCCAAGGCCGAGGTTGAGAACCTCGTCCTGGAGGAAGTCCCCAATGTTGAGTACTCCGATATCGGTGGCCTGACTAAGCAGATCGAGCAGATTCACGACGCCGTCGAGATGCCCTTCCTACACCCAGAACTCTTCGAGGCTTACGACCTGCGCCCGCCCAAGGGTGTCTTGCTCTATGGGCCTCCCGGTAACGGCAAGACACTCATCGCGAAGGCCGTGGCCAATTCGCTTGCCCGCAAGATCGCTGCATCCCGCGGCGTCGGGGAAGAAGAGGCGCGCCGGGCACAGGCGTACTTCCTCAACGTGAAGGGCCCGGAGCTGCTCAACAAATTTGTTGGTGAGACCGAGCGCCAGATCCGCCTGATTTTCGACCGCGCCCGGGACATCGCCGAGGATGGCCGCCCGGTCATCGTGTTCTTCGATGAGATGGACTCGATCTTCCGTACCCGCGGCTCGGGAGTTAGCTCCGATATGGAGAACACCGTCGTGCCGCAGCTGCTGGCTGAACTCGATGGCGTGGAGGGGTTGACCAATGTCATCGTCATCGGTGCCACTAACCGCGAGGAAATGATCGACCCGGCGATCTTGCGCCCGGGCCGCCTGGACGTGAAGATCCGCATCGAGCGCCCTGATGCGGACGCCGCGCGCGAGATCTTCAGCAAGTACCTCACCGCTTCTTTGCCGTACGACGCCTCCGAGGTCGCCACTCACGGTTCCCCCGAGTCCGCTGCAGCAGCCCTCACTGATCTGACCGTTGAGCGCATGTACCGAACCTCCACGGAGAACGAGTACGTGAACGTGCGGTATGTCGATGGGACTGTCGACACGCTGCACTTCCGCGACTTCAACTCTGGCGCGATGATCTCCAACATCGTGGATCGGGCGAAGAAGCTCGCAATCAAGGAGGTCATCGCCGGTACCGGCGACGGCATCACCGGCACGCACCTGCTGGAGGCGGTGGCCGAGGAGTTCTCGCAGAACGAGGACCTGCCGAACACCTCTAACCCGGATGAGTGGGCGCGGATTTCCGGACGCCCGGCCGGCCGAGTCCTGGACGTCACCGTGATCAGCCACGAGGAGAACTGATATGCCACGCATCCTGGGCACTGAGATCGAATACGGCATCGTCGCACCGGAGGATCAGGACATCAGCCCGATCATGACCTCCACGATGGCGATCCTGGCGTATGCGAAGAAGCACACCACCGCTAATGGCCGCCGCGCCCGCTGGGACTACGAGCCCGAGTCGCCGCTGCGCGATACTCGTGGTTTCGACCTGCGCCGCTACCGCCAGACGCCGATCGTGGATCCGGACGCTGTGGGCGCGGCGAACATGATCCTCACCAATGGCGCGCGTTTCTATGTCGATCACGCGCATCCGGAGTACTCAGCCCCAGAGACCACCGACCCGATGTCCGCTGTCATCGCCGACCGTGCCGGAGATGTGATCATGCAGGAAGCAGCGGATCTCTCCGAGGTCGAACTGAAGATCTACCGCAACAATGTCGACGGCAAGGGCGCCTCCTACGGAGCCCACGAAAACTACCGGTTCTCCCGCGACACCGACTGGGACACTGTCGCCGCAGCTCTCATCCCATTTTTCGTCACCCGGCAGGTGTACACCGGCGCCGGTCGGGTCGGGCTGGGGCAGCAGGGCCAAGAGGCTGGCTTCCAGATCAGCCAGCGCGCCGACTACATCGAGACCGAGATCAGCCTCGAGACGACCCTCAACCGCGGAATCATCAACACCCGCGATGAGCCGCACTCCAACCCCGACCAGTGGCGCCGCCTCCACGTGATCATCGGCGACGCCAACATGTCCGAAACCGCCACTTACCTCAAGCTCGGCGCGACCTCCTTGGTCCTGGACGCCATCGAAGATGGAGTGGACTTCACCGACCTCACCCTGCGCGACCCGGTCGCCGATGTTCAGCGCATCAGCCGCGACCTCACCTGCACCGAGCGTTTGCAGCACGACGACCACGTCACCCACCGCACCGCCATCGAGATTCAGCGCGAATATCTCCGTCGGGTGCGGAAATATGATGTGGATGGGGACGTCGTAAAGCGGTGGGAGGAAGTTCTCGACTTGCTTGACGACGACCCGATGCGCACCTCCGACATCCTCGACTGGACGGCGAAACTTTCGCTGTTGGAAGGCCTTCGTCAACGCGGAAACCTTGACTGGTCGCATCCAAAGCTGGCTCTCATCGATATCCAGTACACCGACATCGACCCCGCCCGCGGCCTGTATTTCGCACTCGCCTCGCGTGGCCGGATCCGTCGTCTGACTACCGACGAGCAGATCGCCGAAGCGGTGGCCAACGCACCGCGCGACACCCGTGCATACCTGCGCGGCGGATTGCTGCGACGGTTCCCGGACGATGTCGTCGCCGCTAGTTGGGACAGTCTCATCGTCACCGCCGATGGAGACATGGTCAAACTCCAAATCCATGACGTGGAGGGCCTTGGCGCAGACTCGCTGGACAACATCGTCGAGGAAGCGCCGGACATGGCGACACTCGTGGAGGGGCTGCGCCAGCGTGGCCTGGCAGGACTGGCGTAGAATTAACCCGGTTTATTCATTTAGTTAGGGGTAACAATGGCAGGCATTTCCGGAGCACAGGTCCAGGGCGGCGGTTCAGGAGGTGACGACGATGACGAGGTCGCCGACGCAGCCTCATCCGGCCAGGTTCAGGAGCACCTGAGCTCGACCGATGATCTGCTTGATGAGATCGACGGTCTCCTGGAGTCCAACGCGGAGGAGTTCGTCCGCTCGTACGTCCAGAAGGGCGGACAGTAGTGGCGCTGACCAGGCGTATCACCGGTATCGAGACCGAGTTTGGCATTAGCTGCACCCTCGACGGTAAGACGCGCCTGGGCCCGGAGGAGACCGCACGGCGGATGTTCCGCCCGGTCATTGAGCAGTTCGGTGCCACGAACATCTTCACCGGCAACGGTGGGCGGCTGTACCTGGATGTGGGTTCGCACCCGGAGTTCGCGACCGCCGAGTGTGACTCGGTGTCGCAGGTGATCGCGCACGACCGTGCTGGTGAGCGCATTCTTGACGACCTCGCCCAGCAGGCCGAAGCCGCACTTGAGCAAGAGGGCATCGGCGGCAAAGTCCACCTGCTGAAGAACAACACCGACTCGGCCGGTAACTCCTACGGCTGCCACGAGAATTACCTCGTCGGCCGGTCCATGAGTCTCAAGGGCCTGGCCAAGCAGCTGCTGCCGTTCCTGGTGACCCGCCAGTTGATCTGCGGCGCTGGCAAAATTGCCCGTCCCTACCCAGGCAGTCCGTACGAGAACGAGCCGGAGCAGTACTGCTTCTCCCAGCGCGCTGATCACGTGTGGGAAGGCGTCTCTTCCGCGACTACCCGTTCGCGCCCGATGATCAACACCCGGGATGAGCCCCATGCGGACTCAACTCGGTTCCGTCGTCTGCATGTCATCGTCGGTGACTCCAACATGTCTGAGACGACCACCGCTTTGAAGATCGCCTCCACCCAGCTGGTGCTGGAATTGATCGAGGATGAGCGCCCCTTGCCGGACTTGGAGGTCGCCAACGAGACCAAGGCGATCCGCGCCGTCAGCCGCGATCTCACCGGTGCTGCTCAGATCAGGCTGCGACAGGGCGGAGAGATGAGCGCTTTGGAGATCCAGCGGATTTACCTCGACGCGGTGACCTCCTGGTTGGACGAGCGCGTCGAAGACGGCACCGGAACCACCAACGAGGAAATGCGCCGCGCCGTCGAATTGTGGGACCGCGCGCTCACCGCCGTGGAAACAGGCGACCACTCGCTGATCGATCGCGACATCGATTGGGCCATCAAGAAGGCCCTCATCGACCGCTACGTGGAGCGTGGCCTGGAGCTCAACGATCCTCGCCTGGCGCAGGTCGATCTGATGTACCACGACACCCGCCCGGGCCGCGGTATCTTCCACGTCCTGGAGTCCCGAGGCGCCGTGTCTCGCTGGATCGACGACGAGGCAATCAACGCCGCAATCACCGGCCCGCCGACCACCACCCGTGCTGTCCTGCGCGGTCAGTTCCTCGACCGCACCCGCCGTGCTGGTGTGCCCACCGTTGTCGACTGGACGCACCTGAAGATCGCCGGTGACGATCCAGTCACCCTCGTCGTAGACGATCCTTTCGCTGTGGAGGACCCACGTCTGGACGCACTCCTGGAATCCATCGAATGAAAAGCCACCGCCAGTTTGAGCTGCTCCTCCTACTCCTGGACCACCCGTCGGGTCTGAGCCAGGAGGAGATCGCCGCCCGCATCCCCGCATTCGCCGAGGGCACGAAGGACGCCGCCGCGAAGCGCCTCGAGCGAGATCTTAAGGAACTGGAGGAGATCGGAATTCCGGTTCGGTCCCTTGGTGGCCGCCATCTGGTCGATCACGCCCGGTGGCGAATGGATGACCTGGAACTCACCGAAGATGAGTCCCACGTCATTGCCCTGGCCGGTGGCGCCAGATTCCGCGAGCCGTCGCTGCAGAAGCAAGCAGAGCGCGCATGGCGGAAGATCGCTGGCGTTGCTTCTCGCTCCGATCTGCGATCGACAAGGGCCCGCTCACTCATTGCGGATCCGATGTATCTGACGGCTGAGGACGTCGGGGCGCTGCAGAACGCCTGGAGTACCGGCCGCCGCGTCACCTTCTGGCATGTGCCCCAGTACGGTGTGCCGGATAAGCAGCGGATACTTGAGCCCTGGGGCATCGTCAACATTGGTGGGCGCAATTACCTCGTCGGCTACGACATTCACCGCGATGGCCCCAGGTCCTACCGCCTGAATCGGATCACCTCTGTCGAACCCGCCGGCGATGCCTTCCACCCGCGCCCCAGCGCGGACGCTCTGGAGGAGCTCGCGCGCGGTGTCCTGCGTAGGGGAGAGGCCACCGTTCGCGCGGTGGTGCGCGTCAAGGAGGACACGTGCCCGGAGGTCACGCGAAACGCAGAAATGCTTCCCGACGCTCACTGGCTCCTCCCTGACCTCACCCTCCCGGAAATCATCGAAATTGGTTTGAATCACGCCGGTGATCTGGTGATCGTCGAACCGCAGCAGGCCCGAGACAAGGTCGTGCAGACCCTGAAGGAGATCGTGGACGCATATGAGTGACCTCTCCCAGCTCTTGGCTGTCGCGGTGTACTTCGCCGATGAACCCCGCACGTTCACTGAGGCGGCCACCGAGCTGCACATGGATTACCAGGAAGTGAAGTCTGCAGTGGCGACCCTCGCTGACGCCGAGATCCCCGGCCAGACGGCCATCCCTGCGACCATTGTGAACTCAGATGCCCGTCAGGCAAGCATCGTTGAGACGCGAATTCCCTTGCTCACCGAGCCGCTGCGGATCACCCCGCAGGAGGCTGTGACCCTGCTGATGACGCTGGAGACCCTGGAGAACGCCGCCGACCTCGTCGACCCAGATGTGGTCCGTACCGCCACGGCGAAACTGCGGCGAATCGCCGGGGGATTGGTCGTAGACGTCACCCCAGTGGCGGTCCCGACGTCTGATGAGGTCGCCGTCGTTCGCGATGCCGTAACCGCGGGCCGAGTGCTGCGCATCGGATACCGAGACGCCGCCGGACGACGCTCTGAACGCCTCCTCGACCCCCAACAGATGTTCTGGGCCGACGGCTGGACCTTCCTTCGCGCCAGCGACCACGGCGATACAGTCGTGAAGTCCTTCCGCACTGATCGGATCGAGTCCGCAGAGATGCTGGACGAGCCTGCCCGCAGCATCCCTCTGGAGAGCGTCGAAGCCGATGACCCGCACGGGCTGCTCATCGACGACGGCACCGCGTGGGCTCGGGTCGCTGTCGCTCCGGATGCCACCTGGGTTACCGATTACGCCCCGCTGGCTTTGGATACTGATGAAGGCACGGACGAGGACGGCCGGTACCCCGGATGGATTCCAGTCGGTGGTGTCGAGCAAGCGACCCGCTTCCTGCTGCGCACATTTCCCGGGGTTCAGGCGAACGAGCCAGAGTGGGTGCGTGAGGCAGTTCACAGTCGTGCTCAGGCGGCACTCAGGGAGTATGCTGCTGTGGAATAAGAACCACCAGCTCCACGGAAGGTCGTCATCATGCCCAATCTCGGTATGACCGAATTGCTTCTCATTCTGGCCGTCGTCATCCTCCTCTTTGGTGCGAAGCGACTGCCGGACGCGGCTCGTTCCCTTGGCCGTTCCATGCGCATCTTCAAGTCTGAGGTCCGCGAGATGAACAACGAAAACGCAGACTCCGACCAGACGGCGCGGCCCGCGTAAACCGTGACTTCCAACAGCCCGGCCAAGAAGCGCAGCCTCCGACGCAAGCCGAAGAACCCCGAGGGCGTGATGTCCGTCGTGGAGCATCTGCAGGAGCTGCGCAAGCGCTTCCTGCGGGCGCTGGCAGCGATCGCCGTCGGCACGATTATTGGTTACGCCTGGTACCAGGTGTCTTTCAGCATCGGGGCCTTCCGCGTTCATTCGCTCGGTGAGATCCTCAAGGGGCCGTATTGTTCCCTGGATCCGTCGATGCGTTTCGGCGCTCAGCCAGGCGATGAGTGTCGCCTATTGGCTATCGCGCCATTTGAGATGTTCATGCTGCGCTTGAAGGTCGGTGCTTTGGCTGGCTTGGTGTTGTCCTCGCCAATCTGGCTGTATCAGATCTGGGCATTCATCACCCCAGGCCTGGTAAGCAAAGAGAAGCGCAATACCTTCGTCGCTGTTAGTGCTGCGGTTGTGCTGTTTACCTCTGGTGCAGTGCTCGCATACGTCGTCGTCTCTTACGGACTGGAGTTCCTGCTGGGTATCGGTCGTGAGGCTCAGGAAGCAGCACTGACCGGTAATCTCTACTTCAACTTCCTGCTCAGCCTGATTGTGATCTTCGGTGTCAGTTTCTTGATCCCGCTGTTCATGGTGATGCTCAACATCGCCGGGGTGCTGCAATACGAGACCCTCAAGGGCAAGCGCCGGATCACCATCCTGTGCATCTTCATCTTTGCCGCGTTCATGACTCCCGGTCAGGACCCGGTGACGATGTCCGTCATGGCCGTGTCGCTGTGCCTGCTGATGGAAATTGCGATGCAGATCTGCCGTTTCAACGACCGCCGGAAAAAGAAAAAACAGCCGGACTGGATGAACCTCGACGATGAGGAGGCCTCCGGCCCCGTGGAGGCTCCCGAAGCAATTGCGCAAGGAACGCAGGTCAGCGGACCTACTCACGTGCGTCGCGCGACCCCGGTCACCGACTTCGACGACGTCTTGTGACATTCTGGGGACCATGTCACAGACGGTCCTCGACTCGTTTATCGAGCCTCTCAGCTACACCCCCGACGACTTCCAGCTCACCGCGTGCCGCTCCCTAGAGGACGGCCGCGGTGTTCTGGTGTGCGCGCCCACCGGCGCCGGTAAGACGTTCGTTGGCGAATTCGCCATCCACCTGGCGCACAGCCAGGGCACCAAGTGCTTTTACACCACTCCGATCAAGGCGCTGAGCAATCAGAAGTACGCCGACCTGGTCGAGGTATACGGCGACGATGAGGTTGGCCTGCTCACCGGTGACGTGAGCATCAATGGCAACGCGGACATCGTGGTGATGACCACCGAGGTGCTGCGCAATATGATCTACGCGCAGTCGGAGACCCTGCAGCGGCTCTCGCACGTGGTCATGGATGAGATCCACTACCTGGCCGACCGTGACCGCGGCGCCGTGTGGGAGGAGGTCATCCTCGGCCTGCACGAGGACATCCGAGTGGTCGGCCTGTCGGCGACGGTCTCTAACTCTGAGGAGTTCGCCCGCTGGCTCACAACCGTGCGCGGCGACACTGACATCGTGGTCACCGACCACCGCCCGGTTCCGCTGAATCAGTTCATGCTCGTGGGCAACCGCATGCTGCCGCTGTTCGAGAAGGACGGGCAGAAGGTCAACCGCGAGCTTCTCGACGTCTGCGCCTCCGCCGAAGAACGCAGGGTTCGCTTCGCGCGCCGCCCGGACGTCGTGAAGCTTCTTGAAAACCGCGACATGCTCCCGGCTATCATCTTCATCTTCTCCCGCGCCGGCTGCGAGGGCGCGCTGGCGCAGATGGGCAGCTCCAAGTTCGACCTGACGGACTCGGATGAGCGCGAGCGTATCGACGCGATTATCGACGCCGGCATCGACGGCATCCCTCGCGCCGACCTGGACGTGCTCGACTTCTACCGCTGGCGCAACATCGTCCGCCGCGGCTTTGCTGCGCACCATGCGGGCATGCTGCCGGCGTTCCGCCATATCGTCGAGAAGCTCTTTAATGCAGGCCTGGTGAAGGTCGTCTTCGCCACCGAGACCCTCGCTTTGGGCATCAACATGCCGGCGCGCTCGGTGATGATGGAACGGCTAGTGAAGTACGACGGCGAGGCCCACGTCGACCTCACCCCGGGCCAGTACACCCAGATGACCGGTCGCGCTGGACGCCGTGGCATCGACACCATCGGCAACGCGGTGGTGCAGTGGACTCAGGCAATGGACCCCCGGTGGGTTGCGGGGCTTGCCTCCACCCGCACGTACCCGCTGAACTCCACCTTCACACCGGGCTACAACATGGCCGTCAACCTCCTGCGCAATGGCGGCTACCTGGAGTCCAAGACCACCCTGGAGAAGTCTTTCGCGCAGTTCCAGTCTGACGGTGACGTGGTCAGTTCGGTGCGGGCACTGGAAAAGGCACAAGAGCGTGTCGACGCCCTCACCACCACCATCGGCGCCGACCCAGACGGACTGGACTCCTTGATGGAGTATCTGGATCTGCGCGAGGCAATTACTGCTGAGGAGCGTCGAGCCAAGCGCCATGCAATAGAAGATCGCTTCGAGCAATCAGTGGTGGCCCTGCGGCGGCTGCGCCGTGGTGAGGTCGTTGCGATGCCGCGTGGCAAGAAGATTGAGCGCGTCGCGGTGGTGCGGGAGGATTCCTCCGGTCCGAACCCGCGGCCGCTGGTCGTCGGCGCTGGTGGGTTCACCGGACGGATCGACGCGGGAATGTTCCCATCGGCACCGGTGGTGCTCGGCCGCATCCGGATTCCAGCAGATGCCGGACGACGCCCCAAGCGCGCCATCGGCCTCATCCAGTCCGAGATGGACCGCCAGGACATCCGCGGGCCGAAGCGGCTGAAGAAGGCCACCTCCAAGCCCTCGGCGAAACTGAAGGGTTTGAAGAAGGATCTGCGCCAGCATCCTCTGCACGGGGACCCATCCATCGACGCCGCCGCCAAGTCCATGCGCGAGCTCCGTTCCGCACGAGCAGAGGTTGTGAAGCTGCAGGGAACTATCGAGAAGGCGTCTGACACCCTGGCTCGGACCTTTGACCGCATCTTGGACCTGCTGCAGGAGATGGATTACGTAGAGAAGACCGGAACCGACCAGTGGCACGTCACTGAAGAGGGCGATCGCCTGGCACGGATCCACAACAGCTCTGACCTGCTTGTCGCGACCTGTCTGCGCCGTGGCATCTGGGATGACTTGGACCCGGCGGAGCTGGCAGGGGCGGTCTCCACCCTCGTTTTCGAGAACCGTCGCGAGACCCCCGGCACCGACGTGGTGCCAACGGAGAACCTCTCGACGGCGATCTCTCACGTGATGCGCATCTGGGACGAGCTCACCGAGGACGAGCAGCGCCACCGCCTGCCGCTGACTCGAGTCCCGGACACTTCATTCGCCGCCGCGATTCACCAGTGGGCTGCGGGTGCTCCTCTGGCATACGCCTTGGGCGCTGCCGCAGAAAACGGCGCAGAGCTAACTGCCGGCGACTTCGTGCGCTGGTGCCGCCAGGTCATCGATCTGCTGGACCAGGTCCGCGCTACCGCCTACAGCGACGAGGTCCGCACAAATGCACGTAAGGCCTCCCGTGCGATCCGCCGTGGGGTTGTCGCGATCGGCCAATAGGTCACTTCAGTTTCGAGAATTCCTCGACACCCTTGGTTGGTCCCACCACGAGGATCTGGCAACCCTCGTGCAGAACAGTGGTCGACTCGGTGTGAACCCAGGTGCCATCGGCAGCTTGGTACGCGGTGACGATGACCTTGTACTGTCGGGCGGTTTTTGGGTTGGCGACGAGTTGTTTGGGCGTCGCCATCTTCACCATCGCGTACCCAGGGTCAATCTCCACGTAATCGGAGGCTTGTCCACGGATTAGGTGTGCGACGCGCCGGCCCATGTCTCGCTCTGGCTGCAGAACCTTGTGCACCCCGAGCTGTTCGAGAATCATCGCGTGCTGCTGGTCGTCGCCCTTGGCCCACACCACGGGAACGCCCAGTCGAAGTACCAGGGACGCGGTGAGGATCGACGCCTTCACGTCGGCGCCAATGGCCACGACCACGCGGTCGAACTCAGCGATGCTTAGATCCTCGAGAACGTCCTCCTTTGTCGTGTCGGCTTGGACTGCCTGGGTGATCCGGTTGCTGAGGGCTTGCACTGGCTCGATGTCGATGTCAACGCCGAGAACATCGGTGCCAGTCTCAGTGAGCTCTACACACAAAGCGCGGCCAAACCTGCCGAGTCCCAAGACTGCGACCGAGTCATTTGCCGCGAGGCGCTCGTGACGAGAAGGGAAGATGGACATGGGTTACCTCTATCCGATGATCGGGCGTTCGACGGGATACGCGTAGTTCTGTCTGCGGTAGCGTACGGCCAGAGCCGCGGCCATAGCGATCGGGCCGATTCGGCCCATCACCATAAGTACCGCCAAGACATATTTGTCTGAGTTTGTCGCCTCTGCAGAGAAGCCGGTGGTGAGCCCACAAGTGGCGAAAGCGGAGATCGTCTCGAAGAGTATGCGGTCTAGAGTCGTCTCACTGCCCAGCGACAGCAGCGTTGCCGCAGAAAGCACCAGGATCAGGCCCAGGAACGCGACACTGACTGCCAGGCGCAGGGTGCTGTAGGCAATGGTCCGGCCCATAGCGGTGGTGTCTACGGTGCCGCGAGCCTCAGCGATGATGGCGAGAAGTAGTACTGCGAACGTCGTCACCTTGATACCGCCGGCTGTCGAGGCCGAGCCGCCGCCAATGAACATCAGGACACTGCTGAGCATCGTCGCTGTCGGTGTGATCTCGTCCATGTCCACCACAGCGAAGCCGCCAGAGCGCAACATGATTGAAGAGAACACACCATCGCCGATCTTCTCCCACCACCGCAGATGTCCCACCGTGTTCCCGTTGAGCCACTCGGCCCCTGCCCAAGCAAGGGCACCGAAGATCAGCAGGATCACCGTGGTGTTGATCGTCAACTTCGTATGCAGTGTCCAGCGATTGCGCTTCAACAGGTTCAGCAGCACCGGGAAGCCCAATGACCCCACGAACACACCCACCGCGATCGGCACCAACACGAACAAGTTGCCCGCAAACGGCAACAGCCCATCAACATCTGGACTGAACCCGGCATTACAGAACGCCGAGACCGCGTAGAACACCGCGAACCACACCGCCCGCGGCACCGAATCCTCCGAATACAGGAATGACGGTAACAGGAACACCGCCAGGGCAGCCTCCAAAACGAACGTCACCGTCACCACGATCCAGAACAACTGCTTCACATCACCTGGACCCAAACTCTCCCGGGCAAACAATCGTCCCGTGAGCCCCAGCCGGTGGGTGACCATCACCATGAGAAGCAGCGACAGCGTCACCACTCCCAGGCCACCGGTCTGGATTGCTAGCAGAATCACCACCTGACCGAAGAGTGACCAATGCTCGCCAGTGTTCACAGTTGTTAGGCCAGTGACGGAAACGGCGGATGCGGCGGTGAAGACTGCGTCGGGAAGCGGAGTTCTTTGCCCGTCCGCGGCCGCTACGGGAAGAGACAGCAGCACCGTGAAGAATGCGGTGACAGCGAAAAAGGCCAACACGGCGGCCCTGGACGGGGAGTGGCCAAGGGCCCTCCGCAGTCGCGCCCTGATATTCATGGATCAAAGTTATACCCCTTATCATCAGTTCTATGACTGAGCTCTTTTCCGCCGACGTGTATCTCACCCGAATGACCCGAGCCGCCGCCCTGGCAGAGGGCCGTGGCATCGCCGCGCTGGTGTTCGGTACCGGTACCGATTTCGAGTACCTGCTGGGAAGCAAGATCAGCTCCCACGAGCGCCTCACCGCACTGGTTCTACGCCCGGGCCACAAGCCCCTCCTCGTTGTTCCCGCAGTTGAGCGCAGTGACGTTCCTGACCTCGACGTCGACATGCACTTCTGGAGGGACGGGCAGAACCCGCATCAGATCGTCGCCGATCTCATTCCGGCGAACGCCACCGTCGGCTTCGGAGGCTCCCTTACTGCTGACCACCTCCTGCCGATCCTGGAACTGACCGGAGCGCGCCCAGTCCTTGCGACCGAATCGCTCAAGGAACAGTTCATGCGCAAGGACACTGAGGAGATCGCGCAGCTCCGTCTCGCCGGCGCCGCCATTGACCGCGTCCACGCCGCCGTGCCCGACCTGCTCGCCCCAGGTCGTACCGAGGAAGAAGTCGCCCACGAACTGCGCACCCTCATCCTTAAGGAGCACGCCTCCGTCGACTTCATCATCGTCGGCTCCGGCCCCAATGGTGCCAACCCGCACCACGACTACTCCGACCGCGTTATTCACAATGGTGACGTCGTAGTCGTCGACATCGGCGGCACCCTCCCCAGCGGTTACCACTCCGACTGCACCCGCACCTATGTGATGGGGGAGAACGAAAAAGCACAGATGCTTTACGACGTCCTCCGCACCGCCCAAGAAACCGCCGTCCGCGCCGTCAAACCCGGCGTTAAGGCCAAGGACATCGACGCCATCACCCGCGAAATCATCATCGCCAATGGCTACGAAGACCTCATCATGCACCGCACTGGCCACGGAATCGGCCTGAGCCTGCACGAGGAGCCCTTCATCATGGAAGGCAACGACCTTGTCCTTGAAGAAGGCATGACCTTCTCCGTCGAGCCCGGCCTCTACCTCGAGGGGGAAATCGGCATGCGACTGGAGGACATCGTCACCGTCACCGCAGACGGAGTCGAAACACTCAACAACGCTGACCGGAGCCTGCGATGAGCCACGTCCTCATCCTCGGCGGCACCTCCGAAATTGGAGAAGAAGTCGCAGCACGTCTCGCGCCGGGCAATCGCGTGACCCTCGCGGCGCGCCGGGTGGACGCACTGGGCCCGGTTGAGGAGCGCATGTACGCCTGCGGGGCTACCGAGGTGCACCGGCTTTTCTTCAACGCCGACGACATTGCCGCGCAGCCCGGCGTCCTCGATGAGGCATGGGCCCACGAGCCCGTAGACACCGCTGTCATTGCTTTCGGCATTCTCGGCAACCAAGAGCAGGACGAGGTCAGCGGTGAACGTGCCGCCGCGATCATCCACACTGACTTCACGGCGCACGCGTCTGTGGTCACCGAACTGGTCAATCGCATGGAGTCCGGCCGTATCCTGGCGTTCTCGTCGATCGCCGGCTCCCGTGTCCGCCGCGCCAATTACGTCTACGGCTCCGCGAAGGCGGGCCTTGATGGCTTCTTGCAAGGCCTGCAGGATCGCCTCCACGGTGGACCTGTGCAGTTGACGATCGCTCGACCCGGCTTCGTCATCGGCCGCATGACCGATGGCATGAGCCCCGCTCCCATGTCGAGCACCCCAGATCAGGTCGCCGACGAGGCGGTCAAAGCTCTCGGCAAGCCGCACGTATGGATTCCGTTCGGAGTCGGTGTACTCGGCTGGATCTCCAGGTGGGTCCCGCGCGCAATCTGGAGGCGGATGCCGCGATGATCCCCGTCGTGGGCATCGGCGCGGACGGCTGGGAGTCACTGTCTCTTAAAGCCCAAAACACGCTTCACGACGCCCCCATCATCCACGGCTCACCCCGCCAGTTAGACCTCATCCGGGATTACGTAAACGCTGACCTCCGGCCATGGCCGAGCCCGCTCGTACCGGCCCTGCCAGACATCGATTTCACTGGCTCCGCCGTCCTGGCCAGCGGTGACCCAATGTTCCATGGAATCGGCACGACATTGGCAAAGCTCCTTGGTGCGGATGCACTGGAGGTGATCCCGGCGCCGTCGTCGGTGTCATTGGCGTGTGCGCGCCTTGGCTGGGCTGTTAATGAGACGCCCGTGGTGTCTCTCGTAACCGGCGAAACCGGAGCCGTGGTGACCCAGGCGGACTTCGGTCAGCGATTCCTGGTCCTTGGCCGCTCGGCACAGTCTGCCGCTGATATCGCCGCGGCACTCGCACACCGCCCGGGAACCCGGCTGACGGCACTGATGGATCTTGGTGGAGTGGGGGAGAGGGTTGTGGAGGGGGACGTCGGGAAGCCTCCTATCACTACCTCCAACCTGTGCATCATCGCGGTGGAACCGGCAGGGCCCACTCGCCCCTGGCTTTCCGACGCCGACCTCACCACCGATGGCCAACTCACCAAAAGCCCCATCCGAGAGACAACCGTTTGTGCCCTCGGTCCGACGCCGGGGCGCCTGCTGTGGGATATCGGAGGCGGAACGGGTTCGATTTCCGTGGAATGGGTGCGCCACGGTGGGCGAGCTGTGTGCGTCGAGCAGCAGGAAACGCGTGTGTCGCAGATTCGCGACAATGCCCGCGGCACCTTTGACGTGATCCATGGCTCAGCACCGGAGACCCTGCCGGAAGGAACTCCAGAGGCGATCTTCATCGGCGGCGGCGTGACAGTCGACGGAATGGTCGACGCCCTCTGGTCCGCACTTGCCCCTGGCGGACGCCTCGTCGTCAACGCAGTGACCCTCGAATCCGAGGCCGTGCTGTGGGAGTCACGGAAGAAGCTGGGAGGGGAGGTGCGTCGAATTAGCATCGAGCGTGCCGGTACCGTGGGGTCGTTCACGGTGCTAAGACCGGCGCTGCCCGTGCTGCAGTGGATCGCCGACAAACCAGGAGGACTTTCGTGACTGTCTACTTCATCGGAGCAGGCCCTGGTGCCGCAGATCTGCTGACCCTGCGGGCGGACCGTCTCATCAAGTCATGCCCGGTGTGTCTGTATGCAGGCTCGATCGTTCCTGAGGACGTACTGCCTGCTGACGCCGAATTGATCAACACCGCTCGGATGCCGCTGGACGAGATCATCTCGATCATCGCCCGCGCAGATTCCAAGGGCAAAGATGTTGCTCGCCTCCAGTCCGGAGACCCCTCCGTCTGGTCTGCGCTGGCTGAGCAGGCACGACGCCTCACCGAACAGGACATCGCCTACGAGATCGTCCCCGGCGTTCCAGCCTTCGCAGCCGCGGCCGCAAGCCTCGGCCATGAACTGACGGTCCCGACGGTCGGTCAGTCCCTCATCCTCACCCGCGTGTCCGGCCGAGCCTCCGCAATGCCATCAGGGGAGACCCTCGAGAACTTCGGACGCACCGGCGCTACCCTGGCGATTCACCTCGCTGCCCACGACGCCCACCGCGTCGTCACAGAACTCCTTCCGCATTACGGCGAGGACTGCCCAACCGCCGTCGTCGCATTCGCTTCCCGTCCGGAGGAGCAAATCCTCCGCGGCCGACTTGCCGATCTTGCAGACGCCATCACTGATGCCGGCATCACCCGCACCGCCGTCATTTTTGTCGGACCTGTCCTCGGGGCCGAACAGTTCCCTGATTCGTACCTTTACTCCGAGGCCCGCCCCCGAGACGAGCATGGCAGGACGATCCCATGCGTGCTCTGATCCTTGGCGGTACCTCAGAAGCGCGAGCTCTCGCGCGCCGTCTGGTGGCCGAAGGCTGGTACGTGACCTCGTCCTTGGCTGGCCGCGTCGCTGAGCCAAAGCTCCCCGTCGGCCAGGTCCGCATCGGCGGCTTCGGTGGACCCGCAGGTCTTGCCCGTTGGCTTTTGGACAATGACACTGTCGTCGTCATCGATGCCACCCACCCGTTTGCCGAGCGGATCAGCGTCTCTGCCGCTGAAGCATCCAGAGCTACCGGCGTTCCTCTCATCGCTTTGCATCGCCCGGCGTGGGAGCAGACTAAGGGCGACCAGTGGCTTGCAGTCTCCTCAATGTCCGAGGCTGCTGCCCTAGTGGCGGATCGGTTCCAGTCGCCGTTCCTGGCCGTCGGGAGGCAGCAGTTAGCGCACTTCGCCGACGACGCTCACGGCCGCTACCTCATCCGCTGCGTCGAACAACCCTCCGCTCCGCTGCCTCCCAAGCGACGGATCGTGCTCTCCCGCGGTCCTTTCGACGTCGCCGAAGAACGCAAAATCATGCGCGACTACGCCATCGATTGCCTCGTCACGAAGAACTCAGGCGGCTCGATGACTTATGCGAAAATCGAGGCTGCCCGCGACCTAAAGAAGCCGGTCGTCATGGTCCAACGTCCCGTGCTGCCAGGTGCAGACTTCGCCTCTGTCGTGCATTCGGTCGATGACGCTGTCCACATAGCGAGGAAGATCGCGTGGACAGCGTAGAGACCCTCATCGCCGATGCTGAGGCCGCTGACGGCACCGGTTGGGGCTTCGGATTCCTTGACGGCCGCGCCACTGAGGAGCGTCCGCCGTGGGGTTATGCCCGCATGATGGCCGAGCGAGCGCCTCGCGCGGGTCGAGTCCGCCCTTGACCTGGACACCGGCGGTGGGGAAGTGCTCGCTGAGGCTCCGGTCCTGCCACCTCGAATGTGCGCCACCGAGGCGTGACCGTCCAACGCTGCGGTCGCCCGCGAGCGCTTGTGGTTCTCTCGGACTCCTTGCCTTACGACGCCCATACCTTCCACCTCATCACCTCCCGCCACCCCGTAACCCCACAGTGGTCTGAGATTCACCGGGTCTTGCGACCAGGCGGCGAGTATCTGGGACAGCACGTCGGACCTGCCTCTGCTTTCGATCTCATTGAGCTCTTCCTCGGCCCATTGCCCAGAGAACGACGCCTCCGCGATCCCGCCATAGAAATTGCCAATGCCGAGGCTGCTGGCCTCGAGATCGTGGACCTGCGCACTGCTGAGTGCGCGATGGAGTTTTACGATGTCGGCGCCATTGTCTGGATCCTCCGGAAGTGCGTGTGGTGGGTGCCGGACTTCTCTGTAGAGAAGTACCGTTCCGTGCTCCTAGACCTCGACGCTCAAATGCGCTCCGGATCCCCCGTTACCGCAACCTCAACCCGTCATCTCATAATCGCGCGTAAACTGTCATGACCTGGATGACCCTCGCCGCCCTATTCGCTTTACGAGGCGTTCGCCTTGCTGGCTGACGATTCACCCGGCTGGGGCGCCGTGTCACATGGTGGCGTCTCTACTACGGCGGATGGCAGAGGTACCTGTATCCGGTGGTAGCGGTTGCAGCGCTTGGTGCACCTGGCGTGCTCGATCGAGGGTGCACGTAACTACAAGTTATGGACCGTATCATCGCCGTCGAATGCGTACCAACGGGTGAATATTCGATAACTCTATCGAAACAAGGCACTGACCTCTTGTGATGGCTTACTCCTTCTGCAATGATCGAACATGTAGGCGAAACTGTTCGATCTCCAGAAAGGGGCAAGATAATGACCACTACCAAGTCCACTGAAACCTGCCCCTTTGATGCTGCGCTCTCGGAGGAGGCGCCGAAGTGGGGCCACGAAAATGATTCGCTCCGTGCCGGCCTGGCTCTCGCCCGGAATCGCGTCGATCTCGACCTTGCAGCTGCATGCTTGTGTGCTCCTGAGGATGATGCTCGCCACCACGTCACATGTCTTTGTGCTGACTTGGGGCAGTCCGACGCGGCCGCCCGCGATTACCGTCGTATTGGTCTGATGCTCGAGCGCATGCCGAAGTTGACGAAGGTCCTGACTGTTCGTGGCTTCGCGCCGTTGTCTCTCTTGAAGAAGCTTTCTAGTGCAACGCAGCCGGTATCGGAGGAGCGGTGCCCAGAGTTGGAGCCTTTGCTTCTGGAGGCGCTGCTTCCTGGCGTTGACAAGCTCGCCATGCGTACCTGGAAAGATCTATTTCCGGCGATTCAGCGTGCCATCGACACTGTCGAGCATTCTGCGCGTCCGCAGGACCTGAATGGTCCGCCACCTCCGAACGATGTCGAAGAGACTTTCTCCCGTCGTAAGTCCCAGGGAGCCGACAAGGCTCATCGCATCGCACTGAACCTTGCTCCTGCACACGCGGAAGAAGCGCACCGAGTGATCAGCACTATTGCCGCGACTCAAGAGTGTGACGGTGCCGAGGCATTCATGCATTTGGTTCGAGGCACCGCCGAGGCCAGCGTGAGCCTTCACCTTTACCGCAGCATTGATGGAGGGTCGGTCTGGATGCCCGGCGTCGGCGTACTTTCTGAGGCGTTGACGGAGGAGTACCTCTCCATGGTCACGTCCGTGGACACCCTGACTCCATCTGCTGCTAGCGGTTACGCCGCAACTGATGGTCAGCGTGCGTTCATCATGGGCCGTGATGGTACCTGCATGTTCCCCGGCTGTTCGAGGAGCCCCGCCGGGGCAGACATGGACCACATTACAAACCATGCTGATGGCGGTCCCACCAGTACTGACAACCTGCACGCACTGTGCAGACGGCATCACAACGAGAAGACCAAGGGGCTGTGGGATGTCACTCGATCACTATCGGGGACCGAGTATTGGACCAGTGCGTCTTCAGGTGTCCAGGTGGCTACCGAGCCGACTGGGCCGCTATCCCATCCCGGAGCAGTGCCTTTTGCTGCCAGTATTCGCAAGGCCAAGGCGCTTCGCGCTGAGCGCAACGAGCATCGTGATGATGTCCGCGCCCGCTACCGAGACGGTGTCGCTCAGGCTCGCAATGTACAGCCTGTGGTCCGAATGCTTCAGCAGATTCGAGTCATTGGGGAGGACGAGTCCTCCACTGATTTCATTAACTCGATTACCAAGCACGCGGCCCAGGTCGCCGTCGAGGCTGATGAGCAGCGTGCACGCGACCGCCACGAACGCCAGCGCATCAAGCTCGCACGATTCCGTGCGCAGGTGGAGGGCATCGGGCCTATCAAGGACCCGGATCCGCCAACTGTAGAGCCTGCGGATTCGGTCGGGGAGATGCTGCAGGTTTACCTCAACGAACGAAATCCCGTAACTGCACTCACCGCGATTGGACGACTACTGGCAAAGATTGACCCGGGGGAGATCAAGGAGTGGCAGCACAGTTTTGCCGATCCCAGTCCGCTGCGCCAGCGCATTGCCGAGTGTCAACTAACCGGATTTCGACAGAAGGTCCGACGAATCCGACGAAAGAATAAGCCTACGTAATTTAAAGTTACGGACCGTATCATCGCCGCCGAACGGCCTTCGGCGAGACCTGATGGCGTTAGGTAAATCCAGGACTAAAAGAAAGCTGTGTCGTGCCGCCGCCGGCATAGTGTCGTGCCGTAAATACGCGCGTCTGACCTGCACCATCGATGTAAGCCCGGGTGGTGGAAGATCCGACGATGATCATCGTCCGCATGTCCACGATGTCCGGGTCGAAATTGGCAACGGTCGTGACGGTCACGGATTCTTCGGGAGCTCCGACGGCACGGGCGACGATGATTGGAGTGTCGGGTGACTGGTGCTTTGCGACGATGTCCCGAAGCTCGGCTACCTGCCTGCGGCGGGTCTTCGATGCGGGGTTGTAGACGGCGAAGGCCATGTCGGCGCCGGAGATGGCGTCGATACGCTTTGCGACGGTCTCCCATGGTTTCAGGCGGTCCGACAGAGAAATCATCGCGAAATCGTGGCCAAGGGGAGCGCCTACTCGGCTCGCAACGGCCTGAGCAGCAGTCATACCCGGGACAATACGCACGGAGACATCGCGCCATCGCGGGTCATCGGCGACTTCGAGGACAGCGGCGGCCATGGCAAAGACACCGGGGTCACCGGAGCTGACGACGGCTACACGGGAGCCCTCGAGCGCCATGTCCAGTGCCATGGCGGCACGCTCGGCTTCGACGCGGTTATCAGAAGCGTGACGACGCTGACCTGGTCGCAACGGCACTCGATTGACGTACGTGGAATAGCCGACCACATCGGTGGCACGGGCGAGCTCGGCGCGTGCCTCCGGAGTCAGCCACCGGGACGGTCCGGGGCCGAGGCCGACGACGGTGACCTCGCCGACCGAATCGCTAGTCGACGGAACGAAACCGGAGGATTGGGTGCCGACGACGGCGACGGCGAAGTAGGGGACGTCGTCGGCATTGATGGTGTTCAGGGGAGCGGTCCAGCCATCATCCATCGTTGCGCGGACAACAACCTGCGCCCGGTCGAGATGTCCGGATTCGCGGAGGATCGACCGTACCTGCTCGACGTGGCCGCCGAGTTTCATCACCACGAGGCAATCTGCCGAGGCTGCGGCCGCTGCGAGTCGGGCCGGATCAGCAGTGGCAGGGAGAATAGTGAGGATGTCTTCAGCCTCTGACAACGGGTGCGCCAGCTCAGCGGCGGCGGCAGTGACAGAGGGAACGCCGGGAACGATCTCGGTGGGGAAGTCACTGCTCAGAGCCCGATGGAGGTGCTGGTAGGAGCTGTACAGCAACGGGTCGCCGAGGCTGATGACTGCGACGGAGCGTCCCGCTGACAGATGAGCCGCGAGACGAGCGGTTGCTTCCGAGTAGAAGGAGGCCATGAGCTCTGTGTAGTCGTCGCCACCGTTGACCGTGACTGGATAGACCAGGTGTTCTTCGATCGCCGGGGTGTCTCGTGAATCGAGCAGATCAGAGGCGATTTTCCGGGCGGTCGATCCGCGCGAACCGGAGTGATATGCCACCACGTCGGCGGTCTGGATGAGTTCGGCGCCGCGCAGCGTGATCAGGCCTGGGTCGCCAGGGCCAAGGCCCACTCCGTACAGCACTAGAAGATCTCCTCTTTGCGTGCCAACGCATTGAGCGCGGCGACGGTGATCGCGGAGCCACCACGGCGGCCGAGAACGGTGACGTACTCGACGCTTCCAGCCTCGACAGTTGCGTCCTTTGACTCGACGGCGCCGACAAATCCGACGGGGAGGGCGAGGACGGCAGCGGGGGTGGGGAAGCGGCCGTCGGAAAGCCCTTCTAGAAGGTGGAACAGTGCGGTCGGCGCATTGCCGATCGCGACGACGGCCCCATCCAACTTGTCGCCCCAAAGCTCCAAAGCAGCCGCAGTGCGGGTCGTGCCGAGGTCCTTCGCCAAGTCGGGCACGCGGGGATCAGACAATGCACAGATGACTTCGTTGTCTGCAGGGAGTCGACGCCTAGTGATGCCGGTGGACACCATCGACGCATCACACAGAATCGGCGCGCCCGCCTCAAGTGCAGTTCGAGCCGCGCTAACCACGCCGTCAGTCATCCGGATATCGCTGGCCAGGGAGGTGTCCCCGGCGGCGTGGATCATCCGGACGGCGACGATCTCCTGATCCGCATCAAACGCACTGAGGTCAGATTCTTCACGGATCATGGAAAATGACCGACGGTAAATTGCCGCACCGTCGGTCTCGTAGTCATAGCGGGTCATGGAGAGACATCGTACTCACCGTCTCCGGTGGCTACGTACTCGACATGTGCCGACTTGGGTGCTCCGCAGCGGCGGGAGCATCCGGAAAAGTGGATGCGGGCGTCGGGAAGCATTCCTGAAGCGATGCCCTGGGCAGCGTCTGCGCGGACGTCCGAGAGCGCCTTCGCGCAGCCTGGCATGCCGGTGCAGGCGGTGACGCGGAGCCATGGGGAACGCTCGTCGAATTCGAATCCGTTCGGCGCGAGGACGCGGACGACCTGTTCGGCGACGGCCTCATCGAAGTCGTGGAACACCAGCGAGTACCACGGCGTGACGTGAACGGGCACCTCCGTCACTGCGATTATGCGAGCCATCTGAGCAGGCAGGACGCCAAACCGAAGACCGGCGCCGAGGCTGACGAGGCCGTCGGTCTGCTCGATCCAACCGATTCGTCGGGCGTCGCCCTCCGCAGAAGCTGCTTCCCGACGTTCCCAGCCTCCCACCACCTCTTCTGCCAATCCGGACTCAGCGATACGCCAGGCGGTGCCGCGGATGCGGGACCAGGTGAGGGCGGCATCGGTAAGCAATTCCGGAGCGTTGGCGCGCGAGGCGGTGACGCCGGTGGTGCGGCCGGCGACGATGAGGTCGAACGTGTCGTGGTCGACTGCGAGAAGGCCTAGGTCAGGGGCCTCGGAGAGGACGTCGCCGCGGCCGTCATCGATGGCGAAAAGGGTTCGACCGGGTAGATCGGCGAGTTGGGGTTGGGAGCAGAGTGCCTCGTCAACGTCGTCGGTAAGCGAGGTGACGTCGGTGCGACCGCCTACTCGGCCGGTGAGCGGGGATTTGAGGATGTTCCGCATGCGGTCATGTTCGGGATAAGGGAGGTCGACGGACTCGGTGAAGCCGACGGTGTCTCGGATGCCCCGGATCTGAACATTGCCGCGGGACGTCAGGTGCAGGTCGCCGTCGCCGAAGGAATCGGCAAGATCGGCGAGCATCGTGAAGTCAGCGGGGCTGAGAAGTCCACCGGGAAAACGCAGTCGACCGATTGCGCCGTCGTCGGCGAGGTGGAGCTTGAGTGCTCCTGGGCACTGGTCGGGGCGGTCACGGTGACTCATGCCTCAATCGTACGACGCGGCAACGTAGAATCCGACATAGTCCACAATCGGGGAAAAGGGTGAGAGTCCCTGCGGTCGCGCCACTGTTACAGCCAGACCTCCGATCCACGCTTCGCGGGGCGCGTATACCCCGGGAAAGGCACGCTGCATGATTCTGCTCTTGTCGACCTCTGACACCGATCTTCTTTCCGCCAGGGCCGCGGAGGGGGCTGAATACCGGTGGGCAAACCCGTCCAGGCTTCCGTCCGGGCCACTGGATCTGGAGGGGGTCGACATTGCGGTCGTTCGCCTGCTGGGTGGGCGTCGGGCGTGGGAGGAGGGTGTTGATCAGCTTCGTGCCTCCGGGATTCCCACGGTCTTCGTCTCTGGTGAGCAGGCTCCCGATGCGGAGTTGACTGAGCTCTCCACTGTCCCCGCGAACGTCGCCACCACCGCACATACCTATTTGGCAGAGGGCGGCCCGGAAAATCTCCGACAGCTCCATAACTTCCTGTCCGACACACTGTTGCTGACCGGGCATGGGTTCTCCGAGCCGGTTCGCCTGCCGAGTTGGGGCCACCTGGACCGGCAGAGTACTCGGGGAGCTGGCCGCGTCGGCATCGTCTACTACCGCGCGCAGCACTTGGCAGGGAATACCGCGTACATTGAGGCGCTTGCGGGGGCCGTCGAGGAGCGAGGTTTTGAGGCGGTGCCGGTCTATGCAGCGTCATTGCGAACCGCTCCGGATGACCTCCTGTCCGAACTCGGCTCCTGCGACGTCATCATCACCACTGTCCTTGCTGCCGGCGGCACCCGTCCGGCCAAGGCGCAGGCTGGCGGAGAAGACGAGTCGTGGGATGTCGCGGCATTGGCTGCGCTGGATCGCCCGATTATCCAGGGCCTGGCCTTGACTGCACCTCGCGATCAGTGGGAAGAAGCAGATTCGGGTCTGAGTCCGCTGGATGTTGCCACGCAGGTGGCAGTGCCGGAGTTCGATGGCCGATTGATCGGTGTGCCGTTCTCCTTCAAGGAAGTCGACGACGACCAGCTCATCACCTACGTACCTGACCGCGAGCGCTGCTCCCGTCTAGCAGGCATCGCGATTAATCACGCGAAGCTGCGGCACAAGGAGAACACCGACAAGAAGATCGCGATCGTGCTGTCGGCGTACCCGACCAAGCACGCCCGCATCGGCAACGCCGTCGGCTTGGATTCTGCGGCATCCACGCTTCGAGTTCTTCATGCGCTTCACGACGCCGGCTACGACATCGGCGACCCCGATTCACTGCCTGCCGACGGCGACACCTTGATGCACGCAATGATCGACGCCGGTGGCTTGGATCCGCAGTGGCTCACCGAAGAGGTGATGGAAAATAACCCACTGAAACTCTCGGCCGAGAAGTATCGCGAGTACTTCGGCACACTGCCGGAGTGTCTGCGCGAGGAGATGACCGAACAGCATGGTGAGGCTCCGGGCGAACTCTACGTCCACGATGGGCAGATCTATATCGCTGGTCTGACCTTCGGAAATGTCGTCGTGATGGTGCAGCCGCCGCGTGGCTTTGGAGACAACCCCGTCGGCATCTATCACGATCCGGATTTGGCACCGACACACCACTACCTCGCCTGCTACGAGTGGCTGCGCAGCGATTTTGGTGCAGACGCCGTGGTCCACATGGGCAAGCACGGGAACTTGGAGTGGCTGCCGGGCAAGGATGTTGGGCTTTCTGCAGAGTGTGGCCCTGACCAGGCCATCGGCGAATTGCCGATGATCTACCCGTTCCTCATCAACGACCCAGGCGAAGGCACTCAGGCCAAGCGCCGGGCCCATGCCACCCTCGTCGGGCACATGATTCCGCCGATGGCTCGAGCGGAGTCCTACGGGGACATCACCCGGCTGGAGCAGCTCCTCGACGAACACCAAAACATCTCCGCCATGGACCCGGCCAAGTTGCCGGCCATCCGCCAGGACATCTGGTCGCTCATCACCGCAGCTCAGATGGACAGTGATCTGGGATGGGAAGAGCGTCCCGACGAAGAGGTCTTCGACGACATGCTCATGCACGTCGATGGCTGGTTGTGTGAGATTAAGGACGTCGCAATCCGAGGTGGACTTCACATCCTCGGTGAGGCACCGGATGGGGATCAGCTCGCTGAAACCGTCGCGACCATGCTTCGGGCACGGCAGCTCTGGGGCGGCGAGTGGACCCTGCCGGGGCTGCGCGAAGCGCTCGGTCTGGCCGAGGATGGCTCTGACAGTAGGGGAGATGTCGACGACATCGACGCCCTCGCCACCGACCTTGTGCGCAGGCTGATCGCCGGTGAAGAGCCGGAGGAGTTGTCGGAGAAGGGGGGCGTCGTAAAGCTTCTGTCCTTTACTCGCGATGAAATCCTGCCGCGCCTTGCCGATACGGCGCAGGAGATTCCGCGGATTCTGCATGCGCTCAATGGTGGATTCATCCCGGCGGGTCCGTCCGGATCACCTCTGCGTGGCCTGGTGAACGTGCTGCCGACCGGTCGGAATTTCTACTCCGTCGACCCGAAGGCCGTGCCGTCGCGATTGGCCTGGGAGACCGGTCAGCTACTGGCCGATAGCCTCGTCGAGCGGTATCTCGCTGACAAGGGCGAGTACCCGACGTCGGTGGGCTTGTCGGTCTGGGGTACCTCGGCGATGCGTACCTCGGGCGATGACATTGCCCAGGTGCTCGCGCTGCTGGGTGTCCGACCAGTGTGGGATGAGGCCTCGCGTCGAGTCACCGGCCTGGAGGTCATCGACCTGGAGGAGCTCGGGCGCCCGCGTATCGACGTTACAGTGCGTATCTCCGGCTTCTTCCGCGATGCATTCCCGCACGTCATCTCGATGCTTGACG
This sequence comes from Corynebacterium sputi DSM 45148, assembly GCF_000427865.1. Classification (GTDB taxonomy): domain Bacteria; phylum Actinomycetota; class Actinomycetes; order Mycobacteriales; family Mycobacteriaceae; genus Corynebacterium; species Corynebacterium sputi. Next base: position 14,389 of record NZ_ATYV01000014.1, on the reverse strand, counting down.
ACGCAGTGCAGTTGGTCGCCGGCCTCGACGAGGACAACGCGATCCGCGCCCACGCTGAAGCCGATGGCCACACCCGCCGCATCTTCGGTTCCAAGCCGGGCACCTACGGCGCCGGTCTGCTGGAACTGATCGACTCGGGATCATGGCGTGACGACGCCGACCTTGCGGCCGTCTACACCACCTGGGGCGGCTACGCCTACGGCCGTGGCGTCGATGGAGTGGAGGCCGCTGACGACATGCGCTCGGCGTACCGACGCATCCAGGTCGCAGCGAAGAACACCGACACCCGCGAGCACGACATCGCCGATTCGGACGACTACTTCCAGTTCCACGGCGGCATGGTCGCTACCGTTCGCGCTCTGACCGGTGAGGATCCGGAAGCCTACATCGGTGACTCCACGCGTCCGGACTCCGTGCGTACCCGCACCCTGCACGAAGAGACCCGCCGAGTGTTCCGTGCCCGCGTTGCCAACCCGCGCTGGATCTCCGCAATGCAGAAGCACGGGTACAAGGGCGCATTCGAAATGGCCGCGACGGTCGACTACCTCTTCGGGTACGACGCCACGACCAATGTCCTCGATGACTGGATGTACGAGACCCTCACCGATACCTACGTGGAGGAAAACCGCGAGTTCTTCGAGAAGTCGAACCCGTGGGCACTGCATGACATCTCCGAGCGACTGCTCGAGGCTGCGGACCGAGGACTCTGGGAGAACCCGGATCCGGCGCGCCTGGAACTGCTTAAGGAGACGTTCCTCGAGACCGAAGGTGATCTCGAGGGCCGTTAGCTATTTCGGTGACGGGATGTTGAACATCCACACGATGCCGAACTGATCGGCCAACATCCCGAAGCGGTCGCCCCACGGGGCGGCCACTAGCGGCTGGCGCACATCTGCGTCGGCCGCGAGCTTTTCCCAGGCCTCGACGAGGAAATCGCCGTCGGCCGGGTCATCGCCGTCAGAGGAGAGCGAGATGTCGACGCGGCCGTTTTCATTGAACGTGCCCATTTCCGGGGGCGTGTCTGAGGCCATGATGTGACGGCCAGGGCCAAAGTACAGAGACGAGTGCATGACCTGGTCGGCCAGGTCGCCTTCGCCCTGGCCGAATTCGCCGAAGGTGCCGATGGACAACTCGCCACCGAACACGTGCTGGTAGAAGGTCATCGCCGCGCGGGCATCGCCATTGATGAAGTGGATATAGGGGGTTACTCCGACGCTCATCGGATCGTCCTTTCCTCAAGGTGTGACCGCCAGCATAGGTTGCTAATTCGGTTCTCGTCTGCCGAGGCGGACCTTTTTCACTTCCCGTTCGCTATCGACATCCGCATCTTTAAACCCGAAGAACCATGTCAGGGTGAAGGCCACGGCCAGAGCAACACCGGAGGCGATCAGATATCCCCAGAAACTAAAGTCGATCCCCTCGGGATTGACGAACGAGGTAAATCCGATGAGGGCGCCGGTGAATCCCCACATGTTCACGTTGAACAGCCCGGTGAGCAGGCCACCCGTTGCGCCACCGATGGACGCCATGATGAATACGCGTCCGTACTTCAGGTTGACGCCGTACATCGCCGGCTCAGTAATACCGCAGAACGCGGAGATGGCCGCGGGTCCGGAGAGCACTTTGATCTTCTGGATTTTCGTTTTGAGGAACACAGCCAGGACCGCGCCACCTTGGGCGACCATCGTCGCGGAGATGATGGCATTGAGGTACGAATTGCCGCTGACTGCGATGTCCTGCGCTACCAGCGGAATGACTGCCCAGTGCAGGCCGAAGATCACGAGCGCCTGGTAGAAGCCACCGATCAGCGTGCCGGAGATAGTCGGGGAGAGGTCGTACAGTCCCTGGATGGCGCCCGCGATACCTGTCGAGATGAACATGACGATCGGGCCGAGGATGAAGAGAATCGCCATCGACACGATGACCACCTCAAGCAGCGGGACGAAGATCATGCGGACCATGTTCGGGATGATCCGCTTCAGCCACGGTTCGATCAGCGAGGCCAGCCAGGCGGCGACGATGATCGGGAAGATCGAGTACGAGTAACTAGCCATGTGGAACGGGATTCCAAAGAAGTCCGAGTTCAGCGGCATACCGAGGATCGCGCCACTGCCGGACTCGCCTGACATCTCGACGAGAGTGGGATAGCAGAGCACACCACCGATGATCGCGACGATGATTGGGTCGGCTCCGAGTCTCTTCGCTGCGGTGAAGCCGACAAAGATCGGCAGGAAGAAGAACACCGAGTCACTCATCGCTTCGATGAGCAGGTAGGTATTCGAATCATCGGTGATGACGTCGAAGGTCAACAGCAGGGACAGAATTCCCTTGATGATTCCGGCAGCGGCGAGGAGGCCGATGATCGGAATCATCGAACCGGTGATGACGCCGATCAGTTCCGAGAATCCGTACTTCACCCAACCCCATGCGGTGGTGGGTTTCTCTCGGACCTCCTTTTCCTCCTCGGCCTTGTCTCCGAGCTGATTCTCAATCGCGTCGTAGACGTCTTCTACGTCCGCACCTATGACGACCTGATATTGCCCGCCGGCCTTGACCACGTCGATGACGCCGTCCAGGTCCGCGACGGTCTTGTCGTCCGCTTTGGACTCGTCCTTGAGGTAGAAGCGAACTCGCGTAATGCAGTGCGTGAAACTGCGGACGTTCTCCGCGCCACCAACGTTGTCGATGATGTCCCAAGCGGTCGCGTCGAAACCGGTGAGGTCGGAAGGTCGTGCGCTTGACGACGGCTCCACCTCCGCCTTCTTTTCCTCCACTTCCTCCGTCACCTTGAGATGTGCGGTGGCCACAGTATCGCCGGCTTCGGCGTCACCGAAGGTGACGTCGACGTCGTCAAGCTTCTTCTTGGAGTTGGTGATGATCACGACCGTCGCGGTCGACTTTCCCTCATCGTCAATGACCTTCGTGTCCATCGTCGCGATCTTCTGGCCGACGGTGATCTCATCGCCCTTGACCACATCGACGGTGAAAGGTCGACCCTCTAGTTCGACAGTGTCGATACCCAGGTGGACGAGATACTGCAGGCCAGACTCGGTTTTGATGCCCACAGCGTGTTTAGTCCTAGCCACGAGCATTACTTTTCCAGAGACGGGTGCTAGGACATCACCGCCCGGGCTGTTGATAATCCCGAACCCCACACCCATCGTTTTTTTGGCGAAGATCGGATCTGGCACCTCGGCCAGATCAATGATCTCTCCCGCGATCGGGGTAGCCACCTGCTCAGTCGTCATGGAATGCTCCTGAAAGTGAACCTGAGTCCCGTGTAGATCTCAGATGAGTCTTCCCTGAAGACGTTACGCGCGGCTGGTAGCACGGGCCACGGGCCTGTCGCTGCGGCAGCTACAGTTGGGGCCATGATGCGGGTTCTTCCATTTCTGTACATTTTCGTTGAGGCGATCGCCTTCTGGGCGGTCGCTCAGTGGATCGGGTGGGGTTGGGCCTTCTTGGCTCTCTTCCTAGTGTTTTTCTTTGGCCTGATGTTCTCCTCGATGGAGTTCCGTTCGGTGTCCGCCCGTGCCGCACACGGAGGGGATCCCGCCCGGACATTGGGCGATACCGGCCTGTTGATCGTCGGATCGATCCTTATTGCCGTTCCGGGCTTCGTCACTGCCGTGATTGGCCTGTTCATGGTGATACCGCCGACTCGCGCCCTGATCCGCGGCGCCATCGGCCGCAAGGTTAATAAGTGGCTGGAAAGCCAGGCACACCAGTCGATGATGTTCGTGCAGCAGCACCAGCCGGGCGCGCAGCCGGTGGTCATTGACATGCCCGAAGACGTGGATTTCACCGTCCCGGAGCCAGAAGATTTCCTCGATGACGATGAGAAGCGGAATAACGAATGAGACAAACTCTCATGCGACTGCTGGGCGCGGCAGTTGCTGGCTTCGCGCTGTACGGATCATTTCAGCCCATTGGTTGGTGGTGGGCCGGTTGGGTGTCTGTCGCACTGATGGTCGTGGTGCTCTCCGGGCGCCCGTCGTGGAAGGTAACCGCAGGTGCTGGTTTCCTTTGGGGGTTCACCACGGCTCTGGCGGCGTTGCCGTGGATTCAGACGATGGTGGGTCTGCTCCCGTGGGTCGCATTGAGTGTTGTCCTCGGTCTACTGCAGATTCTCGTGGCTCTCGGCATCCGAGCGATTCTCGGAGCGCGATTGCCGTTGTTGTTGCGCGGGCTCGGTGCCGCAGCGTGGATCGTGGCCTTTGAAGCGGTCCTTGCGCGGTGGCCCTTCGGTGGTTTCCCGTGGCTGCGCTATGCGTTCGGTCAGGTCGGCGGTCCTCTGGAGAAGGCCGCGACGATCGGTAGTGCTCCGCTGGTGACCTTCCTCGCCGCGGTGATCGGCGCCGGCGTTGCCGTGTCGATTATCGGGCGAGATCGTCTCAACGTTGCAGGTGGTCTCGGTGTTGCGGTGCTGGCAGTAGTGGCTGGGGTCGTCGTACCGCAAAACACGCTTGACGACGCCCCATCCTCCATCCGCGTCGCCGCCGTCCAGGGCAACGTCCCTCGTCTGGGTCTGGAATTCAATGCTCAGCAGAGGGCGGTGTTGTCTAACCATGTGGACGCGACGAAGGAACTTGCGCAGAGGGTCCGCGACGGTGAGGAGGAACAGCCGGATTTGGTGATTTGGCCAGAGAACTCCTCCGATATAAGTCCCTTCACTGATCCACTCGCCGAGCGTCTAATTGACGAGGCCGCTAGCGAAATTGGCGTACCGATCATCGTTGGCACCTTCTCGTACGAAAACGGAACGCAGAACACGATGGTTGTCTGGGATCCCGAGACGGGACCGGGAGATATGCACGAGAAGATTTATCTGCAGCCGTTTGGTGAAACGATGCCGTACCGCGACTTGCTTCGGAAGGTCACTCCGCTGGTGGACATGGCCGGAGACATGACTCCAGGTGAGGGTGATGCTGTCGTCGATGCGGGTGGTGCCCGCGTGGGTCTGGCGACCTGCTTCGAAGTTATCTTCGACCGCGCGGTCCGCGACTCGGTCAACAATGGCGCCAACCTGCTGGCCACCCCAACAAACAACGCGACCTTCGGTTACACCGACATGACATATCAGCAGCTCGCAATGAGCCGCTTCCGGGCAATCGAGCACGACCGCGCCGTTGTCGTCGCCGCAACCTCCGGTGTCAGCGCTATCGTGGAGCCAAACGGCACCGTGCAACAGGAGACCGAGATCTTCGAACAGAAGGTTCTCACCGCGACTCTTCCGCTGAAGGACGATCGGACCTTCGCCACACGATACGGTGTAGTAGTTGAAGCGGTACTCGTTCTTTTCGCGTTAGTTGTCTTCGGCGCGAGCTTGTACCGGCGACCCCACCCCATTTCAGACAAAGGAGCCCCCGGTGAGTGACAGCACTCTCGTCATCATCCCGACCTACAACGAGAAGGACAGCCTTCCGGAGGTCATAGAGCGGCTGACCGCCGCCCAGCCTGAGGTCGACGTTCTGGTGGTGGACGATTCCTCACCGGACGGAACCGGTGACATCGCAGACAAGCGGGCTGCAGACAACCCGCGCATTAATGTTCTGCACCGCGCAGAAAAGACCGGCCTGTGGGGCGCATACAAGGCAGGTTTCGAATGGGGCCTGGAGCGCGACTACGCGATTCTCTGCGAGATGGATGCCGATGGTTCCCACGCGCCGGAGCAGCTCGGCCGCCTCCTGGATGGCATCGCCAGTGGCGCCGACATGGTTATTGGATCCCGCTACATCCGCGGTGGCTCGACGGTGAACTGGCCGGTCTCTCGGGAAGCGCTGTCCCGTGGCGGCAACCTGTACATCTCGATGGCTCTTGGAGCTGGCGTCCGCGACGTCACCGCGGGCTACCGTGCGATCCGTCGTGAGGTTCTCGAGAAGCTGGACCTGGACCGCATTGGCACCTCCGCCTACCTCTTCCAGACCGAGCTGGCGTGGCGCGCTGCCGTTGCCGGATTCATCGTCGAAGAGGTCCCGATTACCTTCACCGAGCGTAAGCACGGCGAGTCGAAGATGTCTGGAGGCTTCATCACTGAGTCCCTGGCACAGGTGACCAAGTGGGGGGCGAAGTACCGCTTCAATCAGGCGAAGTACCTCGCGAAGTACACCGTCGGCATGATTAAGCACGACCTCAAGGCATAGAAAACCCCTGGTCTGTGAGGGCCAGGGGTTCTTTTAGCTCTGCTGCTCGGCAGCTTCAGCCTCTTGCTGCTGCTTGAGCAGGCGGGCTGCGTTGCGTCGGCGCTTGCGGAGCAGGTCAATCCGCTCGTCGAGGAGCACGTCCAGCTCATCGATCGAACGACGCTCACGGAGCATGTCCCAGTGGGTGCGCGGGGGCTTAACGGGCTTGGCCTCGGTACCCTCACCTTCGATCAACTTGCCCAGCTGGCCGTTCTTGCACGTCCATTCGCTTGGGATCTCCGCCTCGTCGGCGAAGGGTACGTCGAAGACGCTTCCGTCCTCGGTCTGGTACTTCACCATGCGGCGCGGTGCCAGGTCGTGGTCGCGGTCCGTCTCGTACGAAACGGCGCCCATGCGGCTACCGCGCAAAACTCGATCTGCCATGTGAAACCTCCATCAGCTCACGGAACACCTTTCGGTGCGTCGACCATTTAGTATAACCCTGGCATTATTTCCGTGCCAACGGGGAGTGCGTAACCTTTGGGCTATGGCAGAAACTGAGCGGTTGAACTGCAGCTGGTGTGGTGTGGAGATTCCCCGGCCGTCGCGAGGGCGCCGTCCCAGGTACTGCGGGCGGTCTTGCCGTCAGCGTGCGTACGAGGTGCGCTCGGCCGGCGTCGGCACCATGGTGCTCGACGATGAGGCACTTCAGAGGCTTCACGACGGTCTCTATCAGCTCCGCTGCGCAGCCGAGGACCTCCGCACTGCTGTGTCAGAAGGGGCAGATCCGTCTGAGATTGGGAAGATGGCCGCCGAGATCGAGGAGTTGGCACAGGCGCTGGACAAGGTCCGTTGACCCGGTAGGGGACTGCCATAGTTATGGGTTTAAACTGGTCGCCATGAAGAAGACGTTCGTGACGTTGGTGGCTGTCGCTGTGGTGGCGCTGGCCATCGTGATCGTCGGCCCGGTGTTGTACCGTCTGATGTCCTCGCCGGGTGCCCACACCGGTGAATTCAACCTCGATGGCGCTCCGCGGGCAGAAGTCGGTGTGGATGGTGACTGGGAAGTCATTCATTCTGCTCTCGGTTTCGAGACTGGCGTCGGATACACCTTCGATGAGTTGCTGCCGGGCGATGCCCGCAACACCTCCGGGCTGACCCGGGACGTCACCGGTGGCGTCTCGGTGGTTGATGGCGAGCTGACCGGCGGTGATATCACCGTGAACATGGAAACGCTGACCACCGATAACCAGCGTCGTGACGTGAACGTACGCATGTCGCTCTTCGTCACCGACGAGTTCCCGGAAGCCACCTTCACGGTGACGGAACCGGTGGATGTCTCTGATGTCCCGGCGGATCCGACCGTGACGGTTGTCGACGTGGTGGGCGACCTCACCATTCGCGGAGTGACCCACGAAGTCACCGCCCCGATGGAAGTCACCCGCACGGGGGACTACGTTCTGCTGAGTTCGGACGTACCGATCAACCGTCTGGATTACGGTATTCGAACACCGGACTTCATCGCGGCCTCGATCGACGAAGAAGGCCTCCTCAACATCCGACTCGTGCTCGAGCAGACTTAAAGGACAGACATGACCCAAGACCCGTACCGCCCCATGAAGATCGCCCGTCGAGTGCGAATGGTGCTCTTGATCGGATTCGTTCTTTTCATGGCGTGGGAGGGCACGTGGTGGCTCGCAGCAGTCGGTGTTGGTCTGATCGCGTTGACGATCTGGCAGAACAAAAAGCTCGAAGAGCACATCGCCGAGCGCAAGGCAGCCGGAGAGCCAGTCGCTTAACGAGCTGTTAGCTCTGTCTCACCTCTTTGATACGGTTGTGTTCATGTCCGCACAGCCAACTCACCCGGGAACCAACGGGTATACAACGCAATGGGGTCCGTTCCTCTCGGGTACTACCCCTGTGTGACCTCACGCTCCGACGCATTGTTGTTCAGGTGAATGAGGTGAGTTTTTGCTGTTTGTATGTCTCGTCATACTTCTAGGGACTGCAGCTGTCGCCCCGGTTGTGACCCGGGGGACAGGTAGGAACGCAGGCTGGTTACTGGCTGCCCCGCTTCTTGTGGCCGCGGTGCTCCTTGGAGCAACCGCGCTGCCGCTCGAGCAGACGGTTCCGTGGATACCCTCTCTCGACATTGGTTTGTCGCTGAGACTCAACGGGCTGTCGCTGTTCTTCTCGATGCTGGTCCTCGTGATTGGCGCCGGGGTGCTGGCGTATGCCGCGCGATATCTCGGCAGGTCTGGAGATCACCGGACTTTTTACTTGCTGATGACGACGTTCGCGTTGTCGATGCTCCTCCTCGTCCTTACCGACGACCTCGTTGTTCTCTTCGTGGCCTGGGAAGCGACGACACTGTGTTCGTTCTTCCTCATCGCCCGCTCCGGAGAAAACGCCCGTGAGCCCGCTATCCGAACACTTCTGGTTACCGCCGCTGGTGGACTGGTTCTGCTGGCCGCGGTTGCGACGATGATTGTCGGGACCGGGACGTCCAGGATCAGTGATGTCCTGGCACATCCGATCTGGCAGGAGAACCAAGGATTTGTCACCGCAGTGGCGGTGTTGCTGGCAATTGCGGCGTTTACCAAGTCCGCTCAGTTCCCGTTCCAAGCGTGGTTGCCGGACTCGATGGTCGCGATCACCCCTGTCTCTGCGTACCTGCATGCGGCGGCGATGGTGAAGGCGGGTATTTACCTGCTGCTGCTGTTCTCCCCGGTGCTTGCCGGAAACACCGTGTGGTCGGTGATGCTGGTCGCCTGTGGTCTGATTACCGCGCTATTCGGTGCAGCCGCAGCGCTTCGCCGGTACGACCTGAAGGAACTGCTGGCGTACTCCACGATGAGTCAGTTGGGACTGATTGTGGCGATGATCGGCGTCGGCACCCCAGCAGCTATTACTGCCGCCGTGGTCCACACCGGATCCCACGCGCTGTTCAAGTCTGCGCTGTTCATGCTCATCGGTGTCATTGATCATCAGGCCGGGACCCGCGACATTCGCGAACTGCGGGGCAAGCAACTGAAGATGCCGTTCACCGGCGCTGCTCTTGTTCTCGCATCCGCTTCGATGGCAGGAGTTCCGCTTCTGCTGGGCTTTATCAGCAAGGAAATGATGTTCATGGCGTACATCGGGCTCCCGGTGGTACTCATCGTGGCAGCGGTCACGTCGGTTCTGACGTTCGCCTACTCCGCACGGATTGTCCTCGGAGCCTTCTCTGGATCTTCCGGACGGGTCGTCGACGAGGCTCCCATCACCTTCTGGGGCGTACCCGCCGTGGCAGCGGTAGCCAGCCTCGTGTTCGGTATTTTCCCCGGAGTCTTCGACTCCTTCGTCTCCGCTGCAGCCTCTGACGCCACGGGCACAGCCATCGACGAACATCTGTCGATCTGGCACGGATTCAACCTGCCGCTACTTGTCTCATCGATCGTCATCGCTACCGGGATTATCCTGGTGGTCTTCCGCGACCGCGTCCACGACATCGTGGAGCCGATGGCACTGCCAATCTCGGGCCTGGCGGTAGTGGATTGGCTGCGCAAGTCGATCATCCGGTTCGGAGGTGTCGTCGGATCTTGGACGGGGACCCGCCAGCCGGCGCTGCACCTCGCCATTCCGATGGTGTGCCTCTCGCTCATCGCTCTGGTCGGCGTGTTCACCCTCGACCTGCCTCCGCAGGTTGGCGACCCGTCCCAGCCGACTGACTGGGTACTTGTGGTCCTCATGCTCGTCGGTGTGTCATTCGCAGTTGTTGCTAAGACGCGGGTGTCGGCAGTGGTCATCGTCGGTGTCGTGGGCTTCTCCATGACCCTGTGGTTCTGGACTCTCGGCGCCGCTGATGTCGCCATCACTCAGCTTCTCGTAGAGATCCTCACCGTCGTTGTGATGGTTCTGCTCCTGCGCCGCCTGCCGAAGTCCTTCACGAAGGCCTCGAATCGCAGGCGCGTGGTCGCCGGCACCATCGCGGTGACCTCAGGGCTCGCAGCGGCTGCGGCGGTGTGGGCCCTTACAGGCCGTAGAGAGCTTTCCGACGCCGCCGTTTATTACCTCCGCGAAGGCGAAGACACTACCGGCGGATCCAACATCGTCAACACGATTCTGGTGGAGTTCCGTGCACTGGATACGCTCGGCGAATTGACCGTGCTCGGTGCCGCCGGTATCGCGGTCGCGGCGCTGTTGTATTCCCGGAAGCCTGCCCCTGTGCGGGAGGGAGAGTTCAACGAGACCAGTGCTATTGCCGATTCGGCGGAGAATGCGGTGTTTGTCCGGAGCGTCGGGAAGCTGCTTGGTCCTGTCATCGTCCTGGTGTCCCTCATCCTTCTGTTCCGTGGACACAACGAACCGGGCGGCGGATTCATTGCCGCGCTGGTCGGTGGTGCGGGACTGGCACTGTTCTATCTGGCGGCACCGAATGATGCGGCTTCGAAGATCCGAGTGCCGTTCATGGTGCTCATCGGATCCGGCATCGCCCTTGGCACGGCCACTGGATTTGTCGGCTTCATCCAGGGCTCGTTCCTGGCTCCGATGCACACCTATGTTCTCGGCTATCAGCTGTCCACCGCGCTCGTGTTTGACGTCGGTGTGTACCTCGCCGTGATGGGCATCGTGCTCGCCGCTCTCAACATGCTCGGCGGGGGCACAGACAAAACAGAGGAAGCGAAGCAAAAGGAGGAGGTTCGATGACCGTCGCACTAACAGTCGGCATCCTCGTTGCCGGTGCCGTGTACTTGTTCCTCCAGCGTGAGATGTTCCGGGTAATTCTCGGCTTCGTGCTGATCAGTCACGCGGCGAACCTCATCTTGTTCGCTGCCGGTGGAACCTCCCGGAGGGACGAGCCCTTTGGAAGTTTCACCGACCTGTCCTCGGTGGCGGATCCGCTCCCGCAGGCGTTTGTCCTGACGGCGATCGTGATCGCGTTCTCCATCACGATCTTCATGCTGGTGCTCGCCGTGACTGGCGGCAACAGCGACGACACCGAAGATGGCGCTACGGACGAGGAGGAGAAGGCATGATTGGAACGCTTCTTCCTCTGTTCGTAGGCGTACCGCTGTTTTTTGCAGGCGTCTTGGCACTATTCGGTGGACGTACGGTTATCCACGCAGTCTCGCTGTTTGCGGTGCTCATCGCGTCGTTCGGTTCGGCGATTGCCCTGGTGGTCGAGTTCCACTCCGGCGGTGCGGCCGCACATGGGGTAGGCAATTGGCCGTTTGGCATTGCGATCCCGTTCGTTGCTGACATGTTCAATGCTCTGATGTTGACGGTGACTGGGCTGCTGTTCATCACCTGCGTGGCCTTCGCTTACGCGGCCAAGGAGGGCGCACAGACGAGGTACTTCGCTCCGCTGATGCTGGTGCTTCTCGCCGGTGTCAATGGTGCTCTCTTGACGGCTGATCTGTTCAACCTGTTCGTGTTTATCGAGGTCATGCTCTTGCCGTCGTACGGCTTGTTTGTCCTAGCGAACCGAAACCGAGGCCCGATCGAACGCGTCGCGGCGACGCGTCTGTACGTCACGCTCAATCTGTTGACCTCAACGATCTTCCTGGTCGGTGTTGGCCTTATCTACGCCACTGCCGGCACTGTGAACATCGCAGAGCTCGCAGGTGCCGCACAGGAAGACCAGACGGTCGCGCTCTGCGCCTCGGTCTGTCTGCTTGCTCTGGGTATTAAGGCAGCGATCGTCCCGGTGCATGGATGGCTCGCTAAGGCGTACCCATCCACCTCTCCTGCGATGACGGCGCTGTTCTCTGGTCTGCACACCAAGGTCGCCATCTACGGTATCTACCGCATTTACGCGGTTGTCTTCGACGGTGATTCCAGGTGGCTGTGGATCGGCGTGGCGCTGTTCTGCGCGACAATGCTGCTCGGCGTCCTGGGTGCGGTGGGAGAGAAGACGACCCGGTCGATCCTTGCGTTTCACATGGTCAGCCAGATCGGTTACATCCTTATGGGTGTCGCACTGTTCACCGAGGCCGGCCTGACCGCCGGCATCTTCTACCTTCTGCACCACATGATCGTGAAGGCCTCGCTCTTCCTGTCCACCGGTGCGGTCGAAGTGAAGTACGGCACCGGCGCGATTGGTGGGGTTACCGGCATCGCCAAACGCGAGCCAATTATCGCGATTGCGTTCTTCATGGCGGCCCTGTCGCTGGCAGGTATTCCGCCGTTCTCTGGGTTCGTCGCGAAGCTGTCTTTGATTCTCGCTGCTCTGGAGATCCACCAGATCGCTGCAGTCGTGTTCATGCTTGTGGTCAGCATCATTACGTTGCTGTCGATGCTGAAGATCTGGGGTGGTGTCTTCTGGGGTAAGGCTCCAGAAGACACCACCAGGCGTATCGGGTTCTGGCTCGCGGCACCGTCCGTAGTCCTGGCTCTGACGACCCTCGGCTTGGGCCTGGGTGCCCAGTTGCTGATGTCCCTCTCCGGAATCGCGGCGGACGGACTCCTGAATACTGGCGCTTACGTGGAGGCGGTGATGGGATCATGACCTGGTTGACATGGCCGATCCGTGTGGTGGCATTTGGGCTTTGGTACGTCTGGGCGCTGTTCACGTCGAACTTCGCTGTCCTCAAGGACAACCTCACCCCAGGCCAAGATTCCACGACGGGAATCGCCCGGTATGAGGCTCACAGCCGCACCGACGGCGAACTGACTCTCATCGCAGCCCTGATCACTCTGACCCCAGGCACGCTGACACTCGGCACGGAAACGATGGCAGACGGTCAGCGCATTCTTTACGTGCATGGCCTTTACGCCGCGGACCCAGAAGAGCTGTGCGAGGAATTGGAGGACATGGAGACCCGGATGCTCCACGCGGTCCGACGGAACGGAGAGGTTCAATGATCGGTGTCTATATCGGAATTGTGCTGCTGGGCGTCGCCTGCGTCGTGGCAGCGGTCCGGATGTTTCTGGGGCCTAAGGAAGCAGACCGGGCAATTGCTGCGGACCTGCTGCTGTTCGGGTCAATTGGCTTGATCGCGCTGTTCGGTGTCCTCGGCGCTAGCCGGTTCACATTTGACGTGGTGCTGATTGCGGCTCTGGTCGGGTTCCTTGGATCCCTGTCCTTGGCTCGAGCACTGACGAGGGGGCGACGATGAGCATTCTGGAGATCACCGGAAACGTCCTGATCGTGATCGGTGCGCTGATCTTCGCGACCGGTGCACTTGGAATTCTTCGATTCCCGGATGCCTACACGCGCATCTCTGCGGTGGGTACAACCGGAGGCCTCGGCATCATCTTTGTCGTGGTTGGTTCGTTGCTGCTGCAGCCGACGATCACTGACACCGTCAAGGTGGTTCTGATTATCGGGCTGCAGCTGGCGACTTCTGCTGTCGGCACCATGGCCGTGGCGAGGTCAGCGGTGCTCGTGCGTACCCCGATGGTGAATCCGAAGTACGACGAGCTCGGCGTTGCCGAGGAGGAACGCTAGATCTCCTCGCCGCCGCGGAACACGGCGACGACGTTGGAGGACTCGTCTAGCGCAACGAGATCGGCGCGTCCTCCAACGTGCAGGCCGACCGTGTCGAGACCCATTGCGGTCGCCGGATTGACCGACGTTTGCCTGACTGCCTCCAAGAGGGCGCGGTCAGGGTTCTGGGGGCCGTGCTGCAGTGCGAAGCGGAACATACTGTCCATTGTCGCGGTGCTGCCAGCGATGGTGTCGGTTCCAGCGATGCGAGCAACACCGCCGTCGACACTCACAGCAAGGGACCCCAGACGGTAACTGCCGTCGGGCGTTCCCGCTGCGGACATGGCATCGGTGACCAGAGCGACGCGATGCGGGCCTGCTTGTTCGGTCACCACTCGATAGAGCGAAGGGTGCAGGTGCACACCGTCGCAGATCATCTCCACGGTGACCCGAGGATCCTCCACGAGCGCGGTGACCGGGCCGGGTTCGCGGTGGTGAACTGGCCGCATTGCGTTGAACAAGTGCGTGCCCACACGGGCGCCGGCATCAATCGCCTCAATGGTCTGCTCATAGGTGGTGGTTCGCCCCGGGTTTAATGGAGGGTAAGAAATTGGAAAAGGAAACCTTCACATGCCCGTCAAGTACACCCCGGAGCTCAAGCAGCGTGCTGTAGAACTCGTGCTCCGCGCCCAAGCCGATCCGGCAACCGCCCACGGCGCGGTCACCCGCATCGCCAATGAGCTCGGCCTCAGCAAAGAATCCCTGCGCGTCTGGGTCCGCAACCACAAACAATCCGGCGCCGACAGCCCCGCTGAATCCCTCGACCTGGAAGCAGAAAACCGCAGACTACGAGTCG
>NZ_ATYV01000013.1 GCF_000427865.1 Corynebacterium sputi DSM 45148 | reverse complement strand
CGACTCGTAGTCTGCGGTTTTCTGCTTCCAGGTCGAGGGATTCAGCGGGGCTGTCGGCGCCGGATTGTTTGTGGTTGCGGACCCAGACGCGCAGGGATTCTTTGCTGAGGCCGAGCTCATTGGCGATGCGGGTGACCGCGCCGTGGGCGGTTGCCGGATCGGCTTGGGCGCGGAGCACGAGTTCTACAGCACGCTGCTTGAGCTCCGGGGTGTACTTGACGGGCATGTGAAGGTTTCCTTTTCCAATTTCTTACCCTCCATTAAACCCGGGGCGAACCACCACGCCCTGTGGATCCCGGTCGGGACTCGACACAATTTCACCGTGCGGGAAAACTCGGTAGTTACCGCTCTTGCGTTTCCGGTTGTCGACCTAGCCACGACACTGTCCAAGCTGACGATCGTCTCCGTGGACGAACCCCTCAGCCGGCTGATGCATGCCCTCCACGTGGCACAGACCATCGACATTTCCCCACCACCAGACCTGACCCGTCAGATCCTGTCGATCATCGAGGGCTCCTCTCCTGGCGATACGAACCTTCCGTTGCCCAGCTCCCCGGAGGCCCGTGCCGTGGCGGAGACGATCCTCTTCAATCCCGGTGATGTCCGGAGCGTCGCAGAACTGGCGGCATCGGTGCACGTCTCCCCCAGAACAATCGAACGACGGTTCCTCGCCGAGACAGCAACTACCGTCCGCCAGTGGCGGATCCGGGCACGGATGACCACGGCAATAGAACTACTACGGGCGGACACGTCGGTGGCTGCGGTGGCGCACCGAGTCGGCTACACAAACGTGACGTCGTTTCGGAGGGCCTTCACCGAGCACTTTGGGGAATCTCCCACCTGCTTTGCCCGTAGATTCCGTTCCCGGTGATACGGACTCACTGCCAGGTCAGAGGAACATCGCTACGTTTGGGGTATGGACGATCGACAGACTCCCGCCAATGCCCCCACCGGTGCCGGCACCCTCGGAACCAGCGACGACGGTGCCGTCCGAGTCTCCTTCCGCCGGGAAATCCCGGGATCAATCGCCCATGCGTGGGCCGCACTGACCGATCCCGCCCAGATGTCCACGTGGCTCCCGGGAAGCGAAATCCAACCTGAGTCCGGTGGTCACGTTCGCTACGATTTCGGCGAAGAAGGCCAAGCGACCGGCACCGTCACCTCAGCGCTGCCCCTCAATTCCCTAGGCCCAGGATCATCAACTGAAATGGCCGACTTAGTCGAGGCCACCGACTCCACTGCGATGCTCGAGCACACGTGGAGGTGGGAAGGCCTGCCGGATTCGACGGTCCTGTGGCAGTTCCAATCCACCGGATCAGGAACGACGGTGGTTCTCACGCACAGCGCCATCGTCCGAGATGCCGCAGTGGATTTCGCCGTGGGCTGGCACCTGATCTTGGACACATTGCAGCGCTACATCGCCGGCGACGCGATGGAGACCGACGACGAAGACTGGGACGGCTTCCCCACCGACATCATCGAGTTCTACGACCGTCAGCTCGGCTGATCCACCGGTTCTGCGCCGAGGTCGCGGATTTGGCGTTCGAGGTCACGAACTCGACGTCGTAAAGCACGTTGTTTATCCCACTGCTCACTCACGTCATGCAGGACTGCCGCGATGCCCTCAATCTGACCATCTCCGTCGGTCAGGATCGTGATGGAAAACGACAATGAGATCCGTTCACCAGCGGCGTTGAGGCCCGGCACCGTCAGTGGTTCGTGACCGTACGAGGTGTGTCCGGTCTGGAGAACCTTGTCCCACCCGGCCCAGTGAGGTGTGCGGTGTTTCTCCGGGATGATCAGGTCGAGGGACTGCCCCACCGCCTCTTCCTCAGTGAAACCGAAGATATTCTGCGCCGCAGAGTTCCATAGTCGGATGATGCCATTGCGGTCGGCATAGACAACTGCGTCGAGGGGTGTACCGGCGACCGTCCGTGCGGAGATATCGCGGAACTGCTCCGTGTGCGCCCCTGAGCCGGCTGCATCTGTCGTCGAACTGTGGTCAGTCATGGCTTACCTCCGATGTAATGCACGTCACTTCCATTCAATCATGGTTTCCGGCCCGATCAGGGCGACTGGACTACACCCACCGGCTTCTCGCAATGCAGGTTTCCGCTGGTCACCGTAACCTTGAAGGTGAACAGACAGCGCGATTCCACAACAACTCGGGGAGTCAGTGATGAACGACAAATCCTCTGTCGCGTCTTCTCTACCTGAGCCCGGCGACCAGCTGCCGTGGCTCCGTGAGCAGCTCGACGACATCAATGCCGCGCTGATCTCCGCCGGAAAACTCCATGCGGAGGACATCACGGCGGTTGCACCGGAGTGGACCGACAACGCCCGCAACCTGATCCATTACGTGACTCTGCGCCGCCGCGACCTGCGGCCAATTCAGGCCGGATTGTCGCTGCATGGTTTTTCCAGCCTCGGGCGAGTTGAACCGCACGTGCTGCCAACCATCAACGCCATCCGCAATGCCGCGCGGGTGGTCTCGGAAGGCACTGCAGAAGAACCGGCAGATCCCGGGCTGGACACCGACGCAGATGGGGTGATCGACGGACCGGCGAGGCTCGATACTGCTGCTATTCGTTGTTTTGGCCCTGCACCGGAAGATCGCTACACCCGAATCATGGTGACGATGCCCTCGGAGGCATCCCACAACCGGCCGCTCCTGCGAGACCTGGTTGCCGCAGGTATGAACTTGATCCGGGTGAATTGTGCCCACGATGACCCGGAGACCTGGGAATCCATCATCGGCCTCGCCCGTAGTGAGGCCAAGCGCGCCGAGCGTCCAGTGCGAGTCAGCATGGATCTGGGCGGACCGAAACTTCGCACTGGGCCCTTCCTGCCAGCGCCTGGCGTGGTGAAGATTAAGCCGAGTCGGGATACCTACGGTCGGGTGCTCGTCCCCGCGTACGTCTGGCTGGGGCTGACGGACCAGCCCGGCCCCGCGGGTATCGATCTGGAAAACCTGCAAGCGACAGGCTTCGGTGACATCGCTGCTGAGGCCACAGTCGTCCCGGTGACGTGCACTGCTGATTTGGAACGCCGGTCATTGGCCCCGGGCTCAGAACTGCGGCTTATCGACGCCCGCGGCTCCAAGCGACGCCTCCCCATCCTGTATCGCGGTGCAGGCGGAGTGTTGGTCAGCACCGCGAAGACGACGTATGTGACCGAAGGTGTCGGGCTGCATACCGATGGGGCTGCAGACTCCTCCCTCACCATTGCAGCACTGCCCGCGATGGAGCAGGCTCTTCGCCTTCATGAAGGTGAGACACTTCAGCTGCTCAGGACCACAGACCCTCAACCGGTCACTCCAATTGGCCCGGCGCGGGTGGGCTGCACATTGCCGGAGGTATTCGATGCCGTTGAGCCTGGTGAACGAGTACTTTTCGACGATGGCTCTATCGAGGGCACCGCGGTCCTCGTCAGCACAGATCGGATCGACGTTCGGATCGACCGCACTGCTCCCGGCGGATCAAAATTGAAGGCGGAGAAGGGCATCAACGTACCCGATACCGAACTGCCGGTATCTGCGTTGACGGACAAGGATAGGCGGGACCTCAAGTTCGTCGCCAAGCACGCGGACATCGTGAACGTGTCATTTGTGAACACCGCCGAAGATGTCCAAGAAGTCATTGATCTGCTGCGGGACTCCCCTGCCGCTGACCGCGACTTTGGGCTGGTCCTCAAGATCGAAACACTGCGGGCGTTTCGGAACCTCCCCCAGATTCTCCTCGCCGCAATGCGCTGGCCCAGCGTGGGCGTGATGATCGCCCGCGGAGATCTCGCAGTGGAGATCGGCTTCGAACGGATGGCTGAGGTGCAGCAGGAGATCCTGTGGCTCTGCGAATCCGCCGGTGTCCCCGTCATCTGGGCAACCCAGGTGCTGGAACAGCTGGCCAAGAAGGGTCTTCCCACCCGCGCGGAGGTTACCGACGCCGCCGAGGCTCAGCAGGCGGAAGTCGTGATGCTGAACAAGGGCCCGTTCATCGTCACCGCCGTCAGCACCCTGGCGGACATCTTGCAACGGATGCAGACACACACGGAGAAGAAGATCAGCCTCCTACGTCGACTGGAGTCATGGGACTTGGGCCGGACTGGATAGTCAGGGCCCAACTCACTCCTCCTGTAATTGATAGAAACGACGCCTCACATCAAATAGCAACTTTGCTACAGGCCCCTATTTGATGTGGTGCCGCCTAGAGACCACTTGCAGTGAGTCCTCGTGCGTCATCCTGATGCTCTCGGTCTCTATGGCCACCTACTCAGCGGCCGACGTCAATAAACCGGCGTATGGTGGCGCCGGAAGAGGATCGCACCGGCGAGGCGGCCTCGGACCACTGGCTAAGGAGTGTCGAGGTGGGCGCTCTTTACGTCGTTAAGCGTGGCCCTTAAGGCCCCATCGCCGGACGCTCCTTCCTGGATCGGGGAAAGGAATGCCATGCCCACCGTCGCAAAGCACATCGTCGATACTCTCGCCGCCAGCGGAGTTAACCGCGTCTACGGACTGCCCGGAGATTCACTCAATGGATTCACCGACGCCCTGCGGACAACCGACGAGGTGGACTGGGTACACGTCCGACATGAGGAATCCGCTGCTTTCGCCGCGTCCGCTGATGCCGCGCTGACCGGCCGGATTGCTGTCTGCGCCGGCTCCTGCGGTCCCGGCAACTTGCACCTGATCAATGGTGTCTACGACGCGAAGCGTTCCAGGGTTCCGATGCTGGTGCTGGCCGCACACATCCCCACCCCAGAGATCGGCACTGGGTATTTCCAGGAGACCCATCCACAGGACCTGTACCGCGAATCGAGCGTCTACACCGAGTACGTCTCGCAACCAGAGCAGCTTCCCCGGCTACTGCGGATTGCGATGCGGGAGGCGCTTTCCCAATCCGGCCCGGCTGTTCTTGTCATTCCCGGCGACGTGCTAACCGGAAAGACCGACGCGAAGCCGCAGACGATTCTGCCAACCACCTCTTCCATCCTTCCTGATGACGAGGCACTTCAGGCTGCCGCCGACGCGATCAACGGAAACTCCAAGGTCACCATCCTGGCTGGTGCCGGAGCGGCCGGAGCACATGACGAGTTGGTGAACCTCGCAGAGAAGCTGCAGGCCCCAGTCGTGCACGCGCTGCGTGGCAAAGAGCACGTGGAGTACGACAATCCCTATGACGTGGGCATGACCGGCCTGCTGGGTATCACCTCCGGGTACCACGCCCTGATCGAAGCGGAGACGCTCATCATGCTCGGCACGGACTTCCCGTACCCGCAGTTCTATCCAGAAGGAGCCACGGTCATCCAGGTCGATGTCCGTGGTGGGCAGATCGGACGACGGGTCAGCGTCGATCACCCGTTGGTTGGCACGGTCAAGGAAACCGTGGCAGCGCTCCTGCCGAAGCTCCAGGTCAATAAGAGCTCGAAGCACCTGGACAAGGTGCTCAAGCACCACGGCAAGACTCTCAAGAACTTGAAGGACCTAGAGAAGCCCGACCGCAAGCGGATCCACCCGCAGCACCTCACTGCTCTCATCAATGACAAGGCTGCGGATGATGCGGTGTTCATTCCGGACGTCGGCTCGCCGGTGATGTGGGCGGCCAGGCACCTGGACATGAACGGTCGCCGTCGACTCATTGGTTCCTTCACGCACGGCTCGATGGCCAATGCCCTTCCCCAGTCCATCGGCGCCCAGATTGCCTACCCAGATCGCCAGGTGATCGCCCTCGCCGGCGACGGTGGACTGTCGATGCTGATGGGCGAATTGCTCACCGTCACCCAGAACAAACTGCCGGTGAAGACCGTGGTCTATAACAATGACTCCCTCAACTTCGTCGAGCTGGAGATGAAGGCCGCCGGCTTCGTGAACTACGCCACCGACCTGTCCAACCCTGACTTCGCGGCTGTCGCCAACGCTCTCGGGATCAAGGGGATCCGGGTAGAGGATCCGAAGGACCTCGACAAGGCAATCGATGAGTTCCTGGCGCATGATGGACCAGCGCTTCTCGACGTCGTCGTCGAACGCCAGGAGCTCACCATTCCTCCGTCCATCGAGAAGGAACAGGCTGAGGGCTTCGCCCTCTTCGCCGTCCGCACCGTCCTGGACGGTCGCGGCTCCGAGCTAATCGACCTGGCAAAGGCCAACATCCGCCAAGTCTTCTAGAGCCTTCGGCTCATCATTCCTCTTTCCTGCGGTAATCCTGCGTCTTGACCGCACCGATTCTTGAGGTCGCTGTCCCACCATTAAGGGACAACCCCGGTGACCACGGACAACGGGTTCGTCACCATCACCTCGCAGGGGTCGGTGTCCAGCACCCGGCCGCATACCTCGATCGCCTGTGCCATTCCGGCATACAACGAGGAAGACTCGATCGCTTCAGTTCTGGATTCGCTGCTGACCCAGTCTCGTCCGCCTGAGGTGATCCACGTGGTCATCAGCAACACCACTGACCGCACCTTCGCGATCGCCCGGACCTACGCTGGCGAGCACCTGCGCACCGGTGAAGGCACCGGCCATGTGCTCGAGACGTTCTCCACCTACGTGTTCGTTCACGACATCGGTGAGAACGCCGAGAAGAAAGTCGGCGCCCTCAACTACGGTTTCTCCAAGGTGTGCGACAGTTTCGACTACCTCCTCGGCGTCGACGGCGACACCATTTTGGAGTACGACGCCGTAGAGCGCCTGGAGCAAGAGGCCCGTTCTGAGTCCCACATCGGCGGCATCTCCGCGATCTACACCGTTGATCACAAGTCCAGCCGTGGCATCATTTCCTCGTTCCTCACCACCGGCCAGCGCGCCCAGTTCGCGGCATTTGGATCTCGTGGTTCTCCCATGACAAACGCTGGATTCACGTCCTCAACTTCAGCGCGACACTCCTGATCGTCTGGGCTCCGCTCGCTGTAGACATCGACGTGATCTCACCAAACGCGTTCCTTGGGCCGATTCTCGTGCCCGCGATTCTCTGTGTCGTGGGCATTTTCACTGCCGGCGTCAGCAACAGCATCCACACCCAACAGCGGGAACTACAAGCGATGGACGCGGAGCTGCGAACCTCTGCAGACGCCAGTCTGCGCCAGGCCCAGCTGCTCAACACAGTCATCGAGGCTGTGCCCACCGGAGTACTCGTCGTCGACGGTGGTGGCCATGGCGTCCTGATGAACAGCCACCAGCGGGAACTTCACCAGCTAGGAATCCCAGAAACCATCAGCGATCCCGGCGAAGATCAGCTCCTCCTCTTCTCCTCGGACAAAACCACGCCGCTCAATGCAGAAGACCGTCCGGTACGCCGGGCCATCGACGGCAACCCAGTGGCAAACCAGTTGGTCTGGATCGGTGAGAGGTATCCCCGAGCTCTCTCAGTGTCTGCCAGCAGGATGGAAGCTCCGGATGGTTCGTACGCAGGTTCAGTCATTGTTTTCAATGATGTCACCGAACTGATGGATGCCCTCGAAGCCAAAGATGACTTCCTGCACCGCGTCAGCCACGAACTCCGCACCCCTTTGACGTCGATCCTGGGGTATGTCGACCTTGCATAGGAAACCGCAGAAAGTGAGCCAGTACCGGCCGATCTGATAGCGAATCTGCAGGTCGTCGAGCGCAATGCGGAACGCCTCCTGCACCGAGTCTCTGATCTACTAACAACGGCGTCTCGACCATCGATCCACCCGCTGCCCGCGGATCTATCTACCGTTGTGCGATCCAGCCTCATTGCTGCGAAACCCCAGGCGGAGGCAGCTGGGATCACTCTTGTCGATGGGACAACCCAGGATCTGACCAGTGAATTTGATCCATCTCGGATGCACCAGGTCTTCGACAACCTCATCACCAATGCGATCAAGTACTCCTCGGCTGGTGACACCGTCACGGCGACGTGCCGCAAGGACAGCGATAATCTCGAGGTGTGCATCAGCGATACCGGGCGGGGAATGACCGAGGAGGACAGGCTCCGAGTCTTCGACCGGTTCTTCCGCACCACAGAGGTCCGGGAGTCAACGATTCCGGGCCTCGGGCTTGGCCTCACCATCGCCAGTGTCGTCCTCCAAGGCCATCATGGAACCATCGCGGTGGAAAGCGCCTTAGGGCAAGGCACAACGTTCACAGTGCGCATACCTGCCACCGCACCGATCGACACCGGTCGCTGAATCCCCGGCATCAGATCAGAAGAACACAATCATGAGCTGCGCGACGAGCACCTTCAAGATCATGCTCACTGGGAACAGCATCGCGTAAGTGATGGCCAGTCGCTGGTCCGGGACCTTTCCCATCGCGTAAGCGTACGGAGCAGGGTTCAACTGAGAACCGGTAATGCCGCCCAGCGCATTCGCCGTACCTAGTCCCAGCACCGATCGCAGTCCAACGACACACACCAGTGCGTGGACCAGCGTGATCGACAAAATCAGCCCGATCAATGGCAGCGCCTCATCGGCCAGCGCAGTCACGAGTCCGGAGCCAGCACCGGTTCCCACACCCACCAAGAACACCACGAGAGCAAACTGATTGAGCGTGTTCGACACTCCTGGAGGCAGCGTCCACACCACCGGACCGGTCCTGCCGATCGCGCCGAGGACAACACCGGCGATCAGTGGAGCCGTCGCCGTACCCAGCGTCAGGGTTCCGCCGCCGGGCAACGGAATCTGCACGAATGCCAACAACAAACCAATGGTCAGGCCTAAGCCAAGTCCAATGGCATTGATGTCGCCAGCCGCGCGCTCGGAGTCGCCCAAGTCCTTCGCGATCTTCTTCAGATCCGACCGGTGCGCGGTGACGCGAATGCGGTCACCGCTCTGGAGGACAAATTCCGGAGTCGCAATGAAGTCAACGTCGCCGCGTCGCACGCGGCTGGCCATGGCGTCGTAACGCTCTTCTAAACCGAGGGAACTTAACGGCCGACTGACATACTTCGGATTCGACAAGGTGATACGACGAAAGTCGATGTCACTGCGATCCATCCACGGTTCATGGTCGGACGACTCTCCCAAGTCCTCCGCCACGCGTTCGTACTCGTCTGCGCGGGCGGTGACGGTAACAAGGTCACCGTCGTCAAGCGATTCTTTTGCACCAGCCACGACGGTGGTGCCGTTGCGAGTGAGGCGTGAAATGACCGCGTCGTAGCGTTCCGACAGATCCCGGACAGTCATCTTCGGATTCCCGATCATGCGCAAAGTCCGCACGATGATCGGATGCACAACCTCCTTGTCCTCTGCCGTCGGCCGCTTCCGACCAACACTCATGAGGTACGAGCAGGCCAAAATCGTGACCAACACCGTGATCGGATATCCAACGGCATAACCAATCGCCGGGCCCGCCGGCGGCTCACCACCGCCCGCCAATTGCTGCTGAACCGCACCAAGAGCCGGCGTCGAGGAGCCGGTGCCTGCGAAGGCGCCAGCAATCAAACCGATATCAAAACCAAGCGCCTTCCCGACGCCCAGTGCAACTCCCGCCATCGCCACAATCGCCGTGACCACCACAAGGACGATCTTCCATCCTGATTTCAGCGCACCCAGGAACGAGGGCCCTGCCGCAACGCCGACCATGTAGCAGAAGACACATAGTGCCAGGCTCGTGACCAGCGGCGATATGGCGACATCGGGCTCGATCGCCGACAGTGCCAGTGCCACGAACAGTGCTCCCGCGGAACCGAAAGACACCGGTCCGAACCGAATACTTCCCAGCACTGCGCCCACACCGACGCAGAAGAAAATGGTCAAAAGAGGACTGTCAACGAACCACTGCAACATGATTGTTCCGATCGCTGGTGAACGGTGTAGAACGGCACTTTCTTACCGTTTTACCAGCAGATCCCCATATTTAGACCTCTCTGAGACCGTGAGACTCGTCTCTGCCCCCGTTTGGGCCCGCGGGCGCACGCGCTAGGAGATCAGAACTCCTCGTAGACCGCCGGGTCCTGATCCTTCAGGCGTCCGTCGGGGCTGCCGAGGGCAGTGATGGCGTCCACTTCCGCCGGGTCCAGCACGATGTCCACGGCAGCGAGATTCTCCAACTGCCGCTTGTCCGAGGCCGCCTTCGGGATAGGAATGGCTCCACGAGCAATATGCCATGCCAGAACAACCTGTCCTGGGGTGGCATTGTGAGCCTCGGCGATTTTGCCAATGTCCTTTCGGCCCAGGAGATCATTTCCCCGGCCGATGGGGCTCCACGACTCGGTGAGGATTCCATGTTCAGCGTCGTATGCCAACTGTTCAGTCTGCGGGAAGTAGGGGTGGAGTTCGATTTGGTTGACGTCGGGAAGCACGCCAGTCTTCTTCTCCAGAGTCTCTAGGTGCTCCGGGAGGAAATTACTCACACCGATGGCCTTGATGAGGCCACGCTCGCGGGCTTCGATCATCGCTTCCCAGGCCTCTACATAGAGGCCCTGGTTCGGGTTGGGCCAGTGGATCAAGTACAGGTCGATGTAGTCCAGACCAGTGCGGTAAACGCTCTCTTCGATCGTGGTCAGCGCATCATCATGCTTCTGGTAGCGACCCGGGAGCTTCGAGGTGACGATCAGATCCTCACGGCTCACCCAGGAGGCCTGCACCGCATTACCGACGGTTCCCTCATTCTCGTAGTTATAGGCCGAATCCAGGAGGGTATATCCCTTGTCGATTGCCCTCACCACCGCATCGGAGCCCTCTGCACCCTTCAACTTGTAGGTGCCGAAGCCGATCTTCGGCAGCGTCAGGCCACTGTGGGAGGTGCGCGTTGTTTCAGTACGTGCCGTGCTCATCAGATCTTCCCTTCGTAGTACTGCTCGTGAGCTGTCCGAAGGGCCGCGTTCATATACGAACCGACCACTGCCGAGGGTAGGCCTGAGTTCGCCGACTGTGTTGTTGCAGTTGGCGCAGCCTTGTGGCCTGCACAATTGTCACCTGCCCGCTGACTGCCCCTTGACCGCCTGTTGACTGCACCCCCTTTTCATTGAGGCCGCCGAACACAGATCCCCCTTCTTTGATCAGTCCATATCCAGTAACCCCAGGTCAGGAGATTAGATATTAATGGAGACTGAAAATAAAAGAGGGATTCGTCAATAATGCGAAAAACGAAAGGAGGGTGCAGTGAAAGGAGCCCCGGCGAGGCAGCGACCCAAAGCCCCGACTGGGCGAATAGCGCGGGCTGGAAATGCAGAGAATCCCGGTCGCAATGACCGGGATTTCCACGAACTGTGGAGCTTAGGGGAATCGAACCCCTGACCCCCACCTTGCAAAGGTGGTGCTCTACCAATTGAGCTAAAGCCCCTGGTCCTGAGATCGTTTCCAACCTCAACTCCTGCTTCTCCGAAAAGAAACGGGAGTGGTGGGCCTAGGAGGACTTGAACCTCCGACCTCTTCATTATCAGTGAAGCGCTCTAACCACCTGAGCTACAGGCCCGTGAACCGGGATTAAAGATAACCCGCATCGTCTAACAAATACAAATCCCCTGCACAGCGAGCATTTTCAGTACAACGAAAAGCGCACTTATGTGGAGCCACTCCCCCACCTGTCACCGGTTATTCCGGTGATGTTCAGTGGAGGGGTGTAGAGGGAGACGCCGGGCAGAGCCCGGCCTCCTACTTGTTGTCACCCAGGACGACGGAGATGCCGCCGACCAGGCCCGCGCAGGCGTTGTAGATGACCGCACCGAGCGTCAGCAACGCCGGGAACAAGATCATCCACAGAACACCGACACCTGCCGCGCCGCCGAGAATCGGCCCTGCAGTGAGCATTTCCGCTCCGACGAGTTCGCCGAAACTGTTCCACACACCCATCATGC
The DNA here is from genome assembly GCF_000427865.1 of Corynebacterium sputi DSM 45148. Lineage (GTDB taxonomy): Bacteria > Actinomycetota > Actinomycetes > Mycobacteriales > Mycobacteriaceae > Corynebacterium > Corynebacterium sputi. The sequence continues at coordinate 75,916 of NZ_ATYV01000013.1, read as the reverse complement.
TCAGCACGAAGTAGATGATGCCGGCGGCGATCATCCACACCAGGAAACCGATGACTCCCAGGGACGCCGAAATCTTCAGGGTCGACAACGGGTCGATCCGTCGAACCACAAGTGTCGTTTCACGGGCCATTGTGGGTCTCCTACTCGTTACGGTCGGTCAGGTTGAGCGACACCTGCGTGGGATTAGCGCCTTCAGCGACTGCTGCAGCGGTCTCTTCCACCTCGTCCTCGACATTACGGTCGATCGCGAGCAGTTCGGTGCCTTCCGCAAGATTGACCAGGCGCACGCCCTTTGTCGTACGGGAGGTCGCACGAACTTCTGCGACGCGGGTGCGGACGACGTCTCCGGCGGAGGTAACGGCGAAGATCTCGTCGTCATTGCTGACCACCAGTGCTCCCATCAGCGGGCCACGCTTCGGGTCGTACTTGAGGGTGAGCACGCCCTGGCCGCCGCGACCCTGGACCGAGTACTCGGCCAGCGGGGTCTTCTTGCCGTAGCCGCCGGTCGTAGCGACCAGCAGGTTCTGATCGTCGCGGACGACGACCATACTGAGTAGCTTGTCGTCACCCTTGAAGCGCATGCCCAGGACACCAGCGGTGGAGCGGCCCATCGGACGCAACGCATCGTCAGAGGCGGTGAACCTGATGGACTGGCCCTTCTGGGAGATCAGCAGCAGGTCGTCGTCGCCGGTGCACAGGCGAGCGCCGATGAGGGCGTCGCCGTCCTTGAGGTTGACGGCGATCAGGCCGGAGGACCGTGCGGAGTCGTAGTCCTCAAGGCGCGACTTCTTGACCTTGCCCTCGCGGGTAGCCAGGACCAGGTACGGGGCGTCCTGGTAGGAGCTGATCTGGAGGATTTCGGCAATCTTCTCCCCCGGCTGGAACTCCAGCAGGTTTGCCACGTGCTGGCCGCGAGCGTTGCGGGTTGCTTCCGGCAGCTCGTAGGCCTTGAGCCGGTAGACCCGGCCGGCATTGGTGAAGAACAGAATCCAGTCGTGCGTGGAGCAGACGAAGAAGTGACGGATGATGTCGTCCTGCTTCAGGTCCGCTCCCCGCACGCCCTTGCCGCCGCGGCGCTGCGACTTGAAGGAGTCAACCTTCATGCGCTTGGCGTAGCCGGTGGAGGTGATCGTGATGACCACGTTCTCGCGGGTGATCAGGTCCTCTTCACTGATGTCGCCAACAGAGCCGATGATTTCGGTGCGGCGCTCATCGCCGAACTTGTCGATAACCTCCTGCAGCTCATCACGGACGATGGAGCGCTGGCGCTCCGGCTTAGCCAGGATGTCCTTCAGATCTGCGATGGTCTCTTCGATCTCAGCGAGTTCATCAATGATCTTCTGGCGCTCCAGGGCAGCCAGGCGGCGCAGCTGCATCGCGAGGATGGCATCTGCCTGGGCCTCATCGATGTCAAGGAGCTCGATCAGGCCAGTGCGAGCGATGTCGACGGTGGAGGAACGACGGATGAGGGCAATGACCTCGTCCAGTGCGTCCAGTGCCTTCACCAGTCCGCGGAGGATGTGGGCGCGCTTTTCGGCCTCATCCAGGCGGTACTGGGTACGGCGGACGATGACCTCGATCTGGTGGGCCACGTACAGGCGCACCATTTGGTCGATTCGCAGGGTGCGCGGCACGCCATCAACGATGGACAGCATGTTGGCGCCGAAGCTGGTCTGCAGCTGCGAGTGCTTGTACAGGTTGTTCAGCACCACGCGCGGCACTGCATCGCGCTTGAGCTTCACGACGATGCGCATGCCCCACTTCAGGTCGGTCTCATCCTCAATGGAGGAGATTCCGGCGAGGCGGCCATCGCGGACCTGCTCGGCGATGTTCGCGATGAGGCGGTCCGGGTTCACCTGGTACGGCAGCTCGGTAATGGTGATCTGCTGCCGGCCGTTCTCCTCCTCGATGGTGGTCACGCCACGCATGCGGATAGAACCACGGCCGGTGGTGTAGGCGTCCTTGATGCCGGAGTCACCGACGATTTGGGCTGCCGTCGGGAAATCGGGGCCCTTGATGAAAGACATGACCGCATCGAGCGTGTCCTTCTCGTCGGCCTCGGGGTTCTCCAGGCACCAGTTGATCGCTGCGCCGACCTCGGTGAGGTTGTGCGGCGGGATGTTGGTGGCCATACCGACGGCGATACCGCCGGAGCCGTTCATCAGCAGGCTCGGCACGCGCGACGGGAGGATCGTCGGCTCAGTGGTCTTGCCGTCGTAGTTCGGCTGGAAGTCGACGGTGTTCTCGCGGATGTCGCGGACCATCTCCATCGCCAGCGGCGTGAGACGGGACTCCGTGTAACGCATCGCGGCCGGGCCGTCGTCGCCGCGGGAACCGAAGTTTCCCTGTCCGTCGACGAGTGGGTAGCGCATCGACCACGGCTGGGCCATGCGCACCAGGGTGTCGTAGATCGCCGAGTCACCGTGCGGGTGGTAGTTACCCATGGTGTCGGCGACGGGCTTGGCGGACTTCACGTAGCTGCGGTCGGGCCGGTAGCCGTTGTCGAACATCGCGTACAGGATGCGCCGGTGCACCGGCTTCATGCCGTCGCGGACCTCCGGAAGGGCACGTCCGACGATGACCGACATCGCGTAGTCGATGTACGAGGACTGCATTTCCTCGTTGATGTCGATCGGGTGGATCACATCGTGGGGAATGATCCCGGAGCCGTTATCGTCGCTCACTCGTTCACCTCGTTCTTGTAAAGCGGTTGACAGGCCCATCTTACCCGGTGACGGCGCGAAAAGCGCCTCAGAAGCCCATAAAGTGCTTTACGACGTCCCTTTCGATACCATCGTGATACCAACTCGGGGGCCACACCGTGATTCTGGAAGGCGGATCAGACACATGGCAATGACTCTTAGACTTACTGCAGAACAAGACAAGGCTCTGAGCCTCCTCGCCCAACTCCGTGGCGTGTCCAAACAGGAGGCAGCCACCAGAGCCATCGTGGAGACTGCTGCCCGAACCGTGCGGACCACTGAGGTGCGAGACCTCGCCAGGCGCGATGTGGCGGAGTACCGGGCAGTAGAGAACCGGGTCCGTCGGGATCGAGACTGAGATGGCAGATCCACTAGGTCGATCGCTGAGCTCCGAGGACGTTCTTGTCGTTGCTGACGAGGTGTGCGAGTCCTACCTCAGTCACCTGCGGTCTATGCCTGCAATCTGCGCCATCGCGGCAGTGGCCGACGCTGCTGTTGCGGGCGTTCCTGTCCACCGGTCCGGCGAGGCACGGGACACTGCGATCCGAGATGCTGTCAGGCGTCTACAGCCGATTCAAGACAACGCGGCTAATGCAGCGTTCGCGGATGTCCTTATCTCGGTATTGCACAGTGTCGGTGACATCGATGGCTGACTAATGCCAAGACGGGGACCATGGTGTCCATGCCCCAACTTTTTGACGCCCACTTCCACATCATCGACCCTGCCTATCCCTTAGTGGAGAACAACGGCTTCATGCCCGAGCCATTTCTTGCTTCTGACTATGTCGACCAAGTGGTGGGGCTCGACGTCGCCGGAGGTGCGGTTGTATCCGGTTCCTTCCAGGCATTTGATCAGGGTTATCTCGTTGATGCCTTGGCTGCTCTCGGTCCGGGGTTCGTTGGAGTCACCCAGATCCCAGTCTCGACAACTGATGCAGAGATCAGGAGCCTCAACTCCGCCGGCATTCGTGCCATTCGTTTCAATCTCCGCCGAGGCGGGTCCGCAGGTTTGGAGGACTTGGAAACGTTAGCCCGGCGCGTTCATGATCTGGTTGGCTGGCACACGGAGTTATACGTCGACAGTCGTGAACTAGGCGATCTGGAGTCAATCCTTACAGCTCTTCCGAACGTCAGTATTGACCACCTGGGAATGCATCGAGGGGGGCTGCCGACTCTGCTGCGATTGGTAGAGAACGGCGTCAAGGTAAAAGCCACTGGGTTCGGTCGGATAGAGATCGATCCGGTAGAAACCATTCAGGCCATCATGGCTGTCGATCCAACCGCACTAATGGCCGGTACGGATCTCCCCTCAACTCGAGCCGCGCGACCGTTCAATAGTTCCGACCTAGACGTGCTCGCAGAGGCTGTTGGCTTCAATCACGTAGAGGATGTCTTCTGGAACAACGCCGCTCGCTTCTACCGCGCGACAGAGTCTTAGACTGTTTCACGTGAAACATCCCGACGCCGACCCACTCTCCTATTCCGACATCTCCGACGCTACGGAGAGAATTGCGGGTCGGGTCCGGCCGGTAACGGTGACTCCCGCAGAGCGCGTCGAAAAGCCTGGCGCCTCCGGCGAATACGACCTTCACTTCGCACTGGAGTACATGCAATACACCGGCTCTTTCAAGGCCCGGGGCGCACAAAACTTCCTGCGCGCTCACCATGCCGCCGGGATGCTCCCCGATGCTGGAGTCACCATCGCCTCGGGAGGAAACACCGGGCTTGCCTGCGCATGGGCAGCCCAGGAACTGGGGGTCGCATCCACGGTCTTTCTCCCGACTACCGCTCCCACGGTAAAGATCGAACGCCTGCGGTCGTACGACGTAGATGTTCAACTAGTTGGCTCGGAGTACGCAGACGCCAATGCTGCGTGCCAAGATTTCGCGGCTACCAGCGGCGCGTTGACGTCCCATGCCTACGACAATCCGCTCATCGCAGCTGGCGCCGGAACTCTGGTCGATGACATCAGGACTCACGTGCCAGACATCGACACCATCGTTGTCGCAGTCGGTGGAGGTGGACTCTTCGCGGGCGTTGCCACGGCCGCAGACCACCATGGAATACAAACTGTCGCGGTCGAGCCCGACGGCTCCGCGGTCCTTAATGCCTCATTGGCGGCCGGGAAGCTTATCGACATCCCGGTGAACTCCATAGCGGCTGACTCCCTAGGCGCCCGCCGTGCATCGCAATACGCACTTCATGCCACTCAACTAGAGAGCTCCTCCTCCATCACCGTGTCCGACGGCGACATTATTCGAGCGCGCGCCAATCTCTGGAAGGACCGTCGTATCGCCGTCGAATACGGAGCGGCGACAGCACTCGCGGCACTTGAGGGCGCCTACGTTCCGTCGGTTGGCGAGAAGGTGTGCGTCGTCCTCTGCGGCGCCAATACTGACCCAACCACTCTGTAGTACCCCAGGTGTTTCACGTGAAACATCATGCGGCAACGTGTGCCGCAGCAACCGCCTCTGTTAGTTCCCTGCGGAGCTTGACGAGTTCCGGATCTGCTGCAGCCGCCCGCAGTTTGCCTTGGAGTTGTTCCCGGCTGTGCCCGGATCCATACCCAGTGCTTCGCAGTCGCGCGGGGACCTCGATATCTCGGATTATTCGGCCCGGCCCCGTCGCCATCACGACCACACGGTGACCGATCAGAAGTGCCTCTTCGACTGAGTGCGTGACAAAGATGATCGTCGGCCGGCTCCGATGCCACACTCCGATCACTTCCGCCTGAAGCTGCTCACGGGTGAATGGGTCGAGTGCGCCGAACGGCTCATCCATCAAGACGGTCGCCGGGTCTGCGGCCAACACTCTGGCGATCTGAGTCCGCTGACGCATTCCTCCAGAGAGCTCATGCGACAAACGGTCTACTGCGTGGCTCAGACCCACGGCATTGATGGCGTCGTCGATACGCTCCTTCATGCGCGAGGTACCAACACCTTTCCCGACGTCATACTTCCCAGCCAACGGGACATTGCCAGCCGCCGAGAGCCACGGCAGCAACGGCGGACTCTGGAACACCACTCCCCTGTCCACCCCAGGTCCAGTGATTACCTCTCCGTCAGATGTCACCGTTCCTCCGGTTGGCTCCTGGAAACCAGCGATGATGTTGAGCAAAGTCGACTTTCCACAACCGGACGGTCCCACCAGCGTGACAATTTCTCCGTCACCAACCGTCAGCGTGACGTCATCCAAAGCCACCACTCGGTCGCCTCCATCGGTAATGAAGGTTTGGCCCACATCGCTGATCTGAATCATGATTGGCCTCCTTCAGGCAGTACTACGGCGTCTCGGTAATGGGCTTCATCTGCCACCGCCGGAATCTCGTCCTCGTTGTAAAGGAACTCGGCAGTGCTGAACAGACCAGTCGCCACGGACTCCAATTCCTCCCGCTGTTGATCGCCCTGGATGATATTCAGACCCTCCAGTTGCAATCGGGTGTCCTCAATAGATAGTCCTGACGCCGCCGCGACAGACTCCACGAACTCATCAGTGTTCTCTACGTACTGAGATGCAGCCCAGTTCTTGAGGTCCAGCCAGGTCTCCAGAATCTCGGGATTCTGCTCTGAGTACCCACGATCAACGATCGTGAGGTTGAAGGTCGGAGAGCCCTCCTCCCCCACTTCTTCGGACGTCTCTAATGTCGTTCCGCCACTGTCAGTGAGAATCTGCAGTGTTGGGTTCCAGACGTACGCAGCGTCGAGGTCCGGTGAATTCCAGGCAGCCGGAAGCGTATCCGGAGACAGGTTGACCAGTTCCACGTCGGTGGCCGGATCAATCCCCTCCGCCTGGAGTGTCTTGAGGAGGCTGTAGTGCGATGTGGACCCGAACGGGACTCCAATGCGGCCGCCTTTGAGGTCTTCGATTGACTGAGCGTCTTTGGCCACGAGTGCCTCTGCGGCTCCGATGACCGAATTCACCTCGGGGACAATTACGTCCAGATTCAACGGCTCGCTGAGTGCCCTGGCAGTCGGAGTAGATCCGAGCAGTCCAATGTCCGCCGACCGAGCGGCGAAGCCTTGCACGATGTCCGGACCGGTGGGGTACCTCGTCCAGGAGACGTCGACATTCGGGAAGCACGCCTCGGCCAGACCCTGATCGAGGATGTACGACTCTGGTTCAGCAGATCCAAGGTGGGCAATTCGCAGGGCTCCGTCGGCATCAGAGGTCTCCACTGGGCAGACCGCGTTGACGTCATTTCCCTCTGCGTCTGAGTTGCCATTGCCACCGGAGTTCGCGAGTTGATCGGCCTGGGGCCCAACGCAAGCGGATAGCGCGGAAACCGCCAATGCGGAGACTGCGATTACGGAGGCAGTCCGAGAAAGTGTCGTATTCATGAGGTCACTGCTTTCCCTGCCACGGAGCGACCTTGCGCTCAAGTGCCACGAGTAGTTGGTCGAATGCCAGAGCCGTGATGCCAATGATCACGATGCAAGCGATGGTTAATGCTGTGTCGAGCTGAGTACCAGAGATATAAGCAAGCCCACCGATACCGGGGATTCCGTCATTCATCTCCGCCGCGACGATCGACGCCCAGGCAAGTCCTGCCGCCAGCCGAATACCGACGATGATCGACGGCGCTGCGCCGGGAACTGTCACGTCTCGAAGCACTTGGAAGCGTGACGCTCCGAGCGTCTGCACGGATAACCCCCAGGACTTTGGAACTCCGATAACTCCGGTGAGTGTGGCGATGGCGACGGCCGGGAAGGATGCCAGAAACAGAAGGACAATCTTCGAGGTACCTCCGATGCCGAACCACACGATCAGTAGTCCGATGTAGCCAAGGGGAGGCAGTGCCCGCTGGAAAGTCACATACGGCTCCACCACTGATCTGATGATGCTGTTGCTCGCGAGCACCCAGCCAAGCAGAACTCCTACAAGAACTCCTGCGCCCAATCCCACGGCAATTCGCTGGACGGTCGCTAGGAGGTGCTGCCACAGGAAGTAACCCTGGACGCCACAGTTAACCCGGCCGGATCCCGATGCTGATTCCACACACCGATTGCCGTCGATCACTTCCCCGACCACGGCGTCAGGCCCAGGAAGAATCACGGGATCAATCTGCGCGAAGCGGGCGATCGCCCACCACAGTGCGATGGCCCCAACGAATACAGATACCTGAATCAGTCGTTTCCGAGCAGCCTTCTTCAGAGCAGGCCGGTGCGCTCCTTTTCGGCTCACGGTCGGAGTCACGTGAGGCGCTATGGCATTTTACCCACTTCCCTCTCCCTTCGATGTTTCACGTGAAACTTTGGAGTTTGTTCCACGTAAAACATCGCCGGCCGAAGACTTCTCGTCGGCGTCGTCCGGTCCTGTTAAATCAGCTGCGCGAGGCGCCGTTTCCGACGTGCTCCCGGAGTACGTGCTGTTGGTCGTTGTCATGGTTGAGCCTTACTGGCTCCCAAAAGGGCGGCAAAGAATCGACACGCGATTCATGGAAGACGAGCGGACTGACTGGTTCTTCAATGACGGCACAGTGCGTGACATCCAGGAGAGCCACGAAGTGGTCTCCTACCGGAATCACGCGAAGAATCGAGCCGATGAAATGAGCCGAGGCACCTTCAACGAGAACCGCATTTCCATCGGTGGCGTGCCACCGAACGTCGTCGAGACGCTTATCGGCCGGTCCTGAAAACTGACGCACAACATCCCGGTGCTGTTCTGCCAACACCGAGATACCGATCTGCAGGGATTCCAGCAGTAGCGGCCACGTATTGGACGTCGTCTGAACGCTGAACTGCACGATGCCTGGATCCAGACTGATCGTGGTGAAGGACCCGATGGCCATGCCCACTGCACGCCCACCGACATGTGCTGCGGCAACCGCAATGGAGGTAGGAACCCGGGAAAAGGCCTGACGCAGATCCCCGGGTTCAGGTGAAGTCCGGGCGACTCAATGCGGTGCCGGTGAAGCTGCTGCCCTCTGGTGGGGATTTAAAGCTGTGGTCACGGGAGAGTCCTCTCTGTCTGTGTGGGTGCGCCGCGACTAGGCGGCGAGGCGCCGAGTGTCGTGGATCAGGAGGCCGACGCGTCGGCGAAGGGTGTGGCGAAATGGCCATCCTCGGAGTCCGCATTCTCCGGATCCGGATGATTGGCAACGGACAGCCCGCGACGCTGCAATGCAGGCACGATCCCCTCGCCCACGTGGAACGTCTCTTCCAGGTGCGGGTAGCCGGAGAGAATGAAGTGGCTCGCTCCGACTGCCCGGTATTCGGCCAGCCTTTCAGCGACCTGGTCATAAGATCCGACCAACGCAGTACCTGCACCGCCTCGGACCAAGCCCACCCCCGCCCGGAGGTTCGGCGCGATTTCTAGAGTTCGGGCATCGGCTCTAGCAGTGAAGTTGGACCCGCGACCGTGAAGTTCAGTCATTCTCCGCTGCCCTTCGAACTGCGAGCGAGCCAATCCGTCCTGCACGGCGCGGACGGCGTCAGGGTCAATTCCGTCGAGCAGCTTCTGTGCCTCCGCCCAGGCTTCGTCCTCCGTCGCTCGGGCGATGACATGCAAACGCACACCGTGCTCAACAGTCCGTCCGAGGGTCCTCGCCTTGTCATCGACGGCGGCAAGCTTCTCTCCAACCTGTTCCACGGGCTCTCCCCACGTCAGATACGTGTCCGCGTGAGCGGCAGCAGTAGCAATTCCTGCGGCCGAAGATCCACCGAAGAAGTCAGGAGGCCGCTTCTGCGCGGGGCCTGTTAGATGGGCACCGGTGATGTCGAGGTAATCGCCGTTGTAATCGATCGGGTGTCCTCCGCCCTCGCCTACCGCTCCCTCAGACCAAATTCGGTCAATGAAATCGAGAACTTCACCGGCCTTCGCATACCGCTCTTCCTTGGTGGAATGGTCACCGTAGGCACGTTGCTCGATGTCTTCGCCACCCACTACGACATTGAGAATCAGTCGGTCGCCGGAAAGCCTCTGGAAGGCGTGCGCCTGCTGAGCGGTCAAAGTAGGGCTAGACAGTCCTGGGCGCAATGCCACGAGGAACTTCAACTTCTCGGTCTTGGCGATCAGTGCCGCGGTGGTAATCCAAGCGTCGGCGCACCATGCGCCAGTGGGGGTCAGTACGGATTCGAATCCGTTGTATTCAGCGGCCAGCGAATCCTGGATGAGCGTGCGCTCGCGCTCGGCAGAGCTATTTCTCTTGCTGTCGATGTGGTCGACCCAGAGTCGGTCGTCTTTGCGGGGGAGGCATTCACCTCAGACCGCCGTGGCGTTCAACTCATCGCATCCATGCTCCGGAAGGACCTCGGCGGCGACCGCAAACTCAGCATCCAATGCGCCGGCAGCCGGGTGGTCACTGATGCGGCACGCACGGTGGCACTTCATGGATTGTGGACTGACCCCTTGGGTACGGCTGAAGGACTTCACCAGAGCGCGTAAAAACTTCTGCTTTACGACGTCCCCTCCCCACACGATCTATTTCGTCACGTGACGTTTATCTGCCCTACCGGGAAGGTAGGACGATATTCGTCACGTGACGTAATTGGGTGTCAAAGGATCGACGGGTGATGTTGTCCGGCGCTGACATTCGCGAGAAATTCATCAAACCTGTCGGCAACGATCTTCGGTTCTCGGGCCCACCTATTGTGCCCGAGCCCCTCGGGGACGTAGCCGTAGCGCGCCGCCTTTGGAAGTCGGGCCGCGAGATCCTTCGCCGACTCTGGAGGGCAGTCATAGTCACCGCCACACGTCAGGGCGAGAACCGGCGTGGTGATCTGAAGCTGGGCTCGGTCGTAATTCAAATCAGTTCGGAACGGCTTAAGCCTTCCTCCGGCCGAGTACCGGGCCCACTCGCGGATATGCCGACCGGACTGTCGTCCGTAGCCTGCAAGATCAAATCGACCGCCGGGCCAGTAGCCGAGCGCTGTGGAGAACACCTGCATCACCGGCGATCCGTACCGCAACCGCGCCCGCTGTTTTCCACTGAAGTTGATGTAGTGCGGGATACCTGACCCGATAAAGATGGCAGCGTCGACATCAGCCTCCGGCCGGGACAGGTACATCATGCCGATCTGCCCGCCCATCGAGTGGCACATGAAGTACAGCGGCAGCCTGTCCGACCCCTCCTTGACCGGATATTTCTCAGCGAAATGACCTCGAGCAGCGGCCGTAACAAGTGGATAATCCTGCGACGCCAGGTCGTGATAGCCCCACTGGTTACGCCTGGTGGCCTTGGAGGTCTGACCACCCTGCCCTCGAAGCTCCGATAGGACCACCCCGTAACCACGCGAAGCTAACTCCCGTGCCATAGGAGTGAAATACCGCGCTCCCATGCCAAGGCCCGGCCACAGAACAACTACTCCCTTCGGAGTTTCCTCCGGGGTAAAGACAAGCAGTGGGGTAACCGATTTGTCCGGCAAAACCACCTCGATGGTCTCCCAGTCATTATTCCGGGTTACGGATCCTTCATTCGCATTCACCTGGCTAATAATAGTCATCGATATCTATCTTTTCAGCAACGCACCTGAGAATCGACGTAAGTTTCACGTGAAACATCGGGGTGAATCCGGCTCCCCGTTCACCCGGTCATTCACCCGTAACTTACGATGAGATGCAATGCCCAATGATGTTCAGCAACTCAACTCGACAACGGAATGATTCAGTGACAACATACTCTCCCGGCTCCGATGCCCAGTCCTCTTCTGTGTACGCACGGAAGTTGAGTAGAATTCTGGCTCCTGCGACCTCCCTCGCGGTAGCGTCCACCTTGATATTCTCCCCGGCAGCTAATGCTTCCCCTAACGCTGACGCCATGCCGGATCTCGAATGGACCGACTGCCCAATTGCAGCCTTGACCGATCCTGGGACACTTTGCGCGGAACTTGAGGTCCCCCGTGATTATTCGGATCCGGCGGGAGAGCAGATCACGGTCACGGTAAGTCGGGTTCCTGCGTCATCAGGACAGAGCCAGGGATCCATCGCCGGCAACCCTGGTGGTCCAGGTGGCGACGCTCTAGGTATGTTCGCCGAAGGCGGCATCTCCATGCCTGAAGAGATCTCGCAGAACTTCGATCTGATCGCTGTACAACCCCGTGGGCTGCGTTGGTCCACTCCCCTGGACTGCGATCTCGCCGGTATCCCGATGTCTGGATTAATTGCCGCCACTGTCGGAGGGCTCTACGCATCCTGCGAAACTACGTCCCCGGGATATGCCCGGACCGTCACCACAGAGAACACTGCCCGGGACCTGGAGGAGGTTCGTAAAGCTCTCGGTGAAGACACGATCGGACTGTACGGCACCTCGTATGGATCAGATCTGATGTCCACCTACGCCACGCTATTCGGGGACAAGGTCGACGGGATGGTCTTGGATTCGAGTATCGATGCTGACACCCGATATTTCGACCTGGGTACATCCAGGGAGTCGTGGCGCCGGGACGGAATGAACGCCATGTTCCAGTGGATGGCGGACAGGGACGATCAGTACCACCTTGGCACGACCCCTCTGCAGGTCTATACGAAATGGTCCCAGATGGTGAATGACGAGGCAGGCGCTCCCGGTCAGGCCTATCCCCCGCCGGCCGAGGTCGGCGATCTCCCTGAAACCATCGCAAACAATGCTGACGCCCTCCTGCCTGTAGCCAATGAAATCCTGCCAGTTGCCTGGCGTGGAAGTTCCTTCGTCAGCTCGCTTATGGGCAGCTCCGCGCAGACCTCCCCCACTTTCGCGAAGGCAATGGAAGGTCTGTACACCGAAACCGCGTGGCCTGATCTTGCTAGTGCCATCGCTTCTGGAGAAACTCCTGTTCAGAAAATACCGGAAGAACTCACGGACCAGGATCTCATGGATCAGATGGTGTCCATTGCCACGCTGGAGCGCGCCATCATCTGCAATGACAACATCGTGGCTCCAGATCCCTCGTTGATTGGCCAGTCGTACGCAGAGTCGTTCACTGGTGGGGACATCTTCGAGCTCAACTCTCTGGGCCTGAAGTCCGGTCAGCTATGCCTGGGATGGCCTGCCCAACAGTCGGCGATTGACCACTCCCCCGCGAGCCTCGACCGGCAGCCACTCGTCCTGCATTACACCGGTGATACTGCTGTAACGGGAACACCGGCCGGCGAAGCAACCCGCGATCGCATGAATGGAGAGTTCCTTCTCCTGGATGGCTACAGCCATGTAGTCCTTCTCGACGGCCACCACCCCGATGATTCCGACGTTCAAGAAGCAGTAGTCCGCCAGTACATGGGCTAAGGGTTCGCACAAAGCGCACATTCACAATGATGCCGGGGTGACCACAGGGCGTGGCCACCCCGGCATTGGTCTAGTTAATGTTTCACGTGAAACACTCCACTTCCCGCGGAAATAATGCAGCGGCTCTATCTTCAATCCGATGCAAGTGAGGGATGCGGAGAGGGCGTCGTAAAGCGAATCGTTGTAATGCGATGTTTCACGTGAAACATCAAAGCCCTCGCCAGAAGGCGAGGGCTTTAGCATGCTCGGTTAGACGTCCAAGAAGCGGACATCCTTGGCATTGCGGGTGATGAAGGAACGACGTGACGCGACATCGTCACCCATGAGGATGGTGAAGAGCTCGTCCGCCTTCTGCGCGTCCTCGAGTGCAACCTGGCGGAGCACACGGACCTGCGGGTCCATCGTGGTCTCCCAGAGCTCGGCGGCGTTCATCTCACCGAGACCCTTGTAGCGCTGGATGCCATCGTCCTTGTTGATCTTGCGGCCTGCGGCCAGTCCTGCCTCCAACTGAGCATCACGCTCAGCGTCGGAGAAAGCGTAACCCGGCTCACCCTTGCCCCACTTGAGCTTGTAGAGCGGCGGCTGTGCCAAGTAGACGTGGCCTTCTTCCACCAGCGGACGCATGAGGCGGAACAGCAGGGTCAGCAGCAGGGTCGCGATGTGCTGGCCATCGACATCGGCGTCGGCCATCAAGACGATCTTGTGGTAGCGGAGCTTCGAGATATCGAACTCATCATGGATACCGGTGCCCAGAGCCGTGATGATCGCCTGAACTTCGGCGTTCTTCAGGGTCTTGTCCAGGCGGGCCTTCTCCACGTTGAGGATCTTGCCTCGCAGCGGGAGTATCGCTTGGAACATCGAGTCACGGCCGGACTTCGCCGAACCACCAGCGGAGTCACCCTCCACCACGAACAGTTCAGACTTCTTCGGGTCCTTCGAGCGGCAGTCAGCGAGCTTGCCCGGCAGTCCACCGATATCGGTAGCGGACTTGCGACGGACCAGATCACGGGCCTTCCGCGCAGCCATGCGAGCGTGCGCGGAAGAGATGGCCTTGTTGATAATGGCCTTAGCCTCGGCCGGGTTGGCCTCCAGCCAGTGCGCAATGTGCTCATTGGTCATCTTCTGCACGAAGGAACGAACCTCGGTGTTGCCGAGCTTCGTCTTGGTCTGCCCCTCGAACTGCGGGTCGGAGACCTTCACCGAAATGACACACGCGAGTCCCTCACGCACATCTTCACCGCTGAGGTTCGCATCCTTGTCCTTGAGCAACTTGCGCTCGCGGGCGTAGCGGTTGATCAGGGACGTCAGTGCCGAACGGAAACCCTCTTCGTGGGTGCCGCCCTCGATCGTGTTGATCGTGTTCGCGAAGGTGTGGACCGACTGGGAGTAGCCGGAGTTCCACTGCATCGCGATCTCGACCTCCTGGTCGGAACCGGCTGCTTCGAACGTGATGATGCTCGGGTGGATCGCAGTCTTCGACTTGTTCAAAGCCGTGACGTAGTCAACCAGACCGTTCGGGAAGTGGAAGACCTTCTTGCGCTCGGTGACCTTCGCCTTGCGCTCTTTGTCCTTCTCCTTCGCCTCCTCGGCGTCCTTGGCCAGCGAAGCAGACTCAGCTTCTACGGCTGCGGCGAGTTCCTCAGCCTCAAGCTCGGCCTCGAGCTCTGACTGGCTGACGCGCTTGTCAGTCAGGGTGATGGTCAGACCCTTGTTTAGGTATGCCATCTCACGCAGACGTCGTGCGATCGTCTCGAAGTCGAAGTCAGTGGTCTCGAAGATTTCCGCATCCGGCCAGAAACGGATCGTGGTACCGGAGCCGCGCTTACGCGGGCCCTGAACCAGTTCCTCCGGGACAGCGTTGACGAAGTTCTGGTACCAGAGGTTTCCGCCATTGATGATCTCCGCCTCCACCTTGGTGGACAGCGCGTTGACCACAGAAATACCCACGCCGTGCAGACCACCGGAGACCGCATAGGAATCGGAGTCGAACTTACCGCCGGCGTGCAGCTGGGTCATGACGACCTGGACGGTCGGGGCACCGGAGGCGTGCATGTCAACGGGGATACCGCGACCGTCATCGACGACCTGAACACCACCGTCTTCCAGCAGCGTCACCTCGACCTTCGTCGCGTGCCCAGCCATCGCCTCATCGACGGAGTTGTCGACAACCTCCCACACCAAGTGGTGGAGGCCCCGCTCCCCCGTCGAACCGATGTACATGCCCGGACGCTTCCGGACAGCCTCAAGTCCCTCCAGGATCGTGATCGATGATGCGTCGTAATTATGTTCGGTGGCAGCCACGTGGAGCTGTTCTCCTTCTAGAAGCCTTCAAGCGCCTTTTAAGCCTTATGTAATACCTGACCAGTCTACCCGTATCCCCACACTAAAGGGGCATCGAATCTGGTCTGAGGCGCGTTCTGAGACGTTTTTCATGGGTCGGATGGCATTCGTTCACCGGAAAACATAGGAAATTAGGCCTCTCACGCGCCTTTGAGCCGTCGATTCCGATCAACCGTAGGTGTCTCGCGGGCCACGCCCCTTGACGTAGTACCGGCCCTTGCGCCAGTTCGGAGCTGGTGGGCCAACGATCTTGAGCTGATTGACTACTCCATCTCCGACGGTGTCGGCAATGGTGCTCAAAAGCTGCGACTGCAGCAGGCGCACTTGAGTGGCCCACGCGGTTGAGCTGGCCTGGAGTTTCAAAACACCTTCATCGAAGGATTCGATCGTCACATGAGAGGCGAGTTCGTTCCCGACGATCTCATCCCACTTTGACACCACCATGCCGCGCGCCATGTCGGCATTCCACTTACGTTCGATGATCTCCTTGATCAGGACCTTGCCCAGCGGTTGCGGATCACGTCGGCTGGCTCGATAAATCTTGGCAGAGCGCGACCGCAACAGACTGTCGGGGATCCTCGTGCCAGCGCGGTCACGGGGTACTCCATGGAATCCCTCGTCGCGCTGTGGGGTCACTTTGCCAAGGCCAGGGATCGTCACGTCCTGGGTCTGCGATGCCATGTTCACTCGGTCTGCGAGCATGTCACCCCGTGCTTTACGACGTGGAGGAGCTGACAACACAGGCAGTCGCCCTCTCTTACGGGCTTCTGCACGCATCCGCTGGAACGTGTCCTCCACCATGTCGGAGGAAGAATCGCCGAGATCAGCGGTACGTGGGGAGTCTGGGTCAGCCATCGTGGCTCTGTTCGTCGAGAAGCGAGATCCTTCCGTCCGGGGTATCCCGGACGGTGACGGTGTGGGAGCGGTATCCACCGTCGGTTAATGCCGACGGTAGCTCCTCCCCCACCGCCGAGGTGATGAGAACCTGTTCCGCCTGCTGCGCAATAGCAACCAATGCTTCCCGACGTTGCTGGTCGAGTTCTGCGAAGACGTCGTCGAGGATGAGGATCGGATCCGGGCCCTCATCGCGCAGGAGCTGATACGAGGCCAGTCGGAGGGCCAGCGCATACGACCACGTCTCGCCATGGCTGGCGAAACCTTTGGCTGGGTCACTGCCGAGCGTAAGCACAAGATCATCACGATGAGGACCCACCAGCGACATACCGCGGTCGATCTCTCGCTGTCGAGATTCGGCCATCTCGGTAAGCATCATTGCTTCGATGACGGTGGCGTCGGTAGGCAACTCGTCCAGTGGAGCCGGAGACCCGGAGCTCTGCTGGCCTGATCCGTTCTCAGTGATGCGGAAGCGGTAATTCACGTAGGCTGGTCGGGATCCAGACGCTAGGTGCGCGTAGGCGTCGATGATGCGTGGCGCCAACTCCTGCAGCAGCAGAATGCGCTCGGCAGTAACGATGGACCCCACATGGGCTAACTGTCCATCCCAGGTGTCCAGGGTCGCCAAAGCGGCCTCACCATCTGCAGACCCATATCCGCGGCGCAATGCCTGCCCCGCGGACTTCAGCAGGGCGTTGCGCTGGCGCAGGATGCGGTCGTACTCGATGCGAGCACCAGAGAGCATCGGCCGGCGCAACCCAAGCAGGTCATCCAAGTATCGCCGTCGCTGGGCCGGCTCGCCCTTGACCAGTTCGAGGTCCTCTGGTGCGAATAACACCGAGCGGACCGTCCCTGCCATTTCCCGAGGGCTCTTCAGCCTGGTGCGGTTCAGCTGCGCCTGATTGGCCCGGTGTGGGTTGATCAGCAGATGTGCGGCCAGTGCACGTCCATCGTTGACGACCGTGGCAGAGACCCGCGCTGAGTCGGCACCACTGCGAACCAGAGGCGCGTCAGAACTCACCCGGTGGGATGAGAGCGACGAGAGATAACCGACGGATTCAACGATGTTCGTCTTACCGAAGCCATTGCGGCCGACGAAGACGGTGATGCCCGGCTCCAGATCGACCGACAGCTCCGGCCAGGACCGGAAATCTCGGAGGGACAGCGAACGCAGATACATGAGACTCCGGACTTCCTCCGGCGACTCAGCCCGGCAGACGGACCGGCATGAGCAGGTACGTGTATTCCGTCTCCGGAGTCTGGAACATCCCGTCAGTACCTGCCTCCGGGACCGACTCGGGCTCCGGGACGAGGATCGCCGGGCGGGAGGCCTGGGTGAATCCCATGAAGACGCGGCTGGTGTTGATCGCAGCGAGGCCATCATTCAGATACGCCGGGTTGAAGGCGATGATCAAGGGCTCACCGGTGAAGGCGCAGTCGAGAACCTCATCGGCACGACCGGTTTCTTCGGCCTGAGCCGACAGCCGGACCTGACCTTCAGAGAAGTCCATCCGGATCTGTGCTCCACGGTCAGCAACCAGGGAGACACGGCGAATGGCCTCACGCAGAGGTTCAATCTCCACCGAAGCCACGGCGGTGTGAGCCTTCGGCAGCAGCGGTCGGAACTTCGGGAACTCAGCGTCCAGCAGACGAGTGGTGGTGCGACGGTCCGCTCCGAGAATGCCAAGCAATCCGTCTGCGCCGATGGCCTTGCCGTCCGAGCCATCACCGACAGCGATGGTGACCTGCTCAGAGGAATGCGTGTCGATGGTGCGAGCGGTGTCTGCGAGCGTCTTGGCAGGAACCAGGAGCTCCGCTGCGGCGTCGGTGTTGGAATTCCACTTCAGGGTACGAACAGCCAGACGGAAACGGTCGGTTGCCGCCATCGTCACCGTGTCGCCGTCGGACTCCATGCGGATGCCCGTGAGCATCGGCAGGGTCTCGTCACGACCTGCCGCGACAGAGACCTGCGAAATGGCCTCAGTGAAGACACGGGGGTCGATTGTGGCGGTGACAGCGGGGGTCTCCGGCAGAGCCGGATAATCCTCGAGAGTCATTGCCGGAAGTTCGAAGCGTGAGGACCCGCCGGTGACGTGGACCTTAGTGCCATCAAAAAGCATGTCGATCGGCTTGTTCGCCATCTTGGAGACGATCTCAGAGATCAGTCGACCGTTGACCGCGAATCGCCCTCCTGCGCTGACGTCAGCAGGAATGCGGATCCTGGTGGAGACCTCATAGTCGTATCCGGTGATCTCCAGGCCCTCGGCACCTGCTTCGAACACCATGCCCCGGAGGATCGGCTGCGTGGTGCGAGTCGGCAGGTTACGAGCGACCCAGGCGACGGCCTCAGCGAGGTCGTCCTTTTCAGCGCGGACGCGAACTTCAGTCGGTTCCATCATTCCTCCGCGTCCCCGGCCAGAGCAGGGGACTTCAGTAGTTCTCAGTAGAAGCAGGTGCTCGCGACGGAAGATGACAGTTTCTCGGTCTCCCCCGGGCACACATAAATCACTCCACACTCTAACGCAGTCTCAGTGCCTTAGACGAACGCTCAGGATCAATCAGTTTCCACGTTCGCGCATCGTCGCAGCGCGCCGGGAACCCGATCTTGTCCTGGCAATTTTTGTAATTACAGGATCGCGGAAAGTTGCCCGGACTGAGTTTCCACACGCCTTCTGTTTTTTGAAGACTTTAGGGAGATAGTTGGCAGTAGTAGTAGGGGGTGTGCACAGTGTGGAAAACCACTTCCGCCGCAGGTCGTGCCGTCGGAGAGCTTGTTCACAATGTGGTTCATGAAATGTGGATAAACAGCTGTTGTTGTGGATAACTTCCTTCGGCGCTGGTTATCCCCAGATTGTGGGAAGTTGTACACCTGATCGTTCGCAGGTTTTCCACATCCTAAAACCCCTGCTCGCGCAAACGGCCGGGCAAACCCTGACGGGTTGCCCGGCCGTTCAGAATGACTCAGAGTCGCGCCTGCTCCTGGATCCGCGCGGTGAGTTCCTTGATTTCTCGGCGGGTCGTTTCCTTAACCGCCTGTTCCTTTTCAATTTTGTCGTCGCCATGCTTGATCGTCGAGTGGTCCCTGTCGCCTAGGGCCGCTCCGATACTGACCAAGGACAGGTTCGTCATGCGTCGGATCAGGTGCATCGAGATCTGTCGAGCGTGTGACACCGGACGGGACCTGGAGTCACTTTCTAGATCCTTCACAGAAAGACCGAAGTACTCGGCGGTTGTTCCAATGATGAGCTCAGCGGTGATTTCTACCGGCTCCACCTGGGTACCCAGTACTTCACGAGCCAATTCCACGGTGGGAGCACGCTTGAGCAGGGACGCCTGGGCACTGATCTGCAGCAGGTCGCCTTCCAGCGCACGGATGGAGGTGTTGTTGTTCTCCGCGATAAAGACCAGCACGTCTTCCGGGATGGACATGCTCTCAACCTGCTCGACCTTCTTTTGCAGAATCGCGATTCGGGTCTCCAAGTCAGGAAGCGAAAGATCCGCGAATAGACCCTGTTCAAAGCGGGTACGCAGGCGGTCCTCCAGCGTCACCAGCTGGCTCGGCGGACGATCCGACGACAGCACAATCTGGCGATTGGTCTGGTACAGCGCATTAAAGGTGTGGAAGAACTCCTCCTGCGTACCTTCCTTACCTGCTAAGAACTGGATGTCGTCGACAAGCAGCATGTCGAGGTTCCGGTACCGACGCTTGAAGGATTCCTGGGCATCTTCACGAAGCGAGGTAATGAAGTCGTTCGTAAATTCTTCAGAACTGACGTACTTCAACTTCAACTGCGGGTGCAGGTTCAGTGCGTAGTGCCCGATCGCGTGCAGCAGGTGCGTCTTGCCCAGCCCTGAAGGGCCGGCGATGTACAGCGGATTGTACGAACGACCCGGGCTTTCCGCGACTGCTACCGCTGCGGCAGCGGCGATCTTATTCTGCGGGCCCTGGACGAAGGTTTCGAAGGTGTACTTCCGGTTGAGGGTCGGCTCCTCCACCGGGTCACTCATCTGGTGCGGAACCTTCGGACGCGAGGACTGCTGTGTCGCGCCGACCGGTCCCTGGACCGAATGGTTAGGTGCCCCCTGCGAATGGGAGTGTGAGACCGGACGAGAAGTCGTCACCGAAGATGCGTTATATCCGCTGACCTGGTCGTTGCGGTAGCCGTAGTCACGCGTCTGTGAGTCCCGCAGCTGAGCCTGGTGGTCTCCATAGTGGCCGGAGTTATCTCGGCGACCCTGGTCATCAGAAACTCGCTGACCTGCACCAGAACCATAACCATGGTTCTGGTGATTCTGCGGATGCTGCGTGGACTGCGGAACCTGGGAGCGCTGGTTGTCGTAACCGTGCACCTGCTCAGAACCGGGATTTTGCTGGTTCTGCGGATGCTGTGCCGACTGGGCGCGTTGGCTGGAATCCAGTCCGTCGAAGCGGAAGCCACCCTGCTGACCGGCGCCTGGGTTGGTGTACTGGTCGTCATTGTCTGGGGCCGACTCTGCAACCGTCAGGACAACATGCAGGTTCTTGCCGGTGACCTGGAACAATGCTGCCGTGATGTGATGGGACAGCTGTCCCTCGATGAGCTTCTTTGCTTGGGTGGACGTAGCAGTTAACAGGACATACCCATTTACCTGCCCGACCGGGCGGACGCTGGCAAGAAGTGACCTGTCGCTCGCACGAAGTGTGAGATCCGGCCGCATGGGATCGTCACTGGCAGCTACCAGCTGTTCGATCACTTCCTGCCAAACCCAGTTGAAGTCCTGGGGTACAGCATCCATCTCAGTCGTCCCGTCGTTGTCCGTCGAATCGAACCCGACCACCTCTGGGGTGGTCGGGCCCGATGGTTACCGCTCGCAGTCCGGGAATGTGGCCCGGACCGCCGCTCGCTCAGGACGTTGATTTCCCGGGGTACGGGCAACGTCCGGTCGACACTCTTCGACATTTAGTGCACATATTTGTGCACAGTCTTCGAAGGTGTCTGGCCTGGGTTTCCACATTGTTATCAACACAGTGTGGATAACTCCATTCAGCTGTTCTCCCCCGAATTATTCACATTGTGAGGGGTGGAATCAAGTTTTCCACAACTGTACGTTGACCAGCGCGTATATTGGTTTTCGAGCATGATTTCGAAGCTTTCGACCATGTAGTTATCCACAGCTTATGTCCCTGGCCTGCACTTATAGCCTGTGGATAAGCTGTGTCCCACCAGTGAATTTCATAGATGTAATTTACTTTGGAGGTCGTTTCCCCGTCTCACCTGCGCATCGGTGCACATTCGGGGCCACCCGCAGATTTGTCTTAGCGACGCAACGGGACGTACGCTTACCTGCGTCTGTCATATCCATCGTCCGATCTTGGGCGGCGATATGTTCACCGCAGGTGCACGTCGGGTCTTCCGGCGTCAGCACGCGCGGGCCCACAGGGCCGGTACAGAGCCGACCCACCAGTGGGTGCTTGAAACCGTTTACGGCGGCTCCCGGTCCGGACCTAGTCCGGTTCGCGGACAACCGCCCCAAAGTAGAGGAGTGTTTACCGTGGCCAAGGGCAAGCGGACGTTCCAGCCGAACAACCGTCGTCGTGCACGTGTGCACGGATTCCGTACTCGTATGCGCACCCGTTCGGGCCGCGCGGTCGTCGCTGCACGTCGCAGCAAGGGCCGTGCACGCCTGACCGCGTAGCAGGGTTAACCCGGTGCTTCCCCAGCAGCATCGACTGCACCGGTCTGCCGATTTTTCGTCGGTAGTTCGTGGGGGACGTCGCATCGGGCGCAGGACAATCGTCCTGCACATACTTCAGGTAACTGATGAGGCCGACGTGCCGACTGCCCGATCGGGTGGTCCGCGCGTCGGTCTTGTCGTTTCCAAGGCGGTTGGCAACGCAGTGACCAGACACGCTGTGTCGCGGAAGCTGCGCCATGTCGCCGCAGATGTAATTGCAGGGGTTCCGGATGACGTAGACATTGTCATCAGGGCACTCCCCGCCTCCGGTACAGCAACGAGTCTGGAGTTGGTCAAAGATGTCCGATCAGCGGTCCGGAAATTCCTTCGATGACCAGGAGCTGGATCCAGTTCCGGTGATGCGGGGGCCGGCTCGGGCCGTCGAGAAGCTCATTCTTTTCTACCGCCGGAGACTATCGCCGCTGAAAGGCGGCGGAGGCAGTTGCAGATTTGAACCGACCTGCTCCGAATACGGTCTGGTCTCGGTACGTCGCTTTGGCGCCGTCCGCGGGACTTTGATGGCTGTGGGGCGCATACTGCGATGTGCGCCTTGGCATCCCGGAGGCTGGGATCCAGTACCGGTGGAGTACGCCGGACTGCGTTCCTGGTTGACGCAATTACACAGGTAACCTCAGGGTCGGCCCACGTGGACGGGCCTACCGATCGAACGAAGACAGGAGTCTCCGTACACCGTGCTTAACTTCATTTACTGGCCGATTTCGGCCATCATGTGGTTCTGGCACCAAGCTGCGAGTTTGGTGTTGGACCCCTCGTCCGGCCTGTCCTGGGTGCTGGCGATCGTCTTGCTGGTGGTGACGATTCGTCTGCTGCTCTTCCGCCCGATGTTCAAGTCGCAGCGGTCGATGCTGAAAATGCAGAAGATGCAGCCTCTCATGCAGGAGGTCCGCAATAAGTACAAGAACGACCAGCAGAAGCAGGCCATGGAAATGCGCCGCATCCAGAAGGAGATGGGTGTCAACCCGCTCCGTGGATGTTTGCCGATGCTGGTTCAGATCCCGGTGTTCCTGGGTCTGTTCCATGTGATCCGTTCGTTCAACCGCACCGGTGAGGGGGTCGGCCAGGTTGGTATCAGCCTGGAGGAGAACTGGAACACCTCGAACTACATGTTCAGTGTCGGCGATGTGCAGTCGTTCCTGTCTGCCCGTCTCTTCGGCGCCCCGATGTCCGGTTCGATTGGCATGAGCCCGGACCAGTATGCGGCGTTCGTTGAACCCGGTGCTGCTGTTGACATCACTCGGTTCCAGATCGCCGTCGTCGCTATCCCGATGATGGTTCTCTCCGCTGCGTTTATCCACTTCAACGCCCGTGTCTCGGTGAACCGTACCCAAGACCGTCTGGCTCGTGGTTTGCAGCAGAAGGCTCCCGGCCCGATGGGTGATCAGACCGAGCTGATGAACAAGCTCATGCTGTGGTTCTTCCCGCTGATGATCCTCGCAACCGGTGCCATCTGGTCCATCGGCCTGCTGGTCTACATGCTCACCAACAACATTTGGACCTACTTCCAGCAGCGCTACGTCTTCGGCAAGCTCGACGCCGAGGAAGCTGCTGAGATCGAGGCTGAGAAGGAAGCCAAGCGCCAGGCGCAGGCAAAGCTCGCCCCGAAGGTCGGCGCTAAGCCGAAGAAGAACAAGAAGAACAAGGGCGGCGCGCAGCACCCGGTTGAGGCTGAGGGAACTACCTCGCTTGACGACGTCGACGTGGTCGACGCCCCCACCGCCTCCGACGACGCCCAGGTCTCGGCATCGGAGGATGCCGGTGCGACGGCGGACGCTAACGTGCCCGATGCCCCACAACCCGGTGCTGCACCCAGACCGGGTCAACGCAGTGGCAATAAAAAGAAGAAGAAGCGGAAATAGACTGCCGTACGGCCCGTCCACACTAGGAACCGCCTGTCCTCGAATTTTGAGGCAGGCGGTTTTCCGCGTTCTGGGGTCAATGCTCCGGAGGTGGTCTGGGAAGGGCATGTCGGACGGTTACACTGACGTGTGATTAAGCGTCGCAGAGTCCAGGTGCGGCGCAGAGGGAAGGGTTGTGAAGATGGCGGAAGACGGTCCGGTGCAGGACGACGGAGCTCAGGTGGCTGAACCGACGACGGCGGTGGAGTCGGTCTTCGGATCCCGTGCGGATCTGGCCCGGCGGTACCACTACTGGCTCGCGGAGCACGCCACGGTCCGTGGTCTGATCGGCCCGCGTGAGGTGCCGAAGCTGTGGGACCGGCACATCTTAAATTCCGCTGCGCTGGTGGAGGTCCTCCCAGAGGGCGCTACCGTCGCGGATATCGGCTCCGGTGCCGGACTTCCGGGAATCCCGGTGGCTATTGCCCGACCTGATCTCCTGGTCACGCTGATCGAGCCTCTGCAGCGTCGCACTACGTTCCTGCAAGAGGTTGTTGACGATC
This sequence comes from Corynebacterium sputi DSM 45148, assembly GCF_000427865.1. Classification (GTDB taxonomy): domain Bacteria; phylum Actinomycetota; class Actinomycetes; order Mycobacteriales; family Mycobacteriaceae; genus Corynebacterium; species Corynebacterium sputi. Next base: position 51,648 of record NZ_ATYV01000013.1, on the reverse strand, counting down.
TCGCGCTGGACAATGTCCGCGTCATCCGCGGTCGAGCTGAGGAGCCGTCGGTACGCAAGGAGGCTGGCCTGTTCGACGTGGTGACCTCCCGTGCAGTCGCTCCCCTGGGCAAGCTCGCCGGTTGGACGCTTCCGCTGGTGAAGACCGGTGGTGTCATGGCTGCAGTGAAAGGCTCCAGCGCCCCGGAAGAGATCGAGCGGGACGGCAAGCTCATCCGCAAGGCCAAGGGCGGCACAGTTGATGTCGTGCAGATCGGTGAAGAGACCGACACGACGCCGACCTATGTCGTGCGCATCGTCAAGAATTAGTCAGTAATCATCAGGCGTTGTTGCGGAACCGGTGTCGGGGTCGGGACTAGAGTGGCAGTGGTCAGAGACGGCTCGATCCGAGACCTGTGCCGACCAATGGTCCGGTTCGCTCGTCAGCAGTTCCAGCAATGCACGCCATAGGGCGACGGAGGCTCAAGCATGTCCCAGAAATCCTGGGCTAACACACCTATCGCGGAAGCGGCGCGCCGTGCTGCCCAGGTGAGGACGCCGAACAGGTTGTCCCTGCCGAAGCCGTCGGTGCCACGGAGGATCACTATCGCGAACCAGAAGGGTGGCGTTGGCAAGACCACCACGACGGTGAACATCGCCAGTGCGCTGGCCCACCACGGGCTCAAGGTCCTGGTTATCGACTCGGATCCGCAGGGCAACGCCTCGACAGCACTGGGTGTCGAGCACTTCAGTGGCACTCCGTCGACGTATGAGCTCCTGCTTGGTGAGATCACTCCGGAAGAGGCAATGAAGCAGTCTCCGGAATCGGAGAACCTGTGGTGCATTCCTGCGACCTTGGACCTTGCCGGTTCAGAGATCGAATTGGTCAACCTGTTCAACCGTGAGCGTCGCCTGAAGCAGACAGTGACCGAAGAGTTCCTCATTGAGAACGGGTTCGACTACCTGATCATCGACTGCCCGCCCTCGCTGGGGCTGCTCACCCTCAACGCGATGACCGCGTCGGATGAGATCATGATCCCGATCCAGTGTGAGTTTTATGCACTGGAGGGAGTGACCCAGCTCCTCAACAACGTGCAGATGATTCGCCAGCACCTCAACCCGGAACTGCATATCTCCGCGGTTCTGCTGACGATGTATGACGGCAGGACCCGACTGGCAGATGAGGTCTCTGGCGAAGTGCGAAACCACTTCGGCAAGGCTGTTCTCCGGAATGTGATCCCACGTAGTGTGAAGGTGTCGGAGGCGCCGGGATACGGACAGTCAGTGATCTCCTACGATCCCGGCTCCCGCGGCGCGCTGGCCTACATGGACGCAGCCAAGGAGCTGGCCGCACGCGGTAATCTTCTTCCCACAGCCTCTTCCGGTGCAATCGGTGTCGAACCCGCCGAGGAGCGGGCCGGCGCGGCGGATCCGACCACTTAACGTCAGACGCAGGAATGCGGTGACCAGCACAACGAGGTAGATGATGACTCAGGACAGGCAGGAAGCCGGGAAACGTGAACCCCGGAGGGGTGGGCTTGGCCGTGGGCTGGCCGCCCTGATTCCGACGTCAGGGGAAGGTCGGCCCGCACTGGGTGACAGCGCCGCTGACGAACTGTTCGGCCCTTCCCGGGTGCGACCGGCTCAGGAGCAGCCGCAGGCCAGTCCGGCTGCCGAGGTCGAATCCGATTCGGCTCAGGGTGCCGAGACGAGCAAGTCGGCGTCGAAACGCTCCCCTGGAGGGCTCGGACCGGTCGGCCGGTCGATTCCGCAGGCTTCCTCGGCCACCGCGCCAGGAGACGGCCCCGCCGCAGAATCCGCCTCCTCGAAGGCCTCTCCCCTAGTGGTTGGTGCAACCTACCGGGAGATTCCGGTGCCTGTCATCGCACCGAACCCGGAGCAGCCGCGCCAGACTTTTGATGATGAGCCGCTCCATGAGCTGGCCCATTCGATCCGCGAGTTCGGTCTCATGCAGCCGATCGTGGTTCGTTCCATCCCCCGTGAGGGTAGGGCTCGTGCTCTGGAGGTCGCCCGCAGCCGTAATCCGCAGGCGCCGCAGCCTGAGTTCGAGATCATCATGGGTGAGCGCCGTTGGCGCGCTGCCCAGATCGCTGGTCTGGACACTCTGCCGACGATCGTCCGCGAGACGGACGACTCGGAGATGCTTCGCGACGCCCTGTTGGAGAACATCCACCGCGTCCAGCTCAATCCTTTGGAAGAAGCCGCTGCCTACCAGCAGCTTCTCGAGGAGTTCGATGTCACCCAGGCTCAGCTGGCAGAAAAAATTGGTCGCTCCCGCCCGATGATTACCAACATGATCCGCCTTCTGCAGCTCCCCGTCCCGGTCCAGGGTCGAGTCGCTGCGGGTGTCCTGTCCGCAGGACACGCGCGTGCTCTGCTTGGACTGAAGACTGGCCAGGAATCCATGGAGGATCTGGCAGGTCGGATTGTCGCCGAAGGTCTCTCGGTCCGCGCGACCGAGGAAGCCGTCACCCTCGCGAACCGCGATGGCGTGGAACCGGCGCCGAAGCCGCGTGAGCAGATTCCCCAGCCGGAGCGACTGACCGATAGCGCGGACCGTCTCTCTGATCGCTTCGACACCAAGGTCACGGCTCAGATGGGCAAGAAGAAGGGCAAGATCGTCATCGAATTCGGTGATCTGGAGGACTTCGACCGGATCATGGACATTCTCGGGACCGAGCAGGACTAGAGGACACAGCGTCCACGCGTCCGTTCGATACCGACACAACGAGGGAGGTCCCATATGGCACCAGGACATATCGAGGCCATCACGCTGACGAACCTGGATCGCCTCCACCCCAGCGCCCACCGAAGTCTGTTCTGGCAGATGGCAGAGGCGCCCGACGCCGGTGACCAGCAGATATCTGCGGACCGTGTCCTCGGCATCCCGGCCGCTGACCGCATCAGTGGTGGTCACGCAGAGGTCGAGGATCCGATGCTGGAGAAGGAAGCGTGGCTGAACTCCGTCACCTATGAGTGGGGACTGTGCGGCTACACCGTCAGCGAAAATGAGTTCTCCCCTGCCGTGGCGACCGTACTGTTCGCTCCTGCCCTCTACATGCCGAAGAGCAGGACTATGGCCTCAGGGCCGGTCTCCCCGGATGCCGTCTTGCTGTCGAGCCTGCACATCCAGCCGGAGTATCTTGGCCTCGGCTACGAGGGCGCGCTGATCACAGCGGTGGTGCACAATCTTGCCGCCCGTGGTGTGAAAGCGATCGAGGCGTTCGGCTGCTCTGGCGGCGGCGAGGCCGCCGACCAGCAGCCCGGTCTTGGGGAGTTGTCGCTTGCGGTTTCGCTTGACGACGCCAACCCATTCGACATCGAGGACAGCCTCGACCAGGCCGAAGCAATGATTCGGGAATTCGAACGTGCTGAAGCCCGACTTGCCTGCGACCCAGGAACTCTGGGCGATATCGGTCATGGATCCGGAGATGTTCCGCAGACGCGGGTGCTGCTCAATGCCGGATTTACCGTCGTAAAGCCACATCAGCGCCATCCCCGACTGCGACTGGAACTGGATGGCGACTGGGACTGGAGCAGTGCTGTCGGCGAAGCTCTCGACCACCTCGCTGCTACGCAGATGGCAGAGGCGTTGCTGGCGCAACTCAATCGCTAGAGATTCCAAGAAGGGGCGGACCATGATGGTCCGCCCCTTCATTCGTACCGACCAGGTGTCGGTACTGCTGCGTTAGTTTCCTTCGGAGGCCAGCAATTCCTTGAACGAGAACGTGCCGGTCGGGCGGTCATCGTTGTCCAGCAAGTACAGGCGCTTCACTGACACGACGATGGCTTCGGCGATCTTGTCGCGCTGCTCCGGGGAGGTGAGAATCGAGACGTCCTTCGGGTTCGTCAGGTACGCCAATGCGATCTCCACGACAGGCATTCGAGTCATGCGAAGCATGTCCCAGGTGCGTCGGTGGGTCCAGCAGTCAGTCAAAGGAAGGCGTGCGACAATCTCACGCTGGATGAGGCTTGCCAAACGTTCGCCGACGAGCGAGGTGTGGCCTTCTGGAGAACCGAAGTAGAAAGAGGCCACGCCATTGGCCTTGTCATTGTGGAACCGGTCCGCGCGCAGCGAAATCACCGCGTCTGCGCCGAAGGCGTTCGCCAAATCGGCACGCTCTCGGACCGAAGGGTTGCCGCTACGCGGGCGGGAGAGGATCGTCTCCACGCCGGCGGCGACCATTCGACCTTCGATACGAGAAGCCAGGTCCCACAGGATCTCGGCTTCACTGATCGGACCATAGGGTCCGGCGACGGTCAGGCCGGTGTCGTCTCCACCCAAGCCCGGGTCGATGACGATGCGCTTACCGGAAAGGTTCGGACCTGCACGACGGACCTTCTCACGTTCATGGAAGGTCGCTGCGGATCCACCGGTGACACGACGGCCAAGGTAGTCCAAGGCGCGCAGGGTCACTGGACCGCAGACACCGTCGACCCTCAAGCCGTAGTTCTGCTGGTAGTCACGCAGGCCTCGGTCAGTGTGAATGCCGAAGTGACCGTCGATCCGCTCGGTGTAAAAACCCAGCTCCTGAAGAGTCGTCTGGAGCTGACCGATGTCATCACCGGTGAGTTCGGACAGCGGCTCATACTGGAGCACTCGAGCGCCGAGCTTGTAGGTCGCTTCCCGCATCGCGTGCAGGGTCTGGTCACGGATAATTCCGTCGGCCAGGATGCCGCGAGATTGCTGGAAGGCGCGGACGCTCGACTCCAGCCCGGCGTCATACAAGTCGTCTTCCCCGGAAAACTGGGGCGACGAGCTTGCCGTCGCATCGCCTGAATAGTCCTGCACCAGACCGAGGCGGGCAAGCGTCCCGCGTACTTCGGCGACACGGGGATTTCTATCCCCTACTCGAAGAAACTCGACCACGAATCACAGACCCTTCCGCACAAAAAAGTACCTCGCGGCGCCAGTCAGGATGACTGGGTCGCGAGGTCCAGACTACCAGCTACAGCTGAGCCTCAAGCTTCGCTCGAATGGAGGCCTTGGGCTGGACTCCGACGATCTCGTCGACCTTCTGGCCGTCCTTGAAGACATACAGCGACGGGATGGACATGATCTGGAACATCGTGGCCAGCGCACGCTCCTCGTCCACGTTGACCTTCACGATGGAGACGGAGTCGCCGAGCTCTTCGGACAGCTCCTCCAGAACGGGGGCGATCTTCTTGCAGGGGCCGCACCATTCAGCCCAAAAGTCGACGAGGACGGGCTTATCGGACTCTACGACCGCAGTGCGGAAAGTGTCGGTGGTGACGATCTGAGTGGCCATGATTTCTCCTATGGCTTGAGAAGATTTGATTGACTTAGCCTGATGCCGATGAGTGTAACAGCGGTTTCGTCGAATCCGCATGCCCTCGGCTAGGCGGTCCCTACAGGTTCTGCAGGTAGTGCTCGGCGTCCAGAGCAGCCGTGCAGCCGGTGCCGGCTGCAGTGATCGCCTGCTGGTAACGGTTGTCGACCAGGTCGCCCACGGCAAAGACGCCAGGGATGTTGGTGCGGGTGGAGGGAGCCTCGACCTTCACGTAGCCGTCGGCATCGGTATCAATGACGTCTGCGAACAGCTGCGAGCGAGGATCGTGGCCGATAGCAACGAACATGGCGGTGGCATCCAGGTGGGAGACCTCACCGGTGACGGCGTCGGTCAGCTCCAGGCCGGAGACGGAGCCTTCACCGATAACCTTCGACACGGTTTTGTTCAGCTCGAAGTTGACCTTCGGGTTCTGACGGGCGCGCTCCTCCATGATCTTCGAGGCGCGGAATTCCTCACGACGGTGGATGACGGTGACAGACTTGGCGAACTTCGTCAGGAAGGTTGCCTCCTCCATCGCGGAGTCGCCACCGCCGACCACTGCGATGTCATGGTCACGGAAGAAGAAGCCGTCGCACGTAGCGCAGGAGGACACGCCGTGTCCGAGCAGTTCCTGCTCGCCCGGGACGTACAGGTAACGCGGAGCTGCGCCGGTCGCGAGGATGACGGTGCGGGCGCGGTGCTCTTCGTCGCCAACCCACACGGACTTCACGTCACCGGTCAGTTCCACGCGGTCAACGTTCTCCATCCGCAGGTCTGCACCGAAGCGCTCTGCCTGCGAACGCATCTGGTCCATCAGATCCGGGCCCTGGATACCCTCGGCGAAGCCCGGGTAGTTCTCGACCTCGGTCGTGTTCATCAAGGAACCGCCGAACTCGATGCCCTCGAAAATCACCGGCTTGAGCTCAGCGCGAGCTGCGTAGATAGCGGCGGTGTATCCGGCGGGGCCGGAGCCTACGATGATCACGTCGTGGATGGTGTTGTCCGTCATGAGTTGTTCGTCTTCCCTCAGGTCGATGTTCCGGAAATCTCTCAGCAGCCTACCGCTGTGGAACTAGCGGGTCGGGAACTAGATCGGTGGCCGCGCGCGTTCCGGCGTGTCCATCCGGGACAACGTGTCTACGGGGCCGCACATTCCCTCGGCAAGCTCACCGACGGAGCTGGCGGTCGGACCGGCTTGGGTAGAGGCGCTGAGGTGAGGATCTTCCGCAGTTCGCGTCGGCCCCTGGCTCGTCTGGATTTCACCGTGCCCTCGGACACGCCAAGGTCATCCGCGGTCTCCTCGGTAGTCAGTCCCTGGATATCCATCTTGTTGATGGCCTCCCGTTGGTACGCCGGGAGTTTCTCCATGGCGTCCCGCACAGTTAGCTCAATGACCTGACCGACGGCGACACCGAATTGTTGTCCGTTCTGATAGTCCTCCTGGGCAGTAAGCAGGTGGACCTTTGAATGATCGACCGGTTCCTGAACCATCTTGCCCAGCTTCCGATGGTTGTCGTAGATCGAATTCAGCGTGATTCGGTGCAGCCACGTGGAGACCGAAGAGTCCTCCCGCAGACCTTCCGATTTCCGGTGGACCTTCAAGAAAGCTTCCTGCACTGCGTCCTGGGCATCGTCTTCGGAACTGGTGGTCCGCAGCGCAACTTTCAGCAGCTTGTCGGAGTGTCTGGCCCACAGCCGTGGGAACGCCCGGGAATCACCTGCCCGGTGCGCTGCCAACAGATTCGCGTCCGATAGCTCCTGTCTTTTAGTAGATCTCTCATGGTCTCCCCGGCTGTGTCCCCCGATATTCATGATGGGGATGAAACCACCGAGGGCCGGGCCCCGCCACGGAAAGTGGAAGGGGCCCGGCCCGATGGTGGATAACTTCGCGACTGTGGAGAACTATCCGCGTGCGCGGACGGCAACCTCGTTGATCTCTACGAGGTTCGGCTGCTCCATCGGCAGTTCGGATACCCAGATCAGCAGGCGGTCGGTCTGCGGAGCACCGGTCAACGACACCACGGTGCCATTGAGGGAATCGGAACCGGGATCGCCTTCGGCGGCGTTATTGCCGTCGTTCTCGGCAGTGGTGGCAGTGGTCGTCGGAGTCTCCGTGCCACCGTTACCGTTGGCACCTGGCGATTCGCCGAGGCGGGCCTCGCCGACTTCGGTGAGCTCATCGAGAGAGGAAACCGAATCCATATCGACGCCGTCCTCGACCGCATAGACCTGGACCATGACTCCGTCAGTTCCAACGATCTCAACGGATGTCGGTGTCGCCGGGGCGTCCAAGGTCACGACCAGACCGATGCCCTGCTTGAATCCGAGCGGCGGTTCGGCGAACTGCTCCAAATATTCGGAACTACTCCAGGAAGTGTTGAGGTCTCCGTCAGCGGCGAGGCCAGCGCTTTCCGGGTTGTCCAGGTCAGACAGCGGATTGTCCGTCGGAAGCTGCCACTCATTCACCGACGCGATCTGGCGGTCGGAGGCGATGACGTTCTCAACGATCTCGGTACCGCGGCGCAGGGAATCCTGGGACAGTGGAGCGTTTTCACTCTGGTTGACCTGGGCGTAGATGGTGGCGGCGCCAACGGCACCGACCAGGCTCAGTCCGACGACCGAGACACCAACGCCCCACTGCTTCTTCCGGGACATTGCCTGTGCCGGGGCCAGGAAGCGGCCGGAGGTGGAGTCGGCGGCTTCGGGCTCGACGGAGAGGTCGGAGCCGCCGTCACCGTAGGCGGCGTCGCGAAGCTGCTGGGCAGTCACCGCAGGGTCAGTGGTCCGCGCATTCTCTGCGATGGTCTCGATGCCCTCGGGGATCTCTTCACAGCAGCGGCGCAGGAGCATCTCCAGCGCGCGGGTGGCACCTTCCAGATCTTCGTCGGTGTTCGCCCCCGGCAGCGGTGCCGGGTACGCGAGGACGAGATGCCCGTCGACGTTGACACGGAGGCGGTCAGCATTGTCGATGCCGAGAGGCACCTCGGCCTCACGTGAGCGAGCTACTGCCTCGAACAGATCAGAAGCAGCCAGGGCGGCGGCCTCCGGGTTCGGGGCCTCAGACGCCACGGTGTTCAAGGGAGCGCCTGCGACCCAGTCGCTGATGACGATGACGGTGGTGCGGGTGGTGTGCACCTCGCGGATACGGGTCAGGCCCGGGCCCTCGAGCGGCTTGAGCGCTCGGGTCATCTCCGCGATCGAACGAGTCTTGTCGGCGGCTTCGATGTAGGTGAAGGAGATCTCGTCCTTGTCCGGGGAGGTGAGATCCTGCGCCCTCCACATCCGCATGCGGTCGCGCTTGGCCGTCTCGGAGATGAGGCGGTAGCGGCCGGCACCAATAATTTCTCCTGGCACGAAGCGGGGAGCACGAGCAGCCTCGGTGGGCAGCGGCGGCAGCAGCGGGGAGCCGATGATGCCGTCGTTGGCGACACCGAGAGGATCGGCGCCACCGGCGATCATGTCGGAAGCATCCGGAAGGTCCGGGGCGTCCTGGGCGGTCGGCGGTGCCGGGGCGAAACGACGCAGACCCGGGATCCGGCCAAGCATGGAGCCGACTGTGCGGACCTCTGGGAGCGGCGAGCGCATGAGCACCAGGCCGGTGATCGTGAGGAACAAGATTCCCGAGAGCGCCACTCGGATGAAGTATCCGATGGAGCCGAGATCCTGCAGTGGGGTCATGCCGAGCAGGTAGTCGAAACCGAACGCGATGATCGCGGCGATGAGAGCTGCGCCGAACGCCCAGATGGACGTCGTCCAGGATTCTTTGCCGTTGAGCGAACCCAAGGTGCGGCGCAGCAGCAGCACACCGATGACGGCGCCGGCGATGTAACCGAAACCGTTCGCACCACCAAGGAGCACCACCACGAGGTAGGGCTCTGTGGCCATCAGCGGAGCCAGGAGGGTCAACAGGACCTTCACCACGGTGATGCCGATGATGATGAAGGTCGGGGTCCATGCTTCTTCTCGGGCGTAGAACACACGCAGGTGCAACAGCACCAGTGCATACGGGATCAGCGTGAACGCGGAGAAGGACAGCGTCCAACCGATGACGTCGGCCTGCTCAGAGGTGAACTGTCCGTAAGCGAACAGCGCGTTGGCGATCTGCTGGCCGAAGAAGGTGAAGAACACCACGATCGGAACTAGCGCGAGCATCGTGAGCTTGGTGCCCACGTTCAGGTCACGGATCACCGCGACGTTGTCGCCATCAGAGGCATTGCGAGACAGTCGCGGCATGATGGCCGTCAGCAGAGTGACGCCGATGATGCCGTACGGCACCTGCAGCAGCAGCCATGCCTGCTGGTACTGCAGCGGGGCGGCTTCGTTCGCCACCGAGGCGATTCGCATGGTGATGACGTAGCCGAGCTGGGAGACGGCGACATACGCGATGATCGCAATACCCATGCCGGCGAACTGCTTCACGCGGGCGTCGATGCCCCACAGCGGCTTGAGGTTGACCCCGGCCTTGCGCAGCGGCGGGATCATGATCGCTGCCTGGAGGACGACACCCAAGGTGGTGCCTATGCCGAGCAACAGCACGTACGGGTTGAACAGTGAACTGCCACCGTCGTTGAGCTTCGGGCCAGGTAGGAAGATGTATAAAGACAGCGTCGCGATGGCGATGATGTTGTTCGCCACCGGTGCCCAGGCCCCCGGTTTGAACACTCCCTTGGTGTTCAGCACCGCCATGAGCAGCGCAAATACGCCGTAGAAAAGGATCTGAGGCAGGAGTAGAACCGCAAAGGACGTCGATAGATCGACGTTCACTTGCCCCTCAGACGACAGCATCATCCTTGTCAGGAATGGCGCTCCGATCACGGCGATTACCGTCACCACGATCAGGATCGACATCGCCGCCGTGAATAGGCGGCGGACGAAGGTCTCGCCGTGGTCGTCGTCTTCCTTCTCTGCGCGCACGAGCACCGGAATGACCAGAGAGGTCAGCACGGCACCCAGGACAATCTCGGTGATGAGGTTGGGCAGAGTGTTGGCGACGTTGAACGCAGAAGCGACACCGCCACCGAGGGCGGCACCGATCATTGCGTTGCGGACGAATCCAGTGATGCGAGAGATCAGCGTCGCAATGGCCATCGAGCCGGTCGAGCGAACGACATCTCGGTCTGTTGCCCGCGGGCGTGAATCGTCGGTGTGTTCCTCGGCGACGGCGATGGCCGATGCCTCACGAGGGGACCGACTCAAGTCCGGTGCCTGCTCGACGCGGCGCGGTTCACGGCGCGTCGGGTCCGGGGCAGGCGCAGTTGGACGACGGATACGTCCGCGCTGTCCGGTATGCGGCACCTGCCCGTTGGGCACGGAAGGTTGAGAAGGGTCGGGTTCGGTCACGGAAACCATTGTTCACCAAGCTGGTGAGCTGATTCGAATCTGCTGTGAATCAGTTACGGGTTCGTGGAGCGTTCTGGGACAGTTTCTGCCAACGCCTGCGAGCGAAAATCCCGGCACCGAGAAGGAACAGGGCGGTGAGCACGAAGAAAAGCCCGGAGCCGAGGCCGGACTGCACGGTGATTGCCACCGGGGCTGAGATCGCCCGTCCGTCAGGGGTTTCCAGTCGAACCTGAAGATCAGATCGACGGCTGTCTGCTTGGTCGACATCGGGGTACAACTGCAGAGTCAAAGAGCCGCGGGCAGGAATCCGGGTGGGTTCGTGCAGGGGGCTGCTCATGTCATCACCGTCAAGAACCACAGTCGCGTCGACCGGCAATGGCAGTCCATTTCCGGCGACGACGGCCACAGGAGAGGCTCCCGTCGCACGGGTGTATCGCGATCCCGGGGTGATTAGCCGGACCGATTCGCGCAGGCCCTGGATCATCGAGCCGGTGTGTTCCTGGATCTGCCGGGCGCGGGCTACGGCGGAGTCGTATTCCTCGGCGTTGTTCCTGCCGAAGACGGAGATTGAGCGCAGGATGTCCCGATTGATGGGGAGGGTGAATCCGGCGGGAGTCAGCGCGATGTCCGGTTCTTCGACCATCAGGCCAGTGAGCTCGGAGGTGTACCGCGCTTGCTGAGTCGCACGGCCGATCTCTGAGGCGGTGACTTCACCGGGGTCGGTGACAGAGGTGGACACGTTTCCGGGGCCGGCGGAAGCCGCATCGGCGATCGGACCGATTGCGTCGGCGAAAGCGGTAGGGGCCGCCCTGCCATCGGCGAACGTCTGGAGGACAGCGCCGAACCACTCGTTGATATCTGCCTCGTCCACGGACCAGTCGCCCGGGGGAATTATGAACAACGCGCCATCGCCGCCATCGTCCAGTTCGCTATGAAGTGTTCCAACCGCGGTCTGCATGCGTGCGACAGACGAGTCGATGTCTAGCCGGTGCCGCCCGAGCTCCCGCGAGTAGCCGGCCACCGACGGATCGGATCCGGTTGCCGCCAGGGTGGTGGAGAGATCAGTCGGAGTGGTGACTGCTCGCAGGTTGTGCGGCAGCTCCACCGCCGCGCCGGGCTGGATCTGAGACTGAGCCGTGACAGATGTGGAGGCCACCAACGCCGTGGTCGTCCCAGTGCCCGCAAGTGTGTCGACGGACCGAGCACTCAACTGTCCCTCCGGCGGCAGCAGCACTGACTCGACCGGCTCGACGTCCAAGATGTCGCGCAGATACGAATCACCACTGAGCCAGATACTCGTCAGGTCAGGATCACCAAGTGAGGCGACGCCGGATGCGGAGGCATTGGCCCACGGCATGGAGATCACACACTGGCCCTCAGTGAGGTCGCGCAGTGAGTTCAACCATGCCCCGGCGGCTGCGGAGTCCTCAGAGGAAGCCGGCTCAGCATCGATGCCGTCATTGTGGGTCCATGAGTCGCGAAGGCGCACGCCGGTCGACGTCGGGTCCGAGCGCTCGCCACCGATCAAGTAACCGCTGCTCATGCGCTTTGCCGCAAGAACTAGCTCTGGGTCAATCGCGATACACGTGGAGAAGCCCAGTTCCTGGCCGCCAGGGCCGTCTAAGGCTTCAGCCAACGAGGTAACCGTCCGGTTCAGCCGACCGCCCTCGGACATGGACTCCGACAGAGAATTATTCGAGAGAATGAGCTCCGGTGACTCTGGGGCGTCGCCGGTCTCACCGGGGACGACTGGCACTGGCTCGGTGATCGGCCAGACCATCGACAGCGGCCTGGGCGCAGCTTCCTCGTCGTCAATGGTTGCGTCCGGTTGGTCGGTTGGGGGGAGGGTGAGGTCGGAGGCGTCGTCAAGCGGCTCTTGCTCTTCCCCACCACGGACCGGAAGTAGGGTGCGGGTCTCTGCCAATTGGCGGAGGATCCCATGACCTGCGGAACCATTGGCGTTCACCAAAATCGGGTACACGCCACCGGAAGTGATGGACAGACCTTCAGGGGCCGGCGCCTGCAGCGGCACCGTAATCGGGACTGTGGTGGAGGCCCGCGGCCCAAGCGTCACCGGGTCCGAGAACTGCGTGACCGTGCTGTAGGTGGTCTCCGGCTCGGCCATCGCCAACGATGCCTGCGCAGACGACGGGAGCGCCTCCGACCGCTGGGTGCGCAGCGACAGATCCGAGATGGTGTCACTGGTGCGGTTGGTGAGCGTGACGTTGATCGTCACCGTCTCAGAGGCATCAGCCACCCGCGGCGCAATCGAATCCAATTGCAAGTCTAGCGGACCGTTAGAGGTGCCAGTGCGAGAATCCGAACCGAACCAAACCTGCTCCACCTCAGGCGATGTCGGCGACACCGGGAACGGCTGGACGCCCTGAGCGGACGCCACTGGAATGCCCGCGAGCACCATGGCGCCACTCAGGCACGCCGCAACCCACCGCCGGATCATCGAGGTGTCCGCCTCCCCGCCTCGTACTCCGCGCGGGCGAGTTCGGGCAGCAAGTCATGGGCGCGCCGGGCGAGTTTGCGCTCGTCGGCGTACGCCAGTCGTTCCACCAGGCCCACTACCGGCACCCACTGCACCTCAGTCACCTCCGGGTCCTCGTCATTGAGGTCACCGTCAAGGTAACGCAGCAGGTGGTGGTACACGGTCTTGTGGATCCGCACGCCATCAGAGACGAACCAGTAGTCGATCACGCCGAGGTCAGTGATGACCCCGCCGTGGATGCCGGTTTCTTCCCAGACCTCGCGCTCGGCGGTGGAGTCGTGCTGCTCCCCCGGTTCCACGTGGCCCTTCGGCATCGACCACAGCAGACGTCCGCGACGATCTAGGCGGCCGATGAGGGCGACGTAGATGCGGGACATATCAACGGTGCCGTCCGGACGCACAGCTTCTGGGAGCCCGGACACGACGAGACCGCCAGCGGAGGTCTCCACCGAGGTGCGCATCTGCGACTTCTGCGGCTGACGCTGCGGTGCCCGGCGGTTCGGCCGGTTCTGCTGGCCCTTCCCTCGGCCACGACGGTTTCGGTTGCCCTGCTTCTGCCCCTGCTTGGCGCCCTGCTTCTGGTTCTTGTTGGAGCCCTGCCCGGACTGCTTGTCCGTGCCGGACTCCTGGGAGGTCTGTTTTTCCTTGTTGTTGTTCTGAGCGCCGGCGTTCTGCTTCGGTCCTTGCCGCCGCCTGCGGCGACGCCTGGAGGACCCGCTGGTAGAAGAGCCACCGCCGGCGTTGCCGTCGGAGTTTTTGCTTCCCGACGTCCCCGTCCCCTCACCCACAGACTTCGTCCCCGCAGCCTGTGACTGTGGGGACTTCGGTGCCGATTGGTTGTTCCGGGAATCCGGGTTCTTCTTCTGCTGGCTCTTCGGGGAGTTGTTCTGCTGCCCGGTGCCGTTCGCACCGTCGCCGGATGCGGCGGTTCCCGGCGCTCCCTTGCGGCGGCGCGACCGACGTCGGCGGCGCCGCTGGGGCTCCGCCTGCCCTGTTTCGCGCTGGCTATCGTTCATCCCCAGTAGCTTAGCTGCCCTGATCGCCATGGAGGGTATCGTGTCGTGGGTGATTGCGCCGATTCCCGAACCCGGTTCCGACGTCCGCCGTACTGCCATGCTCGCGGTCGCGGATCAGGCGATCGGTTCCGAGTCTGACCTGCTAGTTTCCCTTGCTGCCGAGTTTTCGGCGGGGGGCCATGATCTCTACCTGGTCGGCGGTTCCGTCCGGGACGCGCTCATGGGGAAGTTGGGGGTGGACCTGGACTTCACCACTGACGCTCGGCCAGAGGTGGTCAAAGACATCCTGGATTCGTGGGCCCCGGTGGTGTGGGACACAGGCTTGGCGTTCGGAACCCTCTCCGCGGAAAAGAACGGTCGCCAGATCGAGATCACCACATTCCGCTCGGATGAGTATGACCAGGTCAGCCGCAACCCAGAGGTCACCTTCGGCGACACCCTGGAAGGGGACTTGGTCCGCCGGGACTTCCGCTGCAACGCCATTGCCGTGCAGTTGCTCGCCGATGGCTCCCGGATCTTCGTCGATCCGCTCAATGGTTTCGATGACATCGTCGCCGGCATCCTGGACACCCCGGGACCGGCTGAGGTCAGCTTCGGCGACGACCCGCTGCGAATGCTCCGAGCATGCCGGTTCACCTCCCAGCTCGGATTCGCTGTCTCCGAGCGAGTGCTTGATGCGATGACCCGGATGAATGACGAGATCAACCGCATTACCGCTGAGCGCGTCCAGGCCGAACTGAACAAGATGATCGCCGGGCAGGACCCCGCCGCGGGCATCGACCTGATGGTGGAGACCGGCCTCGCCGCACACATCATGCCGGAGATCCCCGACATGAAGATGACGCAGGACGAGCATCGCCAGCACAAAGACGTCTACCAGCACTCTCTGCAGGTAATGCGCCAGGCGATCGAGCAGGAGGAGCCCGGGGAGCCGGACATTGTCCTGCGTTGGGCCGCACTGCTGCACGACTGCGGTAAGCCGGAGACCCGCGAATTCAAGGAGAACGGCGCCGTCACGTTCCACCACCACGAGGTGGTCGGGGCGAAGAAGGTCCGCCGACGTTTCCGGAAGCTCAAGTACCCAAAGAAGACCGTCGAGCAGATCTACGAACTGGTCTACCTCCACATGCGCTTCCACGGCTATGGCGAAGGAAAGTGGACCGACTCTGCTGTCCGCCGTTACGTCAACGACGCCGGTGATCTGCTGCCGCAGCTCAACAAGATCGTGCGCGCCGACTGCACCACCAGGAACAAGCGCAAGGCCGCCCGCCTCGCACGCGCCATCGATGACCTGGAGACCCGCATCGACGAGATCGCCGCGAAGGAAGACCTCGCCGCAGTCCGCCCGGATCTCGACGGCAACGACATCATGCAGATCCTCGACCTCCCTGCCGGCCCCGTCGTCGGCCAAGCCTGGAAACACATGAAGGAACTACGCCTCGACCAAGGCCCAATGGAACGCGACGACGCGATCCTGGAGCTCAAGAAGTGGTGGCACGAACAAGAGGACGACAATAATGAGTGACATGAACCCGCGCGACAACGACCTCTTTGGCGACCGACTCTTCACCTCCCTGGAGAAGGTCGACCCGGAAGCCGGCATGCTCCTGGTCGCCGCGCCGGGAATGGGCTCCCCGGAGTTCGCCCGCACCGTGGTCTTCATCGTCGAGCACGATGAGCAGGGCACTCTTGGCGTGGACCTGACCACCAGGTCCGAAACACCGGTTCACAACGTCCTGGAGCCCTGGGCAAAGATGATGACCTCTCCCCCGGTCATCTACGTCGGCGGCCCGGTGAACCAGACCCAGCCGATCTGCCTCGGCGTTGCTGCTGTTGGAGCGGAGATCTCTGAGGATCCGAACCCCCTCGCAGACGGTGAGCCGCTGTTCCAGAAGCTCGCGAATCGCTTCTCCATCGTGAACATCAGCGTCGACCCGGAGCACTTTGAGGGGCTGCTCTCTGGAGCTCGCCTCTTCGCCGGATACGCCGGCTGGGAGCCCGGCCAGCTCCAGGACGAGATCGACCGCGGCGACTGGTACGTCGCCCCTGCTTTGCCTTCCGACGTCCTCGCCACCGCCGGCTCAGACGTCTGGGGCGACGTGATGCGCCGTCAGCCGTGGCCGCTTCCGCTGTACGCGACGTACCCGGCGGATCCGCGGGAGAACTAGAAGCCTATACAGGGGCCGCGGCTATCTGAACGATGCTGCGGTTGGTGTGGGATCGCGCTGTTAGAGTCCACCCATGATCAGTTGCTTCGTCAGCACCCGAGTCCGGGGCCAAATCTAACTGCGGTTCTCGTGAAATAGCAGATGATGAGCGATGCAGTCAATGAACTCTGCATCCGTGGCCATCTGCTTTATTGTCATGGCTTGGTTAGCTAACGGGCAAATGCGAGGTTCCGCTCAAAGAGCCACTCTCTGAGCCCCTAAGGAAGCAACTCCATGATTCACATCGTTAGTTACACACCTGAATACCGCGCCGACGTGTTGGCCTTGTCGATCAAAGCCTGGGAGCCGGTGTTCCCGCCCCTGCTCGATGAGGCTCCAGCATTTGTCTGTGAGTCTTTCTATCCCGACGGCTGGCGCGAACGTCAGTTCCGGGATCTCGCCGAGGTTCTTGACGAGGACTCGCAGAACATTGATGTCGCCCTCGACGACGACACACCTGTGGGATGGGTCTGTACGAAATTCCATCCGGAAGACGACATGGGTGAGATCTATGTCTTGGCGGTGCACCCAGATTTCCAAGGTCAAGGAACCGGACGGGCGCTCATGGAGGTCTCCTTCTCTCGGATACGCGGCGCCGGAATGCGCATGGTGATGGTGGAAACCGGTGACGACTCCGGTCATGCGCCTGCTCGGGCGGTGTACGAGTCAGCGGGCTTTCAGCGCTGGCCGGTCGCTCGGTATTTTAAGGATCTCGATCCGTCGCACAACTGATCCACTGGTGATTCTCGGGAAATGGGTGTTTTCAACAATGCTGCCTAAAGCAGTGATCGCCGCGAATTTCCATTGGGGCCCTATTTCTGGATACGGAAGCCCTCTCTTGGATTGTCCGTCAGGAGCGTGCTTTAACCTGCTCGTATGAGCGTCAAAGATGAGATACGGCACGGCATCTCCGTGTCGTGGACCGTTGGCCTAGGACTGGTACCCCTCGGTTTGGCTTTCGGTGCGTTGGTGACCCAGACCGGATTCGCCTGGTGGTGGGCTCCGGTCCTGTCAATCGTGATCTTCGCCGGGTCCATGGAGTTTCTGGCGATCGGCCTCATCATGGCCAACACCGGTCTGGTTGGCGCCGGGCTCACCGCGTTCATGGTGAACTTTCGGCACATCTTTTATGGACTGACGTTTCCACGTCATTTGATCTCGCCGAAGGGGATCAAGGGCAAGATGGCGCGGGCGTACTCGACGTACGCGACCATCGACGAGGCATACGCCATCGCCCCGAACGAGCGCGGACATACCGGCGGCAGTGTGTTGACCGCCCAGATCTTCTGTCAGCTCAGTTGGGTGCTGTCGGGAATCGTCGGGGCCCTCGCAGGCTCTGCGATGCCGGACGGGCTTCAGGGCATGGAGTTCGCACTCACTGCACTGTTCGTCGTTCTAGGAATCGACGCTTTCCAGTCGAACCGCGATTGGTCACTTCCGATCGTTGCCTTTATCTGCACGATGATTGGATGGGCCATTTCGCCGCAACGGATGCTGGTGATCGGACTCTCGCTTTTCTTCCTGACTCTGGTTGCTCGAGTCTGGTCTCCCAGGCTGGATAAGGCTCTGACGTGGGTGTCGGAGGGTGATCGGAAGAAGATGACGTCGATAAGCGAGCTCGTATCTGAAGGAGAGCAGAAATGACCTCCTACCTCGCGGAAGGAAACGCACCTGGGGCCTGGGGGCTGCCAGAGGCAGCACCGTCTTTCCCTTATGTCATGGCGATGCTGCTCATCATCGGCGGAGTCACAGTTCTGCTGAGGTGGCTGCCGTTCGCGTTCGCCGACCGGATGCGTGGCAGTGAATTCATCAGGATGCTCGGGCGGACCATGCCCGTCGGAGTCATGGTGGCGCTGGTGGTGTACACGATGGTCAGCCGGATCGACGAGAGCGCCGGAGTGTGGTGGCCGGCACCGGTCGCGCTGCTGTTTACCGTGGGACTCCACCTGTGGCGGCGCAGTCCCGCGCTGTCGGTGCTGGCCGGGACCGCGTTCTACATGGTGCTGATCAACGTGGTCGTGTGACCGGGACTGACAGCGAAAAGTGCCGCAAACCTACGCACGCAGGTGACTGACGCGCAGCCAGGCCGGATCATCCTCGGAATCGGTCGCGACCTCACCTTCCGTCCAGGTAGAGGTTAGGTCGAGAAGGCGCTGCTCGGCATCAGACTCTGGGTCGACGTAGAAGTGCAGCAGGCGCACACCATCAGAAGTCTCAGCGCCGACGAAGACGCCATCTTCCTGCTGGGACTCAGCCATCGCACGCCCGATGCGATCGAGAGACTCAGTCGACTCCTTGCCGGGCAGACCTTCATCATCGACGTCGGTGAAGAGAAGCTGGACCACGATGTGGCGGGTCAGAATTGGATCAACCAGCGGGGACAACGGTCCGCGAGCGGTCACGTGCACTGGACGGTCTGAATTGACGCCCTCCATGCCGTACCAAGTCGGGCAGGTGTCGGCGACATCTGCGACGACTTCCGGGAGCTCCGACAGCGGTACCGCTTCTTCCGGAAGATCCTTGGCGAAGACGACCTGGCTGATCCAGAGACCGAAGGCCTCCTCCCCCAGTGCCATCTGCAGTAACATGAAACCGATCTCGGTGACGGCGTGCTCGGCGGCCTCGACACGGTCCTGGTCATCCTCAGGAAGGTCTTCGACCTCGGCGAGGATCTCGGCGAAGTACGGGTGGTGCAGACGTACGCCGACGGTGGTGCTGCCGCGCATGATCTCGACGGAGGCGTCGGAAGGCTCAAGGGTCTGGCCAGCCCACGTGATCGACGCGGACGGGTCCGCCCGACGCAGATCGCTGAACGACCAGGTTTCGCCGTCCTCGGGAGCGCCGAGCAGGAAACGCCGTGCGGTCGGGCGCAGCTCGGGGTCTCCTCCAGCGGTCACTGTGAACAGATGGCGGGAGTAGTCACCGCCCGGACCGAACCCCCACGTGAGTCGCGGATCGACGGCGGCGACGCGCGGGCCGATCTCAGCCTGCACGTCCAATTCACCGCCGCCGACGAACAACTGGTCCAAGGCCTCAGCGCCCTCGGAGTTCCACCAAGTCCAGAACGACCTGATTGCCGCATCACGGTCGGCGGGGGAAACGGGATTCATCGGTTCGGTCATGTTCTCCAGCTTCTCACCTCAGTGGCGTGATGCGCCACAGGCCGGGTTGGCCCTCCAGTGCTCGTTGGATTGTCGATTTGCGGAAAACTCGTGCCCGCCGGGGTATTACCGGGAATGAAATGACCCTGCCGTACGATGACGGCCGTGACTGACGACCCGAACCCAGCCTCTCCCTCAGAATCCGCGACTGACGCAGAGACTGAGGAGACATCCGGTAGCTCCCTGAAGATGGGGAACATTCCGTGGAGTTCGGCGCTGCGCAATGGTGCACTGATCGTCGTATTGCTGGGGATGCTGTGGCTGGCGTTCAACGTCAGCCTGCCCTCGGTGGAGGAACTGCAGCAGCAGCTTGATCGATGGGGCAGCGCCGCGTTTGTCATCTTTATCCTGATTTACGCCGTGGTGGCGGTGACGCCTATTCCGGTGACGATCATGGCCGTTGCCGGAGGAGTCCTCTTTGGCGTGGTGGAAGGAAGTCTTCTCTCAGTTGCCGGTGCCCTGCTAGGCAGTTGGGCGGCCTACTGGTTGGCGAGGGGACTTGGGCGGACCACTGCGTCGACGTTGATGGGGAGGCATGCTGAGACCGTCGAGAAGCAACTTGAACGCTCTGGGGTTGCGGCCGTCTACTTCCTCCGGGTCATGCCCGGACTGCCGTACTGGCCGGTTAATTATGGCGCCGGCGCGTTCGGTGTGACGCAGCGGAACTTCCTCGTGGGCAGTGCCCTCGGAGTGGTTCCCGGTCAGGTGTCGCTGGTGGCTATCGGTGCGTTCGCCGTGGAGCCGTCCTACTTCACCGGAATTGTCCTCGTGGCCGCATGGGCGGCAGTGCTGATCATGACCGCGATCGCGTTCCGTGATCTGCGCAGGACCACCTCCAAGTAACCCTGGGGCCTCTCATCACGAGGGCCACCGCAAGGTCATGCTGTGGTCGGCTACACCGAGGACTTCTCGCCCTCTTCGTATTCCTTGCCCCACTTCGCTGCGTACCACGCGCACATCATGAGCTGGATCTGGTGGAAGATCATCAGCGGCAGAATGATCTCACCGGCATTGCCCGCGAAGATGACCGCAGCCATTGGCAGGCCGGTGGCCAGAGACTTCTTGGAACCGGCGAACATGATGGTGATTCGGTCCGCGCGGTTGAAGTGCAGTGTTTTGCCGATCACTCCGGTGATCTTCAGCAGCAGCCACACCAGGACTACGGAGAACACACACAGGAAGATGATGCTCGAGGCAGGCACCGCGGCCCAGATTCCGTCGACCATGCCTTGGGAGAACGCCGCATAGACGACCATCGCGATGGAGATACGGTCCACGTTCTTCGTGATCGGCGAAGCAGCGAACTTGTAGGTCCAGCGCCTAGTGAACTGACCGATGAGGAACGGCAGCAGCAGCTGCAGAGAGATGCTGAAGAATACTGAGCCGTCGACGTGCAGTTCGCCGTCGCGGGTCATGAGGGCCATGACGAGAAGAGGCGTCAGGAAGATGCCCATAAGGTTCGAAGCGGACGCCGCCACCACTGCTCCGGCAACGTTGCCCTTGGCGATCGACGTGAAGTTCACCGACGACTGCACGGTCGACGGCACCAAACACATGAACAAAATGCCCATGTACAGGCCGGTGCCGAGGAACCACTCGGTCGGCTTCATCAGCAGGCCGATGATGGGGAACATCACGAAGGTGATGAGCATGATCGTCAGGTGCAGCTTCCAATGCCGCACACCGTCGATTGCCTCGCGGGGGCTCAGGCGAACGCCGTAGAGGAAGAAGAGGAATGCGATCGCGATCTTCGTCGCGACATCAAAACCCTCGGCGAATTCACCGCGGGCGGGAAGCACCAGTCCCAGGATCAGAGCGACGATGATCAGGACGATCAGTGGATCCGGGCGCCACTTCCGCAGTCTCTGCCACACTCTTGGATATCTCGTTTCTCTAGGAGGTGCCGTCGGCGCGGGTTGCTGCCCGCTGGATGGCGTCTAGGTCGACTGCGGGTGCGGTCGAAGAAGATTCGCTTCCTTGCGCCCCCGTCTCCTCAGTCCCACACCCACCACAGGTGCCACAGGTCGCACCATCGCCGCAGATGCCTCCGGCGCTCGCGGGGGCCGCCGGGCTGGCAGTCTCAGCGGAACCACCGGAGGAGCAGCAACCGCCGTCGTTGGCGGCTTCTTCGGCGGCGCGGATCTTTGCGTCGTAAAGCGCGATCGTGTGCGAGCCCATGGCGCCACCGACGCCGAGCATCGCGAGGCCACCCAGAGCCGCTACCGCGACCCACAGCCACATCCAACCGGACGTGCCCGGCTCGATAGCGACGTACGACAGGGCGGCGGAACCAAGGAACGCCACCGCAGCCACGGCCCACGGAGGGCCAGCAACACGGTGGGTGATGTCCCAGTTCTCCTTGGATTTCCGGGCCTCCGGGGCGCGGATTCCAATCCAATTGTTGCCGGGGAGCTTGGCGGACCAGGCCAGGCCCGCCACCACGGCGATAGCTGCGGAGAAAAGCAGCAGGACAAGGGGGATGGCGATCATGGAGAACACCATACTGCGCTCCCTGCGAACGGCAGAAAGGGAGGTCCCCGTGGTGAATCGGCGTGCCCCCGGCCGGTGACCGCGTCCCACCAAATGCGGCCCGTTACACTGTGTACCCATGACGACTAGCGGGAACACGCCTGGCGGCGAGGCGAATCACAACTACACCCCTGAGGTAGCTGCCTCGGTTGAGGCGAAGTGGCAGAAGCACTGGGACGAGGCGGGCACCTTCAGCGCCCCGAACCCGGTCGGCGACCTGGCTCCGGCCGAGGGCGCAGACCTTCCAGAGAACAAGCTCTTCGTGCAGGACATGTTCCCTTACCCCTCGGGCGCGGGTCTGCATGTTGGCCACCCGCTCGGCTACATCGCGACGGACGTCTTCGCGCGTTTCCACCGGATGCAGGGCAAGAACGTGCTGCACACCCTGGGTTATGACGCCTTCGGTCTGCCCGCCGAACAGTACGCCGTGCAGACGGGTGCCCACCCGCGCACCACCACTGAGGCGAACATCGAGAACATGGGTCGCCAGCTCGGCCGGCTCGGTCTGGGCCACGACAAGCGTCGTGCCTTCGCCACCACTGACCCGGAGTACTACAAGTGGACCCAGTGGATCTTCCTGCAGATCTTCAACTCCTGGTTCGACGAGCGCGAAGATAAGGCCAAGCCGATCTCTTCGCTTACCGACGCCTACTCGGACGGCTCCGTAGCCCTCCCTGAGGAATTCGCCGGACGTTCCTGGGCTGACCTGGATGGCGTTGAGCGCGAGAGCGCTCTGGAATCCCGCCGCCTGGTGTACCGCTCCAACTCGACGGTGAACTGGTGCCCGGGTCTTGGCACGGTGCTCTCCAATGAAGAGGTCACCGCCGACGGCCGCTCTGAGCGCGGCAATTTCCCGGTCTTCCGCAAGCGCCTCGGCCAGTGGATGATGCGCATTACCGAGTACTCGGATCGCCTGGCTGATGACCTGGAGCTGCTGGATTGGCCGGAGAAGGTCAAGACCATGCAGCGCAACTGGATCGGCCGCTCCCGTGGCGCCGAGGTGACCTTCGCCGGTCAGGGCCCGGACGGCACCGAGCACCCGATTGAGGTGTTCACCACCCGCCCGGACACCCTCTTCGGTGCGACGTACATGGTGCTGGCACCGGAGGTTGAGCTGGTCGATCAGCTTATCGCTGAGGAATGGCCCGCTGAAATTCCGCAGAAGTGGACCGGTGGCGCTGCCACCCCGCGTGAGGCCGTGGAGTCCTACCGCTTCACCACTTCGCAGAAGTCCGAACTGGAGCGCCAGGAAGACAAGGAGAAGACCGGTGTCTTCACCGGTTCCTACGCGATCAACCCGGTCAACGGTCACCTCGTGCCCGTCTTCATCGCTGATTACGTCCTGGCTGGCTACGGCACCGGTGCCATCATGGCCGTGCCGGGCCACGACTCCCGTGACCACGAGTTCGCTTCCGCCTTCCAGCTGCCGATCGTCGCAGTGGTCGGCGACACCGCTGCCGGCTACACCGGTGACATTGACGCTGAGCCGTTCACCGGCGACGGCGTTGCTGTGAACTCCCAGAACGATGACGACCTGCTCCTGGACGGTCTGCCGGTCGACGAGGCCAAGGCCACCGTCATTGCCTGGCTGGAAGAGCGCGGCTTGGGCAAGGGCACCACGCAGTACAAGCTGCGCGACTGGCTCTTCGCTCGCCAGCGTTACTGGGGCGAGCCGTTCCCGGTGGTCTACGACGAGAACGACGTGGCGCACCCGCTGCCGGAATCCATGCTGCCGGTGGCGCTGCCGGAGGTCGAGGACTACAAGCCGGTCACCTTCGATCCGGATGACGCCGACACCGAGCCGCAGGCTCCGCTGTCCAAGGCCACCGACTGGGTGAACGTGGAGCTCGACCTCGGCGATGGCAAGAAGAAGTACCGCCGCGACACCAACGTCATGCCGAACTGGGCAGGTTCCTCCTGGTACCAGCTCCGCTACATCGATCCGACTAACGCTGACGAGTTCTGCGATCTGGAGAACGAGCGCTACTGGACCGGCCCGAAGCCGGCTATCCACGGCGAGAATGATCCGGGCGGAGTCGACCTGTACGTGGGCGGCGTGGAGCACGCGGTGCTGCACCTGCTGTACTCCCGCTTCTGGCACAAGGTGCTCTTCGACCTCGGTCATGTCACCTCTGTCGAGCCGTATCGACGCCTCTTCAACCAGGGCTACATCCAGGCCTTCGCCTACACCGACTCCCGTGGTGTCTACGTGCCGGCCGAAGAGGTTGTCGAGCGCGACGGCAAGTTCTACCTCGGTGAGGAGGAGGTCTTCCAGGAGTACGGAAAGATGGGCAAGTCCCTGAAGAACTCCGTCTCCCCGGACGAGGTCTGCGACAACTACGGCGCCGACACCCTGCGCGTCTACGAGATGTCGATGGGCCCGCTGGACACTTCCCGCCCGTGGGCGACGAAGGACCTGGTCGGCTCCCAGCGCTTCCTTCAGCGCACATGGCGCCTGGTCGTGGACCAGGTAACCGGCGAGTTGGGTGTCTCAGACACCTCGCTTGACGACGCCGACCTCAAATCCCTCCACCGCACCATCGCCGGCGTCACCGATGATTACGCGAACCTTCGGGACAACACCGCAATCGCCAAGCTCATCGAGTACGTCAACTACCTGACGAAGCGCTACGGCTCTTCCCAGGCACCGCGTGCCGCTGTCGAACCGCTGGTGCTCATGCTCGGCCCGGTGGCACCGCACATCGCCGAGGAACTGTGGTCGCGTCTGGGTCAGGAGAATGTGCTGGCTGCCGGCCCGTGGCCGCAGCTCGAGGAGAAGTGGCTCGTCGACGACAGCGTCGAGTACCCGGTGCAGGTCAACGGCAAGGTTCGTGCCCGCATTCAGGTCGCCGCTGACGCGGACAAGGCCTTGGTCGAGTCCACCGCCCTCGCCGATGAGCGCGTGGTGGCGTACACCTCTGAGGGCACCGTGGCGAAGGTCATCGTTGTGCCCGGCAAGATGGTGAACATCGTGGTGAAGAAGTAGTCACCATAGTTTCGGCCGGCTTGTGACGTCCCCGCCACCTGCCCGATACCCCAGTTCGTAGCTCTCCCAAGAGCGCGACCTGGGGTTTCGTTATTTTTTTCCCAACGAAGCGGGGTACTAGGTGTCTAGCCATGGATCCGTGGCTTGGCGCAGCGGGCGGATGAAGTTTTCGACCGCCGCCGACGGTTCCTCGCCCTTGCGTCGGATGATGAAGATATCCCGCTCGATCGTCGGAGTGAGCGGTACGAACGAGAGCCTGGCGAATTCCATGAGTGGTTTGACCAGCTCCGGGACAGCGGTGACTCCCAGGCCGGAAGCGACTAACCCCGCCACGGTGCCGACATTGTGTCCCACCATCATCTTCTCCGTCACAATCCCGGCCTTCTCTAGAGACAGTTCCACCGGTCGGGAGATGCTGGTGAAGGACGAGAACATGATGAGTCGCTCCCCGCTGAGCATGCTCCAATCGATGCTTTCGCGCTCAGCCAGAGGGTGCTCAGGCGGCAGGGCGCAATAGAACTTATCCGCGCCGATCCGCTCGTAGGTTAGATCAGGCTCGAGGTGAGTAGTCGCGGTGATGCCGAAGTCCACTTCCCCACCGCGCACGAGGTCAACAACCTGGGCCTTGAGCGCGTCGCGGATTTCAACGCGGACATCTGGATACTTGTCGACGAAATCCCTGATGAAATTCGGCAGGTAACTTGCGGCGATCGATGGCAGGCAACTGACCGTCACGGTGCCGGATTCCCCGGCCGCCTGTCGGCGCATCTGTGCCACTCCCTGGTCGAACATCTGCAGAGTGCGTCGCATGAGCACCAGCATCTCCTTCCCAGGCAGGGTCGGCTCGACCGAGCGCGTGGTGCGATCGAAAAGCTTCACCTTCAGGACCTTCTCTAGGTCTGAGATTCGCCGGCTTAGCGACGACTGTGATAAGTGCAGGTCGCGCGCGGATTCAGTGAAACTGAGGGTGTCTCCCAGGGAAATAGCTGCCCTCAGGCGGTCCACCGTAACGAAGCTATCTATGCGCATGGCGCAATAGTCTATCCGGAATTTTCTATTGTCCACAAAAGTTAGCCCGGTCATGCTCAGTGACACAGGACACAACTATTGGTTCAAATAAGGAGTCACAGTGGATGCGCTCATAGGATTTCTCATCATCGTGGTGATTCTCGGAGGTGCTGTTGCAAACAGGAATTCCAGATAACTAACTATTTGTTAGTGTGCAGCACAACGCTGGTACCGGATCCGCCGTTTTCGTCGAGAACGCGAGTTTGCAACAGCACCCACCGTCGCATGCTGGTACAAACATCAGGGACAGGAGGCCGGTGATCGAACGGTGCCGGTCCATGGTCTCGCCGCGGAAGACGGACCCTCGGCGGGCTCAAACACCCCAGGGGAAGTCCCTATCTTTCTTATTGCTTCAGTTTGGCAATGGTGATCAAAACAGCGGAGTCCTCGATTGCCTCGAGGCTGTGCCGAGATCGCGGCACGATCAACAGATCACCGCTGCGACCTATCCAGGTCTCATCGCCCGTCCTGAGTCGGACACGCCCTTGTAGGACATAAATCGTGGATTCATCGTGATTGTCGCGCTCTCCGAGCTCGGCACCCTGACGTATCCCGACGACGGTCTGCCGCAGAATTTTTTCGTGCCCGCCGAAGACGGTATCGGCGGCACGAGCACTAGGGGCGATGACGGCCTCTTTAAGTTGCTTGCGGGCGAGGGCCTCGATCGATATTTTGTGCATATAAACAACCTTTCGGAGCCGGTCTGGGAAGCATCGAATGGTGAGGAGACGATGTTTTTGTTCATGCGCCTTCCCTGATGGCCCGAGAAGTTAGCGCAGTACGTAAAGAAGTGGACTCTGACGTGTCAGTGGTAGGGATCCTCCGTGGGCGGGCCGATGCGCAGGATAGCGGTCAGCGCTTGGTTTCGGTCACTGACATCGAGACGAGGTGGTGCACCCGGCCAGGGTGGGCGCACAGACAGCGAGGAGGGCGGCGAATCGGTTCATGGCAGATCCTTGCTTCATGTTTCTATGGTCAAACATAAAAACTACTGCATGTGACAGTAAGAGGAAAAGGGGACGTGGCCCTTTCCGGGAAGGTCGACGCGAACCCAGTATGCCGCGACCCGCACCGTCATGCGCAGCTGCTCCCGCCGGTCGGGACCCTTTTCCGGTTGTTTGATCCAGGTTAAGGAATTACTCCGGATATGGCCGTATTTTCATTACTATGCACCCATTCCATGTGCCTCCGATGAAAGGGCCTTACTGTCATGACCACTCCCATCCTCAAGCACACCACCGTGTCCACATCGGGGTTTTTCTGCCCGAGTTGCCTGGCCACCGCCTAGACCACACTCAGTGACCTGGAGGGGGTGGCCTCCGTCGAAGTGGTAGTACCGCCCGGCCATCTCGTGGTGGCCCATGACCTACAACAAGTATCTGTGGGCGAGCTCATCAGGACCGTCACCGACATCACCTCCATTGCCCACCCCTTGGCAAGCTAGTGGTGAGGGGGTGCGGCTGTCGGTTGTGTCGGAGGCTTTTGTTCCTCCGCTTCCGCGGTCATTGCTCTCCGGGCCCGATAGCATGGGGCTTATGGCCCGCAATCCCGTCCGTCACAACTGCGCCCAACCCCACCAGTGCTCCCTGGACGTGCACATGCAGGTCATGGCCCGTTCCCCGCTGACCAAGGAACTAGGCCCACAGCAGCACAGGGAACTCGACCAGCATCTGACCTCCTGGGCCTGGGCCGCGGGTGATCCCATCCTCCTAGCCGGCGAGCAGGCTCAGGGCAGCTATATGGTCGCCTCCGGTCGGGCCCGGATCACCCGGGACACCATCGATGGCCGCGAAATCACCGTCGACATCGCCGCCCCCGGGGATGTCATCGGCCCGCTGCACACCCATAGCTCCCCAGCCACTGACTCTGCCTGGGCGATCGAGACCACCTGTGCGCTCTACCTGCCCGCCGAGGCCCTGGCCGAGGTCGTGGACGCCTACCCGCAACTGGCGTTGGCGATCATACGGATGCAGCAGGATCAGTTGGCCCGGTCCCGGGAGCGTGAAACCGCCCAGGCCACCTCGACTGTCGAGCAGCGCGTGGCCGCTGCCCTCCAACACCTGGACGCCAAGCTCGGGCAAATCCGACAAGACGGATCCAGCCTGCTGCAGGTCCGCCTGCGCCGCGACGACGTGGCCGGCATGGCCGGCACCACCGTCGAGTCCGCCTCCCGGGCAATGGCGCGGATGAAGAAAACCGGTGTCATCGACTCCGGCCGCGAATGGATCGCCATTACCAACCACCAGGCCCTGGCCGACCTGGTCGCCGGCCTCTAAACGCCCACATCCCTCTCTCTTTTCCAGGACAATTTCCTGGTAGGAGAGATTTGTCGTTGTTTGATCCAGGTCAAGGAATTAACCCGGAAAGGACCGTATCTTTAAAGGTGCAAGCACAGGAACATGACGATAAAAGATGAAAGGACCTGGTTACGATGACCGCCCCGGCCACGCTGAAGAACACCACCTTGCGCTCTGATGAGTTCACCTGTCCGAGCTGTGTCGCCAAGATCGAAAACAAGCTGAATGGTTTGGACGGCGTGGAGAATGCGGAGGTGAAGTTCTCCTCCGGACGCATCCTGGTCACCCACGACCCACAGAAGGTCTCCGTACGTGACCTGGTCACCGCGGTAGCCGAGGTCGGTTACGCCGCCAAGCCGTCGGCGATCTGACGCACTCCCGACCCCACAAGCCCGCCCGCACCAGAAAGTGCCGGCGGGCCATCTGTGCCCCGGGCTACGAGCACCACAGTCTTTTTGCGATCCAGATCTCACTTTGCGGGTACTTGATGCGGATCAAGGTACTTTCTCCGGATTGTTCATAACTTAATGAGTGTCACAGAAAACACCTGATCGTCATCATGAAAGGACACCACCATGGCCGAAGTGACCTTTGCCAGTCTCCACGAGAAGATGAACTTCCTGCTCAAGGACCACGGGGTCGAGAACTTCGACGAGTCGGATCTGGACCTCGAATCCGTCTCCTCACTGCACGCCAAGGCGAACGCGTTATGCGCCGCCCACGGCGGTGACCCCTCCCGCATGGCGAACGATACCCTCGCCCAGCTGCACCCGAAGCTGGACTTCCTGATGAAGGGGCACGGCGTGGACACCGACACTGCCCGCCTAGACTTGAGCACACTGGAGGCTGTGGATGCCAAGGTCAACGCCATTGTCAACGCCCACGATCATTAGCGACTGGACCATCTTTCCGAAGTGGGAGCCGCGCTGTCCTGATGCCCACACCGACCCGTGAACGACAGGGACCGAATCTTCTCGCAAGAACTCGAGCCCTGAATACAGGCGACATCCAGGGTGCCATACGCAACGGCTACTCCCGCCTATCACAGTGTGGCGGCGTTGTACCGCGTGAGCCGTCCTGCGGGCCAGGACGACACTATCCACCTAGGACATCTCAAGGAGACCCGTGACGCCTACCAGCGACGCGTAGATGACGACCTCGCCCTGTTCCCCTCCCTTGCGGCGCCCGACCCACACGGCCGCCACCCGATCCGGGAATGGCTGAGCACTCGCACCGGCCCTCTCATGGACGCCGGCTGTACCGCCAAACCCTCGGCCTACTAAACACCCCCTATCCGAGTACCCGGGAAGGAGCGTGATCGACGCCACGTCGTCTCCACGCTAGGAACCCACCAGCACCGTGCGGTGCTGGTGGGTTCCTGGCGTTGACAGGCCACGTGGCATGCTCTTCTGCTCCACCTCGTCAGGTCGGAGGTGTGTGGGTAATTGATCCAGGTCAAGGAGGTTTCTCCGGAGTTGTCCTAACTTAATGAGTGTCACAAGAAAAAGACCCTCAAAAAGTAAAGGACACCCATCATGAAGACCTGGAAAACCTGGGGCGTGGTCGCCGTCTCAGGCCTGTTGATTATCCTGTCCTGGCTCACCCCCGCTGGGTGGCTGTCAGACGGATTCATGATCGCCGCCGCGGTGGTCGCCGGCTGGCAGATCGCCGTCTCCGCCGTCCAGGCCCTGCGCATTAGGATGATCTCGATTGACCTGCTGGTCATCGTCGCCGCCATCGGCGCGCTGTTCATCAACAACTACTGGGAATCCGCCGCCGTCACCTTCCTCTTCGCCCTGGGCAAGGCCCTGGAGAAGGCCACGATGAACCGCACCCGCAAGGCACTGTCGGACCTGGTGGACGCTGCCCCCGAGACCGCCACCGTGCTGCGCGACGGTGAGCCCGAAACCGTTGAGATCTGGGAACTGGCCCCCGGTGACGTCGTGCTCGTGAAAAACGGCGAGCAGATCCCCGTCGATGGACGCGTGCTCTCCGGTCACGGCGGGGTCGACGAGGCCACCATCACCGGGGAATCCGTACCCGCTGAGAAGGCCGAGGACTCGGAGGTCTTCGCCGGTACTTGGCTGCGCTCCGGTGTGCTGCGCATCGAGGCGATTGGCATCGGCTCGGACTCCACACTGGCCAAGATCATCCACCGTGTGGAAGACGCCCAGGACGATAAGGCCAAGACCCAGACGTTCCTGGAGAAATTCTCGAAGTACTACACCCCCGGTGTGATGGTCGCCGCCCTCGCCGTTGGCCTGATCACCCTCAATGTGGAACTGGCCTTGACCCTGCTGGTCATTGCCTGCCCCGGGGCGCTGGTCATCTCCATCCCGGTCTCGATTGTCGCCGGTATCGGACGCTCCGCTAAGGACGGGGTGCTCATCAAGGGTGGCGAATACCTGGAGACCTCCGCGAAGGTCGACACCGTGGTCGTCGACAAGACCGGCACCCTGACCAACGGCCGCCCCGAGCTGACCAACGTCGACGTCCTCGACCCTGCCTACTCGGACGATGAGGTGCTTACCCTGGCCGCCCGTGCCGAAACCGCCTCCGAGCACCCCCTGGCCGAGGCGATCATCCGCGGTGCGGAGAACAAGGGACTGACCATCGAAATGGTCGAGAAAGCCAAACCGGTCACCGGCAAGGGCATCATCGCGAAGGTCGACGACCATACCGTCGCCGTCGGTTCCGCCGACCTGCTCGACCACGCCCCGGACACCACCCGCATCCTTGAACTCAATGACCAGGGCAAGACCGCCATGTACGTCGGTGTCGACGGACGCGCCATCGGCATCGTCGCCGTGGCCGACACCATCCGTGACGACGCACCGGCCGCTATCCGATCGCTGCATGACAAGGGTGTGCGCGTGATCATGGCCACCGGTGACGCGCAGCGGGTGGCCCGCAACGTCGCCGCCGAACTCGGGGTCGACGAGGTCCGGGCCGAACTCATGCCCGAGGACAAGCTCACTATCGTCAAGGACCTGCAGGCCCAGGGCCACACCGTGGCCATGATCGGCGACGGTGTCAACGACACGCCGGCACTCGCTCAGGCCGACATCGGCATCGCCATGGGGGCTGCTGGCTCACCTGCCGCCATCGAGACAGCCGATATCGCCCTGATGGCCGACAAGCTCCCCCGCCTGCCGTACGCCCTGGGTTTGGCCCAGCGCACGGTACGCACCATGCGGGTCAATATCGCCATCGCCCTGGCCACCGTGGCGATCCTGTTGGTCGGTGTGCTGCTCGGTGGGGTGACCATGTCGATTGGCATGCTCGTCCACGAAGCTAGCGTCCTGATCGTCATCGCGATCGCCATGCTGCTGCTGCGCCCCACCCTGAAGGAAGACAAGGACAAGGCAGACGTGAGTACTGCTGACGCCGCGAAGGAGACGCTGAGCGCCTAACGACACAATCGCCACAGCCAGCCCCGCCGGTTTTCCTCCAGGTCTTCCCGGTGGGGCTTTCCCCTGTGCACCAGATCCCCGATCTCATGTAGCTGCACTGTGACTCAGAGCAGGAACTGAGGCGGGGCAAGCGGCGCAAAGCGCCACCCTTACTCTTCTCTGCACTTCACGAAACCATATGCACATCTACGCAGATGATCAATGGAGTATCCCCGCCGACAGTGCCTACGTGGAGCTGGCTGGGGAGATGTTCTCCATGCTGACCGATCCCACCCGCGACGGAACCTTGACCCCCCGGGCCCGGAACCGGGTCCACCTTCACCCTCCGCCTTCCCCTCGCCCCCACGGAGTCCACCTGATGCATAACAAGCCCCACATCCCACTTTCCCCTCCCGAGGACCACCACAACCTTCACAACCGGGACACCGATCCCCACCACCCTCCTGACGATACCCCCGAGGGGTATATGATGAGGGGTGAGGCCCCTCCCGATCCCACCAACCTATAGGAGCGCTTTCGATGACCACCCCGACTCCCCGCTTGCTGCCGCTGGCCTACGACGGCTGTGGATGCTGCGCGCCCTCTGCGCCGCCTGCGGCCACCTCCGACCCGGCGATGACCATCGCCGACGCAACACCTAGCGATCGTGGCTCATTTGGACGGAGCTGGCGCCTCGACCTTCCTCATCACTATCCCGGCGATGCTGCCGCTCTACGAGCGAATGGGAATGAGCCGATTGGTGCTGGCCACATGTGTCGCTCTCTGCGCCGGCGTTATGAACATTCTTCCGTGGGGTGGCCCCACCTTGCGTGCCGCCGCGACAGCTGACATCCCAGCGAACGAACTCTGGGGCCCGGTCATCCCAGCGCAGATTCTCGGTATCGTGCTGGCGCTGGTCGTCGCCTTCTACCTGGGTGTCCGTGAGAAGAGGCGCCTCGCACGTCTCGAGGCAGGTGACGTGAAGGCCGAGGTACCTGAATCAACCGCACGTGTCGGCGAGAACGGCATGGTTATCGTCGGACCGGACGGAAACTCCCTTGACGGACTCGGTACCGACTCGGGCTCTGGTGGGACGGATGCGGATAGTGACGATGGGGACGTCGTAAAGCAGGAAGAGCTTGAGGCGCAGAGCCTCAAGCGACCGAAGCTACTGTTCGTGAATCTGGCGATCACAGTGATCATCGTGGCAGGGCTGGTCTCTGGAATCATCGATCCGGCCGTCTGTTTCATTATTGGTGCGATCACCGTGCTGGTCGTCAATTACCCAAACCCGAAGGAGCAGGCTAAGCGAATCAATGCCCACGCCTCAGCCGCAGTGCTGATGGCCAGTACCCTGCTCGCTGCTGGAGGTCTGCTTGGAGTTCTGGCTGAATTGGGGATGGTCGAGGCGATGGCGCAAAGCGGTGCGAGCCTTCTGCCGGAGAATCTCGCTCCCGGCCTGCTAGTGATCATGGGAATCCTCGGTGTTCCCTTGAACCTCGTTTTCGGACCGGATGCATACTACTTCGGTGTGATGGGTGTCGGTGCTGAATTCGGTGTCGACGGAACTGATATCGCGATGGCATCGATCCTGGGCCAGGAGACGGTCGGCTTCCCGATCAGCCCGATGACAGGATCGTTCTACCTTCTAGTTGGCTTGGCGAATGTGAGCATCGGCCGGCATATCAAGCACGCGTTCTTCTGGCTGTGGCTGGTGAGCGTGGTCATGGTGCTGGCCGCCGTACTGATGGGAGTGATCCCGGGATGGGTGTAGATATGCGGACTGACAATGAGACACAGGTCCAGACGATCCGGCTCGGCGCTGGCGCAGGCTTTGCGGGTGACCGCATCGACCCGGCGGTGGAACTCGCTGAGCACGCGGACCTGGATTACCTGATCTTTGAATGCCTAGGCGAGCGCACCGTCTCTGCCGGTCAACTGCGCAGGCGGCAGGACCCCGACACCGGGTATGACCCGCTGCTCCTTGCACGTATCGATGCGGTCATTGACCACACCTTGGCGGCAGGCGCCACGGTGATCACCAATGCTGGCAGTGCTAATCCCCTGGCGGCTGCAGATGCGGTAGCGACGATGCTGAGGCAGCGTGGTGTCGCTCGCCCGGTGCGGATCGCGGCGGTAACCGGCGATGACGTCGGCGCGACTATCCGGGTAGTCGACCCTGACGTTTGGGAGACTGGTAAACCGGTCTCGCGGTACGCCTCGGAGCTGCTCTCTGCCAACGCTTACATCGGTGCGGACGCCCTCATCCCCGCCTTGGAACAGAACGCTGACATCGTCATCGCTGGCCGAGTCGCCGATCCGTCTCTGTATCTCGCGCCGATGATCCACGAGTTCGGGTGGTCTCGCGAGGACTATCCCCTCCTAGGAAAGGGCACGTGCATCGGTCACCTGCTCGAGTGCGCCGGCCAACTGACAGGTGGATACTTCGCGGACCCGGGCCCGAAGGATGTCCCCGGCCTGGCAACCCTCGGGTTCCCTTATGTGGATGTGGAGTCTGATGGTTCGGCAGTGGTCGGCAAACTGGAGCGTTCCGGTGGACTCCTGGACGTGCGTACTTGCCGCGAGCAATTGCTCTACGAGGTCCATGACCCTCGCCGCTACATCACCCCGGACGTAACGGCGGATTTCTCCCGCGTCGAGTTCACTGAGATCGGCCCTGGCCGGGTGCAAGTGTCCGGGGCCAGTGGCGCCGAGAAGCCAGATGCCCTCAAAGTCAGTCTAGGTTTCCGCGGCGGGTTCACCGGTGAAGGACAGATCTCATATGCCGGACCCCGCGCCGAGGAACGGGCGCGCCTCGGAGGGGAGATTGTGGTGGAAAGACTTGAGATGCTTCACGACGTACCCGCCCACCTCCTCACCACCGAACTCATCGGGACCGGATCTGCCTTCCGGGGCGCGCCGGGCGCGCGCGGCCCTCTGGCAGAACGAGAAGCGTCAGTATCGCTGATTCCGGAAGTGCGGCTGCGAGTTTCAGGCGTCGTCGACTCGAAAGAAAAGGCTGATGCTATTCGCTGGGAGGTGGAGACGCTCTATACGAACGGCCCCGCCGCTGGAGGTGGAGCACGAGGTTCAGTGAGCGAAGTCGTCGCCATTCGTGCGGCGTCCCTGTCCCGCAGTGATGTGCTGACGGACATTCACATAAAGGAGGTCACGGCATGATTCTCGACGAGATCGCGGATGTCCGCACCGGAGACAAAGGTGATGACCTGATCATCGCAGTGCTGCCACGAGAAGAAGCATCATTCGACCTGGTAACGGCGTCGGTGACCGTGGAAAAGGTGGCGGTCCATTATGGGCTGGATGGTTCAGTGGCATCGGTCAGGCGCGTGTTGATGCCGACCATTAGCGCCATGGTCTTCCATCTCGTAGGGGTCCTGGGTGGCGGCGTGACAGGCAGTAGTTACCTAGACGGACACGGCAAAACCGTGGGTTACCATTTGCTCACGCTGGAGATCGAGGGACCGAATACTGATTGATGCCAAGCGAATCGCTCGGCGTCGGCCGAACCTATCTAATACTGCTCGGGCACGTCTTGCGAATCATCAGTCGCATTGAGTGGGATCAGGACGTCTTCGGCTAGGTACATGAACGCTGGAAGCGTCGTGCGGCCACGGTTCGCTTTACCGCGAGTTTTGCCCACTTGATGAGATCTGCCGTATCCGAAGGATCCTCCCCGAAGCGGCCCAGCTTGCGGACGTCGGTCGTTGATTCGCGATTATCGGACATCGGACTCGGCTTCCTCGTGTGAGAAATCTACGGTGCGAATTAGGATAGCCCGAACATTGCGATCGAGAAGGTGCCTGTCATCCAAGCAAGGGTCCAGGGCAGCAGGACCCAGCACATCGCCAGCCATGGGCGCCAGCGCTGGAAGGAACGCCACTTGAGGTAGGTCATCCAGAAACAACCGGCGGCTCCGAAGAAGCTGATCGCTCCCGGAATCAGCGGAAATGCCAGTTCAAAGGCTCGTGAACAGACGAAGACGGACTTACCGGCGTCGCACAGGGGTCCACCGGTAATGGCACCAATGATCGCGATGATGATCGCGGTAACAACGGTGAGGCCGAAGACGCTTCCGGCGTAGATGTACGCCTGCTTGCCGGAGCGTTCGTTGCGTTCAAGACGCTCGAGAGGATCGCCGGGGGCGTCCGTGTAGGCATGTCCGGCACGGGTCGGGATGCTTTCGTTCTCGTCGTCGTTCGCCATACCTTCGACCATACGCTGTGACTTTTACCCCGCGGGCACCGGAATGTCAGGCGGTGGTGATGAGCATGGGGACGCGGCTATTGCGCACAATCTGGTTCGTCGAAGAACCGATAAATACCCGTCCGAAGGTGCCTAGGGTCGAGGAGCCCACCACCAACAAGTCGCCCTTCTTCCACTTGATGGAGCTGATCGAGGCTTCCCAGCCGTCACCGGAAGCGACTGCTGCCTCCACCTGGAGTTCAGGGTGCCTGGTCAAAGCGCGGTCTCGGCCGCGGTCGAGCAATGCCAATGCCTGCTCGTGCCACTCGACCATGAGGTCATCTGAGGTGCCATAGCCAATGTCCGAGCGGTACATTGTGGCACCGGTCGGGGTGAATGCGACTAGGCGAAGGGGGACGCTCCACTTGTGTGCGAGGTCCGCGGCCTTGGCCAGAGCCTTGTGGGATTGCGGCGTATCGATGTAACTGCAATTGACTCGCGTGACACCCCGCTTGGATAACTCCGGGTGTGAAGGAGCCAGTGCCAGTGGTCGGTTGGAGCAGTGCAGCAGTGCGTCTGCGGTTGACCCGGCACGGAAGTGTCCGTCTCGGCCGCCCTCACCGCTGGAGAGCATCACCAGGTCGGCTTCGAAGTCCGCGGCGGACCGGAGGATAGCGGTGGCCTCCGAGGAATCTTCGATGAACTCGATGGGGTCTTTGTCGAGCATCCCCTTGCGCAGGCCGCCAGTTTTCCACGCGCGCTTGATGGCGGCTGTGGTGGACTCGGTGACGTCATTGACCCATGAATCGTTCAGAGTCGAGCGGGCCAGCGACAGGAGGGGCCAGCCCCTGGACAACACCACCACGAAGCGAACGCGGACCTGGCAGGTGTGAGCGAGCCAGGCGGCGTACGCGACGGATTCAGATCCGTCTGAGCCCGGTCGCCAGGCAACCAGGATCCGCAGGGGGGCAGAAGCCATCGATTAACTCCTCGACGATCATCCGAATCGGGGTAATAGCCCCATGTTCGGGATGATTGTATCCCGTCTGGTGGAATTATTCAGCGGAGACGGATGCTGCGTAGGAATCGAGGATGTGCTTGAGCACCGGGGAGACGGTGTCTGCGACCTCGAGCTGCTCCTGCGACAGGGGGCGGAGCATCTCTGCCATCTGCTCGTCACGCTCCTTGGTGACACGCTCAAGCTCTTCACGGCCCTTGGCGGTCAGCTCCACGCGGACGCCGCGGCGGTCGGAGGTGTCCCGGACGCGCTCGACCATGCCGGCGTCTTCCAGGTGGTGCACTGCGTTGGACGCGGTAGGCATGCGAATGGCCTCGGCCTGTGCGAGCTGGTTGATGCGGCACGGTCCCAGGTTGTCCAGCGTCATCATGATGGAGAGCTGGGCGCGACTGAGCTGAGATTCCTCAGATAGTCGGCTGTACAGCAGTTCCGCCCTAGTGAGCAACGGACGCAGCTGCTGGGCGACGGTAAGCGGGGTTAGCTCCGCCGCGGAGTCATCTTTCGAGTTGGTCATGGCCGCAATCCTAACGGAAAACCACGCCTGATTGCCATGACAAAACTGTTGAGATGAAACAGTTATTTTATGAAGACTGTTTCAGTACAGTTAACTGTGCCCGTCTACGCTGTTCGCGCATGTCGTTCACCAATTTGACAGCAAACAACCAGCGTTCATCTCCGTGACCAACACCACGAGCGCGTGAACTCTCGCTTAACGACGCATACCCCGCCGACAGTATCGGCGGGGCACACAAAGGAATTAGCCTTCAGTTGTTTCAGCTCAGTGAACCGACTGGTGTGTCAGCCAACCGAGAAGGCCAGATAATTAGTCTGCGCCGATGATGAAGGCCTCGAGCTGGGCACGTGCGACGTCGTCAGCTAGCTGCTTCGGCGGGGACTTCATTAGGTAGGCGGAAGCAGGCAGCACCGGGCCGCCGATTCCACGGTCCTGGGCGATCTTTGCGGCGCGCACCGCGTCGATGATGATGCCGGCGGAGTTCGGCGAGTCCCAGACCTCGAGCTTGTACTCCAGGTTCAGCGGGACTTCACCGAATGCCTTGCCCTCTAGTCGGACGTAGGCCCACTTGCGGTCGTCGAGCCAGTCGATCCAGTCGGACGGGCCGATGTGGACGTTGCGGTCGTCGATCAACCCGGACAGCGGTCCGGTGAGGTTGGAGGTAACCGCCTGCGTCTTGGAGATCTTCTTCGACTCCAGGCGCTCGCGCTCGAGCATGTTCTTGAAGTCCATGTTGCCGCCGACGTTCAGCTGCAGGGTCCGCTCCAGGCGCACACCGCGGTCCTCGAAGAGCTTTGCCATTACACGGTGCGTAATGGTCGCGCCGACCTGAGACTTGATGTCATCGCCAACGATCGGGACGCCAGCGGCGGTGAACTTCGCAGCCCACTCCGGGTCCGAGGCAATGAACACGGGCAGTGCATTGACGAAGGCCACGCCTGCGTCGATCGCGCACTGGGCGTAGAACTTGTCTGCCTGTTCCGAACCGACGGGCAGGTAGGACACCAGAACGTCGACCTCGGCGTCCTTCAGTGCCTGCACCATGTCGACGGGCTCAGCGTCAGACTCCTGGATCGTTGCTGCGTAGTACTTGCCGATTCCGTCGAGGGTCGGGCCTCGCTGGACGGTCACTCCGGTGGTGGGGACATCGGCGATCTTGATGGTGCAGTTCTCCGAGGCGTTGATTGCCTCAGAGAGGTCGGTGCCGACCTTTGCTGCGTCGACGTCGAAAGCGGCGACGAACTCCACATCGGAGACGTGGTAGTCACCGAACTGGACGTGCATCAGACCCGGGACGATCTCGCCCTTCTTCGCGTCCTTGTAGAACTCGACACCCTGCACAAGCGAGGAGGCACAGTTGCCCACGCCGACGATCGCTACGCGTACCGAACTCATCTGTTATCTCTTCTCCTAGGTTCAGCTCTGTTGCTGGCGCGGCCGCCGGGACGATGCCCGGTTGATCCGGCCGAATCACCCAGACGCTATAGCCACATGCACTTTCGCAGTGAGCCTGAAACCCCTAAAATCGATGTTTACCGATAAAGTCCAGAGGAAAATCCGGGTTATTCGCGGCAATTTCGCGGATTCTGTCGGGGTGTCGTCAGGGGAAACTGAGCCATGACATGCTCAGGTGTCGGCACCATGTCAGTGAGCGTCGGAGGTCAGAAGAGCGGGAAATATCGCTTTACGGCACCCGCACTCGTATTCTGGACGTTCGAAGACCAGCGCACCAGCGCGGCACGGTTGGAAGTCAAGGAACCATTGGAGACCCCGTGAGCAAAGATCCGCAGAACCCCGCCGGGGCTGAGAAGAACGCCAGCGGCGGTTCTCAGCCTGCTCGGGGAACCAGCAGCGGCAAGGACAGCAAGTCCACCTCGTCGCCGGGAGACAAGTCCCGGTGGAAGCGAGTACTCGGATGGTCGGCGGCATTGCTCGTCCTGATCATCGCAATGCCTTTCGCCGTGTTCGGCGTCGCGTACATGGTGACCGACGTCCCGGACCAGGAAGACTTGGCCAACTCGCAGATCGCGATCATCTACGACAACACTGGCGAAGATGAGATGATCCGCATTACCCCGGAGGCGGGAAACCGTGAGCCGGTGCGCATCGAAGAGATCCCCATGGGGGTTCGCGATGCCGTTCTGGCGGCTGAAGACCGTGACTTCTACACGAACCCGGGCTTCTCAGTCTCCGGTTTTGCTCGTGCAGGAATCGGCGCCGTTACCGGCAACACCTCCGCCGGCGGCGGCTCGACGATTACCCAGCAGTACGTGAAGAACGCGATCGTCGGTGACGACCACTCGTACGTCCGTAAATTCAAGGAGCTCGTTGTCTCCGCGAAGATGACGCGTGAGTGGGCCAAGGACGAGATTCTTGAGGCCTACCTCAACACGATCTACTTCGGCCGCAATGGCTACGGCATTGCCGCGGCTTCCGAGGCGTATTTCGGCGTTCCGGTTCAGGACCTCAGCGCTGAGCAGGGTGCGGTGCTCGCAGCCGCTATCCAGATGCCGTCGGTTCTGGACCCGTGGGTGAACCCGGCAGAGTCCGAGCAGCGCTGGAACTACGTGCTGGACGGAATGGTCGAGATGGGGACCCTGGACCAGGGTCAGCGTTCCGGCATGGGATACCCCGACACCATCGACCCGAACACGATCGACACCGAGGAAGAGCCGGAAGGCTCCGACGGGCTGATCAAGAACCGCGTGCTGGAGGAGCTGGCCAACGAAGGCATCAGCGAAACCCAGGTCAACACCCAGGGTCTGCGAATCACCACCACGATTGATCCGACCGTGCAGGATGCTGCAGAGACTGCAGCAGCGACTTACGTTCCGCAGAGCGAAGAGAGCTCACAGCGCACGGCCATTGTCTCCGTCGAGCCGGATACCGGTGCTGTCCGCGGGTACTACGGTGGCGAGGATCCGCATGGTTGGGACTACGCCAACTCGGGTCTGCAGACCGGTTCTACGTTCAAGATCTTCACCCTCGCGGCGGCACTGGATCAGGACATTCCGCTCAGCCGGCAGTACGACTCCGGGCCGGTGCAGTCCGGTGACGCGACAATCAGCAACTCCGGCGGCGCCGGTGGCGGATCCATGCCGATCTCTGAGGCACTGCGTCAGTCCCTGAACACCCCGTTCATTCGACTTCAGCGTGACCTGGAGAACGGTCCGAACGACACTGCAGCCATGGCTCACCGCCTTGGTGTTGCCGAGTCGATTCCCGGTATCGAGCGCACCCTTGAGGAAGACGACGGAACCGGTTCCTACGACGGAATCACCCTCGGTCAGTACCTGACCCGTCCCCTGGATATGGCTGTCGGTCTAGCCACACTGTCCAACGATGGTGTCTACAACGCACCTCACTTCGTGGAGCGCGTGGAGACCGCCGGTGGCGAGGTTCTCCTGGAGCGAGATAACTCCGGTGGAGAGCGAGTGGTGCCCGAAGCAGTCGCTACGAACGTCATCGACGCCATGATTCCGATTGCGTCTTACTCGAACCAGGCACTGGCCGGTGGACGCCAATCCGCGGCAAAGACTGGTACCGCACAGCTCCAGGACACCGGGCAGAACAAGGACGCCTGGATGATCGGTTCCACCCCGCAGCTCTCCACTGCAGTGTGGGTCGGAACCATAGACGGAACTCCGCTGTACAACTCGTCCGGTGGAAACATGTTCGGTTCCCAGACTCCGGGTTCGATGTGGAAGTACGTTATGGACAATGCCTTGGCGAATGAGCCAATGGAGACCTTCAGTGACGTCGGCAATGTTGGAGGACAGTCGGGTCGCCCCAACTGGAGCCCGCCGGTGGCGGCGACCACCACGGCCGAACAACCGGAGGCACCAGAT
The DNA here is from genome assembly GCF_000427865.1 of Corynebacterium sputi DSM 45148. Lineage (GTDB taxonomy): Bacteria > Actinomycetota > Actinomycetes > Mycobacteriales > Mycobacteriaceae > Corynebacterium > Corynebacterium sputi. Next base: position 10,282 of record NZ_ATYV01000013.1, on the reverse strand, counting down.
ACCGGTGGTGAGACCACTGAGACTGAAGATCCGGGCAATGGCCTGGAGAACCTGATTCCGGGACTTCCGGGCATCGACCTGCCGGGCCTTGGCGGCGGCGGTAACACCGGTGGCGGAGGCAATGCCGGTGGCGGCGGTGGCGGAGAAGCTGGCGTCGACCCCGGTGACGGTGGCGGCGGTGGAGACGGCGCCCAGTAGCCGAATCCGACTGAATCGCAAGAAATGAGGGGCTGACCGAAAGGTCAGCCCCTTTTTCGGTGGCAAATTTCAGGTCGGGAAGTTCCGTGACAATCTGAAAGTAAGTTCCCGGCCGCGGTGCAGATGCGTGCCGGAAGTGAAAGGACGGTGGCGGAGCGTGGATCCGCAGATGTATGTGCTGATGGGATCTGTCTTCGTCGGATTCCTGTTTTTCGCCGCGGGGTGGGCCAACTTCTCGTACAAGGGCAACACCAAAATCACGTGGATTCTAGTTCTAGTTGCGTTTCTCCTGTGCACGGTCGTGCCCGTCATCATCGCCTTGTTCTGGGCAGTCGGGGCGCCGACCTGATCAGTGATTGGTCAATAGGGGTCAACTGCGATACCCTGGGCAGGTTGCTTGACGCAACGAACCCTCCTGCCGCGGTAACGATGCCGCGGCCGAACAACTACTAGACCACAGGAGGTGATGAGGTCCGTGCGTCACTACGAACTCATGATCATCCTCGACCCGTCGGTCGATGAGCGCACCGCAGCCCCGTCCCTGGACAAGTTCCTCGAAGTCGTCCGAGAGGACAAGGGCGAGGTCAAGAGCGTTGATATCTGGGGCAAGCGCCACCTGGCGTACCCGATCGAGAAGAAGGACGAGGGCATCTACGCCGTCGTCGAGCTGGGCTGCGAGCCGGCAACTGTCCTGGAACTGGACCGCCGCCTGAACCTGAACGACACCATCCTGCGCACCAAGGTGCTGCGGGCTGATCGCTAGCAGGTTCCCCGGAACCGGGAACCTTTAGGAGCGGACAAATGGCACAGGGAGATACCCCCATCACAGTGATCGGCAACGTTGTTGCTGATCCGGAACTGCGCTACACCTCGTCTGGTGTAGCCGTATCGAACTTCCGCGTGGCGTCTACGCCGCGCACCTTCGACCGTCAGCAGAACCAGTGGGTTGACGGTGAGGCTATGTTCCTCACCTGCAACGCCTGGCGAGAGATGGCGGAGAACGTGATGGAGACCCTGAGCAAGGGCTCGCGCGTCATTGTGACGGGCAAGCTTCGCCAGCGCTCCTTCGACACCCGCGAAGGCGAGCGTCGCACCGTGTTCGAGATTGAGGTCGACGATGTCGGCCCGTCACTGCGGTTTGCTTCCGCCCAGGTCACCCGAAACCAGCGCTCCGGCGGTGGCGGCGGTGGCCGACAGGGCGGCGGACAGAACTTCGGTGGTCAGCAGAACTCCGGTGGCGGCGATGGCCGTCCCAACTACAACCAGAACTACGGCCAGGGTCAGCCCGGGCCGGCAGGTTCGAATGGTGGCGGAAACCAGGGCTTCGGCGGCGGACAGCCGGCCGAGGATCCCTGGAACTCCGCACCGTCTGCCGGAGACTTCTCCGGCGGTGACGAGCCCCCGTTCTGATTCCCAGTAGTTGGGCGCGAGTTCAGGTTTCTGACTCCAACTGAGCTTTACGGTTGACGGTGTATCCGTCACCACCTTTCTTCCTATTCAGAATCTTCCACCGAAAGGCAGGGATCATGAAGCTGATCCTCACCGCCGCCGTTGAGAACCTCGGTGTCCCCGGTGACATCGTGGAGGTCAAGGCCGGCTACGGACGTAACTACCTGCTTCCGCGCGGTATGGCGATTGTCGCCACCCGTGGTGCAGAGAAGCAGATCGAGGGCATCCGTCGTGCCCAGGAGGCCCGCGGAATCCGCGACCTCGATCACGCTCGTGAAATCAAGAACACCATCGATGGTGCTGAGAACGTGTCCGTCGAGGTGAAGGCATCTGAGAGCGGTAAGCTCTTCGGTTCCGTCACCCCGGCCGACATCGTCGCCGCCATCCGTACCGCCACCGGTCAGTCGATCGACAAGCGGAACGTCGAACTCGCGCCGAGCCAGATCAAGGCACTCGGCAAGCACACCGTGGACGTCAATCTGCACCCGCAGATCACCGCACACGTTTCCGTGCAGGTCGTCGCCGGCTAGTCCAAGCCATTTCTGACGACGGAAGGCTTGTCCAGCCTTCCCAATGACAACAGCGCATCTCAGGGTCCGCCACTTACGTGGTCGGGCCCTGAAGTGTTTTCCGAGGCTATCTGAATGTGCTTCTGGGGCCCCTGGCGCGGGTGTGAATATCCCCGTTTCCATTGTGGATAACTTGTGGATAAGGTCCACTGGAGTTGTTGAATTCCCGTTCGTTTCAGTGGATTACGAGATGAACGAGAGCGTCACCTGAGTTAAACCGGCACCTGCCTCCAGGTCTGGAATGAAGATCTGCAGGCCAGGCGCGTCTGAGTTGACATGTCCAGAATATGGTCGTGACCTGGTAGTTTACCCAAGTGAACCGTAGTTGCCGACGGATGCGCGACACTTCCCACATACGGGAACATGAGGTGACCAGCGGGTTCTCAAAAAGTGGAGAATCTTTCCCCACTTCGTCCACACAGTTATCCACATTGGCCGGTGGAAAACTGTGGATATCGGACCGCCGATGAGTTCACGAAGCCGCTGATGGTGCACTAGTCTGCAGAAGATGGGGCCGCTGCCTGCGGTCTGGGGCAAGGGGGAAGATGTGTGTAGAACACCAATGATCGTGACGAAGGAGTTGGATCGGTGACCAGTCCCTACGAGGAAAGCCAGGACTCCGGGTACCCGGACGTCCCCGCGGATTCCGGTCCGAGCTTCGACGATTACATCGACGGTGCCGCTCCCCCGCCGCTTGACGACGCTCCCCTGCCCCCTGATTCCGATTTCCGCGACTCAGGCCGCAGAGGCGACTCCGGAGGAGCCACCAGCGCTGGCCGGGGGTCGTCGGCTGAGGAGTATCGGAAGCGTGGATCCGGAGCGTCGGAAAGCGTGAGCTTTGACCGCCAACCTCCTCACAACATCGAGGCGGAGCAGGCGGTGCTCGGCGGTATGCTGCTGAGCCCGAATGTCATCGCGGACGTGTACACGATCCTCAAGACCGAGGACTTCTACCGGCCGGCTCACCAGGCGATCTACGAGGCGATTTTGCACCTGTTTGGTGAGACCTCCGAGGTCGACCCGATCCTGGTGGCTGGGCGTCTCGACCGGCTCGGTGAACTGGAGCGTATTGGTGGAGCCCCGTATCTGCACACGCTGACGGCCATGGTGCCGACCGCAGCCAACGCTCATTATTACGCGAAAATCGTCGCGGAGAAGGCGCTGATCCGTCGTTTGATGGAAACAGGCACTCGCATTGTGCAAATGGCCTACGCGGGCGCGGAAGACACGGAGGCTGAGCAGCTCGTTGACGCGGCGCAGCAGGAGATTCTGGAGCTGACCTCGGCCGAGGCAAAGGACGACTACGCCTCAATGGCGGAGCTCCTGGACCCGACCATTAATGAACTGCAGTCGCTGGAGCAGGACGGTGGTATTGCCAAAGGTGTTCCCACTGGCTTCCGAGACCTCGATGACATGACCAACGGCCTGCAGTCGGGCCAGATGGTGATCATTGCGGCGCGACCGGGTGTTGGTAAGTCGACCTTGGCGATCGACTTCATGCGCTCGGCGTCGATCCGCAATGGCAAATCCTCCGTGATCTTCTCGCTGGAAATGTCCAAGTCCGAGATCATGATGCGAATTCTCTCCGCTGAGGCTCAGGTGGCGTTGTCGGATATGCGCTCGGGAAACATGGACGAGGACGCTTGGAGCCGACTGATCGACGGAATGGCGAAATGGCAAGACGCGAAACTATTCATCGACGACTCCCCCAACCTCACCATGATGGAAATTCGCTCCAAGGCCCGTCAGTTGAAGCAGAAGAACGACCTCGACCTTGTCGTGGTGGACTACCTGCAGCTGATGTCGTCGGGCAAGAAGGTTGAGTCTCGTCAGCAAGAGGTCTCGGAATTTTCTCGTCACCTGAAGCTGATGGCGAAGGAACTTGAAGTTCCCGTCATTGCGATCTCGCAGCTAAACCGTGGTCCGGAGTCCCGTACGGATAAGCGGCCTCAGGTCGCCGACCTGCGTGAGTCCGGTTCGCTGGAGCAGGACGCAGACATCGTGCTGCTGCTGTACCGGCCGGATTCGCAGGCCTCGGAAGAGTCGCACGAGCGCGCTGGTGAAGCGGACATCATCATCGCGAAGCACCGTGGTGGCCCGCTGGGCGTGGTTCCGGTTGCGACGCAGCTGCACTTCTCCCGGTTTGTTGACATGCATCGCGGCTAACGGCATCGCAGGTCATGGCTCCACTACTCCCCCGCGGAACATTCGCGGGGGATTTCGTGTTGCATGGGGCGTAGACATTTCCAACTTCCCGGGAGGGACCTGAATGCCAACGATCGACGTAACCAATGAGAACTTCGCCAGCACTGTCGAACAGGAGGGCATCGTTCTGGTTGACGCATGGGCTGAGTGGTGTGGTCCGTGCAAACAGTTCGCACCGATCTACGAGCAGGCCTCGGAGCGTCACCAGGACGTGGTGTTCGCGAAGCTGGACACCGACTCCAACCAGGAAGTCTCGGCAGCGCTGGGCATCCAGTCCATTCCGACCCTCTTCCTCTTCCGTGACGGCATCCTGCTGTTCCAGAACCCGGGTGTCATCCCGGGTGAGGCTATCGATGATGTGCTGAAGCAGGCGCAGGAGCTGGACATGGAAGACGTCCGCCGCCAGATCGCTGAGGCGCAGGCGCAGCAGGGCGAAGAGAATCAGCAGTAGTCTGCCGGTACCTCACGCCTAAGCTTTCGGCCCCCGGCCCCTGTACTGACAGGTTCCGGGGGCCGACGTGTATACGCAGATGGATTAAGGATTGGTGCGCTTGCCCCGGTTCATCCAGCCCAGGATGTATGCCAGCGCAGCGATGAGGATTGCGCCTCCGGCAATTGCGAAGACGCTGACACCGGCGATAGTCCCAGAGTCGGAGCTGTTCTCCATGGTGAGGATTTGTGCCGAATCGTCGGAACCACTGTCAGGATCGGTGATTGCGTCACCGCCTTCTAGGGCGAAGTCGACGATGTCGGTGACATCATCAGCCGAGAGATTCTGGGTCAGAACAGCCATGGTGAAACGCTCGTCGTCACCAAGGAATCCTGCAGAGTTCAGGTAGGACGGCGGAACCCATCCGTTCTTCTGTCCGGTCGGAAGGTTCGGGGCGCCGGCGCGCAGACCAAAGTCCTGGTCCGTGCCGCCGTAGCTGTACTTCGGGGAGGAGTAGAGCAGGTTCGTCAGGTACGTCGACTCTTGCTGGGACAAACCGCCGGAGCCATCCAGCAGTCCATCGAAGAAGTACGCCAGGTCCTCGGGGGAACTGGTGACGGCACCCCAGTCGCCGGAGGCAACCGTTGCATCCGACAGGCCGTACCGCTCCTTCACGCTCTCGATGATGTCGCGGGACCCGTAGGAGCTCCACAGTGAGGTGGTGGCCTCATTGTCGGAGAGCCGGATCGCGTCGTCGCGAAGCATGTTGTCCTGCACGCTGCTGTCCGGGGTGATGCCCTCGCCCTGTTCCATCGGGCCGTCATCAGGATTGAAGTTGGTGAAACCCACAACTTCAGCGATGAAGATCTTCGTCGTGCTCGCCAGACTGAACGGCGACTGCCCATCCTCGTTGGACAACATCGTGCCGGTGGCGCGGTCCAACAAAGCGATTCCGACTCGACCTTGCCCGTTTAACTCTTCGGTGATCTCGTCCATGCGGTCTTGGATCGCGTCATAGTCCGGGAGGAAGGTTGCCTCCGGCAAGTCTGCCCATGGCTGGGAAGAGGTGAACGTGGTGCGTCCGTCGTCTGGTTCATCCGACTCATCAGGTTCAGCTGAGGTGTCAGTAGAGGTGCTTCCCGACGTTGTGGTCGAGGCCTCCGAAGTCGTACTGGACGATGTCGACGCAGGGGACGTCGAGCTGCTGGTTGCGATGGAAGACGGAGCGAACATTGCGGCAGCGAGCAGCGCGGTACCGAATGCGGCCGAAACGCGGCCGAGAATCCGTGCGGATGACATGGTTAATGATGATACCGACATGACCTGCGCTTCTCGCGCCCGGTAGCCACATGATGGATGCAGGCAGATTCCGTAGAATGTCGGTGTAAATGGGCCGCACGTAGTTAACGCGGTCGTGCTCGAACCAGACGACCAGGAGTTCCGAATGTCTAACCCGTTCAGCAAAGGCTGGAAGTACATGATGTCTTCCTTCGACAAGGCGATCGAAGACAATGCCGATCCGAAGGTTCAGATCCACCAGGCCGCGCAGGCGGCACGGGAACAGCACCAGCAGATTCAGGAGCAGGCGGCGTCCGTCATCGGTAACCGCAATCAGCTGGAGATGAAGCTTGGTCGTCTGAAGAAGGAGCGCGACAAGCTCGACACCAACACCCGCGCCGCTCTGGACCAGGCCGGCCGCGCTGCCGAGGCTGGCGACGCCACCAAGGCCCAGCAGTACGAGGCCAGCGCGGAGACGTTCGCCTCGCAGCTCATCTCCGTCGAGCAGGAGCTGGAGGACACCGCCGCGATGCACGAGGCCGCCTCCCGCGCCGCCGAAGAAGCGCAGACTCAGGCCAAGCGCTCGCAGATGGAGTACCAGCAGCTCTCCTCGCAGATCCGCGAACTGGAGTCGCAGGCAGACCAGGCGAACATGCAGGAGCAGACCTCCGCTGCCCTGGATGGGGTCCGTTCTGCTAGCAAGTCCTCCGGTCCCAGCCTCGACGAGGTCCGGGAGAAGATCGAGTCCCGTTACGCCAATGCCCTGGGTGCTCAGGAACTGGCCGGGGACTCCGTCGACGGCAAGATGGCTGAGATCGAGTCGAGCATGACTGACTTCAAGGCCAACTCCCGTCTGGAGGAGATCCGCGCCCAGATGAAGGGCGACGGCTCCAATGAGCTGTCCGCCGGTTCTACCGGTGGAGCTGGTGGTGAGATTGAAGGCGGCACCGCCGAGCCCACCGACGACCAGGGTGAGGCCGACGCCACCGGGGACGCCGGCCGCAACTAGTTGTTTAGCCGTTCTTACGGCTGAGCAGAATCGCCCGGATTCCGGAGTGGAAACCGTCCCGGAGATTTACCCGCTGAGTCTCCGTGAGTGTGTACTCGTGGAGTGATTCGCAGGCGAACTGCAGCAGCGGCCGGTCGATTTCCGGAGGAAGCCCGCCTCCTGTGAGGAGGTGGGCTTCATCGCGCTGTGTGTCCGATGCTACGTTCTCGAACCACCATGTCGCGTACTGCTGTCCGGCATCGAATGGCGTATGAAAACCAGCGGAGGACCACACTTCGTTAGGCAGCGGCACATAGCGCGAGCGGAGCTTCCGCTTTGGCGCCATCATTGACGGGTTCGGTCGCGCGCCGGGGCCTGCCGGCTCCTCGTGGGAGGCGAACTCCTCAGCGCCGGGCATCGGGGGAACCTCCGGCATGGGCTCGGGGTGGGCCTCAGGCTGGGGAGTGGCCACCGGCGCAGCCGGTGCAGTCTGTGCAGGCGGTGCTTCCGGCACAGGTGCGGCAGCAGGTGCCGCAGGTGCAGCAGAGTCCTCGCTGGAGGAGCGGGTGTCGGGGTCTGGGGTGTGGAGGGGGGCGTCGGGAAGCGTTTCTGAGTCTTTGCCCTTGCTCTCCTCCTGCGCAGCAGGAGTCGCCTCGGTGGGGCGCGCGAAGCCTGGCACCGGAACCGCTTCCTGGCCCTCAGGCTCTTCGCAATCGCCAAGGGGCTTGCTGCGGACGGTCGGCTGCAGCGGACCTTCCAGCACGTTCAACCGCATCGACTCGGCGAAGTCCTCACGCGGGTCGAGGATCGTGGTCGTATCGCTCTCATACCGCAATGCCGAAGACGTTGAATCCCAGCCGAAGCCGTACAGATGCACGCGCACACCGGATTTCACCGCCTCGCGGACACCTGGCAGCATATCGGCGTCGCCGGAGACCAAAACGATATCGGAAGCATGACTGCGGAAAGCGGCCGTGACCATGTCGACCACGAGCAACGTGTCCACGCCCTTCTGGGTCCTGCGGTCACCCCACTCGATCAACTGACCGGCGCGCAACTGCACACCGTCGATGGAACGTAGCTGTCGCTGGTAACGGTGCGGCCCCGACTCCGGGATGCCGTCGTACCAAAACTGTCGTTGAATCGGTTGGCCTAACTGTTGACTGATCATCTCGTCCAACACCCGCACGACACCACGCAGATCTATCTCCAACTGACCGCGCGCCCCGCTGTCCCAGGAGTTGTAGAAGCTCGCCAAAAGGTAAGAGGTATCCACGTACACGAGAGTTCGCTCAAGCATTATTTTCTGTCTCTTTCTATCGTCAGTAGCGTCTTGGCTCCCCCAAGGATGCATGACGTGGCGCTGTGTTTGTCGGACCTCGGTGGTTGCGCCTATCGCTTTTGATGGAAAACCCTCCGGAAAAAGCCGCGGTGAACGGCGGTACCATCACCGACATGAAAAAGCCCACGGACGATTCCAGCGATTCGAATGAGCACGACCTGAAGCGTTGGTTCTTCGTTCTTGTGGCCGTTTCGGTCGGCACGCAGGCAGTGTTCAGCGGTGCAAGGATGTTGGTTAGTTACCGGATTCTTGAGTTCGGTGGCAACGCGACGACGATCGGTGTGTTCACCGCGGCGTTCTCTCTGGTTCCTCTGTTGGTGGCCGTCGCGGCAGGAAAGCGGGCAGATGCCGGTGCCGCGCCAACGTTGATGCGGATCGGCTTGGTGACGACGGTGCTCTCGGCGCTGATGATTGCCCTGTCCCCCGACCTCATCATTCTCCTTCTTGGCTACGTCCTGATGGGTTTCGCTCTCTTGGTGACCCTGATCGCAGCACAGGGAATGGTCGCGCATCTGCGGGGCTCCACGGCCGGGCTGGATTCCATGTTCGCCTACTTCACTCTTGGCGTGTCGCTCGGCCAGTTCGCCGGCATCCTCATTTCCGGTGCAGTTGCCGCATCCGGGCAGGATCAGGTCGGAAGTGTCGATACGACGCCAGCGCTGCTCGCGCTGACGGCGCTGGGTCTGCTCGTCCTTATCCCCGGGTGGTTTAACGCCACCGCTTACCGACGTTTCCTTCCTCCACCCTCCGACACCTCGACACCGGAACCTCATATCGGTGTTGGTGCGCTCCTTAAGGAGAAGGGAATGGGAACGGCAATGTTCGCGTCGATCACCGTCATCGTCGGAATCGACTTGATGATTGCGTACATGCCGCTAATTGGCCGGGAGCTCGGGTTGAGCGTCGCTGTTGTGACGATGATCTTGTCTGCACGAAGTGGAGCTGCGGTTGTTGCGCGTGGCTTCATGCCAATGATCCTGAAGAACCTCCCGAGGAACCGGGTATTAGTGGGATCCTCCGTCATCGGAGCGGTATCGATGCTGGCGATGGGAGCGGCTCCGTGGTTCGGAGGGCCGGTGAACCTATTCATTGGGTCGGCCATCTGTGGATTCACATGGGGAATGCTGATGCCGATGACGATGACGTGGGTTTCCCAGTTGGCTCCGGAGCAGGACCGGGCGCTGGCGCTTTCTGTACGTCTGACTGGAAACAGGCTGGCGCAGGTCGCCATTCCTCCAGTGGCCGGACTCTTGGCTGCCGCGACCGGATCTGCGTCGGTGTTCTTGATGGCTGGCGGAATGGCAGTCATCGCGACAGTGGGAACGACGGCTGCGGTGCGAAACGGAACCGTCGACGGGGCCGGAAAGGACCCCGAGTGACACATTTCCGGAAGTGTTAACCATAAAAACGCGGATGACCACGTGTTTTGCGGTGAGTGGCCACGTATGGCTAATGTATATCGAGTCAGCGAGGCACGGACCGAGCGAGACACCAAGGGGAATCCACTACTGAGAATAATCAGTGATGGCTTCGCGGTGTCCAGCACAAGAAGTAGCCAGCGTGACGCTGAGAAAATTTCTTCTCTGCTCGGTTTGACACCGAGAAGGTGAGGAACTAAGTTTTTCTCTTGCTGCCTGGGCGAGTCGGACATGATCTGATGAGCAGGGTGTGCGAATGTTTTTTGAGAACTCGATAGTGTGCCGATGTACTTATTATTTACTTCGGTTTAATGATGCCGGCAGCGCCTAGCGGTGGCTGCTTAAACATTAACCGTATTTTTTGCGCATCCCATTTATACCCCGTCGGGTGGGGGTGTGCTATTT